>CADCAG010000014.1 GCA_902799355.1 uncultured Bacteroidales bacterium
ATAAAACTCAGACTAAAAGGAATGAGTCCAGTACAGTACCGGACTCAATTCCATATGGGCAATAGTGTTTAATCTGTCCAAACTTTGGGGTTCACTTCACATTGTGTAAAATAGCACTAAGTGCCACAAGGGACAGTGACATACTGAGCTGTAATGTCAGATGGCTAAAGTCTGATGACAGAAAAATGCCTGAAAGTTTGGAATTGTCAAAACAAGTAAAAATTGGGGTTGGTTCCAAGTGATCCAATCAATCAAAGGGACAGATACCCTCTGATTGCAAAGACTCTAATTGAAGTGTCCCTTTGATACTCGGAGCTAAAGGAGGAAGCGGTTCGCGTGTGCGGGATGGGCGTTCCTGGCGACGGGAATAGCTATAATACAGCGACGGGAACAGCTGATACGGCGATGGGAACAGCTGATATGCGAAAAAGTGGTAGGACTTTCTGAAAAGTCGTACCACTTTTTGGTGGGAACAGCTAATACGCACAAAATTCTCTAGAGAATTTTGCGTGTATACAGCTAACTCGTCTCTGGCTACAGCTGTCTCATGACTGGGACAAGCTAATACGCAGAGGTATCAGTCTGTCTTTGGCGTATAGATAATGTACGTGCGCATGGGCGCGTCGCGCGCGAGAGGTTTTCAAAAAATACCTTTCACCTTCACCAATATTAGCGCAAATGCCCTGTATAAAGGCATTTCGGCCAATTCGCATCCCGAATTTGCTTTCACATCGCTTTCACATCGCTTTCACACCGCTTTCACATCGAGTGGGGGAGGTTGGCTGAAGGTTCTGTGAAAGCGATGTGAAACGTTGGCAGCCCTCCGCGCCCGCAGGAAATGCCCGCGAACCCCTATTTACAGGGACTTTCAGCACTGAGTGTGAAAGTGAAAGCAATTTTTTGAAAACCACACAGCGTGCGCATGCGCGTACCTTATTTATACCGACTGCGAATAGATTAGATATCCTGTCCCAGTAGCATCCGAAAGTACAAAAGATTATTTACACTTCCAAATTTTATGTTAAGTTTCTGGTCAGCTACGATATGCCAAGACAGTCACTGGATATAATCTTTTCGACTCGATGATGATTATAATACTAATTTTATGGAAAGACCATTATGTTAGGGCTGTCACCTGACAAGTTACAGAAAAAACTCCAATTCACATTTTATTGTGAATTTGTTTGGTTGTTTCAGAACTTTTACCTATCTCTGCAGCGAAATCACAATATAGTGTGAAAATAATAAAAGGTAAGGGAAAATGTACGTCATTTCAGAAAAAAGTATTATCTTTGCGGCAAGAAGTCTATAGAAACTATGAAATACTCCTATCGATTGATGCTGCTTTTTGTTGTGCTGATGGTGGGGCTGTCAGTACAAGCACAGGAACCGCAGGGGGCTGTTGACTCGGCATCTGCGGCGAAAGACACGCTGGTGCAGTCTTTACTGAACAAGGTACAGGAACTGGAGATGCAGCGTATACTGATGCGCGAACAGTTGGAGAAGAGTGGGGAGGCGGTGCGAAACGACTCCCTGCGTCTGGCACGTCGTAAGTCGCGTATCGATTCGTTGCGTAGCATTACGCCTGGTGCCCCGTTGATTGTTGAGGGCGACACCTTATTTATATTATATAACCGTCGTGGAGGAGTCACTCCTGAGTCTCGTGTAGAGGATATCCGTGAGAAAATCATGGATATAGGTACGAGTTTGACGTTCTTTACCGACTCCATCTATATCTTTGAGGCTGACTTTACCACGGATATCATGGCTGGCGACGAGCTGCTGATGAGCATTACGGACTATGATGGTCTGTGGCAAAACGAGACGCGTCAGGAGCTGGCAGCAAAATATAGCAAGATTATCGAGGCAAAGATACAACAGTTGCATGCTAAATATGGTCTGCAACGGAAACTGATGGGTGTGCTCTATGTGGCCGGCTCGATGCTGGTATTGGGCTTGCTCATCTGGGCAACTAACTTCGGTTATCGTCGTTGGCGCTATCGCCTGCTCCGTAAGCTGTTACGCCGTACGCGTCCGCTGGCCATCAAAGACTATGAGGTGCTGAACCTGCATCGTCAGGGCATCCTCTTCCTGACGGGTTTCAACATCGTACGCTACCTGATCATCTTCCTGCTGCTGTTCATCTTCGTACCGATGTTCTTTGCGGCATTCCCTGAGACGAAGTCGTTCACCTATACCATCTTCGGCTATGTGTGGAATCCTTTTGTGGGTATCCTGAAGTCTGTACTGGGCTTCCTGCCGAAGTTCTTCCAGATTGTCGTGATCATTGTCTGCTTCCGCTATCTGGTGATAGGTCTGCACTACCTGATGAACGAGATAGGTTCTGGACGCCTGAAGATCAATGGCTTTTATGCCGACTGGGCGCAACCTACCTACCTGATTCTGCGTGTGCTGTGCTACTCGTTTATGATTGTCATGATATGGCCGCTGCTGCCCAGCAGTGACTCGCAGGTGTTCCAGGGGGTATCCGTCTTCATTGGTATTATCGTGTCGTTAGGCTCTTCATCGATTATTGGCAACGTGATGGCTGGCATGGTGATGACCTATATGCGTCCGTTCCATGTGGGCGACTTCATCAAGTATGGCGATACTGAGGGCTTTGTCATCGAGAAGACGGTGCTGGTGACGCGCATCCGCACCCGTAAGAACGATGTCATCACCATTCCCAACGCCAATCTGATGACATCGCAGACGACCAACTACACCTTCTCGGCACAGAACTACGGTGTCATCGTGCATACGAAGGTGACCATCGGCTACGACATGCAGTGGCAGGTGATTCGCGACCTGCTGCTGGCTGCTGCCGCCAAGACGTCGCATCTGCAGAAGAAGCCGGAGCCCTTTGTACGTGTTACGGCACTGGATGACTTCTATGTGGAATATGAGATAAATGCCTATACCCGCAAGTCGGAACTGCTGGGTGACATCTATTCAGAGCTGCACCAAAACATCCTCGACTCGTTCCATAGCAACGGTGTGGAGATTATGTCACCCCACATCTTTGCTCACCGCAACAACCTGGATGTGCAGATTCCGAAGGGGATGTCTGAGGGCTGATGTGTGATGTCTGAGGTTAGAGGGTTAGCTCTAGCGTTACGGGACAGTGGTCGCTGCCGTAGACATCGGTTAGTATCTGCGCATCGGCAATGCTGGTGCGCAGTCTTTCGCTGGTGACGAAGTAGTCGATGCGCCATCCAGCATTCTTCTGACGGGCCTGGAAGCGGTACGACCACCACGAGTAGGTGACCTGCTCGGGATATAAGGTGCGGAAGGTATCGATGAAACCACAGGCCAGCAGGTCGCTGAACTTCTCGCGCTCCTCATCGGTGAAGCCGGCATTCATGCGGTTGGTCTTCGGGTTCTTCAGGTCTATCTCCTGGTGAGCCACATTCAGGTCGCCACAGAGAATGACGGGTTTCTTCTGGTCCAGGCGCTTCAGGTAGCTGCGGAAGGCATCCTCCCACGACATGCGGTACTCCAGACGCTTCAAGCCGTCCTGTGAGTTGGGCGTATAGCAGCAGACCAGATAGAACTGCTCCATCTCCAGCGTGATGACGCGACCCTCGTGGTCGTGCACATCAATGCCGATGCCATACTCCACATTCAGCGGCTCGTGCTTGGTGAAGATAGCGGTGCCTGAATAGCCTTTCTTCTCTGCATAGTTCCAATATGAGCGGTAACCCTCAAACTGCAGGTCGAGCTGTCCCTCCTGCATCTTGGTCTCCTGCAGGCAGAAGAAGTCAGCATCCAACTCTCTGAAGATATCGCTGAAGCCCTTGCCCTCGCAAGCCCTCAGTCCGTTTACGTTCCATGATACCAGTTTCATCATCTCTATTTCTAGGGTGATACTTGTTACATATGAAGATTTTTGCAAAGTTAGTGATTATTTTGTTACCTTGCAAGTTAATATGTGGAAAAATGTCTCCTTTATATTTGTTCATGTCTGAGATAATAGCTATCTTTGCACACCACAATATTGCGATAACCTATGAATCGGATACTCTCGATACTATTGATGCTATGCTGGGTGCTGACGGGTAGTGCCCAGGAGCAGGACTCCGTACAACAGCGTATGGACTCACTGCAGCGTGAGTTGCATGAGATGAAAATGAAGGAAATGGTATTGCGGAATGCACTGGATGAGAGTGGACGCGGTGCCAGGGAGGACTCGCTGCGCAAGGTAGAACAGAAACAACGTATCGACTCGCTCCGTAAGGTGACGCCAGGCGTGCCACTGGTTATTGATGGTGACACCTTATTAATAATATATACCAGTCTTGGTGGCGATGACCCTGCCCACCGTGTGGAGTCGGTAGCCCGCAAGGTGACACAGATTGGTAAGAGTCTGAAGCTGACGACAGACTCCATGCACATCTTTGTCAGCGAGTATACGGACGACGTGATGTGTGGTGAGGTGGTTATCGTCAGGGTCAGCGACCTGGATGGCTTGTGGAACGGCATGTCGCGCCGTGATCTGGCTGAGGAGTATCTGAGAATACTGTCGGTGGAGATAGAGCGGCTGCATGCCGACTATGGTCTGAAAGCCAAACTGACTGGGCTGGGGTGGGCCGTCTTCCTGATTGTCGTTCAGGTGGTGTTCTTCATGCTGACAGCCCGTTTCATCCGCTACCTGCGCCGAAAGATTGCCGAGGGTGTGAATGGGCGCATGAAACCACTGGTCATCAAAGGCTATGAGTTGATGAATGTTCCTCAGCAGAAGCGCATCCTGTTGGTGCTGACGCGTGTGCTGCAGATATTCCTCGTGCTGTTGCAGCTGTTTATCTCGCTGCCTCTGCTGTTCAGCATCTTCCCTGAGACGGAGAAGTTTACGTGGAACATGATCAACTATGTGTGGAGTCCGCTGCGCGACATGGTGGTATCTATTGTCCGCTACTTCCCTAATCTGGTGAAGATATTCGTCATCATCTATGTGGTGCGCTGGGTGCTGAAGGGCTTGCACCATATCTCCGACGAGATTGCTGTGGGGCACCTGAAGATAGACCGTTTCTATCAAGACTGGGCACAGCCGACATACCACATTATCCGCATCTTTGTCATTGCCTTCACGCTGGTTGTCATCTGGCCGTTGCTGCCGGGTTCGGAGTCGGGCATCTTCAAGGGCGTCAGCATCTTTGTCGCCGCCCTGTTCTCGTTAGGCTCTACCACCACCATCGGCAACTTGATAAGTGGTATCATCATAACGTATATGCGTCCGTTCCTGGTGGGTGACTTTGTGCGTATAGGAGAACAGGAAGGCGAGGTCATAGAGAAGAACGCCTTTATCACCCGACTAAGGGACATCAAGGGCAATCTGGTGACGGTGCCCAACAACTCCATCCTGTCGCAGCAAACCGTGAACTATACGGCTGCGGCACGTGACGGAAAGGGTAGCATCGTACACTCGACGTTTACCTTTACCTATCATGTGCCTCGCGAAACGGTGGAGGCATACCTGTTGGAAGGTGCTGCCCGCTGCCAGTTGCTGGAAAAGAATCCGAAACCTTTCGTGCTGTATACGGCTTTGGAAGATTTCTATACGCAATATGAGATTAACGGCTATACCAAGGAGACGGCCCGTCTGTTTGCGGTCTACTCTGAACTGCATCGTCACATCATCGATGTGTTCCACGAGCATAACCTCGACCCGACATCATCGCACTTCATCAAGGTGCAGGAGGTGAAATAAACTAAAGAAACCCGACGTCTGTCGGGCTTCGTTGTTGCGGAGGCAGGATTCGAACGTGCGACCTCCAGGTTATGAGCCTGGCGAGCTACCAACTGCTCCACTCCGCGATGTTAGGGTGGCAAAATCAGTGCAAACCGAACGCAGAGAGCTTGCTCTTTGCTGAGGCGAAGCCTGATTTCGCAGGGCTTTTCTCGAAAAGCGCTGCAAAGGTACAACTATTTTTTGGATTATGCAAATATTTTGCGGAAAAATCGCAAAAAATAGGTATTCGTACACTTTTACGTCCGATTTATTTGGCTATTTCAGAACAATTCTTTAATTTTGCACACAGTATTCGAACTGTGCAATTCAAGAAAAGCTTGGGAGGAATAGAACTATGTCCATATCAAAGACACGACAGAAGTTAGTAGATGTAGCCCGTCAGCTGTTTGCTAAGAACGGTATGGAGAGTACGACGATGAATGACATCGCGCAGGCTTCAGGCAAGGGCCGCCGTACGCTTTACACCTATTTTAAGTCAAAAGATGACATCTACTATGCTGTCATTGAGTCGGAGCTGGAACGTCTCTCCGACCAGTTGGACGAGGTAGCTGCCAAGCGTATTCCCCCTCAGGAGAAAATCATCGAACTGATCTATATGCACCTGAGCATGATTCGTGAGACGGTAGTGCGTAATGGTAATTTGCGCGCTGAGTTCTTCCGTAACATCTGGATGGTGGAGAAGGTGCGCAAGAACTTCGACGATGCGGAGATAGAACTGTTCCGAAAGGTGTTCCGTGAAGGTAAGGAAGATGGAGAGTTTGACATAGACAATGTGGATCTGGTGGCCGACATCACCCACTATTGTATCAAGGGTCTGGAGGTTCCTTACATCTACGGTCGTATTGCCCACGGCATGAAAGAGGAGGATACGAAACCCCAGGTGGCCAAGATTGTGTACAGTGCATTGGGAAAGAGAAAACTGTAAAATTGTCGAAACATCGAAGCGTCGAAATATCGAAACATCGAAATAACGAATTATAAAAATTAAAACATTAAACAAAAATTATGGGATTATTAGAAGGAAAGACAGCGCTGATTACAGGTGCTGCACGTGGTATTGGTAAGGCTATCGCACTGAAGTATGCTTCTGAGGGTTGTAACATTGCATTTACCGATTTGCAGATCAATGAAGAGACCGAGAAGGAGATTGCCGCTCTGGGTGTTAAGGCTAAGAGCTATGCTTCGAATGCTGCCGACTTTGCACAGACCGAGGAGGTTGTGAAGGCCGTCAAGGAAGAGTTCGGCTCTATCGATATCCTGGTCAACAATGCCGGTATCACTAAAGATGGTCTGATGCTTCGCATGACCGAGCAGCAGTGGGACGCCGTTATTGCCGTCAACCTGAAGTCAGCCTTCAACTTTGTTCATGCTTGCGTGCCCATCATGATGCGTCAGCGTGGCGGTTCTATCATTAATATGGCCTCAGTAGTAGGTGTTCACGGTAATGCCGGTCAGGCTAACTATGCCGCTTCAAAGGCTGGTCTGATTGCTTTGGCTAAGTCTATCGCTCAGGAGATGGGTCCCAAGGGCATCCGTGCCAACGCCATTGCTCCTGGTTTCATCGAGACAGCCATGACCGCTGCTCTGCCTGAGGAGGTTCGCAAGGAGTGGTGCAACAAGATTCCTCTCCGTCGCGGTGGCCAGGTGGAGGACATTGCCAACGTGGCAACCTTCCTGGCATCTGACATGTCTAGCTATGTCAGTGGACAGGTTATTCAGGTCGATGGCGGCATGAATATGTAAAAAATAAGCGTTTTTTGACGTATTGACACCTCATTTGTTGCATTGAAAGTTATTTTTCGTGCAACAAGTGAGGTTTTTTGACTATAAAATATTACTTTTGTAAAAAATTAAAAACAATCTAAAACCACTCTAACTATGGATGAAGAAACAGTAATGCGGAACGCGGAAGCGTGGGATCATTTGGACGAAGCGATGTTCACCTCTTCCCTTATTAGTGATAAGGAACGCGAGAAGGGTGTAGTGGATGATGGAGAAGACATCTATCCGCGCACCAAGGAAGAAGCTCTCCACATGGATGAGGAGTTGAAACTGGCCATGGAGACAGCACAAGAGCCCGATGAGGAAAACTTTGCTGAGCGCTATGGCATGTTACGCGAGATTGTCGACTGGTCGTTGAAGCGTCACAGTACGTGGAAGTGGAGCTTGATAGCCGGTGCACTTCTTGGTGCAGGTATCTTCTATTATTTCAAGAAAGACCAGGAAGAAGATATCCGTCGTGCCAAGATAGAACGTGAACAGGTCAAGGAGTGGCATCCCATCGATGTGGCGCAGACACCCTTTGACAAGTGTCCTGACCAGCATGCCAATAACGCCTATTCACTCCGTTTGACGGCTGCTGATAAATATAAGATGTATAAGCTGATTGACCTGAAGTCTTCTGTGGAGACTCTTCAGCAGATATCCAATGAGTCCGGGCAGAGGGCGGATACAGCAAAACTGGCAGAGAATAAAGAGAAATATCTGAATAGCCAGAAGAAGTATGCAGAAGAGGCTGTCCAGACACGTGCAAAATATGACTCTATCAATGCCATGGACTTTAAGCAGATTCACGAGATGGCCCAGCAAGAACTTGCCAGACGTGTGGAAAGTGAGGAGTCGCATGGAAACACGCTATATGGCTATATGGTCTATCTGCTGATATTAATACCTCTTTATATTATAACGGGCTATCCGCATGGCTATTCCATCACGCGCCATCGTCGCCGTTCGGGCTGTATGAACATCTTCCAGAAGGTGGGCTTCGGTATTGCCTCGTTCTGCTTCGGTGCCGGTGTGGCTATGAGCTTGTTGCCTGACTATGTGGTAAAGACGACCTATTCAGATGGTCATACGGAAACGCATACAGAAGGTAATATGGCTAATTTGATCGTTCTGGCTCTAAAGTTCGGCTTGATGATTGTTGGTGCTTTCATCTTCTGCTTCGTAGCTTCTGTCATCATGACCATTGAAACCTTCTATGGTCTGTTGGAGAACTTCAACTGGAAGGGCTGGATAGCCAAGCTGATGCCTCCCAAGCAAGTTCCTGAGAATAAATGAAAATAATTTATTAACCCATATAATAACTTAAAAAATGAATAACTGGTTTTTCCGTTTCCTTACCAGCGGATTTGGTACGGGAACAGCTGCAGGCAAGGCAGTAGGTTGGATGATTGCTATCTGTCTTATTGGTCTGTGGATTTTTATCTGGCTTGTGAAGATTATTTACAAAGCCATCGTTGGCGAGAAAGTGCCTCATTACAAGGAAGGTAACTACTGTGTCGAGTTAGTGGCTATTGGAGATAATCCCAAGGCTCTGAAAAAACAGTTGTGTGAATTCAAGGGCTATAGCAGCTCGCTGGCAAAGAAGGTGATGAACAGCGTACCCTCCATCGTCGTAACAGGCTTGGATAAGGAAGCTGCCGAGGACTTCAAGATTGTCATCGATGCAACTGGAGCTACTACAGAGGTCAAGATTTACCAGCCTAAGTAGCTCTTGTCACACCCCTTTGAACATGTCAGGCACGCCAGAAGGCGGTTGCCTGACATTTTTGTGTCATAAAATTTGGAGATGTCCTCGCTTCTTTGTAAATTTGCATGCGTTATGCGAGTAGTCTACGAGGATAATCACATCATCATCGTCTACAAGGAGAGTGGCGAGATCGTTCAAGGCGACAAAACTGGCGATACTCCCTTGTCGGAAACGGTGAAGCATTATATCAAGGAGAAGTACCAGAAACCTGGTGCCGTCTTCTTGGGTGTGGTGCATCGCCTGGACCGCCCAGTTTCCGGGCTGGTGGTCTTTGCGCGTACCTCTAAGGCGCTGACTCGTCTGAACAATATGTTCCGTGATGGAGAGGTGCACAAGACCTATTGGGCGATAGTGAACCCACCCCAAACCCCTTCCCAAGGGAGTGGAGAATGGATGGAGGTGACACACTGGCTGACACGTAACGAGCTGCAGAACAAGTCGTATGCCTACGACCATGAGGTGCCTCATTCGAAGAAGGCTATCCTGCGTTGTCGTATGATAGGCCATTCCGACCGCTACTCCTTGGTGGAGGTGCAGCTACTTACGGGGCGTCATCACCAGATACGCTGTCAGTTGGCTGCTCTCGGTTGTCCCATCAGGGGCGACCTGAAATACGGAGCACCACGCAGCAACCCCGATGGTAGCATCTCACTGCTGTCGCACCGTGTGGAGTTTATCCATCCGGTATCTAAAGAGCCCATCGTGGTGGAGTCGCCACTACCTGCTGACCCACTGTGGTCTCATATGATAATGAATCGTTAGGTTATGAAAAAGATATTTTGGTGGATATTGATCATCTTGCTGAGCCCCGTCCTGCTCTTCGTGGTATTGACGGTGCTGCTCTATCTGCCCCCCGTACAGAACTGGGCGGTAGACAAGGTGACAGCCATCGCTTCGGAAAAGACGGGTATGGATATCTCGGTAGACCGCGTGAACCTGTCGTTTCCCCTTGACCTTTCGATAGACCATTTCCGCGTACTGCAGAACCCCGACACCCTTGCCGACGTAGAACGAATGGTGGTGGATGTGCAGCTCTTACCCCTTCTAGACAGTAAGGTGGTCATCAACGAGTTGGAAGTCACCAATACCAGTCTGAATACGCTGGATTTGGTGGCTGTCGCAAGGGTGAAAGGCCGCTTCTCACGACTGTTTATGGCCAGCAAGGGCATCGATCTCGATCAGGGAACGGTAGAGCTCAACGGCTCGCGTTTGGAAGATGCTTTCTTTGACATCCAGATGGCCGACTCCATACCAGAAGATACTACCACCAGTGAACCTGTGCTGTGGAAGATATATGTCGATAGCATAACTATCGACCGCTCGGATGTGGTGTTCCATATGCCAGGAGACACGATGAGCGTCAATGCCCATCTCGGCAGTCTCGTTGCGCGGGAGGCACTCATCGACTTGGGTACCCAGACCTATACGGTGGGTAGCGTTGATTGGGTGCATGGTGCAGTGAAGTACGACCAGAATTACCAGCCCCGCATTGACGGTCTGGACTATAACCATATAGACCTCAGCGACATTACTGTGGGCATCGACTCCATCTATTACCATGACCCCACGCTGCGTATGTATCTGCGACAGGTGGCACTGAAGGAGAAGAGTGGCCTTGCCGTTACCCATCTGTCAGGACCGATAGCTATGGAGGATGGCGCCGTCAAGTTGCCTAAGTTCCGTCTGTCGACACCTTATAGTGACATTGACGTCGAACTTGATGTGCCGTTGTCACTCATGGAACCTGTCGACCCAGGAAAGATGAGGCTGAGGATGAATGCCTCATTGGGTAAGCAAGACCTGATGCCATTTATGGCTGACCTGCCTGCTGCTATGCGCCAGCGCTGGCCAGAGTATCCACTGACGGTCAGCGGTCTGCTGAAGGGTAACATGCAGCACATGGACTTCCATGACTTGGAGGTGTCGCTGCCTACTGCTTTCCATGCCAACGCGACTGGTTTTGCTGCAAACCTCGACAAACCGGATATGCTGCGTGCTGATGTGCAGTTTACTGCCACCACCCAGAATCTGGGCTTTGTCATGGCGATGATGCCCCGTGATATGCAGCGCGACTACCGTATACCACCACTGTCTGCCCAAGGACGTGTCAAGGCCGACGGTCAGCAGTATTTTGCTGATATCACCGCTCGTGAGGGTAGGGGAACGGTCAAGGCGAAAGGCTCATTTAATGCCGCAGCCATGCGCTATGATGCTGACATCAAGGTGCGCGACCTGAACGTTCACCACTTCATGCCTCATGACAGTATCTATACCGTCTCTGCCGATGTCACTGCCAAAGGACAGGGTACCGACTTCTTCTCACCACGTACCACACTTGTTGCAGATGCAACGATACACCATGTGGGCTATGGCAAACTGAATATCGACAATATCACGGCCCATGCACTGGTCAGTGACGGTAAGGCCCATGCCAACCTCGTCAGTCGTAACCCCTTGTTGAAGGGTGCTGTCAACTTCGATGCCCTGCTGTCGACGACCCGTTTCGATGGTACGCTGAGCGCAGATTTCCAAGAGCTTAACCTCTATGAGATGGGTGTCACGCCCGACCCGCTGACCATTGGTATGTGCGGACATTTCGACATCAACTCCGACCTGAAGCTGACACACTATGCAACAGGACTCATCAACGACCTCTCTATCAAGGACTCTAGTCATGTCTACCGTCCTTCCGATATCGACCTATTGTTGCATACCACGCCCGATACCACCTTTGCACGTGCTCAGAGTGGTGACTTCATCGTGAAGCTTGATGCCAGTGGTAACTACGAGCAACTGCTCGACCAGTTCCTGCTGTTGGGCGACTCTGCCATGGCTCAGTTAGACAGGAAAACCATCGACCAGCCGGCACTGCGCCGTCTGCTGCCTACCATGCGCATGACGCTGCAAAGCCAACGCGAGAATCCTGTCGCCACCTTCCTGAAAGCTAGTGCCGATATTGATTTCAAGGACATGCTCTTCGACGTCTCTACCTCTGTTGCAGAGGGTGTCAATGGCCGTGGCTATATCCATTCGTTGACCGTCAGCGAGCTACGCCTCGATACCATCAACTTCACGTTGACGCAGCGTAAGGAGCGCTTGTCCTTTGGTGGTCAGGTGCGTAACAACAAGAAAAATCCACAATTTGTCTTCAATGCCCTCTTCGATGGTATTATACAAGAGCGTGGCGCTACCCTTGGCGTACGCTACTTCGATGCTGACAATAAACTCGGTGCCCGTATCGGTGCCCAGGCAGAGGTGGTCGACAGTGGACTGTCGCTGCACCTCGTTCCTGAACGTCCTACACTGGGTTATAAGGAGTTTGCACTGAACAAAGACAACTTCCTGTTCCTGGGAGCCTCAGGAAAGGTGAAAGCCAAGGTCGACCTGCGTGCCGACGACGGCATGGGTATCCGTCTCTATTCAGAGGATACTAATCCCGACGCCCTGCAAGACCTGACACTCAGCCTCCATCAGTTCAACCTGGAGGAAATCACCTCCGTCATCCCCTATGCCCCCCGCATGTCGGGTATGCTGAATGGCGACTACCATGTCGTACAGGATGCCAGCGGACAGTTCTCTGTGGCCGGTGATATGGGTGTCCGCAATATGACTTACGAACGTTGTCCTATTGGTAATATCAGTACGGAAATGGTGTATCTGCAGAAAGAGAACGATGCCCATGCCATTGAGGCTCGTCTGATGATGGACGACGACGAGATAGGACTGCTGACAGGTACTTATTTCAATGAGGGTGAAGGCTCACTGGATGCCACCCTGCAACTGGAACGCCTGCCACTGAATATCGTCAATGGTTTCGTGCCCGACCAGATTTGTGGCTTGCAGGGATATGGTGAAGGCGAACTGACTATTCAGGGACCGCTGTCACGTCCGGAGGTCAATGGTGAGGTATACCTTTCCAACTCTTATATGGAGAGTGTTCCCTATGGTGTCAAGCTACGCTTTGACGACGACCCCGTACGCATCCAGCATTCTAACCTGCTGTTTGAGAACTTTACGGTGTATGCCCATAACGACAACCCGCTGAACGTACAGGGTAATGTCAACTTCAGCAACCTCGAAAAGATTATGGTTAATTTGCGTATGCAGGCCAACAACTTCCAGATTATCGGTACCAAGGAGCATGCCAAGAGTGTGGCCTATGGCAAGGCCTTCGTCAATGTCTTTGCCATGATGAACGGACCACTCGAAAACCTCAATATGCGTGGACGTCTGGATGTGCTGGGTACCACCGATATGGGCTACATTCTGCGTGATACGCCTATCACTACCGACAACCAACTGGATGACCTCGTGAAGTTCACGGACTTCAGCGATACTACACAGATTGCTGTGACACGTCCACCCATCAATGGCTTCAGCATGGATATGACGCTGAACGTCTCTAAAGGAGCACACATCATGGCCTACATGAATGCTGACCACTCGAACTATATCGACCTGATGGGTGGCGGCACACTGCGCATGCTCTATTCGCCAGCCGATAACCTGCAGATGACCGGTCGCTATACGCTGTCGAACGGTGAGATGAAGTATGCATTGCCTATCATCCCGCTGAAGACCTTCCATATCCAGGATGGTTCGTATATTGAGTTCACGGGAGACCCCATGAATCCAACCCTGAATATTTCTGCTGTGGAGCATACCAAGGCCACAGTAACAGGTACCACCGGTGTCGGACGCTCGGTAGCCTTCGACTGTGGTGTCAATATCACCCGTACGCTCAACGATATGGGCCTTGAGTTTACGCTCGATGCTCCAGAGGATATGCAGCTACATAGTGAACTGCAGGCGATGGGTGTTGAACAGCGTGGCAAGCTGGCAGTCACCATGTTGACTACCGGTATGTATCTGGCTGATGGAAATACCAAACCGTTCTCCATGAACTCTGCCCTCAGCTCGTTCCTGAGCAGCGAGATCAGCAATCTGACGGGTAATGCGCTGCGTACCCTCGACCTGTCGTTTGGCATGGATAATACGACCGATGCTACTGGACAGTCGCGTACCGACTATTCCTTTAAGTTCGCCAAGCGTTTCCTGAACAACCGTCTGAAACTGGCTGTCGGTGGTAAGGTGACGACAGGTCAGGAGATGCCTGGTGGTCGTAACAACTCGTTCTTCGATAACGTGTCGTTAGAGTACCGTCTGGATGATACTGCCAACAAGTACCTGAACCTCTTCTTTGAGAACAACTCCTACGACTGGCTCGACGGTTATACCCAGAAGTATGGCGGTGGATTCATCTGGCGTCGTACACTGCAGAACTTCACAGATATCTTCCGCCTCAAGGACGACAGCAACACCTTGACGCTGCCTCCTGTTCGTACTGACTCAACAAAGACTACGCGCAATGACAAGAAATAAAACCGGCTATTGGCTGTTGGCTATTGGAATGTTGCTCTTGGGATCCTGTTCGATGACAAAGGATATCCCTGAGGGAGACCAGTTGTTTACTGGCCTGAAGAATATTCAGTGGGTGGATGCCGAGCAGTCGGATAACCTCATTGAGACGCAGACGGAGGTGGAGGCCGCTCTGGCTACGGCGCCCAACGGCTCTCTGTTTGGAAGTAGCTACTACCGTCTGCCCTTCTCGTTTGGTGTCAGCGTATGGAACAAATATGCAGAGAAGAATACCCCCTTTGCCAACTGGATGACCAAGACCTTTGGCCGTCAGCCTGTGCTCATGTCGTGGGTTAATCCAGAGCTGCGTGCCTCTGTGGCTCAGAACGTACTCCGCAATCACGGCTATCTCCATGGTAAGGTGGACTATGAGACCATACAGCAGAAGAATCCTAAGACCGCCAAGATACAATATCAGGTTACGCCAGGCCGTCTGTATATGCTCGACAGTGTGGGATATTACGATTTTCCTCATCATGCTGACAGTCTGATACACAGTACGCTGGATGAGGCACAGATCCATCGTGACGACCCCTTTGTCGTGTCAAAGCTCGATGCTGAACGTCAGCGTATCAGTACCTTGTTGCGCAACAACGGCTACTACTATTATCAGCCTGACTACGCCTCTTATCTTGCCGACACCTTTGTCGTTGACGGTAAGGCTCAGCTGCAGTTCCGCTTAGCTAAGGACGTTCCTGTTACTGCCACCCATCCGTGGCACATCGGTCGTATCACGGTCAACATGAAGAAATCGTTCATGGAACAGCCTACCGACTCCTTTGTGGGTCGTTCTCTGACCATTCGCTATTCCGGTAAGAAAGTGCCCATACGTCCCCGTACGCTCCTTGCCGACATGAAACTGCGTCCTCGTCAGGTATACAGCTATTCAAACTATCTGGAGTCATCTAGCAAGATTAATGCGATGGGCCTGTTCTCCATGACGGAATTCCAGTTTACGCCACGTGATACCACTGCTGCTTGTGACACCCTTGACCTGACGCTCAACTGTACCTTCGACAAGCCGTGGGATTTCTATGTAGAGACCAACTTCAATGCCCGCACCATCGGTCGTATGGGTCCTGAGCTGAAGATGGGTGTCACCCGTCGTAATGCCTTCCGCGGTGGTGAGAAAATAGATGTCAATGTCCATGGATCCTACGAATGGGCAACGAGCAATGGCTCGTCCATGAACAACTACGAGTATGGTGCTGACGCCTCTGTGGAGTTCCCACGTATCATCGCACCCTTCGTGAATAAGTTCCAGAACATGCGTCGTCGTGACAAGAACGGACGACCACGCCGCCGGCTGTTCTATAGCACGCCGACCACCTTGGCCAAGGCTTCTACGAATATCATCTATCGTCCGGGCTATTACAAGATGCATGTGGTCTCTGGCGAGTGGACCTACCGTTGGCAGACCTCTGAGAAGAGCCGTCATGAGTTCTCACCACTCACTGTGAAGTATCAGTTTATGAATAGCCGTACTGCCGACTTTGACGCCGTCATGGAAAAGAACCCCTACCTGTGGGCTACCATGCAGGACTACTTCATTCCTGAGATGCGCTACACCTATACCTATACCTCGCCGAAGCGCTCGTTGCATCCTGCACGTTGGGAGATGACTATCGCTGAGTCTGGCAATGGTGTGGCACTCTATGATGTCCTTACCGGTAAGTCGTGGAATGACAAGGACAAGACGATGTTCAAGAATCCCTACTCACAGTTCGTGAAGGTAGAGACTGACTATACCAAGACCCTTACCCTCGATAGTCACTCTAAGATTGTGGGACATGTCAATGCGGGCATCGTCTACCACTATGGTAATAGTGACTGGGTACCTAATAGTGAAATGTTCTATGTGGGTGGTGCCAATAGCATCCGTGCCTTCTCCGTACGTGGCATCGGACCAGGCTCCTTCCCAGGTTACGACAATAAGGCGTACTCCTACCTGATGCAGAATGGTGACATCAAGTTCGTCTGCAACGTAGAATACCGTCGCCAACTGTTTGGCTCACTACATGCTGCAGTATTCCTCGATGCCGGTAACGTCTGGACTATTGAGGAGGAGTTTGGTGATGAACACCCAGGATACGGTACCAGCCAGTTTAAGTTGAAGGATATGTTCCAACAGATGGCTGTAGGTACGGGTATTGGCTTCCGCTACGATATGGATTTTCTGGTACTGCGTTTGGACTGGGGTGTTGCGCTCCACCTGCCTTACGCTACGGAGAAGTCGGGGTTCTATAATGTTCCCAGCTTCAAGGGCAGTCATACGCTACACTTCGCTATTGGTTATCCCTTCTGATTAGAAATATAGATTATTCATTAATAATAAAAGACTATGGAAAGAACATGGAGATGGTTTGGCAAGAAAGACAAGATTACGCTTGCACAACTGAGACAAATTGGTGTTGAGGGCATCGTTACCGCTTTGCACGATGTACCCCTCGGCCAGGTATGGACACGTGAGAAGATTCACGACCTGCGTGAATACATTGAGAGCTACGGCATGCGTTGGAGTGTGGTAGAGTCGCTGCCAGTAGTAGAGACCATCAAATATGGCGGTCCTGACCGCGACGAGCAGATAGAAGTATATAAGGAGTCGCTCCGTAACCTCGCTGCCGAGGGTATCCACTGCATCTGCTATAACTTCATGCCCGTGTTGGACTGGGCACGTACTGACCTGTTCCACGACAATCCTAATGGTGCTACCAACCTCTATTTCAACTATGCAGAGTTTGCCTATTTCGACATCTATATCCTGAAGCGTCCAGGCGCTCGTGAGGAATGGGAGAAGTTCCAGTTCCCCGAAGGGTGGGGTAAGGGTCGTAGCGTCATAGCCGAGTGTGATGAGCTAGCTAAGACCATGACACCTGAGAAAGACCACAAGTTGGTAGAGAATATCGTCATCAAGACACAGGGCTTTGTCTCTGGTAACTTCTCTGAGAATGATGAGGCTCCTATCCAGAAGTTCCGCGAGTTCCTCGACCTGTACAAAGGTATCGACAAGGCTAAACTGCGTGAGAATATGAAGTACTTCTTGGAGGCTATCATGCCCGTCTGTGAGGAGTGCAACATGAATATGTGCGTACACCCCGATGATCCCCCCATCGAAATTCTGGGTCTGCCACGCATCGTACGTACCGAAGAGGATATCCAGTGGTTCCTCGATGCTGTGCCCAACAAGCATAACGGTCTGACATTCTGTGCAGGCTCACTATCTGCCGGTGCCTATAACAATGTGGTGGATCTGGCTAAGAAATTTGCGTCACGCACCCACTTCGTACATCTGCGCTCATGCCACATCTTCCCCAACGGTGACTTCACGGAGGCCAGCCATCTGGGTGGTCGCGCAGACCTGATAGAGCTCTGTAGGATTTTCGAAAAGGAAAACCCACAGTTGCCCATGCGTGTGGATCACGGTATGACATTTACCGACGAGCCTGGTGGTATTATGGATGAGAGCAGTCACGGCCACAATGCTGGCTACACCCTCTTGGGGCGTATGTTCGCCATGGGGCAGGTGCAGGGTATCCTGGCTACCGTTGACCGTGAGCTCGGAATTGAATACAAACAACCAGGATTCTTTGACTAATCAACAAACGATACAGACTGTGGAAGTAGCGAATGATAGGTGGGGCATCCTCTATTGCCCCAGAGGCCGTGGCAGCAAACAGCGTGAGAAAATACAGCGTGTGCTGGACGAGCGCAAGGTACAGTATGACTTTGTGCAGAGTGAGTCGACTGACAGCGTAGAACGTCTGATGACCATGCTGATACGCAATGGCTATAAGACCATTGTCATCATGGGTGGCGACTCTGCGCTGAACGATGCAGTCAACTGTCTGATGGCCGAGGAAAAACAGGTGCGCGACAGTATAGCCTTGGGTGTCATCCCTAATGGTATGATGAACGACTTCGCACGCTATTGGGGGTTCAATGATGGTGAGATGGAACAGACCGTAGACTGGCTGATAAAACATCGCATCCGTACCATCGACCTGGGCTGTGTACGCTATACCAACAAGCAGAACGAACGCTGTCATCGCTACTTCCTCAACTGTGTTAATATAGGACTCATTGCTGACGTCATGAATCTGCGTCGCCAGACGCGTTCACTGTTAGGGTCCCACACCCTTTCGTTCATCGTCTCTTTCTTCCTCATGATCTTCCACCGCATGGACTACAAGATGCGTGTGCGCGTGAATAGTGAGACGGTAGACCGTAAGATAATGACCATGTGTGTGGGTAGCGGACCAGGTTATGGCCAGACGCCTAATGCAGTACCCTATAATGGTATGCTTGACGTGTCAATGGTGTATCATACGGAGATGATGCAACTGCTGGCTGGTCTGTGGCTGTTGGTTACGGGACGCTTTCTGAACCATCGCAGTGTGCATCCTTACCGTACCCGTGAGGTCGTCATCGAGGAAGCACCTCATGCACTAGTAGGCGTCGATGGTCGATTGATAGGTACTCCTGTGGGTTCCTACCGTATCACCGTAGAGCAGGAAGTAATCAATTTCCTGATACCTGATTGACCCTTTTTGTGTCGCATTTTTCATCCTCAGACTACAAAATAGCACGTTTTATTTAAAAAAGTGCAAAAATATTTTGTAGTCCCGATGAAAATGTTTAATTTTGAAGGTGATTACTAATCTAAAACACTAAATCATAATATAGGAACTATGAGTTATTTACGATTCGAGAAAGCTGTAATGACCAATCTTGAGGAGTCACTCCATCGTGAATTTCTTCGGACAAACCGTTCTGGCGCCTATAGCGCGTCTACGTTGGTAGACTGCAACACGCGCAAGTACCACGGTCTGCTCGTTGTTCCCGTGCCAGAGCTTGACGACGAGAATCATGTGTTGTTGTCGTCGCTTGACTGTACGGTAATTCAACATGGTGCCGAGTTCAATCTCGGACTTCACAAGTATCAGGGCAACAACTTCAGCCCTAAAGGTCACAAGTACATTCGCGAGTATGCTTGTGACGTAGTGCCCACCACCATCTATCGTGTTGGTGGCGTGTTGTTAAAGAAGGAAGTGGTATTCCACCACTATGAGGACCGAATCCTCATCCGTTATACGCTGGAGGACGCTCACTCAGCCACCACGCTGCGTTTCCGTCCTTTCCTGGCCTTCCGTTCTGTACGCCAGTTTACCCATGAGAACTCCACGGCCAGCCGTGAGTACCATGAGGTTGACAATGGCATCAAGACCTGTATGTATGCTGGCTATCCAGATCTCTACATGCAGTTTTCTAAAAAGAACGAGTTCATATTCCAGCCCGACTGGTATCGTGGCGTGGAGTATCCTAAGGAGCAGGAGCGTGGCTACGCCTCTAACGAGGACCTGTACGTACCTGGCTACTTCGAGATGAGCATCAAGAAGGGTGAGAGCATTGTCTTCTCTGCCTCTACGTCAAGCATCAAGACCTCTACGCTGAAGACGCTGTTCCAGAAGGAGGTTGAGCAGCGTGTACCCCGCGATAACTTCTATCACTGTCTGGTTACTGCTGCCCATCAGTTCCATAAGCGTGAGAAGAATGATGACCGCTACCTGTTGGCAGGCTATCCTTGGTTTAAGGTCCGTGCCCGCGATACGTTCATCGCAGTACCTGGTCTGACATTGGCTATCGGTGAGATTGACTACTTCGAATTCGTGATGAAGACCGCTGAGAAGGCACTCCGTGAGTTCATGGATGACAAGCCTCTGTCAGGTAAGATATACGAGATAGAGCAGCCCGATGTGCCTCTGTGGGCCGTTTGGGCTATCCAGCAGTATGCCAAGGAAGTTGGCAAAGAACAGGGCTATAAGATGTACGGCAAACTGGTGAAGGACATCGTGAAGTACATCATGGCTGGTGGTCATCCTAACCTGCGTCTCGACGACAACGGTCTGGTCTATGCCAATGGTCGTGACAAGGCTATCACCTGGATGAACTCTACAGCTAACGGTCGTCCTGTTGTTCCACGCTCAGGATATATCGTTGAGTTCAATGCCCTCTGGTATAACGCCATCAAGTTCTGCGCCTCTCTGGAAGCAGAGATGGGCGATAAGAAACTGGCCGAGAAACTTGAACAGCTCGCTGAACAGTGCAAGACCTCATTCGTCGACACTTTCATGAACGAGTACGGCTACTTGCTCGACTATGTCGATGGCAATATGATGGACTGGAGCGTACGCCCCAACATGATATTCCCTGTAGCCTTCGACTATTCTCCTCTGAATCAGGAGCAGAAGAAAAGCGTGCTCGATGTATGCACACGCGAACTGCTGACACCCAAGGGACTGCGCTCGCTGTCGCCAAAGAGTGGGGGCTACAATCCTATGTACGTTGGTCCACAGACACAGCGTGACTATGCCTACCATCAGGGTACCGCATGGCCTTGGCTGGGGGGCTTCTATATCGAGGCATGTCTGAAACTCTACAAGCGTACCCGTCTGTCGTTCCTCGAGCGCCACATGGTGGGCTATGAGGAGGAAATGGACTACCATGCACTGGGTACTATCAGTGAACTGTTCGACGGCAACCCGCCATTCTATGGACGTGGCGCTATGGCCTTCGCTATGAATGTCGCTGAGATTCTGCGCTCGGTGAAGCTGTTGGAGAAATACACATACCAAAAATAAATAAGGAGGAAACGCTATGAAAGTATTAATGTTTGGATGGGAGTATCCTCCTCACGTATTCGGTGGTCTGGCCACCGCCAACTATGGTATCTCTCAGGGACTCTATGCCCAGGGCGATATGGATATTACGCTCTGTCTGCCCAAGCCTTTTGGCGATGAAGACCGTTCAGCATGTAAGATTGTGGCCATGAACGCTGTGCCCATTGCCTATCGCGACGTGTCAGCTGACTACGTTCGTGAGCGTGTGGGTAACATCATGGATCCCGACCTCTATTTCCGTCTGCGCGACCACCTGTATGCTGACTTCAACTATATGCATGTCAACGACCTTGGTGCCATGGAGTTTGCCGGTGGTTATCCGGGTAACCTCCATGAGGAAATCAATAACTACTCTATCATTGCTGGTGTGGTGGCTCGTACATTGGACTACGACATCATCCATGCCCATGACTGGCTGACCTATCCTGCCGGCATCCATGCCAAGCAGGTCAGTGGTAAGCCTCTGTGCATCCACGTGCATGCCACCGACTTCGACCGTTCGCGTGGTAAGGTGAACCCCACCGTTTACTCTATTGAGAAGAACGGTATGGACAATGCCGACTGCATCATGTGTGTATCGGAGCTGACGCGTCAGACGGTGATTAACCAGTATCATCAGGATCCACGCAAGTGCTATACCGTGCACAATGCCGTATATCCCTTGCCCGAGGAGTACCAGGCCATCCCACGTCCCGACCATACCGGCAAGGACAAGGTGGTGACGTTCCTCGGACGTATCACCATGCAGAAAGGTCCGGAGTATTTCGTGGAGGCTGCCAACATGGTTATTCGCCGTACCAAGAATGTCCGCTTCTGCATGGCAGGTTCTGGCGATATGATGGATGCCATGATTCATCTGGCTGCTGAGCGTGGCATTGCCGACCGTTTCCACTTCCCAGGATTCATGCGCGGCAAGCAGGTATACGAATGCCTGAAGGATTCCGATGTTTATGTCATGCCTTCTGTCTCTGAGCCCTTCGGTATCTCGCCGTTGGAGGCTATGCAGTGTGGTACGCCCTCTATCATCTCGAAGCAGTCTGGTTGTGCAGAGATCCTGACCAACTGTATCAAGGTAGACTATTGGGACATCCACGCGTTGGCCGACGCCATCTATAGCATCTGTGCTAACGACTCACTCTTCCAGTACCTCAAGGAGGAAGGTAAGAACGAGGTTGACCAGATTACGTGGGAGAAAGTCGGTGCCTGGATAGCAACGCTCTATAAGCGCACCCTTGGCTGGGAGCAGTAAACGTTAAACAATAACCAATAAACAATAAACGATTATGAAAACCATTTGTTTATATTTCGAGATACATCAGATTATCCATCTGAAGCGCTATCGTTTCTTCGATATCGGTACCGATCATTACTACTATGACGATTATGAGAACGAGCGCAGCATCACCGATATTGCTAACCGCAGCTACATGCCGGCACTGACAGCCATCGGTGACATGATTAAGGAACACGGCCAGTATTTCAAGGTGGCC
The DNA here is from genome assembly GCA_902799355.1 of uncultured Bacteroidales bacterium. Taxonomy (GTDB): domain Bacteria; phylum Bacteroidota; class Bacteroidia; order Bacteroidales; family Bacteroidaceae; genus Prevotella. Next base: position 22,867 of record CADCAG010000014.1, read on the forward strand.
TTCTCACTCTCTGGTACGGGTATCGAACAGCTGGAGTTCCACGCTCCGCAGGTCATTGCCAAGTTGCAGGAATTGAACCAGACAGGTTGCGTAGAGTTCTTGGCAGAGCCTTACTCTCATGGTCTGTCATCACTGGCTAACGAGGAGACCTTCGCTCTCGATGTGAAGAAGCAGGCTGCCAAGATTGAGGAGCTCTTCGGCAAGAAGCCTACTGTAGCGCGCAACTCATCGCTTATCTACTCTGACGATATTGGTGGACAGATTGCTGCCATGGGCTTTAAGGGAATGCTGACCGAGGGTGCCAAGCATGTGTTGGGTTGGAAGTCGCCACACTATGTCTACAACTGTAACATTGCTCCGAACCTGAAGTTGTTGCTCCGTGATGTTGAGCTGTCTGACGATATCTCGCTGCGCTTCAACAATCCCGACTGGGAGGGCTATCCTCTGTTTGCCGACAACTACATCGATCGTATCGCACGCTTCCCCGAAGAGGAGCAGATCATCAATATCTTCATGGAGCTTAGCGCTCTGGGTATCGCTCAGCCACTCAGCTCAAACATTCTCGACTTCCTGAAGGCACTGCCCGCATGTGCTAAGGAGAAGGGTATCACCTTCTCTACGCCTACTGAGATTTGCATGAAGACTAAGAGTGTCGGCGAGCTCAACGTGCCCGACACCCTGTCATGGGTTGATGAGGAGCGTGACGTCAGCTGCTGGTTGGGTAACGCCATGCAGCGTGAGGCTTTCAACAAGCTCTATAGCGTTGCTGACCGTCTGCGTATTGCCGACGATCCACGTATCAATCAGGACTGGGATTATCTGCAGGCCTCTAACAACTTCCGCTTCATGACCACCAAGGCCTCTAACGTAGGTCTCGACCGTGGCATCTACAGTGGACCGTTTGACGCCTTCACTAACTACATGAACATTCTCGGTGACTTCATCAACAGAGTCAACGCCCTCTATCCTCAGGAGATTGAGAACGATGAACTCAACGCACTGCTCACCACCATCCGTAACCAGGGTGATGAGATTGAGATGAAGGACAAGGAGATTATCCGCCTGAAGGCTCGTCTGGAGAAGTTGGAGCCAAAGAAGGAGGAGAAGCCTAAGAAGGCTGCTGCCCCCAAAAAAGCTGCTTCCAAGAAGGCTGCTCCTGCTAAGAAGGAAGAGCCCAAGAAGGTGGACGAGAAACCTGCTGAAGAGAAGAAATAATCTGACGCAGCTACCAAATAACATTATAGAAGAGGGGAGTCTGCGGACTCCCCCTTCTTGTTTTAAAAACGACTAGACATGAAGATAGTAGTACTTGACGGCTATACGGCCAACCCTGGTGACCTGTCATGGAAGAATCTGGAGGTATTAGGAGTGTTGACGGTATATGAGCGTACCCAACCGACAGAGACGGTGGCACGGGCTGCTGATGCAGAGATTGTGCTGACCAACAAGGTCATTGTCAGCAAAGAGGTGATGGCTCAGCTACCGAAGTTGAAATATATCGGTGTGTTGGCAACGGGCTATAATGTGGTAGATATTCAGGAGGCTCATGAGCGTGGTATCATAGTCACTAACGTGCCCGCCTATAGCACGGAGAGTGTGGCACAGATGGTCTTTGCCCATTTGCTGACGGTGACGAACCGTACAGAGCATTATGCCATCCAGAATCGTCGTGGCCGATGGACGGAGAATCCCGACTTCTGCTATTGGGACTTTCCTCATATGGAACTGGCAGGCAAGACCTTCGGCATTGTAGGCTTGGGTAATATCGGTCAGCGTGTGGCTCAGATAGCCCTAGCCTTTGGTATGAAGGTCAAGGCACTGAGCAGTAAGACAAGTCTGCCGGCAGGTATAGAGAAAGCATCGTTAGAAGAGCTCCTTGCCACGTCAGATGTACTGTCGCTGCATTGCCCGTTGACAGAGAACACCCGTCATCTGATCAATGCCGATACCTTACGGCAGATGAAGTCTACAGCCATTCTTATCAATACAGGACGTGGTCCCCTGATTGATGATCAGGCTGTGGCAGAGGCACTCGCTGACGGACGCCTTGCAGCCTTTTGTGCCGACGTGCTCACAGAGGAACCGCCCAAGGCCGACAATCCGTTGCTGAAGCAACCGAATGCCTTCTTCACACCCCATATCGCATGGGCTTCTAAGGAGGCGCGCATCCGATTGCTGCAGGTTGCTACGGATAATGTGCGGGCATTTATCGGCGGTAAGCCTGTCAACGTGGTGTAACGTTGGATTATTGACACTACAAAAGAAAATCACCTTTTTCTTTTGTGGTGTTCTCACTTATTCGTATCTTTGCACCCGTGAAACTGGATAACAGACGACATATTGCTTCATGGTTGCTATTGGCCGTATTTGTGCCAATGCTGTTGTTGTCGTCTATCCACATTCATGAAACTGGTGAGACCATAGAGACAGAATGTGTAGATTGTGTACATCATAGTTGTCATGGTCACCTTACACAGACGGCGTCATGGGCGCACGACTGTGTGCTGTGCCAGTTCCTCACATTGCCGATGCTGGCAGCCGTTATGCTGGCAGTCACGGTATCTGCTCATGTATGTAATAAAAGATTTGCCCAGCCTTTGTGTGGCTATCGTGCCGACAGCTGTGGCGCTATTGTAACCCGGGGACCTCCGTCCGTCTGAATTCCCCTGGACTTTTTACATACATTATTTATATACATCTTAATTTATTGAATCACAGAATGAAAATAAAAAGCATTCTGCTGTTGTTGTGTATATGCACAACAATGGCAGCTCAGGATATTAGTAAACATCAACATGCAGAGGACTCGACGGATGTCTTTTTCCGTCATTTGCAACTGAACGAACTGACAGTGACGGGTGTGACGGGCGATACGAAACTGAAACATGCCACTGCTCCCGTGAGCATCGTATCGCCAAAGGTGCTGCAGGCTACAGCTTCGACAAATATCATCGATGCCATCGCCCATCAGCCAGGCGTCAGCCAGCTAACGACAGGCGGCAGCATCTCGAAACCCATTATCCGCGGCCTGGGTTACAACCGCGTGGTAGTGATGAGTGAAGGTGTGCGCCAAGAGGGCCAGCAATGGGGTGACGAGCACGGCGTAGAGGTTGACGGCAACAGTGTGAACAGCATTGAGATACTGAAAGGTCCAGCCTCACTGATGTATGGCTCTGACGCGATGGCGGGTGTGGTGATCCTGCACCAACAGCCAACGCTGGCCGAGGACGAGATGAAAGCAAATGTTTCATCGGAATATCAGACCAACAACGGCCTCTTTGGCTATCATCTGCAGATGGCAGGCAATCAGAAGGGCTTTGTCTGGGACGCAGGCTGGAGTCAGAAGATGGCTCATGCCTATAAGAATAAGTATGATGGTTACGTTCCCGGTTCGCAGTTCCGTGAGCAGGCAGGACGACTGATGCTTGGCGTGAACAAAGCATGGGGACATTCGCGACTGACAGGAACGTTCTATCACCTGACGCCAAGTATCATTGAAGGAGAGCGTGACTCAGAAACGGGAGAACTCGTGAACTCGTCGGTTTCTCCGACGAGTTACTCAAAGTCACTTCCCTTCCAGCAGGTAAAGCATTATAAGCTGGTATGGGACAACTCGCTGAATATCTCTTCGGGTTATCTGAAAGCAATTATCGGCTATCAGCAAAACCGTCGTCAGGAGTATGAGGAGTCGGCTGACGATTATTCACTCTACTTCAAGCTGCACACGTTGACTTACGACCTTCGTTACATTTCCAACGAGTGGAACGGTTGGAAACTCTCTACAGGTATCGGTGGCATGTATCAGAAATCGGGTAACGAGGGTGAGGAATATCTGATTCCAGACTACCGTCTCTTCGACTTTGGCCTCTATGCCACAGCTACCAAGACCCTTAGCGACCGTTGGACGCTGAATGGTGGTGTGCGCTATGACCACCGCTACCTGCATGGTTATGAACTGATGGAGGATGGCGAACAGCGTTTCATGGATTTCTCGCGACACTTCAACGGTGTGACGGGTAGCCTTGGTGCAGTCTTTAACGTGAACGATAACCTTAACGTAAAGCTGAACGTAGCTCGCGGCTTCCGTACCCCCAATATGAGCGAGCTGGCCTCCAACGGTGTGCACGAAGGCTCTATCCGCTATGAACTGGGTAACCAGCAACTGAAGGCGGAATATAGTCTGCAGGCCGACCTCGGTGTCGATTTTACCTCACGATATGTCTCTGCACAGCTGGCTCTCTTTGCTAACCGCATTGACAACTATATCTTTACACATCGCCTGGCAGAAGAAATTGAGGAAGGATACCTGACCTACGCCTATACCCAGGGTGATGCCCGATTGCTGGGATTCGAGGTTGGTGTAGACTTCCATCCCGTCCATAGCGTTCATTTTTCCAACACCTTCTCGTATGTCGATGCTCAACTGATGCATGCTGATGCTGATACAAAGTACCTGCCGTTTACGCCAGCTCCCAAATGGTCGTCGGAGTTGAAGTGGGAACTCTCGCACCATTCACATCCAACAGTAGGCCATCACCATACAACGGATGCGGCTCATCGTTCGCTCCTCAACAATCTTTATGTCGCCGTCGGCCTCGACTGCTATCTGAAGCAGACGCATATCTACCGTGCCGACGCCACGGAGACTGAGACGCCAGGCTATGCACTGCTCTCACTTTCTGCAGGTACCGATATCCAGCTGCATGGTAATAAGATTGCTGAACTCTATGTCACTGCCGACAACCTGTTGGACAAAGCTTATCAGAACCACTTGAGTCGCCTGAAATATGCCGACCTAAACACCGTAACGGGTCGTAGTGGTGTCTATAATATGGGGCGCAATATCACTTTTAAGGTGGTGGTGCCGATAGCACTCTAAAAATGATGAATCCGCTTGGGTGAGAGCCCAGCTTGTATCAAAAAAAGAGGCTTATTAGCCTCTTTTTTGTGATCCGCTTGGGGCTTGTCATCGAGCTTGCTCGCTTTGACCTTCAGGTCAAAGAACCCTTGGGTGAGAGCCCAGCTTGTATCAAAAAAAGAGGCTTATTAGCCTCTTTTTTGTGATCCGCTTGGGGCTCGAACCCAAGACCCCAACATTAAAAGTGTTGTGCTCTACCAACTGAGCTAGCGGATCAACCTTGATGCTTTATGATAAAAGCGGGTGCAAAGGTACAACTTTTTGTTGAAATAGCCAAATTTATTCCATAGTTTTTTCGTTTTTGGCTTTCTCCTCCTCTGCTATTGCTTGCTTATAACATTCGCGGCAGAGAGGCTCATACTCCTGTGTCTCGCCCAGCAGCACGCGCTTGTCATTCGCAACGGTGCGATGGCTGACGTATGCTAGTGAGCCACACTTCACACAGATGGCATGCACCTTGGTGACGTCGTCGGCGATGGCACAGAGGGCTGGCATCGGACCAAAGGGTATGCCTTTGTAGTCCATGTCCAGGCCGGCAATGATGACACGTACTCCGCGGTTGGCCAGTTCATTGCATACGCTGACCAGTCCCTCGTCGAAGAACTGTGCCTCGTCAATGCCTACTACGTCTATGTCGCTCGACAACAGCAGGATGCTGGCCGAAGAGTCGAGTGGGGTGGAGGGTATGGCATTATGGTCGTGGCTGACCACCTCCTCGTCGCTATAGCGAGTGTCTATGGCAGGCTTGAAGATTTCTACCTTCTGCTTGGCAAACTGAGCACGGCGCAGACGACGAATCAGTTCTTCGGTCTTTCCGGAGAACATAGAGCCACACACTACTTCTATTCTTCCTGGGCGGCGTGTCTCGCCCGATGTCGGATATGTAATCATGCTGCAAAGATACAGTTTTTTAAGGAGTTAAAGAAGTTAAAGGAGTTAAAGGGAGTTAAAGGGCAATAGTTTTGTGCGAAAATTGCTAACTTTGCAGCGTTATGGGAATATTATATATTGTACCCACGCCCGTAGGAAACATGGAAGACATGACACTTCGGGCTATCCGCATCTTGAAAGAGGCCGATGTAGTGCTGGCTGAAGATACCCGTACGTCGGGCATCTTGCTGAAGCATTTCGATATCAAGCAGCACCTGCTGTCGCACCATAAGTTCAACGAACATGGCACTTCTGCTTCCGTCATTGAGCGCTTGCAGGCAGGTCAGACTGTTGCCCTTATCAGCGATGCAGGTACGCCAGGCATCTCTGACCCAGGTTTCTTCCTGGTTCGTGAGGCTGTGAAGGCAGGCATAGAGGTGCAGACGCTGCCAGGAGCTACGGCTTTCGTGCCAGCGTTGGTGTCGAGTGGTCTGCCGTGTGATCGTTTCTGCTTCGAGGGCTTCCTGCCCCAGAAGAAGGGACGCCAGACGAAGTTGCAGAGCCTTGTCGATGAAGAACGTACGATGGTGTTTTACGAGTCACCCTACCGTGTACTGAAGACCTTACAGCAGTTTTGCGAAGTCTTCGGCCCTGACCGTCAGGTAAGCTGTTGCCGTGAGATTTCCAAGGTACATGAGGAGAGCGTGCGTGGTACGCTGCAAGAGGTGATAGCCCATTTCCAGGAGCATGAGCCGCGCGGAGAGTTCGTGATAGTTCTTGCAGGTAAATCGTAATAACGTAATAACGAGATAACGCAATTAGGAGAGATGAAAAGATTATTGATAGCAGCCTCGTGCCTGTTGGCGCTGGCTGCATGTACACAGAAAAAAAGCAATCCCGCAGAAGATGCGCTGCTGCAACAGCGTGATTCGTTGACCCGTATCATTGAGCAGAAAGACAATGAGATTGATGATATGGTGGCTACGATGAATGATATCCAGGAAGGCTTCCGTGCTATCAATGAGGCTGAGCAGCGTGTCACCATTGCCAAGAATGGCGAGGGAACCACTGCGGCAGAGGGTATCCGTGAGAATATGGAGTTCATCCAGAACCAGATGCAGCAGAACCGTGAGCTCATTAGCAAGCTGCGCAACCAGCTGCGCCAGAGTTCTGTCAAGGCCGACCAGTTGCGTCGTACGCTGGATAACCTTACCCAGCAGTTGGACGAGAAGGATAACCAGCTGCGCCAGTTGCAGGCTGAGTTGGAGGCTAAGGATATGCAGATTGGTGAGTTGAACCAGCAGGTCAGTGCATTGTCTGGCAATGTCAGCCATCTGCAGGAGGAGACCACCCAGAAGTCGCAGACCATCTCTTCTCAGGACAAGCAGCTCAATACGGCATGGTTTGCCTATGGCACGAAGAAGGAACTGAAAAATCAGCGCATCATCGAAGATGGCAAGGTGCTACGTTCCGACTTCAATCGTGACTACTTTACCAAGATAGACATCCGTGTTGACAAGGAGATACGTCTCTATAGCCGTTCTGCCAAGATATTGACAGCACATCCGCAGTCCAGCTATACATTGGCGCAGGATGCCAACAAACAGTACATCTTGCGTATCACCAATCCACAACAGTTCTGGTCTACCAGCAAGTATCTGGTGGTGCTGGTGAAGTAAAACAATAATTAAGCGGGCTTCTGTTGAGGCCCGCTTAATTATTCTGGTATGATGAGGGGAAACCTCCTCACACATTACTTATTGATGGTCTTCTTTCCGTTCTTGATGACCAGTCCTTTGTAGTTGCTGTCAACACGCTGTCCTGCCATGTTGTATGTGGGACTCTTGGCAGCAGACTGTTGACTGTTGGCTATCTGCTTGATACCAGTCTCATGGTATTCCTCTACTGCCTTGGTCACGTTCAACTCCTTGATGATGTTGTTGTTCAGCACGTTGGTGCTGTAGATACCTGTAACGGTGAAGAGCTTGCCATCGAGCTGCGTGCTATTCTTCAAACCAGAAGAAATACCGAAGTTACCTGCCCAGATGCGTGCAGCATTGTCATCGCTATAGGCCCAGTAGCCGTTTTCTCTCTTTATCTTCACGCCTTTGACGACAACGAGGTCGTTATAGTCGGCAGCAGACAGCTCGTCGAAAGCAACCTCACGGGGCTGTGCCTCATTGCCAGCCGTAATGGCTAGGCCGCTGGTGTTGGTCTCACCGTCAATTCCAACAAACTGTGGAACCTCGTTGTTGACAGTGTTCTTCAGGTAGAGCTTGCCATTGATGATGTCGTTGTTCTTTACATCCATGGTCACCTTGCTCATCAAGATGGCGCCCGACTGGTCGCGCAGATAGGTGTTCTGCTGCTTGTTCTTAGTATAGGTGAACAGCACCTGAGCATTCTCCAGGTTCAGCAGTGCTTTCTCGCCATTCTCCAGCTGCTTGAACTCACTGATGTTATAGGAAGGCATATCAACCACTGTTACCTTGCAGGTTGCCTCACAGTTGTTGTCGCTTTTGGCCGTAATGTAGCAGGTGCCCGCCTTGACGCCCCTTACCAGACCGTTCGGGTCTACTGTGGCGATGGCTTCGTTGCTACTGTTCCACGTCAGCGTGTACTGTGCGTATTCTGGAGTAGGAGTCTCGACAAGTCGCACTGTCATGTCTACACCCACTGAAACCTCTTCCTCTAAGGTCAATCCTGCCAGATTGTATCTGTCAACACTGAACGTAATATTACCGTCTGAAGTCTGCTGAATATCAAACAGTCCAAACTGGTTATTCTTTCCTGACCATGTCTTCAGATTGGCTGGCGATGAAGAATTGGTCAGCTGACGTACGTTTTTAGTGCCAGGGAAGGGATCGCTTGCTGATGCTGCATAATAACCGTTGTTTTTCTTGGCACCATCGGCTCGGAGCAGTTCATAATAGTTGTGGTCGGGGTTGGCGTTTACCTTGTTCTCCCACCATACAGACTCATTAGAAAGGTCTACACGGTGTACCAGCATGCCGTCACCAGGTAGATAGGCATCCCACTTAAACTGGCTTCTTTGGCGGTTTTCCAGCAGGAAGAACTCCTTGTTTTGTGGTGTGTTCAGTATGTAGCCCTTTTGGTTGTTGATGAGAGGCTCCAATGTGAAGTTGCCTGGCTGACTGATTGTTTCCGGCTCGTCAGCGAATCCTACAGAGTAGCGTTCGTAGAGTGAGTAGCCTACGGGGGTACGACTATCGTTCAGGTAGCTGCCTCCAGCCATGAGAGACCAGTCTCCAGGATCGTTGCTCTCGCCTCCTGATTCCTCATAGTCAGTATCATAGAAGTCGGGCAATCCCAATACGTGGCTGAATTCATGACAGATGGTGCCGATACCGTCAATCTTGACTGTTGAAGGCTGATTAACCCATCCGTACAGCTCTACGGAGCTGGCATAATCCCATAGTCTTACTCCGTCGCGATACATGTAGTTATTATTCTCAAACAGTACTGAGCGATGAGGCCACCATAAATTCTCGTCATTGCCGTTATAGTTTGCACCATTGCCCGCAAGAATAAAGTATACGAGATCTACTACACCGTCGTTGTCACCATCATAGTCCTTAAAGTCGACATCAGCATCAGCCTGATTCAGTGCATTTATGAGTATCTTTCTGCTATTCGAACCGTCATATTGGCTATAGTTTACTGTGTAGGGACCTATAACATCGAACTGTGGCTTAAAAGCACCCTTCGAGTTGTCAGAGAAGTAGTCACGTACGCTTCCCGTCCAGACCTGATTGTCGAAACCACTAAAATTCTCTTGGTTCACCATGTTGTTGGCAATCGTGGGATAGTCCTCGCGTGAGAACGACTTGTCGTTAAACTGCACCAAAATAATCAGCCCTTTAAAGTTGCTATAGTTGTACTGTGCTGCTTTTGGGCTGGCAGCTCTGCGCTTGGCTAATGTTTCTCGCTGTTGCTGGTCTACTATTTTCTTGGTAGCAGCAAATTCTTCAGACATTTCTGGGACCTGATACTTTTTTACGCCTGCCAGATAGCTCTGCTCTGCGGCGCTACGACGGTCTGCATCGTGAGCCACCATCTGTGTGGCTTTCAGTTCACCGTTTTTCTTTTCGGCATATACATAATATCCCTGCAGGTTCTTTACCACACTATAGCCATCTGCAGTGGTGTTGAAGTGCATCCACTCGTCACCATGCAGCTTGATGGTTACCGTCGTTCCATCGGGCTGTGTAACCTGAATGGGCTTTTTGTGGGCAGGTACTGCCATCATGCTGATCGTCATGATGGTCAGCATCAAGATTGCTGTTGATAATCTTTTCATTTGTTTGATGTTGTGTTTCGTGTTAGTATATGGGCTACAAAGGTAATCAATATTCATGAGATATGCAAATGATATTCAGATAAATTGCTCATACTTACCGCATTTCTACATTTTCTAGAAAAAGAAAAATCGGGAGAACCGTGGTGGCTCTCCCGATTGTAGAAGTATGTAATATCTTAAAGATGATTACTTGTTCATGAATTTCTGACCGTCCTTAACAACGAGACCCTTGAAGTTCTTGTTCACACGCTGACCAGCGAGGTTGAACATAGCAGCGTTAGAAGTCTTCACAGTCTTGGTGGTTACGTTGACACCAGTAGCCTTACCCTGTGTAACTGTTACCTCTAACTTAGCACCTTCCTGCATGAAGACGATGGTTGCCTGACGACCTTCAATACCTGTAGGCAGAGCGTCTGCAGCGAAGACAATAGTGAACTCTGTACCGCTCTCGTTAACGTTTCCGATACCAATCTGCAGCCAAGTGGGCAGACCTGTTTCATCGTCAAGTTCAGAATCAGAAATGACCTCATCGATGAAGAGACGATAGGTAGGAGCACCTGACTCAGCATCAACGCTACGCAGCATAGCCTCAACATTGATAGCAGCCTCACCACCCTCAGTAGGAATAGTGATGTTTGTATCGTCTTCGGTATTGAGGTATCCATAGGTTGCACCCAGCAGACCAACAAACAGAGAGGTCTTCCACGTTGTATAAGCGTACATAGAACCTTCCTCGCCAGTCTTCTCAAACCAAGTAGATGTTCTCGCATTGTTTAAAGGTGCGTCCTGACAGCCCAGTACACCAGAGAAGGTGCCATTGTCCCAACCCTCAATAACAATCATGAATTCGTCATCAAGGAACAGGTAGGGAAGTTCTTCATCCAAACCATCCTCACTCTGTTTGTAGAGTTCTGTGAACTCAACGGCGGTAAGGCCAGCATCGAATTGGTCGTTGATGCTCTCTGCGGTAGCATCTGCCTCTGCCAATACCTCACCAAGTGCAGGTTTGCTGCTTCTGCCATTCGGCCATTCGAGCTTGCAGATTTTTACATGCAGTGTGAAAGCTGCAGGATCGGCAACGTTGAAGCTAACCATTGGCAATGATATACCCTCGATATACAGAGGAGAAGCTGGCTTTTCGTGATAGCAGTAAATCTTGCTCATTGACGTCTTGGTATAAATGTCAGGTGTAGCCCAGTTGGTGTAGAATGTCAAGTCACCATCGGGATCCTGACGCGTAATAATGGCAGGCGTCTCTTCGTTGAGTATGAAACTGCTCTCTGTTTGACCAGCATAGAGGTAGCATTCCTCATAGTGTGGAGCTCCGGTCTGCTCATCGACATACTTACCAATACCAAAGGTGAATGGGTCGCTGCTAACGGTATTGTTGGTAGCAGTTAACTGAACATTGTAAACGATACCATCGGTCATATTCAGACCGAAGTCCAAGTCTGTTCCAGAAGCGTAAACAGTTTCTTCCTCACTGGTTGCATCAAAAGCCTTCCAGTCCCATGCAGTAGCCTTGTCGCTAGTCAGGTTATAGAAATTAGTGGTAGCAAAAGCACCAGTCATTGCCAGATTGTTTGTGAATGAATAACCATTCAGACCAAGACCAGCGAAGAGAATCAAGTTGTTGGGCTCAAAACTTACCTCTGGAACAGCGTCCTCACCAGGCAGGTTGTACTTGACATTAGAGTAGCCGTCATAGGTAGCCAACCACTCGTTAACGTTGTATGTTTCATTTGGATAAATGCTGTAGATGATGTCGTAAGAACCAGTGATGTGACCGGCATCGTCCAGTGGGAATGTAATCTTACCGTCATTCGAGGTGGCTGATTCGAGGAAGAGGTAATAGGTTGTTCCTTCCTGAGTAAAAGAAGCAATCAATGTAGGTTCAACGACTACGCTTCCGTTCTGAGCGGTGTATAATGCATAGGTGTGGTCGAATCCAAAAGGATTAGGAATAATATCCTGAAGAGCAACTGCTGTACTCTCGTCTTTCAATGTTACAGTAGTAGCATTCATTGTCCATGTCTCAGAATCACCAGAACTACGTGAAATACCATAGCCTTCGTAAGTAGGCTGTACTTCGGCAGCACGACGAACGGCCTTGAACTGCTGATTTACGGGCTTAACATCTTTTACGTTGAGAGACATTTTAGCCTTACGGTCTAATTTGTTCTCAACAGCGACAGCACCTGCCTTAGCACCAGCTATCTCAAACTTTTTGGCCATAGTAGCCTTCTGAGAAACCTGTTGCTGAGCCATGGGCTTACCAGCAGCCTGTTTCTTAACAAGCTGCGCATTTGCTGAAACTGCGATTACTGCAGCGGCAGCGAAAAGTAAAATTTTCTTCATAATCATTTACTTTTTTTGTTAGTACTAAAATATTTAATTCAACTTAAATTTCGTTCCTCCCTGTACAGGATCGAATGTTGCGGTAGTGGGCAAGAAGTAGTCATTAGCGCTTATGCCGTAAGTACCTTTAAGCAGTGCGGCAAAGTCGCGGCAAAGCTGCTCAATTTCGGTGGCCTTCTTCTTGATGGTATCCATGTTCTTATCGGTCTTGGCATTTTCTGGGCAGTCGATTGTCATATGACCATAGTATGGACGGGTCATTGTCAAAGCAAGACCTGCAGTGTTGGTTTTACTTTTAGCGGTATTAGTATAGAATGTAAGTACTAATCCTATGACTGAACTGCTACCGCTTGACTTACCAATACCAATACTCTCTAAGCTCCATGTGTTGTTATGCTTCTTCAACTCAGCATCAATCTGGGTGAACAAAGCGGCCTGTTCAGGAGTGAACTGCTCAGCATCCATTTTCCAGATAGCTGTATGATTGACGATAAAGGCATCCCAGCGACCAATCACCTTGACGCTACCGTCCTCGTTCTTCAGGCAGGTCTTGTCCTCAGCCATCTTGAACTCATGGAATTTGCAGCTACCAATGCTGTCAGTATGCTCCGTACGGAAACCGTTGGGCGTAAAGACGCATGACAGTGAGTCGAGCTTCACACCTTTTACCAAATCCTCTGTATAGCGGAAACGGCCGTTGCGCAGACCAGAGAAATAGAGGGTATCGTTATTGTTGTTGATAACGTAATATTCGTTGATGCTTGAGTTCGTGAAGCTATTCTTCATGGTCTCAGTGTCAGCGATGTAGTCTGCCCATGAGCGGTCGCACTTGACGAGGCGAACCTCGGCAGAGTGGCGCTCACCGCGCAGAATAATCTCGTTGTCGTTGTTAGACATCACGACGAAGTTGTGGTCGCCCTGCATACCTTCACCGTCCTTCACCAATGAGTTAGGAGCAGCATAGTAGGCTACGGGGTCAACGAAAGGAGTAAGTACATCGTTCCAGGTGTTGAAAGCCAATACAGGACCGTCTTCCAGCAACAGGCTGTAGAGGCTGTTGGCCTCTGTGTACTTGTTGGCGTTGCCGTCGCGAAGGAAACGGTGGTTTCCTGCAATAGTCACCTTACCGTTCTTGTCGAATTTGGCAAAGAGGTTGAAACCTTCGAAATGTGCCACACCGGTGCCACAGAAGTACTGCATCACCCATCCGTTCTCAGCAGAACTGAGGTTGTCGCGAACCTGATCGATGGCATGTTCTACACGCAGCGATGCACTCTCATCGAAGTAGTCGTCTTCCTCAAAACGGCAGGAGGTAAACAGTGAGGCAATGCCGCAGCATACCATACCTGCAAGGAGGAATTTATTGAGATGTATCTTTTTCATATATCAGTCGTTTATTCAATTATCATTATCAATCTTACTTCATGTCGTAGATGACCACCTGGTCAGAATGCAGATAGGTGTTGATAGCGTTCTGGCGGCTCTTAACCTCCTTGCGCAACTCAAACAAGTGCAGTCCCCAACGGTCGGTATACCACTCGGTGGCAATATCCAGTTTCTTGAGGATGGCGTTCATGCCAGCCAGATTCTCATCAGTTTTATAAGGTACCCATGCGAGGAAGTCGCGGAAAGAGGTGAAACTCTGCAGCTTGGTGTAGCGATACTTGTTGACATAAGCTGTCTTTTCCTTGTTAACCACCTGCTCAGCGCTACGGAACACGTCCAGTGCGATGCGGTTTGTAGCCTCATAGACACCCGTAGTCTCATCGTATTCCTCTTCCGTATAGATGGTGAAGTTGTTCCAGTGTGCCTGAGCGGCATCTACGTTGATGTCCAGTGAGTCAATCAACTCATAGACACGCTCCTTGTCGCCAGCACGCAGACCAGGACAGCAGGCATTGATGATACGGTTCATCCAACGAGCATCGGTATCGGTGATGGTACATGAGAGGGTCTCTACAAAGTCCTCATAGTTGGCAGAAGAAGCATAGTGAGTGACGTAGCCCAGCTGGTGGGTGGTCAGTGAGTCACGCTCGTGCCAGTCGATGGGGTCGTAAGAACCTGAAGTAACCTGTCCAAAGGTGATAGGATATGACTTGGTCTGGTGGAGGATATGAGAGAACTCGTGGTGCATCGTGTGGAAGATGCGCTCGTTAAGAACCTCGATATCATTGTCATCATATGCAACGGTCTCAGACCAAGGCTTGATTTCATTAACATTGTACAGCGTGATCTTCACACCGCCTGATGCGGTACCCAGTACCTCAGTACCTGTCGTGGGGCTATAACCTGTAGAACCAATGAAGTGGAACATACGGGGGCCATAACGCTTCATGAAGTCGTCACCAGCATACTTGGTATACACATCGTAGAACAAGTAGCGGATGAAGTGAGCCAACAACTGCGAACGGTTATATTCAGCAGGGGTGAGCTGGAAGTTCATGTCAGAGGCAGTGAAGTTGAACTTGTACTGTATCTCTACATTGTAGGGCTGCAGGAAATTGTCGTACAGCCACTGGTCGAATTGTGCTGTAGTAGCATTCTTATCGACTACCTCGATGTCAGTATTGAAGATAGACTCAGTGAAGTCATCCTCGCCACGGCAGGCACCGAGTGCCAGCAATGATACTGCCATGCACAGAATATATAATTGCTTTTTCATCTTGTCTTGCTATTGGATTATTGAACTACTGAGTAACCTAATGTACGCATGTCGTTACCGTCATTGGTGCCTAAGGCACGGTCGCTAGAGGGATAGCCGGCATCAACGGCGTTATAAGGAATCTGAATGACGCGGCGTGGGTCGTTCCATTCCAGTACGTCGCAGGTAGCGTCATAGTCCTGGGGACCACGATAGACGTGCTTAACGGTAATGCCGTAGCGCTTGATGTCGAACCAGCGCATACCCTCGAACATGGTCTCAATACGACGGAAGTGGAGGATACAGTTCAGTACGTTGAGGTCATCGCCAGTGAGAACCTTGAACTCTGAGCTCATCTTGTCAGGATGCATGTCGTTGACAAAGATGTTGTCGTCAGCAGTACCTTTATACTTATTGTTGATATTGGTCTGAGTAAGCTCTGAATCAATCATCTTTGAGGCTGTCCATGCGCCCAGATCCTGAATGGCTCCAGCTCTGTCACCTAAGTAGAGCTTTGCCTCAGCACGGCAGAGCAGTGTCTCCTCAGCAGTGAATGGCTGATAGATGATATGTACGTAGCCGATACCAGCAATCTTGTTGGTGTACTCGAAGTACTCATAGACGCGGAAAAGCCATGAACCATACTCTGAACCGGCACCCCAACGGTAGATCTTACCGTCAAAAGCGGGAACTCGGCTGCTCCAGTTCGGGCCACCACCCTCGTAGAGGAGGTCTTTCGTGGCAGCGATATTGACGGTAGCATTATCACCTGTACCAGCCATCTTTACCTTCACGTTCTTAGCACCGCTGTTGATAGCATAGCGGCAGGCAGAGAGCATGCGGTCCTGCAGTGAGTAGGTGGTCAGCAACAGGTAGTTGCAGGGAGCCTTCTCGTCGTTATAGTCATTGAGCAGGGAGTTGATGGTGTTAGCACTCATCGAAGCCCACTTGCGCAGTGATGTTGCAGGGTTAGCACCCAGTGCCATGTCAGCATACTTCAGACAGTTCTGATAGTCACGCTTGAACAGATAGAAACGGGCTGCAAAAGCGTATGCTGCATTGCGGTTGAAGTGGTAAGCTGGTACGGTATACTTAGAGTCGTCAATCAGGTCGATACCTTCCTTGATGTCCTTCTCGATAAGGGCATAAACCTCTGAAACCTTCTTACGATACTCAGGCTTAGAGTAGTCAACACGTACCACCTCCTCAACGGTAGTTACATAAGGAATACCCCAGTCTTCAGCGCTCTTGGTCTCGTCCTTATAGGCCTCGGCAAAGACGTTGACGAGTACGAAGTGGAAGTAGGCACGCATGATGTGAGCCTCACCCCATGAGTGAGCCAGCTCAGGATCGTGAGCAGGGTCTGCACTCATCTCTTTCATAGCCTGAATGGCGTGGTTGGCGGTAGCGATGCCAAAGTAGTACTTGTCCCAGATCTCCAGGGGAGTGTCGTCCTCTGAAGTACTGTAACTGTTGATGTCTTCCCACTTGTATGCTTCCTCATGGAACAGACTGTAGGCATCGTTGTGTGTGGCGGGAACCACCACATTGTTGTCGACAAGGTTGTCACCCATCAGCTCGCAGATAACTGCAGGAACTGAACTGGGATAGCCTGAGGTAAGCAGTTTGGCTACCTTGTCGCTGCTGTCAATATGAATCCAGCGGCTGTCTGGCTGCTCGTCCAGATTGTCTGAACATGAAGCGAACAGCATGCCTAATGCCATCATTGACAATCCGAATATATATTTCTTCATATCTCTTATTTCTTATTACTAAATTCTTACTCTTAACTATACATTAGAATCCCAGACGTACGGTAGCAGTAAACTGCTTAGAGATAGGTGTTGCCACACCACCAGAGTTGATGAACTCTGGATCCTGACCGTTCAGCTTCTTGTCAGCATAGAGCAGGCAGAGGTTGGTGGCAGACAGCTTGATAGATGCAGTGTTGATAATCTTCGACTTCTGCAGCAGACTCTGTGGGAATGTGTAAGTCAGTGCCAACTCCTTCAGACGAACGAAGTCACCCTTGGCAACGCGCTCGGTAGAGTAGTTGTAGACATTGTAGGCTGTGCTCAGTGTTGTGCTTCCGTAACGGTCCAACTGGTTGACAGATGCAATAGTTGGAATCGTTGTCTTTGCCTCGTCGCCAGCCTGCATCCAACGGTTCTTGAACTCCTTAGGAAGTGAAGAAAGGTCGCTATAGCCAGAGCTGAAGACAGGGTCGAGACGTACGACGTTACCACCAGAGTAGGTGATGAATACGTCAAGGCTCAGCTTACCCAGTTTCTTGTCAGTATAGGTGAATGTGTTGCTCAGTGAACCATACCAGGTAGGATCCTGTGGACCCTCATAGACGAGGAAGTCCTCCAAGTTCTTGGTTTCCTGGATGTTGACGTCACCAATTGTCTTCTCACCCTTCTCGTTGATAACCATTGGCAGACCCTCTTCGTTCAGACCAGCGAACTGATAGCTCCACAGGGTACGTACGGGATAGCCTTCCAATGTAGGAATCATATAGGGGTTAGAAGAGTGCTGTCCTACGATGAGGTAGTAAGCATTACAAGAGTTCTCCAGCGAGGTAACCTCGTTCTTGGCCAGTGAGTAGATGAAGTCAGTGGTCCACTTGAACTTCGGAGTCTGTACGTTGACGGTAGAAAGACCAACCTCAACACCGTGTGAGCTCATGTCGGCCAAGTTAGCATACTTAGAGGTCTGGCCACCAGCACCCTGTGTGTATACCAAACCAATCAGGTCGTAGTTGTTACGCCAGTAGGTATCGAAGGTAATACCGATGCGATCGTTCAGGAAGCTCAGGTCAACACCAATGTTCCACTCGTGCTTCTTCTCGAAAGTCAGCTCGGTGTTAGCCAGATAGTCGATGTAAATCTCTGACTCAGAGGCAGAAGTGAAGGGACGCCAAGCGTTGCGGGTCTTATAGATAACCTCTGCATTGTTAACCCAAGAGGGACCTGTATCAGCAGTCAGCGAGTAGCTACCACGGAGCTTCAACTGTGACAGCCAGTTGACATTCTTCATGAATGGCTCGTTGGTGACATCGTATGCCACCGATACGTTCCAAGTAGGCAACCAGCGGCTGTTCTGTACCTTACCGAAGCGGTTGGTACCCTCGTAACGGAATGTACCATTGATGGTATAGCGCTTGTCGAAGCTATAAACGAGCTGTCCATAGTATGCCAACGTATTTGTAGTGGTCGAGTATTCACCGAAATAGTCGGTGTTCTCCTCGTTACCCTGCTTCAGCCAGAGGTAGGGCGTGTAGACAATACCACCCATCTCGTACATATAGCCCCAACCAGTCCAGTTGGTAGTGGTACGCTTCACTGAAGAGTACTCAGTACCGATCATAGCGTTAAGCGTGTGCTTCTCTGCATACACGTCACGGTAGTCAGCCATGAAACGGTAGGTGTTTGAACGCATGTTGTCGTCATACTGGTACTTGATACCACCCTTAGGCAATACTGACTCAGGCTGAGCCTTGTCGTTGCTGGGGTCTGTATAAAGCAGTGGGTTGTTGTCGCGGATGGTAGAGTTGTCGTCTGTAGCATCTACACCGGCACGATAAGCGTTGGCCTGATTCGACTTGTCCATCACGTTGTGCTGACGGCGAGAATGACTCATACGGGTAGAGATCAATCCGTTCAGCGTAATCTTCTGAATAGGCTTCCACTCCAACTCTGCACGATACATCAACTCGTTGACGTCGTACTCCATGTAGTTGTAGTTCAACTCGTCGAAGATGTTGAAACCAGTATAGAAACGGGTATATTTCGTGTTAGGATCCAGACAGCGGCTGGTGTTCAGCGCGAAACTGAATGGGTTGATATCGAAGTCACGGTTTACAGCACCAGTTACCACGTCGGTGGTCTGGTTCAGTGAACCAGGAGCCTCCTGATTACGATGGCTACCCTGGGCAGCCAGCTTAGCAGTCAGGTTCTTCAGAATATCGTAAGAGATGTTACCATTAAATGTGTAACGGTCTACCTTATTGCGATTTACGTAATAGCCGGGGTCATGCATCAATGACATAGAGAAGTATGCCTGCATGCGGTCTGTACCACCAGAGATGCTGACAGAATGGTTCTGCTGAACGCTGTTGGTGAAGAGCAGGTCAAACCAGTCTGTGTTGCGGAACTCGGCATCCTGCAAATAGCGGTTACGAGAAGCCTCAGTGTTCTCCAAGCCATAAGTTCCAGTTGCAGGATCATACTTGCGCAGCTGCTGGAACATATAGCCATAGACGCCAGTGTTCTTGGCATTCACCAGGTTCTCCAGTGACAACCAACCCTTATCGGCCATCTCCTTGTAGACACCCATCATCTCCTGAGAGTTCATGATGTTATAGTCACGATAGCTGGGCTTCATGCGGGTAGAGAACTCACCAGTATAGTTAACAGAAGCGCGGCCTTTGCCACCCTTCTTGGTGGTGATAACGATCACACCAGCCATAGCACGGGCACCATAGATAGAGGTGGCACTACCATCCTTCAGAATGGTGAACGACTCAATATCATCAGAGTTCAAACCTGCTACGGCACTGGAAATCAGTGTCTTGGCATCACCTGATGCCAGCTCGTCAGCACTTACGTCTACGTTGTCCTCGTAGATCACACCGTCAATCACCCACAGTGGCTTAGAGTTACCGTAGATGGACGTAGCACCACGAACACGAATCTTCGGTGCTGCACCGAATGATCCAGAAACGTTTGTTACCTGAACACCTGCCACACGGCCTTCCAGTGAACGGCTAACGTCAGCCATACCTGCCAGCTTAGCCTTGTCGGCATCCACTTTCGATGAGGCACCAGTGAAGAGACGCTTGTCCTGCTTCATCATACCCACGGCTACAACTTCTTGCAGCTGGGTAGCATCGGCCTGCAGTGTGACTTTCATGCCATTCTTGGCCTTTACGGTCTGTGAAACCATACCGACATAGCTTATCACAAGCTTCTTGCCTTCTGGCACATTGATGGTGAAGTGGCCATCAAGGTCGGTCTTTGTTCCCTGTTTTGAGCCTTGAATCATAACGGTGGCACCGATACACGGCTCACCATTGTCTTCAAGGACAGTACCTGTAATCTTCTGCTGGGCAATCGCCATGCCGAGACTCATGAAGAGACAGGCGAGAAACATTGTCAGTCTTTTCTTCATAGATAAATTTTACTATTTGTGTTTAATTGTTGTTTCATTTTTGTGATGGAGCCTTTCATCTGGTTAAGTGTCAGGCTGAACCATACCTATTAATAATGTACGTGTACTTATTTAAAATACTACCTAGCCCGATGCCAGTTTTTGGCTATGTACCGACAAGGGAATTTATTTGCAAGGTGCAAAGGTAATACTTTTGCGCAATTTTAGCAAATATTATTTTAAAAAATATGCATTTCTGCCTCATTTTTTAACTGTTTTGCTGTTTTTTGTTCCATTTTGTTGTAAATTGTGAGCTTTCCGTGTTCGTTTTGTCGTTGGTAGGTGGCATGATAACTCGTGAATAAGATGGTACATCTTTATATGGTGTCATAATGGTAGGAAAAGATGCGTTTTTGTTTACATTTTACGGATGAAACATCAATATTTGGAGCAAAAAGATGCATTTTTTACAATTTTATTTGGTTTTAACAAATTTAAGTATTACCTTTGCGGCCGTGTTTCTCCAAAAAATGGTTGACACACTTGTTTAATACACGTAACAGAAATCACTAATAATAATATTTATTTTTTTTGAGAGTGCTTATGAAAAAATTAACAATGTTGATGACAATGTTGCTCCTTGTTGTCGGAGCTGCGTTCTCACAAACGAAGGTTAATGGTACTGTTACTTCTCAGGAAGACGGTCAGCCCGTTGTTGGTGCTACTGTTCTTGTCGTAGGAACACAGACAGGTACTGTTACCGATGCAGATGGTCAGTTCTCGCTGACGGTTCCCGCTGGCAAGTCTACCCTGCGCATTACTTATGTAGGTATGGAGCCCATCGAGGTTAGTGCACGTCAGAACATGAAGATTATGCTGACCAGCGATAGCAAGGCCCTCGACGAGGTGATTGTTGTGGCTTTCGGTACCGCCAAGAAATCTGCATTTACTGGATCTGCCAAGGTCGTAGGTGCTGCTGAATTGTCTCAGTCTCAGGTTACCAGTGTTACCAATGCACTAGCAGGTGCTGTTCCTGGTCTTCAGCTGACATCAACATCTGGTGCTCCTGGTGAGACATCAACCATTCGTATTCGTGGTTTTGGTTCTCTGAACGCAGGTAAGGATCCCTTGATTATTGTAGACGGTGCTCCTTATAGCGGTGACCTCGGCAATCTGAACCCCAATGACGTTGAGTCGATGACTGTCTTGAAGGATGCTGCCTCTAATGCTCTATATGGTGCTCGTGGTGCCAATGGTGTTATCATGATTACCACCAAGAAGGCTAAGTTCGGTGAGGCTAAAGTGACCCTCGATGCTAAGTATGGTTGGAATACCCGTGCCTTGCAGCACTATAATACCATTAATAGCCCTGAAAAGTACTATGAGA
Source organism: uncultured Bacteroidales bacterium (assembly GCA_902799355.1). Lineage (GTDB taxonomy): Bacteria > Bacteroidota > Bacteroidia > Bacteroidales > Bacteroidaceae > Prevotella. Next base: position 44,513 of record CADCAG010000014.1, read on the forward strand.
TGCAGTATGGCGCTGTTCGTGACTACTATCTGAACAACGGCTATTCTGCTGTTGATGCTTGGCAGAAAGCTAACGAGAACCTGTTCGGCCCTGCTGCTCAGGGCGGTCTGGGATATAACATCTGGACTTATCCTGAGGACCAGTATCTGATTGGTCAGGATGGCAAGCTGAATCCCAATGCTACGCTGGGTCGCGTGATTAACTATAAAGGTAATGATTATCTGATTACTCCTGATGACTGGGAGGATGCAGGTACTCGTACTGGTATTCGTCAGGAGTACAACCTCTCTGTCAGCGCTTCTAGCGAAAAGGCCAATTTCTATGCCTCATTAGGTTATCTGGATAACCAGGGTATTACAGAGAACTCTGACTACAAGCGCTTTACTGGTCGTCTGCGTGCTGACTATCAGGCCAGGAAGTGGCTGAAGGTTGGTGGTAACATGTCATATACTCACTTTAACAGCAACGCCCTGGGTAACAATGGTACTAGCACTTCTACTGGTAACATCTGGGCTTTCACTAGCCAGATTGCTCCTATCTATCCTCTCTGGGTACGTGATGGACAGGGCAACATCAAGGTTGACCAGTACGGAAACAAGATTATGGACTATGGTACAGGTTCTACCTCAACCTATGACGATCCTGGTCTGACTCGTCCGTTCATCGGTGATGCTAACCCTGTACAGGATGTTCGTCTGAACACTCGTAATAACGAGGGTAACGCCTTCACAGCTAACGGCTTTGCTGATATCACCATTCTGCCAGGCTTGGTATTCACTGCCAACGCTACTGCTAATGTTGATGAGACTCGCATTACTCGTGTCTACAACCCCTACTATGGACAGTTTGATACCACGGGTGGTACGGTAGAGAAATACCATACTCGCTCTTATGACTACAACCTTCAGCAGATTCTGAACTACACCACTACACTGGGTGAGGTTCACAATATTAACCTGATGGCTGGTCACGAGTATTTCGACCGCACCTATTCTCTGTTGTATGCTAGCAAGTCTAAGATGTTCTCTCAGGACAATAAGGAACTTGGTGGTGCTGTCGTTGATGGTCAGAGTGCTACCTCTTATAAGGAGCGCTATAACAACGAAGGTTGGTTCGCTCGTGCACAGTATGACTACGATGCTCGTTACTTCGGTTCTGCTTCTATTCGTCGTGATGCTTCTTCACGTTTCCATCCCGATCACCGTTGGGGTACGTTCTGGTCACTGGGTGCTGCCTGGTTGATGAACAAGGAGAAGTGGTTCAAGGCTTCTTGGATTAACGAGCTGAAGCTTAAGGCTTCTATCGGTTCACAGGGTAATGATAACATCTACAATGATACTGAGCTGAACTCTTACTTCTACACAGATACTTATGATATCAGCAACTCTTCTGGTAACATTGGTACTGCTTTCAGTGAGAAGGGTTCTAAGAATATCACTTGGGAGACCACTACCAACTTCAACATGGGCTTCGAGTTCCAGTTGTTCAATAAGTTGAGCGGTTCGTTCGAGTATTATTATCGTAAGACCTCTGACATGTTGTTCTCGTTCTCAGTTGCCCCTTCACTGGGTTACTCACGCTACTATGACAACGTTGGTGACATGTACAACACTGGTATTGAGCTCGATCTGAACTACAACGCCATTAAGACCAAGAACATCAACTGGAATATCCACTTAAACTTCGCTACACTGAAGAACCGCATCACCAAGTTGGCTGATGACAAGAAGGTTTCTACAGTTTATGGTGCAGACGGTACTGCTCACAAAGGATATGCAGATCCTGACTACAACTTCTACATCACTGAGGATCAGTCAATTTATACTTGGTACCTGAAAGAGTACGCTGGTGTTGACCCCACTGATGGTCAGTCAATGTGGTATAAAAATGTCTTCGACGAGAATGGTAATTGGACAGGTCGTGAGACCACCAAGAAGTATTCTGAGGCTGACTACTATATGACAGGCGAGAGCACCGTTCCTCCTGTATACGGTGGTTTCGGTACTTCTATTGAGGCTTATGGCTTCGACTTCTCAATCAACTGTTCTTATCAGTTGGGTGGCAAGCAGTACGATGGTACTTATGCTACCTTCATGGCTTCTCCTAGCTCTACCCATGCTGGTTATCAGATTCATGAGGATGTTCTCAACGCATGGACATCTACTAATATTTCTACTGATGTTCCCCGCTTTATGTTCAACGACCTCTATTCAGCTTCAGCTTCTACACGTTTCCTGACTGATGCAAGCTACCTGAACATTGAGAACATCAACTTTGGTTATACCTTCCCTGCCAAGCTGACTCGTAAGGCTATGATCGAGAAACTGCGTCTTTACCTCACTTGCGAGAATGTAGCTTACTTCTCGAAGCGTAAGGGCTTCGACCCACGTCAGTCGTATACCAACACGACTAATGCTACCCGCTACTCTCCTATGAGATCATTCTCAATTGGTGCTACGATTACATTCTAAACGAAAGAAAAAACGAATAGATATGAAAAAGATTAATAAAGTATATTCAGCACTGGCCCTGACTGCTGCTTTTGCTTTGACAGGATGTATCGAGGAGACTTTCCCTGAGAGCTCTAAGGCTACCGCAGAAATGGTCTCTCAGTCTGCAAGTGCATTGGAAGGTGCTGTGAATGGTATTTCTTCACAGATGTCAAAGGGATATCTGGTCTATGACGAGCAGGTTACGGAGATTGATATGGCTCTTCCTGCCATGATGATTATCCAGACCGAGTTGCTGGGTGACATGTATCCTGGTATCTCTGACAACGTAGGTTACGACTGGTATCGCCGTTACAATACGGTTCAGAACATCGACGAGACCACGGATTTCTCATACATTCCCTGGTTCACGCTGTATAAGTTCGTTAAGTCTGCCAATGACGTGATTAGCGTGGTTGACATTGAGACTGCAGCTCCTGCTCAGAAGGCTTATGCAGGTATGGCTTACGCTTGCCGTGCTTATGAGTACTATCTGCTGACCTCTCTCTACGAGCCAGTAGAGAATATCTACACCAACGTTTCAGCTGTTAAGGGTCTCACCGTACCTTTCGTACTGGAGTCTACTACTGCTGAGCAGGCTAAGAACAATCCTCGTGTTCCACACGACGAGATGATTGCTTTCATCCTCTCTGATCTTGACAAGGCTGAGAAGTGTCTGGCTGACTATGAATCTGCCAACCGTCTGGCTCCTACTCTGGCTGTTGTATATGGTCTGAAGGCTAAGGTTTATCTGCTGAACAACGACTACGCAAACGCTGCCAAGTATGCTCGTATGGGTATCGATGAGGCTACCGCCAATGGTGCAAAGCCCATGACCAAGGCTGAACTGCTGGACGAGAAGTCTGCCTTCTCTAAGGCTACTGCTGGTTGGTTGTGGTATGTTCACTACGATGCTGAGAATATGGGTAACCTGTGTAACTTCGTAGGATGGATGTCTTGTGAGGCTGACTGGGGTTATGCTTCTCTGACGCAGCCTTGTATTGATAAGTCACTCTACGATCACATCGGTGAGACTGACTATCGTAAGGGTTGGTTCCTGAATCCTAAGAAGTATGACTATGCAGACTATAAGACTAGCCGTGACAAGGCTTGGGTAGAAGCAGCTCCTGACTATGCTGCTATCAAGTTCCGCTGTATTGACGGTGACTACGAGACTTACAGTATTGGTGGCGCTTCTGACGTTCCTGTTATGCGTATTGAGGAGCTTTACCTTATCGAGGCTGAGGCTGTCGCTGCTTCTGAGGGCGTTGCTGCAGGTGTTACCCTGCTTAACAACTTCATGCAGTCTTATCGTGACGCTTCTTACAACTACACTGGTTCTGACCTGCGCGCCTTCCAGCTGGAGGTACTCACTCAGATGCGTATCGAAGGTTGGGGTGAAGGATGGGCCTTCCCATCAGCTAAGCGTCTGCAGCCTGATGTAATCCAGAACTACGAGGGCACTAACGCTCCTACTGACGACTACAAGATTAACTGTAAGGGCATTAAGCCTACTTGGACACTCGTCATTCCTCAGACTGAGGTACAGTCAAACGTTGCTCTTGAAGGTAAGAACAATCCTAATCCTACTCAGACTGTCGTTGGTCCTACACCTGTTGGAACCTTCGCTCCTGGCAAATAGGAGATTCATAATAATAACTGAAAATAACGAGAAATTATGAAGAATATTTTTAAATATGCCTATTCGCTTTTGGCAGGTGTTGTCGCTCTGACGGCTGTATCCTGCTCAGATAAGTACGAATATGATGGACGTGGTTCATGGGATGCTACAAGCGACTATGCTAACATCTACTTCAGTACCACTGATTCCGTGATTGAGCTTGACCCAACGGAGGCTACTCAGGCTAAGATCAAGGTAAAGCGTAAGAATACCTCAGGTGCGCTTGAGGTTCCCTTCGAGGTTGTGAAGAATACTGATAACGTATTCGAAGTCGGTAAGGCCTCTTTCGCTGATGGCGCTGACGAAGCTGAGTTTGTTATCAATTTCCCCAATGCTGAAATTGGTACTCCCTATGCTTTGCAGTTGACATTGAAGGATCCTGCTTTGGTATCTAAGTACTCTAAGGGTATTTCCTATACACTGAGCCTGACTCGCGTAAAGTGGAACTCGCTGGGTATGGGTACTATTGCTGAAGGCTTCTATTTGAGTTATGCTGCTAATGTGGAGATTCAGCAGCGTGATGATAAACCATCAGTCTTCCGTATCATCAAGCCTTTGGACGACATCCTCGCACAAGATTTGGAGGATTATCCAGAAGATGCCCCTTGGATGAATGGTTTACAGCCTGACAAGATTGTGTTCACTGTGCTGAAGCCTGGTGATGTCGTTTCTGAGGATGTGTATGATGCTCCTGTCACTGTCAAGGGTAACGATTTGGTTGACTATAATACATATAACTTGGGCTTTACCAACTCAACTTATAATGCGCCTGTGAAGTGCTATCATCCTAAGTCAATGAAGTCTACTGCTGACGAGGCTTCATGGAGTTACAATAAGGTATTGAGCTATCAGGCTGATGGCAAGACTCCTGGTCAGGTGCAGTTTGCTCCATACTATTACATGGATGGCGTAGGTGGATGGAATCAATCACAGAGCAATGGTATCGTTGTTATTACCTTCCCTGGCTATACTCCACTGTATACCGCTACTGTTGAAGACTATAATTGGGAGAAGGTGTTCGCTGGTGCTTACATCTCTGAACAGTTAGGAACTACTACCGAGGGTGTTACGCTCTACAAGGGTGTTGCCAAGGCTGATGTAGAGGCTGAGAACCCTGGTTGCTACGACCGCTTTGCTGAGCTTTATGGTACTCCATATTTGATTAAGGATGCCTATGCTGAGGGCTACGACATCGTATTCGGTGTGAAGGATGGCGAAGTTAAGGTAATTGAGGGCTATGAAAGCCAGCCTTTGGGCATTCAGGCTGTTGGTGCAGATGTCTATGGCGCTATTGGTGCTGGTGGCTCTTCCTTCACTGCTGCAGTTGTCAACTTGAAGATTACCTTCCAGAACAAGAAGGGTGACGTCGAGTATGGCACAGCTGTTGAGACTTTGGCAAACCTGTCTTGGTCTGAGGTCGGTACTGGCGTATACACCTATGGTGTTGAGGCTTTGTCTCAAACTGGCGGTAGCTACTATGAAGGATCGGAGAATGCAACGCTCTTCCAGTGTAATGAACTTCCTGAGAACTACATTATTAAGCCATGGGCTATGTCTGAAGACGGCCTGAAGTTCACCTTGAGCGCTAAGGACGGTAAGATTCGCTTCTACCAGTACACTGGTGAGGCCTACGAGAATTATGGTGATGTTTACTTCATTGACTTGGAGGCTTACAACCCTTCATATACTGAGTATCTTGGTGAATATAATGAAGAGAGCAAGACTTTCGAATTCTGCGGAGCATACTATATTCCTGCAGCAGGCGGTGGTTTCGGTCTCGTTAGCGAAACCTTCGTACTGGATGCTCCTGCAGCAGCTCCCAAGGCTGTCAAGAAGAACAAGGGACTGAAGCAGGCTTTCAAGCACTATCAGATTCCTTCTCGCTTCCAGCCAAAGAGTGCTCTTAAGATTGAAGAGATGGCGAAATAATCCATTCCTACAATAACAAATCCATTCGGGAGGCATGCCGTCAGGCATTGCCTCCCGTTTTTTGTCTAGTCACATTGTAGTCTGACCTGTGCAGCCCTGCACGAAAAATTTTCTGAGAAAAATTGTTGAAATTGTCAATGAACCTGCACGACTTCTCTGTAATGCCGATAAATAAAGGGCTGAGAGGCGTGCATGTTTAATAACATTCCACAGCCTAACCTGCACAAATTTTCTGTTTTTCGGACAAAACAGTCACTAATAACAAGAATCCAGAAAAGTGTTTGCATTATTGTTTCAGGCCCCAAACAAAGTGTTTTACCCATAAAACAAACTGTTTTAGGCTGCAAACAAAGTGTTTGGGATAGTAGAACTATTTCCAAACAACCTTGTTTTCAGTGTGTTACGCTGAAAATTGCCAATTAAACCATCAAAATTCGGTCATTTGTGCAGGTTAGGCTGTGGAATATATTTATACTTACGCAGTATAACCCTTTTATACATAACGAGTTATTGTGTGTTGTGCAGGTTCGTCTAGAAAATCGGCAAAAATTCCTTGGAGAATTTTTTCGTTAAAACACGCAAATAAAAATAGCTGACATTACGAATGTCAGCTTCGCTTTTTAGTTTATGCTGTATGTGTATTAGCTTTGTTTTTCTCAGACAATATATCCCTTCTTCTTCATCCAAATAGGAAAGAAGTAGTCGTAGACATAATACTCGTTATGATCGCAAGTGATAAAATCTTTCTCTATTAATCCCCTAACGGCTGAGACGACGGAACTAGAAGAAATAAGGCGGTGCTTACGTACAAACTGGCTACTAGTGATGTTTTTTGCTCGTTTCTCTTGTGCTATTGCCAAAAAAGTGATGCGCTGTTTCTCAGACATCTGGCTAAAGAGCATTTCATAATGTTCTGTATTGAGATTAATGATAAAGTCAATGGCATCCTCAATCATGTCGGTAGTGCAGCGCCCGCTATTCGGCGTATTCATAAACAATACATTCATCACCCTTTGCAGATAGGCCGTAACACCGTCGAATCTTTGGTAAACTTGCTTTACGACATCCACATCAAGTGATTTGCCGAAAGCTTCGAACTGGTTAACGGCAAAGGTGGAGTACTTGTCTTCTGAGATGGCATCTAGCCCCATTGTAACTACTGATTGATAGAACGGGCGTGAGGGTGAAAGAAATATTTCTGTCATCAAGTGACGTTTTGAGCCGCAAAAGAGGAATGTGGCATTGGGACACTGTTGTATGTGGGTCCTTAGTGCTGCTTCGACATTCTGTCCATTCGGATAATCTGTAATCTTCTGAAACTCATCAATGGCAACCAGACAAGGCTTGTCTGCTGTGCTCAAATACTTAAAGATTTCTTCGAGAGTGGTAGCAGGATTGATATAGTTCCCGAGGCCAATGCCCCATACTGGATTTCCGTTAATATCAAAAGATATTTGCTGTTGAACAGATTTTATACTATTGAAAAAGTGTTCCCACACTTTTCTTCCTAACGGTTTCAGCTCCTCAAAGATAGCTCTGCCGAATACCTCAACGAAATCTGCCAAAGAGTTAGTGGCATAAATATCGATGATAAAAGTGTAGTATGCGTCTTTTATCTCGGGTTGTACAAAACAATGATGAATCAGGTCTGTTTTACCCAATCTTCTTGGTGAGATAAGTGCCATGTTATTCTCATTGGTAAGCATCTTTACCAGGTTTTTGGTCTCTTTTACACGATCACAAAAATAATCAGGACCTGCATAACCTTTTGTGACAAACGGATTCTTCATATAATGGATATTGTTGTTTACGTCTGCAAAGATAATCATTTTTCTGTAATTATCAAAAATATGATTATCAAAAGTTTGATAAATTATCGCTTACCCTTGAAGAAATCCTGCATCAGTTGGCGGCATTCGTCTTCCAGTATGCCGCCCGTGACTTGGCATTTGGGGTGTAGGGCATGGGGCGCATAGTCGGTATAGCCGCGCTTCTCGTCGCGACAGCCATAGACAATGCGGGGTATCTGGCTCCATCCCAGGGCTCCGGCACACATGGTGCACGGCTCTACGGTGACGTAGAGGGTGCAGTCAGTGAGGTACTTGCCGCCCAGCTCGTTGGCGGCAGCGGTGATGGCCTGCATCTCGGCATGGGCCGTCACGTCGTGTAGCGTCTCTGTAAGGTTGTGGGCGCGTGCTATGATGCGGTCTTGGCAGACTACTACCGCTCCGATGGGTATCTCGCCCTCGTCGAATGCCTGCTGGGCCTCGTCCAGAGCCTTGCGCATATATTGCTCATCTTTATTTTGCTGTTCCATGATGTTGATGGGTTTACGGGTTAGTTACAAAGGTGATGTATGGGATAATGCCGACAAGGTCGAACACCAGTTTTTCTATATCCTGCCCCTTATATAAGTTGATCTCGTCCGTCAGTGCAGGGGCATTGACAACTGACAGATTAGCGCCCAGCACCACTGTCAGCACAGGGCCTTCTTTTCTTACTTCAAAATGATCTTCTGCCATAATCAATTGTCGATGTTTCGAAGTTTCGAGGCTTCGCTAAATAATGAACTGCACTTCCTTGAAGGCATAGCGGTGCTCCTTTCCGTTGTCATCGCGCAACAGCAGGTGGCCGTCGTCCGCTACGTCCATTATTTCAGCCATGAAGGCACCGTTCTTGTCGGTATATGGATGGAATCCCTGCCGCCTGTAGAGCATGGCGCAGTACTTCTGTTTGATGTCGTGATACAGATAGTGGTCTAAGCAATTCAGTATATCGTGCAGGAGTTTTTCACGGTCTGTCTCTCGTTCGCAAATCTGCCATAATGACACTGGGTTAGGGGCGTCGCTACGAAAATGCTGCTGGTTGACGTTCAGTCCTACGCCGATGATGCAGTCCTTGATCATCGTACCCTGCAGCGTGTTCTCTATCAGTATGCCTGCCAGCTTGCCGTTTTTCCAATAGATGTCGTTGGGCCACTTGATGCTAAGGTTACCGATATATTGTCCTAAAGCCTCAGTGATGGCCAGCGAGATAGCCATCGAGATATGAAACTGTTTGGAAGCGTGTATTTGTTCTGGGTGCAGCAATAGCGAGAACAGAAGATTCTTGCCACGCTCCGACTCCCAACGGTTGGTGCCGCAGCCACGTCCTGCTGTCTGGTATTCAGCGCAGACGGCTATGGCCTTCTGGCTATTAGCTGTTAGCTGTTGGCTCTTCAGCCAGCGGTTAGTCGAATCTGTCTCGTCGATATGTATTATTTCCCATTCCATATTGCAAAGTTACGAATAAGTGAGCAAAATACCAATTTTATTTGAGTATTTTCGAACGAGAGAACTCGAACTCGTTCGCTTGGCTTGTCCAAGAACTTCGAGACGCAGTCTCAAAGGTAATCATTCTTTTGGAATGAACCAAAACTATTCACATCTTTTTGTTCTGAGCTTGCTCTTCGCTCTCTATGCAGATTGCGGCATCTTATATGGCACCTGCCAGAAAGGTGCGTATTAGGCTACGTCCTATTACCCAATATCTGTGATGTATCGCACACATTGGGTACGCTCACATGAGTTTTCTCAACTCCTCTGGTTCAGGAAGTATACCTTGGTATTCCTTGGGTAACTCTGAAGACGTGCGATAGGTGGCTACACCCATTGGCTTGTTGATGTCTCGGAATGCGAACTCCACCGTTTTTGAATCTCTGTCCTTGCAGAGAATAATTCCAATGGAAGGATTCTCATGA
>CADCAG010000015.1 GCA_902799355.1 uncultured Bacteroidales bacterium
ACTCCGCTGAATGAACTTTTTGACAAACCAAATATTAATCAAAATCCGGAAGATGACCGCCAACTTTCGCTTTGGTGAAATTTAACCGGACAGTAGTGATTTTTATTATGAAATATATATATCAAAATATCAAAGTACTTATATCAAAACAATATACTCTCCTAATTATTATGAGTAGTATTAATTTGGTATATATGCACTATTGTATAATATCGTCTAATATGCTAGAATTGCCACTTGATAGCACATCGTTTTTTGACATTTTACTTGGTGTAGTCTTTGATACTAGCATTATCTATCTCTTTGCATGCTTATTATCATGGGGAAACACGAAGTCTGCTACTGCTATTACTTTCTTCATTACGTGTATATGGGCAATAATCAATATTATTTATTCTCATTTTTTTAATAACTATATAACTTTGTCTGCAATTAAACAAAGTACATCCATATTAGATCCATTAGTAATAAAATCTACCATCAACTCGATAGAATATAAGAATTTGTTTTTCATCGTTTTTTCATTCATTTTCTTCTTATTGTATCGCAGAATAATTATCCCTCCATTGAAAAAAACAATATCATCAATTTGTTTGACACTTCTTTTTATTATATTATGCGATATGGCTTCTCATGCGTTGTTTTGCCTCTCAGAACCTAGTTTTCGTTACCTTTCATATTACCTTTTCAGATTAAATTCCAGACACGTTGCAGAGCATAACGCTTTATGCGAACCTCTATTCACCACACTTCATCGAGGAAACATCCGAATGCTCGTCAGTGAGAGTATTGATGAAATACAAGGTCCAAAGGAGCTCACAAACGATCAAAAAGAGATCATTTATGACTTAATAAAGAGGAGCAAGGATAGCGTGATAATAACTAGCAAGCTTAATGTAAATAATATTGTTTTTATCATCGTGGAATCATATATGTCTTTTACCTCTGGGATGAAAATTAATAATAAAGAAATCACCCCTTTTTTAAATAGCCTCAGTCGAGATAGTACTGTATATTACAATGGTCATGTAACACCCAACATTACATTAGGAGAATCGTCTGATGGACAATTCATATATATGACTGGGCTTCTCCCTACTCGCTCTTCTATTACTATTTCTAGAGTTCGGAACAAAGTTCTTCCAGGCTTGCCAAAAATCATCTCAGCCATGAATAAAAGATCAAGAATGATTATACCTACTCAACCTACGCTATGGAACCAATCTGTAATGTGTCAACAATATGGTTTTGATCATCTTTTTTCATCAGAAGATTACGACAATAGTCATCGTCAGGAATTGAATGATCAAGAAGTATTTGAATTAGCCAGTAAAATAGATTGTAAATACAAACACCAAAGTTTTTTTTCGGTTATTTTAACAGTTTCCATGCACCAACCGTATACTGACGCCAAAGACTATTCATTCAAAATAAAGGACGAGACGATATCAAATGAACTGAAAAATTATCTAAATGCATGCCATTATACCGACAAATGCATTTGCGAATACATCAACCATCTAAAAATGAACAATTTATATGACAATAGTCTTATTATTATAACGGCAGATCATCATGTACACAGTACCAATTTTGGTATAGATATAACTAATGAACTCCCTCTTTATATTATTAACGGCAATATTGACAATCATATTGCATGGCATGGGAAATGCAACCAACTTGACATTTACACCACATTATTAGATTTGCTCAATATTGAAACTAAATGGTATGGATTGGGACATTCCTTATTATCCCCACATTATGAAAACTCATTAAATAATATGAAATGGGATATTTCAGATCAAATAATACAAAGTGACTTTTTTAAAAACTATTAATATGAAGCGGCCACATTATATACCAATTATAATTGTATTCACGGCAGTCACATTATTCTTAATTCTTTTCACACTATATATAATCTGTCCAATGTTTTATAAGAAAACAGATCTTTCATCTACGGATTATTACATCGCTCATGCAGGTGGAATAATCGACGGACATACTTATACAAATAGTCTTGAGGCAGTTTTATTATCAATCCAAAAAGGATATAAATATATAGAACTTGACCTTCAACTTACCACAGACAGCCAATTAGTTTGTATGCATAGCATTGAGGACTATAGGAAAATGACAAATACCCCTGATAGCATTGATATCTCGTTTCGCATTTTTAAAAAAAACAAAATATATGGTCGTTATACCCCATTATCTGCCAAAGAATTATCTTCAATCATCATGAAATACAACATAACTCTTGTTACAGATAAAATATCGGATCCTGTAATTCTAGATAGGAACTTCTCCAAAGTCAGAAATCATGTAATCGTGGAAGCCTTTTCTTTACATGATTATCAAGAACTAAAAAAACTTGGGTATCGTCCAATGCTTAATATACGGTCTGAAGGGATAAAGAGGAACTATATAAAAAAATGCATTGAAAACAATTGTCTTATTAATTGTATTTCCACTTCTGCCACTAATGATGACATCATGAACTATAGAATATTAAAAAAAATTTTTGGTGTTAAAATTATCACGTATTCTCCCAAAGACCCAATATTATTAAAGAATAACATTGGACGAGAAATAGACATGATATACATTGACGATAAAGATATTATGAGGCATTAGTATTGGATAGCCAATATTAAACGTTATTAAATAGACACCTGCAGGTATGTATAAGCATTATTTCTCTTTACTGAAGCATATCATCAGTTGGGTGCTATTTCAATTATTAGGTCGATAATTGCACTATAATTACATAAAAAGATGTTCATACGGAAATTGACAACATATATATCATTTATTGAAGTCTTATTAACATGAAAAAAATCTGTTTTCTCACAGACTCGATTTTCTCCTTTGGCGGAGTGCAGCGGGTTACGGCAGTCATTGCCAAGGAACTCAGCAAGGACTATGACGTGACTATCGTTACTTTTGACAAGCCCGAAGCAAAGGACACCTCGCTTTATGGCTTGTCAGAATGCCCCATTCATTTCCGTTTTTTCCAATATCCCAAGGTAGGCTATTGGAAATGGCATTTCTGCAAGGCTTATAGTTATCTGTACAGGAAAGTATTGCCGCAAACACAACTGACCTCCGACATCTATATGCACAGTTCCTTTCCTTCAGAGAAGCGCAACGCATTAGCTGAAGAGTTGAGAGCAGGTGGATACGATACCATTATCGGAGTCCACGCTCCTTTGGCAACACGACTGGCCGCCTGTCGAAAGATGTTAGGCCAAACCAGACTGATTGGCTGGGTTCACAACTCCTTTGAGGCGCTTTTCAATCCCACCTCTTTATATATAGGACCAGAGCTGCAACGCCATTATGTCTATCAGTTCCGTAAACTCGACGCAACTATCGTGTTGTGCAAGCACGATGCCGACACCTATCGAGCTTACGACCCCAAACTAAATACAACAGTTATTTACAACCCGCTGACGCTCACTCCTGGGAAGCCATCCGAGGGTACTTCAAAGCGTTTCTTAGCAGTGGGGCGTTTCTCTCGCAAACATAAAGGCTTCGACTTGCTGATAGATGCATTCCATCTATTTGCCCAAAAGAATTCAGAATGGATGCTTGACATCGTTGGCGAGGGCCCAGAAGAAAAGATGTATCGCCAGAAAATTGCCGAATACCAATTAGAGAAGAGCATACAGATACATCCTTTCACGAACAACATCCAGGCATATTACTCACAGGCACAAGTCTATGTGTTAAGTTCCCGTTGGGAAGGTTTCGGCCTGGTTATCGTCGAAGCGATGGCACATGGACTACCCGTCGTATCCAGCGACCTGCCCGCAAGTCTGGAAATCATGGGCGACTTCGGACTCTATTTCCGAAACGGAGACATCAAGGAACTGGCTGAGAAGTTGCATGAAGCCACGCAATTTGACTGGAAAAAGAAATCAGAAGAAGCTTTCACTATAGCGCGCCACTTCGATCTGTCTCGCATCGCAGACCAGTGGCGAAAGGTGCTATAATTCTTCTCTACTTATTCTTCACCAGATTATCTTCCGCATCGTCGTAATGGTCGGTGGAGTGGAAGATGCGCGTGATGCCTCGCAACTGGATGCGTACATGGTCAACAAAGCTCTGCCACATCGACTGGTTGCCAATAGTTCCATAGCCAGTAATGGCACGACAACGCCGGTCGCGCACAAAGACAATCTTGCCATACTTCTTCAGGTTCAGAGCCATCGAACCATCCTCACCGCGGATAATGTCAACACGGTAAGGTTCCTGACGACCATAGTCAGCATTGTAGGCAAAAACCAAGCCTCGCACGCTGAGCTCCGGACGCTTGAAGTGCTGAATCCACAGGAAGAGATCGCGTACCATCTCAAACAGGCAGAGACTTAGCTTGGAATGGTTCTCGTCAGGGAAGTAGCTCCAAGTAGCTGATGCACAGCTGACACCAGGCTTCAGCAAGTGCTCCAGCATGATTTCATAATACTGCGGCGGATAGAGCGTGTCACTGTCCACATCAAAATAGAAACGACCTTTGGCATGCTGCAAACCGCAACGACGGGCATAGCCACAGGAGTGTTGGTACTCAGTATAATAAGGTATGCCAGACTTTTCATAGATTTCAGCCGTACGATCCTTGGAATCATTGTCGACGCCAATGATCTCAACTGGATACTTGCATCGTATCTCGCTGATGGCCCATAAGCAAGCCTGCAGATGCGTCTCCTCGTTATAGCCTATCACCACGATGCTGGCCAGCGGCTCGTCACTCTGTAGAGCAGCCAGTCGCTCGCGCGTACCATTGATTATCTCTTCAGGAACCTCACTGAAAGGTTTGCCATAGATGGTCATGTATTTGTCGTACCAGTTTGCCATAATATGAGGATTATTGTGGTATTTAGAATAATATCATTGCAAAAATACGACTTTTTTTTTGATAAATCAATTATTTTATATATTTTTGCAGAAAAATATAACAAGACAACAGCAAATGATAGATTTAAGCATCATCGTCCCTGTCTACAATGTTGAGAAGTATGTCCGTCCTTGTATTGAAAGTATCTTCAAACAAGGACTTGATGATTTTCGTTTTGAAGTAATCATCGTGAATGACGGCTCTACAGACCGTAGCATGGAAATGATTGCTGATATCATACCCCAACATCATAACATCACCGTCATCAATCAAGAGAATCTCAGTCTTTCCGTTGCTCGCAACAACGGCATTGCAGCAGCAAAAGGAGAATACATCCTCATGCCCGATTCCGATGATTTACTCATTGAAAATAGTCTGCCCATCTTATTAGAGAGAGCCTTGGAGACAAAGGTCGACTTAGTTGTAGCTGATTTTCTTAAAATGACGGACGAGCAAATCAACAACTTGCAAAGCATACCTCATCAGGATTTTAGCATGCAAGAGAAAACTGGAGAAGAACTATTTCTAGAGGACCTCAACCCCCACGAATGTTTTGTTTGGCGCACTTTATACAGAAGAGATTTTATACTTGATAATGAATTGAAATTCGTCCCAGGCATTTATTGTCAAGACGTTCCCTTTACACACGAAGCCTACATCAAAGCTAAAAGATGCATCAGAACTCCTTGGCTACTATATATTTACAGACAAGGCAGAATTGGAGCAGCTTCTATCTCATTCAGCAAGAAAAGAGCTTTACACTACCCTATTATCATATCCAAGACATGGGAGCTGACAAAACTCAAAGGTCTTACTCCTAAGGTTTTGCGCAAACTCAAGAATGATATATACACATCATTCTCCGTCTTTGTTCATGATATTTATTTTGGCATTAAAGACAACAAATTCAGAATACATCTTCTAAAAGAAATTAGAAGGAAGACTCCTAATCTGTTCTTTTCAAATGGATTAGACCAGTGGGTTCATTCTATTTCTTTCAGAATCTTCCCCAATTTGTATTTCTATTTTGTCAATCTCAATATTCTTCTTCGTAAAAAACTCCATCGATAAGACAATGAAAATAGTATATATTATTCCATCGTTAGAAGTAAAAGGTGGGGCTGAAAGAATTGTCATCGAAAAGGCCAACTATCTTTCTGAACACTATGGTTATGATGTATCTATTATAACGCAATGCCATCACAATAATGCGCCAATCGCTTATCCATTGTCTGAGAAGATACACCATATTAATCTTGGAATACCATATTACAATCAATACAAATACAGCTATCCCAAACGTTTATGGCTTAAATGGAGAATAAATAAAAGGTTACGAAAAGAAACAACGGATGCGGTTCTGCAGATTGATCCAGACATCTTGATTGTTCTACCCTTTTTCAAACCTTATATTGCATATCCAATTCCTTGTAGAGCCAAAAAGATCATAGAAGTTCACGAACCTCTTGAATATCATCTATATTCAGATTTAATTAACAAATCATGGAGAACTAAACTCTTCAAGAAACGTTATTTTCATCATATCGTCAAAAACACTGATGTCATTGTCAGTTTAACTAATGATGAGAAAAAGTATATAAAGGAAGCCAAACGCATAGAAGTCATACCCAATTTCTCTTCTATGGATGTCAATTTGCATAGCACGTGTGATGCCAAACGCGTGATAGCAGTAGGACGACTAGCACATGTAAAAGGTTATGAGAGACTTCTAAATATTTGGGGAATTGTGAATGCCAAACATCCTGATTGGCAGCTAGACATATTTGGTGATGGTAGTTTAAGAAACGAACTCCTTCATTATGCCAATGTCAATAACATCAAGAATGTAGCTCTTCATGGAGTCACCCATCATATTAGCCAAGAATATGCCAACAGTTCTATTTGCGCAGTGTCTTCTTATTACGAAGGTTTCTCTCTTGTCATTCTTGAAGCGATGATGCATGGCGTACCCTGTGTTGCCTTTGATTGTCCCACTGGACCAAGAAGCATCATCAAGAATAACCAATGCGGTTATCTTATTGAGAATGGCAACGAAGATCTATTTGCAGAAAAGCTCTGCAACCTGATTGACAGCAAAGAACTAAGAACACAATTCTCCAATGCAGCCATTGAGAGGGCAAAAACATTTAATCTTGATATTATCATGGGACAATGGAAATCTCTATTTGAATCCCTCTCTGGTAATATGGATAACCATCAACACAATTAAGCACATGGAAGAAACGAAGATAGATTTTGTAGTTACGTGGCTAGACTCTACCGACCCAGAATGGCAAGAATCCTACTTAAAGTATCGACCAGACAGTAAAGGTTTCAAAAAGGATGCCCGTTTCAGGAATATGGATATATTCCGATATTGGTTCCGTGCAGTAGAGATGTATGCGCCATGGGTTAACAAGGTGTATCTGGTAACCAACGGTAAATTTCCAGAATGGATCAACAAGGATAATCCAAAACTTGTCTTAGTCAAGCATGAGGACTACATGCCAAAGGAGTGTCTGCCTACATTCAACTCATGTGCCATAGAGCTGCACATGCATAAGATCAAAGGACTTTCAGAGCATTTCGTCTATTTCAATGATGACATGTATCTTAATGCCCCTATAACTCCTGAGCACTATTTCAAGAATGGACTGCCATGCGACTTAAACAAAGAGACATGTTATAATGTACCCATCTATACCGACAAGGACCGTTTTGGCATCAATTTGTCTATGATGGCCAACATCGGTATCATCAACAGACATTTCAGAAGGTGGGACACTGTCCGCCAATCACCCAAACGTTGGTTTGGAACACACCTTGGAATAAAGGGACTTGTCATGAGTCTATTATTGGCACGTCAAAGACTCTTTGTGGGTTTTTCAAATTTTCATCTTGAACAGGCTTTTCTAAAATCTGTATTTGACGAAATATGGGAGAAAGAGCCTAATTTTATGAATGAAAGTTGTTCAAGATTCAGAGAGGAGGTAACGGCCAACCCTTATATCTTCCAATACTGGCAGTTCGCCACCAATCGATTCTTCCCCCAAGAGAGAGATGGCAACTATTTTTCACTTACTGAGAGAGAAACAATGGCAAAGATAGAACACACATTATTAGGTAGCATTGGTAAGTCTATCTGCCTAAACGACACAGCACTGTGTTCTGATGAAAATTACTTATACATCAAAGAGTGTTTACAAAGAATCTTTGAAATAAAATTTCCTCATAAATCAACGTATGAAATAAACAACTAAAACATATTTATATGAAACCCGTATCTTCTAATGAACTTAGAGCAATACAATTGAATATCCTAAAGGTAGTAGCAGATTTCTGTGACAACAACGACATCACCTATTTTCTTGCATTTGGAACGCTAATTGGTGCAATTAGGCATCACGGATATATTCCTTGGGATGATGATATTGACATTGCTATGCCACGCCCAGATTATGATAGATTCTTATCAATGTTTGATGAGGAGCATCCTAACTTCAAAATTATTTCTATTGAAAATAATTTTGATTATGGTTTTTCATTTGCTAAGGTTCATGATAATAGAACGATAATTAATGAAACACAATATAAACAGGATGAATTTGGTGTATACATTGACATTTTTCCTATTGACGGTATTAAATACCACAAGCAAGTTCATATACTTCGGATAATCAACAAATTGCTTCATACAAAAAAAGCAAATTTCACACAAAGAACAATATCCAAAAAAATCATTAATGCTCTTGGTAAAATTATTTTATTACCCTTCTCGACACACTTCATATTAACTATTATTGATCATATAGCTCGTCAATGTCCATTTGGAAGTACCTCTAAAGCTGGGTGTATATGTGATTCTGTTGTTGGCGAACGAGCAATAGTTGACACAGACTTATTTTCTAGTTCGATTATTCAAGAATTTGAAGGAGAATCATTCAAAATTCCTGTTGGATATGACAAATGGCTAAAAAGCATCTATGGAGATTATATGCAACTACCACCATTAGAAAAGAGAATTTCACATCATGTCTTCGAAGCATACTGGAAAGAACCTGTTTGTAAAAAGACAACTAAATCTCATCAAACAACTTAATCCATTGCTCCATGATGTACTCTTCCCTATAGCGTTCCACATTTTTCCGACCCGCTAATCCAAATTGATTGCGAATGGAATCATGCTCTATCAGGAAGCATATACCTTCAGCCAATTTCTCTATATTACCATTTTCGACAAGAATACCATCATGCCCATCTGTTATGATATCTTCAGGCCCACATGGGCATCGAAAAGAAACAACAGGAAGACCTGTAGCCATCGCTTCCACTAATACCAATCCAAACCCCTCATACCTTGAACTTAACACAAAGATACTACTCTCTGCATACCTGCTATAAATATCCGTAGCTACACCATGACATCGGACAACAGACG
The DNA here is from genome assembly GCA_902799355.1 of uncultured Bacteroidales bacterium. Lineage (GTDB taxonomy): Bacteria > Bacteroidota > Bacteroidia > Bacteroidales > Bacteroidaceae > Prevotella. The sequence goes on from CADCAG010000015.1 coordinate 9,345, forward strand.
ACAGACCTTCTTGTTCCGCTTGATCACAATAGGTTGCAGACTCACCAGGTCCGTATATATCTAAAATCCAGTCTGGATGCTTCTGATAGACAATCTTCCATGAATTGATAAGCATATCAAAACCTTTCTGCCAAGTATAACGCCCCACAGCAATTACATGATGACGACTACAATCAGAATGAACCACAGGAAATTGAATAATCGGATTAGGGATGACTATAACATTGGGAAAACCACTCCACATTCGCTCATCTTCATGAGTTAGAACCACAAATCGATCAAGACGTCGGACCTTACTATCAAGACTTCTTTTCCATAACTTGGTAATAAAATGATTAATAAAAGGCGGCAGAAATGACTTATTAAAAACACGATAGCTTTTACGATTAAAATGGATTTCACCAATCTTTTTACTACCATCATGAACATCATTGATGAAATTGATTTCCCTGCGAAGAGTTGATACCGTTATATCAGGACGAATCTGCATAAGATAGTCTGTCAACATTCTTTTATACTTATGCGCCTTTAAAACATACAAAAACACTTTTCTGTACAAAGGCATAGTCTGAATTATCTCAAAGTTTATGTCAAAATTTACATATTCAATTTTGGGAGACAATTCGAAATAATGCGGCAAAGAGCCATTCTCAGTCAAGACTACATATACATTCATATCAGTGTGTTCTGCCAAATAGTTAACTTTTTGACTTAACACCCTACTCATACCGTTGGGATATGATAAATCTCCTACAATATAAACAATTTTTCTGCTCATCGTATAATCTTCTCGATAATCCTAATCACCTTCTCCATTTGCACTTTCCACGACAGATGCTCCACAGTCTTTCGTACCTCTTCAGGTTTCATCTGGAAATTATCAACGAAGTCAATAATGCGTTGTATGTCAACAAGCGACTCATCAGCAGGTGCTTTCAGCACATAGGGTTGCTGGTCGAAATCACTATCCTCCTCACTATAGATGAATGGGATACCACGGGCAGCATACTCTCTATTCTTAAGGGTCTTAATACGGGTTATACCACTGCGGTGGCGTGCCAATGAACCAATGGCGAAATGACATTGGGCAAACACCTCGTCAAGTTTCGTTCCGAAGAGCTTGCCATGAAAGACAACCTTATCCTCAATGTGATATTGTTCAATGATACTACGAAAATCATTCATCATACTGTTACAAACTCCACCTACGACATGAAAGACTACCCGTTTTTCGCCACCCAGTCTATAATACTCACCTATACCAGTCAACACGCGATCGAAACCGTGCCAAGGGTGAACCTCGGCAACACCGATCAGATGCAATTGACTGTTAGCTGTTATCATTTGGCTCTGATGTAACGGCAACATATCGAAATCGACACCATTGCTGATACGGATGGTACGCTGACCAAATATCTGTGGGGCATCAGAGAACGTGACTATGGCATCCATATACGATGCCAGCAGGTTACGGAACAGTTTGTCGAAGATATGCTCTACCCTATATTTCATAGGCAACGAGGCAAACTCACCATCATAGGGATAGGTGGGCACCTCCATCACGGCCCTGATGCCGTCTACCCGCAGCTGTCTGAACAAGCGAATATTAAATGGTGAAGCATTCATGAAACAGCGCACATAGACCAACTCTATCTGATGCGTTCTGCAATAATCGTTGACACAGCGATAGTCCATGCGTTGCAGAAGTGTCGCCCAGCGGCCCCGTCCGTAGTTACGGATTACCTCTCCGTCCACATAGCGACAGCGTGAACCATCGGCAGCAAGGTCGTAATAGCACACATGTACATCATGACCATTCTGTCGTAAGCCCTTGATCTGCGCCAGCATCTTCTTTGAGATACCGCTGGCCTCCTCAAAGCCGTGATAGGTTAGGAATAATATTCGCATTATTTTTAAAGTATGCCACAAAATTACGAAGAAAAAATGGAATAATCAAATATTATCCTGTTTTTTATTCCGTCACCTGGTATTTTGCCTTGCGCTCACGCTTGGCTTTCTGCGGAATACCCGTAGGACCAGCGACAGCATGGACGGTTTTGACGCCGCGATAGCCATTCCAGCGGTCGTGGATACGGCGCACGTAGTCGACAGTCTCGGAGCCACGCATATAACCATTGCGCACAACAGGGTCGTTGTAGTATTCTGCACGCTGCAAGCCCAGCACAAAGGGTTCCACGTCGCGCCAGCGAGAGGCATCGCGGCCATGCTTGCGTGCCAAAGCCATCGCATCGCGGATGTGGTAGCCTCCACCATTGTAGGCCGCCAATACAAACTTGGTACGCTCGGAACGTTCACGGATGTCGGAGAACGACTGTTCCAGTTCGGCAATATATTTCACCGCAGCAGCGATATTCTTTTCCGGATTGTAGATGTCAGCACGTGCCAAACCCAGATGGTCGGCAGTACCCGGCATAATCTGCATCAGGCCACAGGCACCCGCCCAAGAGCGAGCCTGCGGGTCGAAGGTAGACTCCTGATAGCACTGGGCAGCCAGCAGACGCCAGTCCCAGCGAATCTGCGACGCATAACGCTGGAAATAAGCATCATAATGAGAGATGACACCACCAGCACGATTCAGCATAGGAGCAAAGATACGACGTCGGACACTGCGGGAAGAGAGCAGGAACTCCTCTTGTTTTTTGACCTCAGCCATCAGAGATGGACGATACCACTTCTTTAGTTCCAAGGACAGGTCTTCTTTATCGTTACCCACAATCCAGCCTGCGCCTTTCTTAGTAAGAGGATAGCAGATGAGATCGGCCTCACCATCTGCTAGACGCTGGCGCATCTCAGCAGTGTCACGACAAACCTCCATGCGGAGGCTGACACCCAACTGGTCAGCAAAACGTTGACAAAGCAGATAGTGCGTACCCAGATGCCGACCACGATAGTCGTAGTAGGTCTCAGGGCCAGTCAGTGTAAGGGCAATCAGTTCACCATTGCGCTGAATATCTTCCAAGTCGAAATCATCGTCAGTGGGAATGGTATCGGTTATCTCGCCCCAGGGCGTAACGACGGGTTCCTGTCGCTTCTGACCACAGGCGGCAAAAAGCAACAGAGCAGCGAAAAGATGGATATATATGCTGTTTCTGCTCAATTTATTTCAATTTTGGGTGCAAAAGTAATCATTTTCTTGCAAATATCACTGAAAATGTGTAATTTTGCAAACTAAATTAGAATAAATTAGAAAAAAAGATATGTTAAGAATTGCAGTACAATCAAAAGGCCGTCTGTTTGACGACACGATGAACCTGCTGGCAGAGGCAGATATCAAGATTAGCTCAGGGCGTCGCACCCTGTTGGTGCAGTCAGGCAATTTCCCCCTGGAAGTGCTCTACCTGCGCGATGACGACATTCCACAGAGCGTTGCTTCAGGCGTCGCCGACATCGGTGTGGTAGGTGAGAACGAGTTTGTAGAGCGCAACGAAGATGCAGAGATCATCTCCCGTCTGGGCTTCTCAAAGTGCCGTCTGTCACTGGCCATCCCCAAGGACATTGACTATCGTGGCGTAAACTGGTTCAACGGCAAGAAGATTGCCACCAGCTATCCCCATATTCTGAAGAAGTTCCTCGACGAGCAGGGTATCAGTGCTGAGATTCATGTCATCACGGGTTCTGTAGAAATCAGCCCGGGCATCGGACTGGCCGACGGTATCTTCGACATTGTCAGCAGCGGTTCTACACTGGTCAGCAACAACCTACGCGAGGTAGAGGTTGTCATGCAGAGTGAAGCCCTGCTCATCGGTAATAAGAACCTCAGCAAGGAGAAGCGCGCTACACTCGACGAGATGCTTTTCCGCTTCAAGGCTGTCAAGGATGCTGAAGACAAGAAGTATGTACGCATGAACGCTCCGAAAGCTCACTTGCAGGAAATTATCAGTGTGCTGCCAGGACTGAAGAGTCCTACCATCATTCCCTTGGCAGACGAAGACTGGTGCTCTGTACACACCGTACTCGACCAGAAGCGTTTCTGGGAGATTATCGGTAAGCTGAAGGAGATGGGTGCACAGGGAATTCTGGTCACACCGATTGAAAAAATGATACTTTAAGAGGTAAGAGGTAAGAAGTAAGAAGTCAGAGGTAAGGGGTAAGAGAGAGATGAAGATATATAGATACCCAGAGAAGAATTTATGGGGTGAGATTACGTCTCGCCCACGTCTGGACTTGACCAAGCTGAACGAAACGGTCGCTCAGGTGCTGAGCGATGTGCGCCAGCGTGGTGACGAGGCTGTCAAGGAGTATGAGCTGAAGTTCGACAAGGCCACACTGGAGACGCTGGCCGTCAGTGAACAGGAGATGCAGGAAGCCGAGCAGTTGGTGAGCAGCGAACTGAAAGCGGCCATCGAACTGGCACACCAGAACATCCATCAGTTCCATGCTGCCCAGAAGTTTGAGGGTAAGAAGGTGGAGACACAACCTGGCGTCAGCTGTTGGCAGAAGAGTGTCGCCATCGAGCGTGTCGGTCTCTATATCCCTGGTGGTACTGCCCCACTCTTCTCTACGGTACTGATGCTTGCCACTCCCGCCAAAATTGCCGGCTGTCAGGAGATTGTGCTCTGCACACCTCCGAATCGTGAAGGCAAGGTGAATCCCGCCATCCTCGTGGCAGCACGTATTGCTGGTGTCAGCAAGATCTTCAAAGCAGGTGGTGTACAGGCTATTGGCGCCATGGCTTACGGTACAGAGAGCGTACCCAAGGTCTTCAAGATTTTCGGTCCTGGCAACCAGTATGTGATGGCTGCCAAGCAACAGGTAAGCCTCGACGAGGTGGCTATCGACATGCCCGCAGGTCCCAGCGAAGTCTGTGTGTTGGCAGATGACACTGCCAATGCCGAGTTTGTGGCTGCCGATCTCCTGTCGCAGGCAGAACACGGTATCGACTCACAGGTGCTCTTCATTACCACATCAGAACAGAAAATGACGGAAGTGCAGGCTGAGGTAGAACGCCAGTTGGCACTGCTGCCCCGTCAGGAGATGGCCAGCAAGGCACTGGACAACAGCCGCCTCGTGCTCGTCAATTCCGTTGACGAGATGATAGCACTCTCTAACGTCTATGCCCCTGAGCACCTTATCATCCAGACTGCCGACTACGAACAGCTGGCTGAGCGCGTGGTAAATGCAGGTTCCGTATTCCTAGGACAGTATGCCTGTGAGAGTGCAGGCGACTATGCCAGCGGCACCAATCACACACTGCCTACCCACGGCTATGCGACAGCATACAATGGCGTCAACCTTGACAGCTACTGTCGCAAAATCACCTTCCAGCACCTCACGGAAGAAGGCATCCGCCACATCGGTCGTGCCGTAGAACTGATGGCAGAGGCTGAACAACTCGACGCACACAAAAACGCCATGACGGTGAGAATAAATTCCCTGAAGAAATGAAACCATTAGAACAGTTAGTCAGAAAGAATATCTGGAGTCTGGCTCCATATAGCAGTGCTCGTGACGAATACTCTGGCAAAGAGGCTCACGTATTCCTCGATGCCAACGAGAATCCGTATAATGCCCCATACAACCGCTATCCCGACCCACTGCAACGTGAGGTCAAGAATCTGTTGGAGCGCGTAAAAGGTGTACCCTCAGAGAATATCTTCCTGGGCAATGGCAGTGACGAGGCCATCGACCTTCCCTACCGCATCTTCTGCGAGCCCGGTCGCGACAATGTGGTGAGTATCGCTCCCACCTACGGCATGTATCAGGTTTGTGCCGACATCAACGACATCGAGTGTCGCCAAGTTCTACTTGACGACAACTTCCAACTGCATGCTGACGCTGTTCTCAAGGCTTGCGACGAACACACAAAGATTATCTGGCTGTGTTCGCCCAATAACCCCACAGGAAATTCGCTGAATCGCGACGAGATCCTGAAGGTCATCAAGGGCTTTGAGGGTATCGTCATTGTTGACGAAGCCTACATAGACTTTGCCCATCAGCTGTCGCTGCGCCAGGAGTTGCCCACACACCCCAACCTCATTATTCTGCAAACCATGTCGAAGGCATGGGGCTCAGCAGCCATCCGTCTGGGAATGGCTTTCGCCTCCAAGGAGATTATCGCTATATATAATAAGGTAAAGTATCCGTATAATGTCAACCAACTCACACAGCAGCAGGCTATGGAGATGTTGAAAGACCCCTTCGAGGTGGACAAAACGGTGAAAATACTGCTGCAGGAGCGTAACAGACTGATGCAGTCCTTCAGTGAGCTACCCATCTGTGAGCATATCTATCCCACAGATGCCAACTTCTTCCTGACACGCGTGACCGATGCCACCCGCATCTATAACTATCTGGTGGACAAGGGCATCATCGTTCGCAACCGTTCACGCATCCAACTCTGTCAGAACTGTCTGCGCATCACCATTGGTACACGTACGGAGAACAATGAGTTGCTCAGTGCCCTCAGACAATATTAGAGTATCACTCATCACGCTGTTGCTGATGGTGACGCTGGCGGCATGGGGTGAAAACCGTATCTTCTCACCCCGTGTCAAGACGCTGACCAGCATGGTAGGCTCTGACTGGCAGAACCGTCCGGTAATGACGCTGGACAGCGACGACGTACTATACATCGGCTTCGACGAGTTCTCACACAACTACCACCGTCTGACCTGTCACCTCGACCACTGCGAGGCCGACTGGAGCGTGTCGGAAGACATCTTTGAGAGCGACTGGCTGCAAGGATTCAACGACTGGCAGATTGACGACTACCAGAACTCCATCAACACCACCGTATTGTATACCCACTACCAGTTCACTATTCCCAATGACCGCTGTCAGTTGAAGATGAGCGGCAACTACCGCTTGACCATCTTTGACGAAGACAATGCCGACGAGAAACTGCTGGAGGTAGAATTCTACGTCGTAGAACCACTTATGACAGTAGGTATGGAGGCAACCACCAATACAGATATCGACCATAACGACAGTCATCAGCAGTTGTCGTTCAGCGTGAACTATAACAACCTGCGCATCACCAACATCAGTGAGCAGCTGCAGACCGTCGTCATGCAAAACTGGCAGGAGCGCGACGCCCGCCGCAACATCCAGCCCAACCACATCACCACACGCGGCCTACTGTGGCAGCACAACCGCCAACTAATCTTTGATGGCGGCAACGAATACCATAAGTTTGAGGTGCTCGACGTCAGTCATCCCACCATGGGAATAGACCGCATCTCATGGGATGGCACCTATTATCAGGTCTATCCCTTCCCCGCCTTCACTTTCAAGAACTATCTCACCGATATGGATGCCGACGGTGCCTTCCTCATCCGCAACAGCGACCGCTCTGAATCGGACTATACCTGTGACTATGTATGGGTGAACTACGAGCTGCAGGCCTCCTATCAGGGAGAGTTGTATATCGATGGACAGTGGGCTACGGATGAGGACAAAGAACACTACCGTATGCGGTATGACGGCGAACGGAAAGTGTATTACACGTCACTATTGCAAAAGCAGGGATACTATAACTACCGCTTTATCAGCGCCGACCGACAGATACCACCCTCGGAAGGCAATTTCTACCAGACAGAGAACCGCTATCAGGTCTTGGTATATTATAAAGAGGTGGGTGGTCGCACATGGCGACTGGTAGGCTACAAGTCGTTGGAGCTGCGATAGGCTTGTGGCGTCGCATGATAACGATGATAGAACGACGTGACAAAATAGTTAGGCGTCACAAAGTGCAGATTGTCAGCAATATCCTCCACCGACATATTCGTTGTCTGTAACAGCTCGGCAGCTTCCTGCAGGCGCAGCTTGCTAATCAGCATGCGCGGATTCTTATCGATATGCTTGGCCAGCAAGACATACAACTCACCCTTGCTCATCCCTACCATGTCCGCAAGTACCAGAAAACGAGGATGTTCCTTGCGATGCTTGGTAACATAAGGAACCAGTTTCAGCATCACCTCGTCGAAAGCCTGACTCTCTGGTGTATTGTCATCTACAAGGTCTTTGTCCTCGGAGCTGATGACTGGTGACAACTGCTCGTCATGCAGTTCAGCGCAACGGTCGGCAAAGCCACGCACACGGCGCAACATATCTTCCTCATCGTTCAGACAGCGCATGCGTATCTTCGTATTGCGATTGAAATAGTAGAAGTTGACAGCCAGCAACACTGCCAGTACAATAGCCAGCAGGATATAGAGTCCCGTCGTGCGCCACCACGGCTTGTCAACATGGATAATCCACGTATAAGGCTTACCAAGCCACTGATCCGGCCACATGGAAGTCTGCATCTCAATGACGTAGTCGCCAGGAGTCAAACCCAACAGGGGAAGATGAAGCAGACCATTCTTGTCGACCTGTCCTCCCGACTTTCCATAAGAGAGTATACGCCAGTCATCGTAGCCAGAGACACCCTTCACCCGTACACGGTAATAGGTTTGCACAGGGCGCAGATAGTTAAGACCTGAAAAGATCAGTGACAGCGAGTTCTGGTTGTAGTTGACATGTAGCTCATGGGTACGTGAGGCACTACGCTCCAGGATAACCCTGCCATCGACCATAGTACCCGACTCCACAAATACGCCGTTAACCATCAACCTACACAGTTTCGGATAGAGTACCATCTCGCCAAAATGCTCACCCTGGAAACGGGCAGGATTAAACTTCACGATATGGTCAATGGTCTGCATGACAATGGTACCATCATCCATCTTGATGGCTCGTCTGTCAAGGAAAGCATCGTTGGGAATGTTGTCTTGATTGATATATACTTCCAGATGCGACACATTGTTGCCTTTAACGTACAGACGAGCGACGCCATAGCTGGTGGATATCCAGATATGATGTTCGTCATCCTCAATGATGGCATGTACAACCTCGTTGATCAGTCCGTCTTTACGGTTAAAAGTTTTCAAAGGCTTTCCTGGGCGTTCCAGCGTCAGACCTGTATAGGTACCCTTCCATAACCAGCCACGACTGTCGCGCAACGTACAGTTCAACTTATAAGGAAGAGGTTGGTCAAGGGCACTCTGCTTGTCAAGCAACTTGAGATAAGGTGTGGCGTCAGGAGACTGTGTCGAAATGGTAGAGAACGGACTGGGGTACGCCTTAGCATAGAGCAAGCCTCGAGTCTTGGTACCCATCCACAAACCACCCTGACGGTCGAACATCAACGAATTGATATTGGGCGACATGCTACGTCCCTTGGAGAGGCGTACCGTCTCATAATGCTTCATCTCACCAGTCTGGTAGTAGTATACCAAATAGCCACGCTCTGAAGCAATATACAGTCTGTCCTCCTTCGGATAGAGATCCTTCATCTGGAATGGAGTCTCCCAAATCTTAGTCCATTGGCGCTCACTAATGTCATAGCGCATCAATACGGCCGACTTCTCACCATTACGGATTTGGTAGTACTGGTCGCCCACCAGACAAAGAATTGACGACTGGGCGTAGCACTGCTTTTCTTCGTCAGTCGTAAAGGCATCATCGGTATAAAGATAGCGAGGATGTTGATAGTCATAGACTCCTACCGAACCATCAGCATGAAACATCAGCAGCAGGCTATCAGCATAGAGGTCGACATCCTGCAGCGTGGTCTCGGCATGTATCGTGAACTCCTTTCCCACCTTTGGGTCAGACAACTGCTTGCCCGAGCGGAACCACATGTTACACTCACCATCACCATAGAGATCATCGATAGATTTCGTGACTCCCATATCTCGCAACACCTCTCTCACGTTGGGCATAAAACGCTCAGTCAGCAAGTTGACGCATGCCAACACGCCACGGTTCTTTCCCCACAGGTGGTGATACTTGTCGAAGAACAACTGGTAGCTGCCCTTGTAGCCAGGCAGTCCTATGACATCTCGGTTTGAGGGATCAATATGCACAAAGGTGTCACCATCATAGAAATTGACATGACCGATGGTGAAGATCAGCACCCTACCCGTCTTGGTGCATCGCACTATCTGTACGCTGTTATCTGCCAGACCATTAGAGGCATCATAAGAATAGAAGACCAGATCTTTATCGTCTGCCCTGACATTGACACTGACCGTCAGTATCAACAATAATATGCAAAAGACTTTGTAGAGATTCTTAAGCATTAGGTCCTCTTGTTATTAGTGAGGGCAAAGATAAGCAATAAAAAACAATTCTCCAAATATTTTGACTAAATATTGGAGAATTGTGAGTAATTATTTCCACAGAAAGGTCTTTCAGCAGACTTACACCTTAGGAAGATGGAACTGATGATTCTGATCGAAAACCTCTTTTACAGTATTGATTTCCAAAAACTTAGTAGCACCGCCAACACCCATGTTTCCACTGAGATAGGCAATCTTGTCGTTGAGGTCAACGTAACCTTTCTGACGTAACATGCGGACAGCGGCCATGAAGAGCTGCTGCGGTGCGATATGCTCTTTCTGCAAGACAGGGATGACACCATATGAGAGGTTGAGCAGACGCTGTAGCTTGTCGTTATAACAGATGGCCAACACAGGATTAGGACCTCGGAAGGCAGCCAGATTACGGGCGGTGTCACCCGTATTCGAATCCGTGATAATACCCTTCACGCCTAGCTTCTCTGTAGCCTCGATAGCCGAACGAGCCATGAACTCACGGACATCGCAGTTGGGTGAGAGGGGCACCTCAATGTCGTTCTCACGCATCTTGTCACGTTCAGCCTGCTCAGCGATAGCCGCCATTGTCTGCACAGCCTCGACAGGATAACGCCCACTGGCCGTCTCGCCAGACAGCATGAGGGCATCAGTGCGATAGTAGATAGCATTGGCGATGTCGGTAACCTCAGCACGCGTAGGACGGGGATTCTGAATCATCGAGTGAAGCATCTGGGTAGCCACAATGACGGGTTTCTTCTTCTGTACGCACTTACGGATAATCTGACGCTGGATGCCAGGAATACGCTCAATAGGTACCTCGATACCCAGGTCGCCACGGGCTATCATAATACCATAGGAAGCATCGATAATCTCGTCGATATTGTCGACACCCTCCTGGTTCTCGATCTTCGAGATAATCTTGATATCAGAATTATAAGCATCGAGGATAGCCTGTACAGCACGGACATCAGCAGCAGAGCGTACAAAACTGTGAGCAATGAAATCGATATCCTGGTCAATGGCCAGCATGATGTTCTTGCGGTCTTTGGCCGTCAACGCAGGCAGGTCGATATGTCTGCCAGGAACGTTCACACTCTTATGAGAGCCCAGTATGCCATCATTCTGCACCTGTGCAATGACAGCAGGACCGTTGATGCCGATGACCAACATATCCAGAGCACCATCATCAAACAACACATGGTCACCCTCTTGGATGTCAGCAGCAAAATTCTCATACGAGAGATTGACAATATCATGGGTAGAGTCAATGTCTGGACGTCCGAAGAGCTTGACGACATCGCCCGTCTTGTATTCAATGGGGGCAGCACATCCCGTAGTACGAACCTCCGGACCTTTGGTGTCTATCAGGATACCAATATGACTACTCACCTCGCGCACGTTCCTTATTATATTCTTAATACCCTCTTCAGAGGCATGCGCCGTGTTCATCCTGACAACATTAACACCCGCATTATATAGCTGGCGGATAAAATCTACATCACAGCGTCGGTCACTGACCGAGGCAACAATCTTTGTCTGTTTCATGTCCTAATACCTATTATTTTGGTGCAAAGTTACGAAAAATATGGGACTTAGATTATAAAAAAAGTATATTTTTGAAAAAAAGTCAGTAGAAAATTTCCATATTCCGTTGAAAAACAGTAACTTTGCAGTCCGAAAATTAAACACATAAGTAAATACAGAGATGACAAAAGCAGAAATCATCAACAAGATCGCCGAAGATACCGGCCTTCCCAAGAAGGATGTAGCCGCTACAGTAGAGGCTTTTATGGAAGAGATTCGTGACTGCATGGCCGTACGTAAGGAGAATGTCTACCTCCGTGGCTTTGGTACGTTCACAGTGAAGCACCGTGCAAAGAAGACCGCACGTAACATTTCAAAGAACACCACGCTGGTTATCGACGCTCACGACATCCCCGCCTTCAAGCCTGCTAAGAGCTTCGTAGCAAAGATGCAATAAAAATTATCATTCAAATATTTAAATATTTAGTATTATGCCAAACGGAAAAAAGAAGAAGGGCCACAAGATGGCTACTCACAAGCGTAAGAAGAGACTGCGCAAGAATCGTCATAAGAGCAAGTAAGCTCTGGCGCTAAAAAGAAGAAATGAAAGGAGTGCACCCGAGAACGGCTGTTCGACGGAGCGCTCCTTTCCTGTACAAGAACACCAAACGACAAGAGAATGACAAGTGAAGTAATTATTGATGTTCAGCCGAAAGAGATCTCTATCGCCCTGCTCGAAGACAAAAATCTGGTAGAATACCAGAACGAGAAGCGCGAAGAGGCTAGCTACTCTGTCGGCAACATCTATCTGGGCAAGGTGCGCAAGCTCATGCCCGGCCTCAACGCCTGCTTCGTAGATGTAGGTTCTGAGCGTGATGCTTTCTTGCACTATCTTGACTTAGGTACTCAATTCAGCTCTTACGAGAAATACCTTAAACAGGTACAAAGCGACAAGAAGAATCTTTATCCCATCCAGAAGGCAACCCGTCAGCCCGACCTTCCCAAGGAAGGCAGCATCACCATGCTGAAACAGGGTCAGGAGATTTTGGTACAGGTTGTCAAGGAACCTATCAACACCAAAGGTCCACGTCTCTCGTGCGACATCAGTTTTGCAGGACGCTATATGGTGCTGATTCCTTTCGGTGATAAAGTATCGGTTTCGTCAAAAATCAAGAAAAGCGAGGAGAGAGCACGCCTGAAGCAGCTCGTCCAAAGCATCCGCCCCAAGAACTTCGGCGTTATTGTACGCACTTCAGCCGAAGGCAAGCGTGTGGCAGAGCTGGACAACGAGTTGAAGAACCTGCTGAAACGCTGGGACGACATGATTACGAAGGCCCAGAAGGCCACCAAGACACCCCAGCTGTGCTTCGAAGAGACTGGACGCGCCGTAGCTATGATGCGCGACCTCTTTGATCCCACCTACGACGGCATCTACGTGAATGATGCCGACATCATGAATCAGGTGAAGGACTATGTCTCACTGATAGCTCCTGAGAAAAAAGACATTGTGAAGCTCTATACCGGCACAGTGCCCATCTTCGACAATTTCAACGTCACCAAGCAGATTAAGTCCAGCTTCGGCAAGACGGTGAACTACAAGCGAGGAGCCTATCTCATCATCCAGTCCACAGAGGCCATGCACGTGGTAGACGTCAACTCAGGCAATCGCACTCGCGCAGAAAACGGTCAGGAACAGAACGCGCTGGAGGTAAACCTCGGTGCTGCCGACGAGCTGGCACGCCAGCTACGCCTAAGGGATATGGGCGGCATCATCGTGGTGGACTTCATCGACATGAACCTCGCCGAAGACCGTCAGTTGCTCTATGAGCGCATGTGCAAGAACATGCAGAAAGACAGAGCACGCCACAACATCCTGCCACTATCAAAGTTCGGACTCATGCAAATCACACGACAGCGTGTGCGTCCGGCCATGGATGTCAACGTCGAAGAAACCTGCCCTACCTGCTTTGGCAAAGGTAAAATCAAGTCGTCTATCCTGTTTACGGATCAGTTAGAGAGCAAGATTGACCGCCTGGTCAACAAAATTGGCATTCGCAAATTCAGTCTGCACGTACATCCCTACGTTGCCGCCTACATCAATCAGGGTCTTTGGTCGCTTAAGCGCCAATGGCAGATGAAGTATGGTCTGGGCATCCGTATCGTACCGTCACAGAAACTGGCATTCCTCCAGTACGAATTCTACGACCAAGAACGCCAATTTATCGATATGCAGGAAGACATTGAGACCAATTCGTAGGGCATTCCACCCTACCCGACAACAGAAAAAATCTCCGAATCGCTTGTAGGTTCGGAGATTTCTTTTTATCTTTGCAAAAGGAAACAAAGAAACAACAACCCATGACGACACTAAAGATACTCTTTTGGATATGTCTGGTCATCTGCGTATACACCTACGTAGGCTACGGCATCTTACTCTATCTGCTGATACTCCTTAAGCGACTGCTGAAGGGCAAGCCTCAACCCATGAGTCTACCCGATGACAGCGAGCTGCCCGACGTAGCCTTTATGGTGTGTGCCTTCAACGAAGAGGACGTCGTGGAGATGAAGATGCAGAACATCCACGAGCTGGACTATCCCAAGGACAAGCTACACATCATCTGGGTGACCGACGGTTCCACCGATAATACCAACGAACGACTGCAAGCCTATCCCGACGTAGAGATTGTCTTCTCTCCTGAACGTCGTGGCAAGACGGCTGCCCTGAATCACGGCATCAGTCAGGTGAAGAGTGAGATTACGGTGATGACCGATGCCAACACACTGGTCAACCGTGAGGCCATCCGAGAAATCGTGCGCTGCATGCAAGACCCGCAGGTGGCCTGCGTCGCTGGCGAGAAGCGTGTCATGTCGCGCCACGAAGGCGAAATAGCCGCAGAGGGTGAAGGTCTCTACTGGAAATATGAGAGCACGTTGAAGCGCCTCGACAGCGAACTTTATTCCGCTATGGGTGCCGCCGGAGAACTCAACGCCATCCGTACCAAGCTCTATGAACCGATGCCCGAAACAGCCTTGCTCGACGACTTCGTCATGTCAATGAAATTAGTTGAACAAGGTTACAAAATAGCCTATACATCAAATGCTTATGCAATGGAGTACGGTTCTGCGAACCTAGAAGAAGAGTCCAAGCGCAAGCGTCGCATCGCTGCAGGTGGACTACAGAGTTCGTGGTGGCTACGTAGCATGATGAACCCCTTCAAGAACTTCACCGTTGCCTTCCAGTTCGTGTCCCACCGCGTACTCCGCTGGAGCATCACACCCATCGCCATGCTGGCCCTCATACCACTCAACGTAGCACTGGTTATGATGAAGGCAGGAACAGCGTACACCGTCATCTGGATTCTACAGATTATATTCTATCTGGCAGCCTTCGGCGGCTATCTGTTGGAACAGCGCGGTAAGAAAAACAAACTGCTCTATGTACCCTACTACTTCCTCTTCATGAACATCAATGTCTTCCGTGGCATGCACTATCTGAAGACGCACCAAGGTGGCGGAACATGGGAGAAAGCAAAAAGAGGATAAAAATTTGTTAAGAATGATGGCCATTTGAAGATTTTATATTACCTTTGCAAGGTATAATACGAATTCGTAGAAGATGAACCAGGATGAAAGAGAGATGCTTCTGCAGGAAATAGCAGAAACAAACGCAAAATTGCAGACAACCCAGCAAGAACTGGAAGCTGCTCAAAAACGGCTTAACGAATACGAAGAGAAGGCCAAGAAAGCGGAACAAGCAAGTCGCATGAAGTCACTCTTCCTCGCTAACATGAGCCATGAAATCCGCACGCCACTGAACGCTATCGAAGGTTTTGCTCGCGTGATGGCAGAGACCGACTCTGCCGAAGACCGCATGAAGTACATGGAGATTGTCGAGAGCAACAACGGTCGCGTCCTGGCACTGATTGACGAGATTCTTGACCTTTCACGTGTAGAGGCTGGTGAGATTGGTTTCAACAAGAGCATGACCGACCTCAGCGAGCTCTGCAAGAACATACAGCTGATTTTCAAGTTCCGTTGTCCCGAGAACGTTCGTCTGTCGTGGTCAAACCCCACCATGAACGTTACGCTCAACACGGATGCCAACCGCCTGACGCAGGTTTTCTCTAACCTGATCAGTAACGCACTGAAGCATACTGCACAGGGTAGCATCACCTATGGCTATCGTCTCATCAACGACGGTCAGGAGGTGGAGTTCTTCGTGAGCGATACCGGTTCAGGTATTGCCGAAGAAGACCTTCAGCATATCTTCACCACCTACATGTCTCGTGATGCAGAGCAGCAGAACGGTTACGGACTGGGCTTGGCACTCTGTAAGATTATCGTTGAGAAGATGGGCGGTAGCATCAACGTCACCTCTAAGATTGGGCAGGGTTCTACGTTCACCTTCATCCTGCCTTTCGAGGGCACTATCGGCGGTCTGAGAAAGAACAGCCGCATCACCACCAACTCACGTACCATCCGCGTCGATACCAAGACCGACGTCAAGAATGCACCACTCATCCTGGTGGCAGAAGACGAGGACAGCAACTACGAGCTGGTGAAGATTGTGCTGTCGAAGCGTTACCGTCTGGTACGTGCCGTCAACGGCATCGAGGCTGTCACCTTCTGCGAGGACGACCGTCCCGACCTGATTCTGATGGACATCCGCATGCCAGACATGAACGGTCTTGACGCCACCCGTATCATCAAGGAGGTCAACCACGATGTTCCCATCGTTGCCCTCAGCGCCTATGCCTTCGAGGAGAACATCCGTGAGGCTAAGGCTGCAGGCTGCGACGAGTTTATGGCTAAGCCATTCCGTGTGGAAGACCTGCTGGACGTTGTACAGAAATACATCAAGGAATAACCATTCTCACTTCTTATGGGTAAACTCGCTGTCTACAAGTACGCTGCCGCCATGTTCCTGACCATCCAGGTCGTGATAAGCGTCTTTACATTTGTAGGTCTTTTCGGTGGCAACGTTACACCAGTCGGCAATATGGCACGAGCCATGTGTGTATATATCCTGCCAGTACTCATTGCCGCTAACCTCGTCATGATGGTTTACTGGCTCATCCGTCGTAAATGGCTGTTTTTGGCTATTCCCGTACTGACCGTAGCCTGCTGCATTCCCTACATTGGCACGTATTACCAACTTAGCTTCGAGAACCCGCAGAAGAACACGGAGAGCGGCCTGAAGATAGCCTCTTACAACGTGGCTATGTTCAAGCGAGAGACCTCTGGCTTCATGGCTCAGGACATTCTCGCTGAGATGCGCCGCCAGAAGGTCGACATCCTCTGTATGCAGGAGTATAACGAGGTCAGTGGCGACCAGAAGAACTCAGAGAGCTACAAAGAGTATTTCCCCTATATGCAGGTAGGACGCAGCGATATGGTCATCTACAGCCGCTACCCCATCACAGGCAGCAAGACCATCCTCTTCGAGGAAACCAACAACAGCGCCATGTGGGCAGACATCAATGTCAAAGGCAAGGAATACCGTGTCTTCAATGTCCACTTGGAGACGACAGGTATCAACCGTACGCTCCGCAAAGCAGGTCAGATGATGGCACAGAACCGTGACGTAGACAACAACCGCCTGCTCAATGCCATCATGGGCAACTACACGATGGGGATGATGTTCCGTTCAGGACAGGCCATCACTATTGCCAACGAGAAGCGTGAATCTGACAAGCCCACCATTCTCTGCGGTGACTTCAACGACGTTCCCTACTCCTTCGTCTACAACACAGTAAAGGGCGACATGGTTGACGGTTTCAAGGAGTGTGGTGCAGGCTGGATGTACACCTATCGCGGCATGAAGAAGCAGCCCGTGCGCATCGACTACATCTTCCACGACGAGAGCATCAAGGGCATCGCCTACTACAGGACGGATCTGACCTACTCAGACCACTTCCCCGTATTCATGAAGATTGCTTTTTAACAATAGAAATCCCCGCTAATTGGCGGGGATTTTCATTTATACTATCTTGAAACGCACTCGGAACGATCGTTCTTGCTCATCCCAGTTGGTACCCAGCATCTCAAAGCGTCCTATCTGTGAGGTAGAGCGCACATGCTTGCCGATGCAGGGACAGACGTCGTAGTCGCCGATGCGCACCAGTCGGATGCTGTCGCTGACGCCATCAGGCAGACGGTCTATGCGCACGCCCTCAGGCATCTCGCTGAGTTTCACCACCTCAAAGGTGACAGGCAGGTCTTCGGCTATCAGCCGCTGCATCTCACGCTCTATCTCCTTCTCTTCCTGACGTGTGGGCTTGTGGTCCACATGAAAGCTCATTTTGCTCTTCTTACGCTCGATATGGGCATTATAAGAGCGTTCGCAGCCAAACAGGCGTATCATCACCTGGTTCAGCAGATGCTCGGCCGTATGAGCAGGAGGAAACTCCTCCTTGTTATGCTCGTTAAACTGATAGTCCTCCATCACTGTCAACTACGCTTTAAGTTTCCAAACCCTGCCACTGCGGGCACCAATCATCATGCGTACACGACCATCCTTGCGGAGTATCATGCTCTCCTTCTCCTTGCTGAGCAAATCAGTAGCCGTCGCTGTTGTCTCCTTCAACTGTAGGTATTCAAAGGCGTGAGCGGGCAGACAGACGTCGACGTCGACGTCCTGGTCTTCAAAGTTGACCACCACCAGCAACAAGTCTTTGCCAGCATGGCGCAGGAAGGCATACTGACGTTGCAGATGGCCATTCACATACATCAGGTCAAAGAAGGCACCCTCGCTGACAGCCTTCTCCTTTCTAGCTATCAAGAGCGTCTTCTTATGGACGTCAAACAGCGCCTTTTCGCTTTCCGTAAGTTGCTTTTTACCAGCGCGATACAATGTATCGACACACCAGTAGTCGAAGATGGTGGTGCGTCCGTCTCTGCCGCTGAATCCCTCACTGTCCATGCCGCGCTCGCCGTATTCCTCGCCAGCATACAGCATGAAGGGGTTCTGCTGCATCAGCACCGAGGCTATCATCGCTGGCACGCCCTTTCGTCCGTCGCCAGCAAAGAAATCGCTGGCTATGCGCTGCTCATCGTGGTTCTCCAGGAAGTAGAGCATGTGGTCGCGGATGTCGTCAGTCTGCTGCCAGGCACCGCTGATGGCCGCTGCCGGCGCATGGTGACACACGACACTGCGCATGGTGTCGTACATGCCCACCTTGTCGTACAGCCAATCGAAGCCGTTGAGCAGGTAGCGGCGGTAGTCGTATGGGTTGTACACCTCGCCAATAAACTTGATGTCAGGGAAAGCCTCACGGACGGTCCGTGTGGCAAAGCGCCAAAACTCGGCAGGCACCATCTCTGCCATATCGCAGCGGAAGGCGTCGACACCCTTGGCAGCCCAGAACAGCAGTATCTCCGTCATCTTGTACCACGTGTCGGGAACGGGGTCGAAGTACCCCACCCCACCAGCATAGTAGTCTACGCCGTAGTTCAGCTTGACAGTCTCATACCAGTCGGTCTGCGACGGGGCGTTGTCGAAATGGTCATTGCCGGTAGCCTTGGCAGGCTCTTCCCGATAAGGTTCTTTCTCTCCCTGATACAGGTCGAAATAGGGGGCAAAACGCTCGCCAGGACAGTAGTAGAAGTTGTTCTGCGGGTCGAAGCCGTGTTGTGGATTATCGTCAGCACCAAGGTCTTTCACACCTTTCGGTTTGCGGATAGAGTGATACTGGCGGGCCACATGGTTAGGTACGAAGTCGATGACCACCTTCAGACCAGCAGCATGCGTACGCGCTACCAGGTCTTCAAACTCCTGCATACGCTTCTTCACGTCAACCGCCAAGTCGGGGTCGACGTCGTAGTAGTCGGTGATGGCGTACGGAGAGCCAGCCTTACCCTTCACCACAGCAGCATGCTGGCGGGGAATGCCATACTTCGTATAGTCTGTCTGCGTAGCATGACGGATAACTCCCGTATACCACACATGACTCACGCCCATCGCGGCAATGTCCTTCAGCACCTTGGGTGTGAAGTCTGCCAGCTTTCCACAACCGTTTTCGGCAACCGTACCGTCAACCTTGCGGGTAACGTTACGATTGCCGAACAAGCGGGTAAATATTTGATATATAATTACCTTCTCCACGAAAAAAATAGTTATTGGTTATTGGTATTGTTTATTGCTTACAGCTCGATTCCGTGTGCAGGAACCTCCTTGTTGATCTTGGCAATCATGCCCTGCAGAGCCTTGCCAGGGCCACACTCTGTGAAGTCGGTAGCACCGTCGGCAATCATGTTCTGCACAATCTGAGTCCAGCGAACGCTGCTGGTCAGCTGAGCAATCAGGTTAGCCTTGATCTCTGCGGGATCAGTATGAGGCTTAGCGTCCACGTTCTGATAGACGGGGCACTTAGGAGCCTTGATCTCAGTCTTCTCGATAGCGGCCTGCAACTCGTCCTTGGCGGGCTGCATCAGCGGAGAGTGGAACGCACCACCCACCTTCAGGGGCAGCGCACGCTTGGCACCAGCGGCCTTCAGCTGCTCGCAAGCCTCGTTGATGGCGTCGATGTCACCAGAGATTACCAGCTGGCCAGGGTTGTTATAGTTAGCGGCAACGCAAACGCCCTTCCCCATCTTGCTGACCTCAGCGCAGACCTCCTCGACCTTCTCGTCGGGCAGACCAATGATGGCAGCCATCGTCGAGGGCTGAGCCTCGCAGGCCTTCTGCATAGCCATAGCACGTGCATACACCAGCTTCAGACCGTCCTCAAAGCTCAGTGCGCCAGCTGCTGTCAGTGCAGAGAACTCACCCAGCGAGTGACCGGCAGTCATCTCGGGCTGGAACTTGTCGCCCATGCAGAAAGCAGAAATCACACTATGCAGAAACACAGCGGGCTGCGTCACCTTTGTCTGCTTCAGATCGTCGTCAGTACCTTCAAACATGATGTCGGTAATGCGATAACCCAGAATCTCGTTAGCCTTCTCAAACAATTCTTTTGCTGTCTCGTTGTTGTCGTACAGGTCTTTACCCATACCAACAAACTGTGCCCCCTGACCGGGGAAAACAAATGCTTTCATCTTTCTTTTTATATAATTAATGTATATGTCTTCTAAAACGCCTGCAAAGTTACTCATTTTCTTTGACATAGCCAAATATATTCATTTATTTGCAAATTATTTTGGTCATTTCAGAATTATATAGTACCTTTGCATCCGCAAAAAAGCGAAGGAAGGTTCAATTCTTCTAATTGACCTTCCTCACGCTCGACAAAATGAGAGCACGCTCTCTTTTGTTCTCGCTTATTTGGAAGGTTGGCAGAGTGATCGATCGCGCTGGACTCGAAATCCGGTATACCCCTTTCGGGTATCGGGGGTTTGAATCCCTCACCTTCCGCCAAGCACATAAGATGGGAACCGATTCTGGTTCCCATCTTTCATTTACAAGCCTTCTACATAAATACAGCTATTATTTTCATGTTTTACTTACTTATTAGTAGAAAAAGTAGTATCTTTGCAGCAGAGAATCAAGAAAAGGGTGCAAAAACAATAGAGAAACGAGATATGAAAAAGACGGTAGTATTATTCATGAGTATCATGCTGTTCGTGGCCTGTCAGGAGTCGCTGGAGGACCGCTGTGCACGCGAGGCTAAGGAGTTTACGGAGAAGAACTGTCCGCGTGCGGTTGACAAGGAAATTGTGCTGGACAGCATGACGTTTGAGAAGTCAACGCACACCATCAGCTATCTGTATACACTGCAGGGGACGCTGGACAACCCACAAAGGATTGACAGCGTGCAATTCCGCGAGTTGCTTCTCATGGAGGTGAAGAACTCGACGAACCTAAAGTTGTACAAGGATGCAGGCTATGCGTTCCGCTACGCATACTACTCAGAAAAAAACAACGGAACGAAGCTCTTTGAAGCTACGTTCCGTAAGTCGGATTATCAATGATGGCTTTTTGCTTTTAGCCAATTACTCCTCGATGCCCTCGGGCTTCATGTTGGTGTACACGGTCTGTACATCGTCGAAGTCTTCGAGCTTCTCAATCATCTTGTCGATGGTCTCGCGCTCTTCGGGGGTAACGTCCTTGAGGTCGTTGGGGATGCGGGTGAACTCGGCGCCAGTCACCTCGAAGCCGTTCTCCTCCAGATGCTTTTGAATAGCACCGAAGCTAGAGGGGTCGCCATAGATGGTGATGCTGTTCTCCTCCTCGTCCTCGTCGTACTCATCTTCTACGCCGTAGTCGATGAGGTCGAGAATCATCTCGTCCATATCCAGACCGTCCTTCTTCTTGAAAGTGAACACGCACTTGTGGTCGAAGAGGAACGACAGTGAGCCCTGGGTACCCAGGTTGCCATTGAACTTGTTGAACACGGAACGAACGTCACCCACGGTACGGGTGGTGTTGTCGGTCAGTGTGTCAACGAAAATGGCTACTCCGTGAGGTCCATATCCCTCGTAGGTTACTTCCTTGTAGTCGCTCTGGTCCTTACCCATTGCGTTCTTGATGGCACGCTCGATGTTGTCCTTCGGCATGTTCTCGCGCTTGGCGTTAGCAATGCAGGCGCGCAGTGCGGGGTTCATGTCGGGCTCTGGACCGCCAGCCTTTACGGCAATGGCAATCTGCTTGCCAATCTTGGTGAATGTCTTGGCCATGTGGCCCCATCTCTTCAGTTTCGCAGCTTTGCGATATTCAAATGCTCTTCCCATATTTTTAATTCATAATTAATAATTCATAATGCATAATTAGCGCAACTCGGCATTAAGCTGCTTCTTCAGGTTCTGAATCAACTTAGTCATGATTGCTTCGATCTGCTTGTCGCCCATCGTCTTCTCAGCATCCTGAAGGATGAAGTTGACGGCATACGACTTCTTGCCAGCGGGCAGCTTGTCGCCCTCGTAGACGTCGAAGAGCTCGACCTTCTTGAGGAATTTCTTCTCCGTCTGACGGGCTATCTGCTCAATCTGGGCGAACTCTACGTTCTTGTCGATGAGCAGGGCGAGGTCGCGGCTGACGGCAGGATACTTGGCAATCTCGGTGTAGAGTACCTTCTGCTTGCGGACAACCTTCATCAGCGCTGTCCAGTTGAGCTCAGCATAGTAGACGGTGGTGTCGATGTCGAACTGCTTCTGCAGCTTCTTGGTGAGCACACCCATCTCGATGAGCTTCTTGCCACCACGATTCTCGATGGTGAGACCTGCAGAGAAGATGGCGTTGTCAGACTTCTTGCGAACCAGCATGCCAGGCTGGACACCGATGCGTGCCAGAATGTTCTGCACATAGGCGTCGAGTTCTGCATAGGAGGTGTCCTCGTTGGCATGAGCCCACGAACCCTCTACGCGCTTGCCTGTCAACCACAGTGCCATGTGGTACTGCTCCTTGTAGGCCTGCATGGGGTCGTCCTGATTCTCTTTCTCAGGGTCAAAGCTATATACGTTGCCAAACTCGAAGAAGTGGCAGTTACCATTCTTGCGCTTGGCATTGTGCTCGATGCTCTCCAAACCGCCAAACAGCAGGGTGCCACGCATCACGTTGAGGTCGCTGCTGAGCGGGTTCATGATGTGGACGAGTGAAGCATTCTGTGCTTCGTCGTAGTATGCCGACTTGGTCAACGAGTTGTTCAGAATCTCGTTGAAGCCAGCGCCCACCAGCTGTTCGCTGACCAGATTGGCCAACTTGTGTTTCTGGTCTTCTTCGCCCTTGATGACGAGGCTGGACTTCAGCTGAGTAGGTATCTCCACATTGTTATAGCCATAGATGCGCAGGATGTCCTCAACGACGTCGCAGGGACGCTGCACATCGACACGATAGGCGGGTATTTCGAGCTTCAAGCCCTCGGCGCTCTCCTCGAGTACCTTCATCTCCAGCGACTCGCAGATGCTCTTGATGGTCTCTACGGGAATGTCCTTGCCAACCAGTGAGTGAACGTAGCTGTACTGCAGGTCGACGACGGCATTCTCCATCTTCTCAGGATAGACGTCCTTGATGTCCATTGACACCTTACCGCCAGCCAACTCCTTGCAGAGCTGGGCAGCATACTTCAGGGCCTCGATGGTGCCATTGGGGTCGATACCACGCTCGAAGCGGAACGAGGCGTCGGTAGAGAGTCCGTGACGACGGGCAGACTTACGAATCCATGTGGGATGGAAGTAGGCCGACTCCAGCACGACGTTCTTGGTAGTCTCGTAGGTACCACTACCCTTTCCACCGAAGACGCCAGCGATACACATAGGCTCCTCAGCATTGCAGATAGCCAGGTCGCGGTCAGAGAGTTTGTGCTCTACGCCGTCGAGCGTTTGGAAGGGCGTACCCTCGGGCATCGTCTTGACAACAATCTTGTGGCCCTTGACCATATCGGCATCGAAACAGTGCAGAGGCTGACCCAGTGCCATCATCACGTAGTTGGTGATGTCGACGATGTTATTGATAGGACGTAATCCAATCACACTGAGCTTGTTCTTCAGCCACTCGGGGCTCTCCTTGACCTCACAGTCGGTAACGCTGACGCAGGCATAGCGCTTGCAAGCCTCGGTGTTCTGAATCTCCACGTCGATGGGGAGGCTGTGGTCATCGACGGAGAACGTCGATGCACAGGGCTTGTGGGTGGCGGTCTTGTAGCCGTTCTGCTTCAGCCAGGCATACAGGTCGCGAGCCACACCCCAGTGAGAGAGGGCATCAGCACGGTTGGCGGTGATGTCAACCTCGATGAGCCAGTCGCTCTCCAGGTGGTAGTATTCTGCAGCGGGTGTACCAACTACTGCATCCTCAGGCAGTACGATAATACCAGCATGGTCGTTGCCGATGCCAATCTCGTCCTCGGCACAAATCATGCCCAGCGACTCTACGCCACGCAGCTTAGACTTCTTGATAACAAACTCCTTGTCGCCATCATAGAGCACACAGCCCAGATCGGCCACGATGACCTTCTGGCCTGCTGCCACGTTGGGGGCACCGCAGACAATCTGCTGGGGCTCGCCCTTGCCTAAATCTACTGTTGTTACATGCAGGTGATCTGAGTCGGGATGTGCCTCACAGGTCAGCACCTTACCGACATAAAGTCCTTTCAGACCGCCCTTGATACTCTGTACTTCTTCAAGTGCGTCAACCTCCAGACCAGTCGATGTCAGTGCATCGCACACCTCCTGTGGGGTAAGGTCGAAATCAACGTACTCTTTTAACCATTTATACGATATATTCATTGCAATGAAATTATAATTTCAGAAAAACGGTGCAAAGGTACGAATAAGTGAGTAAAATACCAAATTTATTTGGGTATTTTCGAACGAGAGTACTTTCGACGAAGTCAAAATTACAAAAAAACGGGCAAATTGCAAAGCAATTACCCGATTTTCTTTATATCCATGTAATGATAGCCGCCCGCACCAGGGCAAAGACGATTGTCAGACAAAGCACGGCGATGGGGACATAAAGGTGGCGCATGTCGTAACGCACGGGAATGGTGACGCGGCAATAGAGGCGGTATACGCTGTAGCCGACGATGGCGCCCCAGAGCAGTCCGACGGTGATGTCGCCAGGATAGTGAACACCCAGATACATTCGTGTCCAGCAGTTGACAAGCGACCAGCAGACCATGAAACAGACAAACAGTCGATGACGCATCAAGAGCGAGAAGAACAGCGCAATGCTGAACGTGTTGGAGGCATGAGCCGAGAAGAATCCGTAGTTGCCACCACGATAGCCGTCAACGACATCCACCAGCGAACCAATCTCGGGGTCGTGGGTAGGACGCCAGCGAGCCACCAAGGGTTTGACGATTTCGTCGTCGATGGTGCCAGCCAGTAGCACACACAGTCCAGAAGCAGCCAATACCAGCAGAATTTCGCGCCAGTTCGGTTTGTGCGTCATCACCACAACGTAGAAAAGTCCCAAGTAGAGCGGTATCCACGTCCTGGCATTGGTCAGCGTCATCACAACATAGTCGAGAAACACCGAATCACTGCCATTGACCATCAGCAGCAGCTGTTTGTCAAACTGAATGATTTCCTCCATTCCTTTAACTCCTTTAACTTCCTTAACTCCTTTAACTCCTTTAACTTCTTCTAAATAACCTCCAAGTCTTTTGTCGGCAGCCAGCCTTCCTTACCATCAGCCACACGAATCTCGCACCACTCCTTCATGCTATTGTCAGTGATAGTAACCTTGGTGCCTTCGTGCAGGATGAACAGGTCGGTACCGTTGCTGGCGGGCGTACTCTTGACAGTGACTGCCGAGCGGATAATGATGGCGCCAGAGCGGAATACGAGGGCTTGCTTCTGCTGATAGGCGAAGAGGTTGCTGAGGGCAAAGACCACCAAGAACAGCAGACCCACGAAGAAACCTACCTTGCGCAACCAGATGCGGTCGCTGAAGAGGTAAGCCAGTGCCAGAATGATAGCAACGACTAGCGAGACGAGCGCCATACGAGCCCATCCGTCGACACTCATCAGGTTAACAAGCGAGTGATACCACGTGACGAAGAACATCTCTGACTCAGGGACAATCTTGTCGATGGTCTTGGAACGCGCCATCTGGAGGTTTAGACGGACATCACGGTCGCCAGGCGCCAACAGCTGGGCACGCTCGTAGTTCAATACGGCACGCGTCATATCGTCCATACGATAGTAGCAGTTGCCGAGATTATAGTACAAGTCAGACGACACACCCTGCTTCAACAGCGCCTCATACTGCTTGGCAGCCTCCTGATAGTGCTCAGCGGCATAGAGGCTGTCGGCCTTCTCCTTAGTGACAGCGCTGGCAGCCAGCGGCAGCATCAGCAGCAACAGCAGCACCGTCAGCGGCTTCAAGTTCTTTGACTTCTTCATTGTATTGGCTATCTGTGTGATGGCCGTAATAGCAGCATCATACACCTTATTCATGTTTCCAGTAGCATCGCCAGGAGCATAGCGTGCAAACTCACACTCGTCGAGAGCACCGATAAACTGGCTGATGGTCTCGTCGGTCACGTTGTATGCCGACAGCTGCTCGGTAATATTCTCACGTGACAGTTGGTCGACAGGCATATTCAGCTTGTCACCGACATAGCCCCACAGCGCACGCATCACCTCGTCGTAGAACTCGCCATCCTTACCTGCTTTCATCAGCTTGGCAGCCTTCTTCAGACGTTTCACAGCAACCTTGTTGGCTTTGCCAGCACGCTGCTTGACGATATTGGCATTCTCGATGGCACGATGACGGAAGATGATGAACAGCGACAGGAAGACAATGACGAGTACGGCCAACGACACCCAATAGGTGACAGAGCCGAAGAAGAACTCATTGACACCATGCTGTTCGGTATTTCCGGTATGGATATAACGGATATCGCTACCCAGCTGCTTGACATCCTCCTGACCAGCAAAGGATGCCACCGTTGTCTGTCCATCGCCCTTGGCCACCTTCAGCGTGAAGCCTTCGGTGCGACGCGTCTGGTAACTATTGCTCTTCGTATCAAAATAGGTATATTCTATCGGTGGAATCTCGTAAGAGCCCTGATGGCGGGGCACTGCCAGGAAGTCGTAGACGATGCTACCTTCCAGACCGTTGACCGTCAGCTTGGTCTTG
The DNA here is from genome assembly GCA_902799355.1 of uncultured Bacteroidales bacterium. GTDB lineage: Bacteria > Bacteroidota > Bacteroidia > Bacteroidales > Bacteroidaceae > Prevotella. Next base: position 36,489 of record CADCAG010000015.1, read on the forward strand.
TCCGTCACCTTTGCATCATAGGCGTCGAAGTCCTTAGGCATCTTGACAACAGGCTGTTTCAGCAACTTCATGTTACCAGCACCGCTGACAACGACTCTCAGGTTGACGGGCTCATTGGCCTTAACCTCTGTCTTGTCAATCGTTGCAGAGATATTGAAGGAACCTACACCACCCGAGAAGTTGGCAGGACGCTGTGGCAGCGGGTCAACCTGGATAGTGATAGCGGGTGCCTTGATCTGCTTTTTCACCTCGATATATCCCGAACCACCGTTGAAGAAGGCCTCAAAGGGGTCGATGTTACGGTTCTGCATAGCCACGATACCATCGTAGGTGATAGACGGTATCTCCAGCTTACCAGTAGCCTGTGGGAACATGACATACTGCTGCCAGGTCACTGTACGATACTGACGACCGTTGAAGGTCTCTATCTTGAAACTCTTCTCCTGTGGCAGGGGCACCTCACGGGTATAGAAACTCTTCAGGTCGGGCATCTTACCACTGAGCTGTGTCAGGTTCACCAGCGTATAAACCTTATAGGTCAGCAAGATAGGTTCCTGCTCGCGGACATGCTGCTTAGAAGCGCTGACGTGAATGAACAGGTCACTGCCAGAGATGGTACTGCCTGCAGGGCGCATCTCGCCATTGCCCCCACCCTGCTGGCGACTCTGCTGACGGCCGCCCTGCTGGGCCTGACCGCTAACCTTAATATGTATCTCGTTAGAATTAACGGTCTTACCATCGACGGTGCAATGAGCAGGAGGAATGGTGAAGGAACCATTCTTGGTAGCTACGACGATATAGGTATAGGTCACTGACGACGTACTCGACGTATGACCGTTGACCATCTGGAAACTCGACTGTGTCGACGTGCTGGGGCCCATCAGCACTTCTAATTCCTCTGGGATATTACCTGCACGGAACCCACGGACATCCTGCGTATTGATGGTATAGGTCAGTCGGAACTGCTCACCCACAGCAACCTGCGAGGGAGCACGACCCGTCAGCGTCTGGGCAATAGCGCCCACGACCATCATCGTTAGAATTATCAGCGTTGTATATCTCTTCATGTCTATCATTACCAATTCTTATCCAGTTTGCGACGGTTAGGCTGCTGCTGAGCCTTCTTCATACGCTGCTGCGTCTGTTTTTCTTCCTGCAAGGCAGCATTCAACATCTGTTCAGCATTCTCACGGCTCATCTGCTGTTCCTGCTGCTTCTGCTCCTGCTGTTGCTGTTTCTGCTCGTCTTTCTTTTCTTCTTGCTTCTGCTCTTGCTTATCCTGCTTTTGCTGTTGTTGCTGCTGATTATTTTGCTGCTGTTTCTGCTGACGCTTGCAGAGCTCCAGATTGTAGCGTGTCTCGTCATCAGCAGGATTGTTGCGTAGCGCCTCCTTATAGACGTCGATGGCTTCGCCATACATTTTCTTACCCTGACAGATGACACCAGCATTATGATAGGACAAAGCACGACGCAAAGGGTTGGTCTCTATCTTTCCGGCATCCATAAACTGCTGGACAGCCGCAGAGTCTTTCTGTTGTCTCATCAGTGCCACACCCAGGTTATAGACAGCCTGCGGATTACGCGGATTCTTCTCGATGGCCTTGCGATAGAGCACCTCTGCATCAGCATAGTTGCCAGCACGGAACTGCTTGTTACCCTTGTGAACATACTGGCGGTCACTCTGGGCAGCAGCTGTACCCACCATCAGCAAGAGGGCGAGGACGACAACGACCTTTTTTCTCTTGAACAGTGAGATATTCCGCAGCAGCGGGTTCTGAACCTCCAAGAGGCAGGCCTCGATAATCAGCAACAGCAGGGCAATGATACCTACTGCCTGGAACTGTTCGTCATAGTCGCTATAGATGGTTGAGGAAATCTCCTTCTTTGCCAACTTGTCCAGCTCTTCGTCCAGCTTCTCCTGGGCGCTGCTGTTATTCTCCACATGGATATAGGCACCGCCACCAGCCTGTGCTATCTGACGACACATCTCCTCATTGAGCCCCGTCATTACCGTCTGACCAGTATTGTCTTTCATATAGTCGCCATCGCCTGTAGGAATGGGGGCGCCCTTGGTAGAGCCTACGCCCAGCACATAGACGCGGTGACCACGCTCGTTAGCCTCTTGGGCAGCCTCGAGAGCGCCACCCTCATGGTCTTCACCATCGGTAATAATAATGATAGCCTTACCGACTCCTTCCTGCTGTGTAAAGCTGTGCGACGCCATAGAGATTGCTTTGGCAATATCGGTGCCCTGCGTAGCCATCATCGAAGGATCAATGCTCGACAGGAACATCTTGGCAGAGACATAGTCGCTGGTGATAGGAAGCTGGATGAAGGCGTCACCAGCAAAGACAATAAGACCTATCTTGTCATTGGTGAAGTTATCCACCAGGTTCTCTACCATCATCTTTGAACGGTCCAGACGGCTGGGCGTCACATCCTCTGCCAACATCGAGTTACTGATATCCATCGCGATGATGGTCTCGATACCCGTACGTTTCTCATGACTGATCTTCGTGCCGAACTGCGGACGAGCCAGCATGACAATCAGTAATGATAAAGCCACCAGCAGCAGGCTGAACTTGACCAACGGGCGGAAGCGTGACACATCGGGCATCAGCTCCTTCACCAGCTCTGGGTCACCAAAGCGGCGCAGGCGCTTCTTCTGTTGGCGTATCATCAGCCAGCGTATCACTGCCAATACGGGGATGACAGCTAATAGATAGAGGTATATAGGGTCTTCGAATCTAAACATCTTACGGTAACTTTCTGAATATGGTTATTCTCAACAGCATCTCAAGGAGCAACAGCAGTACGGCAGCAATGGCAAAAGGCTGGTAGGCCTCGTAGCGCTTACTAAACTTCTTGACGTTGAGCTTCGATTTCTCCAGTTTATCAATCTCCTTATAGATTTGCTGCAACTCTTTATTATTGGTAGCACGATAGAAGTCACCATTGGTAGTCACAGCTATCTCACTCAGTGTCTTAGTGTCAATCTCCACAGGGATGTTGACATACTGTACACCACCAGCGACCGTCATAGGATAAGGGGCCACCTTGTTGGTACCTACGCCAATGGTATAGACACGGATGCCGAAACTCTTAGCAATCTCTGCTGCCGTCATAGGCGACAGGTCACCACGGTTGTTGCTACCATCCGTCAGCAGGATGACGACCTTACTCTTGGCTTTGGAATCCTTCAGACGGGAAACGGCATTGGCCAGTCCCATACCGATGGCTGTACCATCCTCTATCAAACCGCGCTGGGCAATATCGGTGCGTACACCCTGCAGCAGGTTCAGCAGCGAGGCATGGTCGGTGGTCATAGGACACTGTGTAAAGGCCTCACCGGCAAATATCGACAGACCGATATTATCGTTGGGACGTCCGGTGATGAACTCAGCAGCAACCTGCTTAGCTGCCTCCATACGGTTGGGTTTCAGGTCTTCTGCCAGCATCGACGTCGACACGTCCATCGCCAACATGATGTCGATACCCTCCATCGTCTGATTCTTCCACGAATTCTGAGTCTGCGGACGTGCCAGCACCAATACCACCAAGACGAATACGGCGATGCGCAGTATCTGTTGAACGGGCATCAGCACGACCTTCCATGAGCGTGGCGCATAGCGATAGGCCATGGTGTCGCTCATGCGCATCGTGGGCTCGCTCTTCTTCCTGTACATCAGATACCATATTAAATAAGGTATCAGCAGGAGTAGCAGAAACAGATATTCTTTGTTGGCAAATTCCATATCAGTAAATCAGTTGATAAACATTATAGAGCACATAGCCGAAGAGGACAACCGAGAAGGCCACCAATGACCAGATAACGGTCTTCAGCACACGACGCTCATTCTGCGAACGCTGGTCAGCCTCAGAGAGTTGCGGCTTCTCTACCGTCTCTGTCGGCTGGTTCTCTAACTTCGTCTGGTTGATGAAGTCGATGGCACTAACCAGGTTGGCATCGTTCTCATTAATCATCGTTGAGTACTTGGCAAACTTCACGAGGTCAGCCGTCATAAACAGCTGGCGCAGTTCATCGAGTGACTGCTGGTCGGTCTGCATCAGGCGCTCAATAATCTCGGTACTCGTCATCTCCATCGCTGAGAAGCCGTAACGCTCCTCGATATAGCGACGCAGCGTGTCTGTCAGCTTGGTATAGTACTCCTTCTGGTTCTCCGAGCTGACCATCTTGTCGGCCTTGATCTGCTCGATTTCCTTCATGGCCTTCTGGTGAGGCAACAGGCGCTTCACAATCTTGATATGCGTGATGATGGGCTTGTTGTCACGCAGACGCAGATAGAGATAGTAGTTGAGGGCTATCAGTACCAGCAGCAACACGCTTAGCCAGAAGCTTAGCGAGAGGTCGCTCCACTGGAAGGGAACATCCTGCACATCCTTAGGGCCATAGAACTGATCCATCTTCGTGGTGTCTACCTCCACCTCAACAACCTTCAGTGCAAGGTCGGCAGTCTTCAGTTCCTTACCATTGACCTTCACCTTGAAAGGAGGCAGATGGTAGAGGTTACCATCAAAGCTGGTCAGCGTCAACACCAAGGTGTGGGCTGTGGGACTTTTCGTATCAAGCACCTCAACGCCAGGTACCAGCATCTCGCGAGGCTTGAAGGTGGGGAATTCCACCTTAGCATTCTCGTCTGCCTGTACGCTGACAGTGACCTGTGCCTGTTCGCCAATCATCATTTCGATGGGCGAAATCTTTGCTTCAACACTTGCTTGTGCAAACAAGTACAAAGCACTGGTTATCAGATATATTATCGTTAATACTCTTTTCATTCAACTACGTTGTTTGAACAACATAAGCAGAGCCTTTACATAGTCTTCATTGGTGGCGATGCTAACCAAGTCAACATTGCTTCTGGTCATCGTGTCACGCAACTGCTGCTGACGATTATGCCAGTAACGCTCATGAGCCTGACGAAGACTCTTACTGCTGGTGTCGATATACTGTTCGTGACCTGTCTCGGCATCCACCACACGCATCAGTCCTACATCGGGCAACTCACGGGCTCGCAGGTCGTACACCTGAAGAGCCACCACATCGTGCTTACGATTGGCAATCTGTAACGGCTGCAGGAAGTCTTGGCGCACGTAGAAGTCGCTGAGGACAAAGGCCGTACAGCGACGCTTAGCCACGCTAGTCAGGAACTCCAAGGCCTGCTTGACATCCGTACGCTTGGACTCCGGATGGAAGTCGAGCATCTCGCGGATGATATAGAGGATATGCTTGCGACCCTTCTTGGGCGGTATGTACTTCTCGATGCGGTCAGAGAAGAACACCACACCAATCTTATCATTGTTCTGGATGGCTGAGAAGGCGATGGTGGCAGCTATCTCCGTGACCATATCACGCTTCATCTGGCGCTGTGTACCGAAGTCCAGCGAGCCACTGACGTCGATGAGCAGCATCACGGTGAGCTCACGCTCTTCCTCGAACACCTTGACATAAGGGCGATGGAAGCGTGCCGTCACGTTCCAGTCGATATCGCGGACATCGTCGCCATACTGATACTCGCGCACCTCACTGAAGGCCATACCCCTACCCTTGAAGGCAGAATGATATTGCCCAGCGAAGACGTTCGAGCTCAGGCCACGGGCCTTGATCTCTATCTTCCGTACCTTCTTTAATATCTCAGAAGTCTCCATTAGGGTACTTCTACCTTATTTATAATCTTTGAGATAATTTCCTCGCTGGTAATATTGCTGGCCTCAGCCTCGTAGGTCAGACCAATACGGTGACGCAGTACGTCATAGGCCACAGCACGTACATCCTCAGGCACCACATAGCCGCGACGCTTGATGAAGGCGTAGGCACGGGCAGCTTTGGCCAGATTGATAGAGGCACGTGGTGAACCACCAAACGAAATCATGTCCTTCATATCCTTCAGGCCATAACGGTCGGGGAAACGGGTAGCAAAGACGATATCGGCAATATACTGCTCAATCTTCTCGTCGATATATACCTCGCGAACCACCTCACGGGCCTTGATAATCTCAGCAGCTGTAGTCACCGGAGAAACGGTAGGCAGTGCACCAGCAATGTTCTCACGGATAATCTTCTTCTCCTCCTCAATGGTAGGATAGCCGATAACCACCTTCAGCATGAAACGGTCCATCTGTGCCTCGGGCAACGGATAGGTACCCTCCTGCTCAATGGGGTTCTGGGTAGCCATCACCAGGAACGGGTTAGGCAGCTCGAAAGTGTCAGCACCAATAGTCACCTGCTTCTCCTGCATGGCTTCGAGCAATGCACTCTGAACCTTTGCCGGAGCACGGTTGATCTCATCTGCCAATACAAAGTTGGCAAATACGGGACCCTTCTTTACCTGGAACTTCTCCTCCTTCTGTGAGTAGATCATCGTACCCGTCACGTCAGCAGGCAACAGGTCGGGCGTAAACTGGATGCGGCTGTATGTGGCATCTATCAACTGCGACAGCGTCTTGATAGCCAACGTCTTAGCCAAACCAGGAACACCTTCCAAAAGGATATTTCCATCACTCAGCAAACCTATCAGCAAGGAGTCTACCAAGTGTTTCTGTCCTACGATTACACGATCCATACCCGTCACCAGGTTGGTAACGAATCCACTCTGTTGTTCTATCCGCTGGTTCAGTTCGCGGATGTCAATAGCTTCTGCCATATTATTCTAATAATTAGTATTTACTTTTTACAGGTTGCAAAAGTACTCATTTCCCCTCTGATTACGCACGGCGATACACCTAAATAATATTAAAAAAGTTTCCTAAAACTTACATTTTAAGAAACTTTTCAATCCTATTATAATTATTATATCCTACTTACGGCGCTTCCTAGGTTCCAGCTTAGGAATTTTCAGTACCTGACCCGTCTTGATTTGTGGGTTACGAGGCAGATTATTATACACCTCTACATAGCATTGCATATCCGGTCCAAGGTGTGCTCGGCAGATGCTGTAGAAGGTCTGACCCTCCAGCACTTTCACCTCACGCAACAAGCCTACGATGCGATATGCCCCCAGACGGACACGCTCATCCTTAGCAGACCATTGGTCAAGCTGTTCGGCAGCAGGCTCGTTCTTCACCTGAGAGGTCAGTTTAGCCTGAGGTTCTGGCTTAGCCTGAGCCTCTGCCTGCGCACCCTTTTTAGCCATTGGTGCAGATATCATCTCGTCCATAATAGACTCTTCCGCAGTCTCTTCTACAACTGCTGTATCCTGCGATTCATTCTGTATATCAGCCATATAGACGGTATCTCTCACAACGAGAGTGTCAGTCATCACTACGACCTGCTGTTGCAGACCATACTCATAGCCTCCATAGGCAGCACCCATCATCAAAACCAGCACTGCTAAGCCGCCCAGCAGCCAACGTCCCCAATGGCGTTCCGACTCCTGCTCTTCTTCCTCATAGAAGTCAATGAGTTCTGCTGGTTCTTCCTCAGTAACTTGTTCTTCCTCAGTAACTTGTTCTTCCTCAGGCTCTTCTACTACAGGCTCTTCAACGACAGGTTCTTCCTCAACAGCTGAAGTTTCCTCTATAACGGGTACCTCCACGAGTGGAGTTTCTTCTACAACGGGCTCTTCAATTACTGTCTCTTCGGCAGTTTCTTCTGTCACCTCATCATTGATGTCGTCAAACTCCACACCATCGTTGAGTACTACGGTCTCAAACTGCGAGAAGGGCTTGTTAACCAGCTCACGCATGATGGTATCTGGTGTAAAGGTCACCTTTGCATGACTATCGATAACAACACGCTCTCCCGTGCGAACACTAACGCTCTCGCGGGCCTCCACATTTATAATTTTGAATGTTCCCAGTCCTTTAACCTTAACGGTATCCCCCTCTTCCAAGCGTTGGAGGATAACAGAGAACATCTCGGCAGCAAAACGGCTGGCCTCACGTGGTTCCAAGCCATTCTTCTCTGTCAAGATTTTTGCTACTTCCTGTATTGTCAGTTTTCCCATAGCTTACTGTCCTCCTTTCAGTTTATCTTTCCACGTCTGGTTAGGCTTGAAATTAAGCACGAGTTTGGGAGGAACCAGCATGCGCTGTCCTGTGGCAGGGTTCACCATAATACGCTCCATCTTCTTCTTAGTCTCAAAGACCCCGAAGTTAGGTATCAATATGGAGTTATCCTCCTGGAAGGCGTCACCCATGGCATCAATCAGGTTACTTGCCAACTTCTGAGTATCCTTGGGACTATACCCAGTACGCTCAGCCAATTCTGCTATAAATTCCTTGTTATTCATATCTTTGTCGTGGCATATAAGTCAAATTCTTCCGCATCCGTCATGCGGGCATCATAGAATTCCCCTATGGTCAGCTTCTCACTGGCGGGAATCAGCACCTCTGGGTCAACCTCTGGCGAACAGTACTCGGTACGTCCCACATACCAGTCGCCCTCCTGGCGGTCTATGATGACACGCATCACGCTACCCACCTTCTCAGCTTCCAGCTCAGCACTGATATTCTGCTGTACACGCATCAGTTTGTCTAATCTTTTCTGCTTGACATCCGCGGGTACATCATCTTCATAATGTTTGGCACTATAGGTACCGTCCTCCTCTGAATAGGCAAAGGCCCCCATACGCTCAAAGCGTGCCCATTTCGTAAATTCGATAAGTTCACGGAAATCGTCGTCCGTCTCACCAGGGAATCCCACCATCAATGTGGTACGGATATGGATGCCAGGCACCTCACGACGCATGCGGCGTATCAGTTCATACGTCTCCTCCTTGGTCACATGGCGCTTCATGCGGTCGAGCATGTGGTCGCTGATATGCTGCAGGGCGATGTCCAGATAGTTGCAGACATTCTTTTTCTCGCGCATCACACGCAGCAGGTCCCAAGGGAAATGGGCGGGATAGGCGTAGTGCAGACGTATCCACTCTACCCCCTCTATCTCAGCCATCTTCTCTACCAGTTCAGCAATATGCTGCTTACCATCGATGTCCACACCATAGTAGGTCAGCTCCTGGGCAATCACCTGAAATTCCTTTGTACCCTGACTGACCAGCCAACGCACCTCGTCGAGAATCTCGTCCATCGGGCGACTTTGGTGCTTACCCGTGATAATAGGTATAGCACAGTAGGCACAGTGGCGGTCACAGCCCTCGGCAATCTTCAGATAAGCATAATGACGAGGAGTGGTAAGGACCCTCTCCCAACCTCTCCCTATAGGGCGAGGAGTAAAATGCTCAGAGTGACCACTCCCCTCCATACAGGGAGGGGTAAGGGGGTGGGTCTCTAAATCTACTAGCAACTGCTTATAGTTGAACTTGCCATACCAGCCGTCAACCTCAGGAATCTCAGCCTCCAAGTCAGCCAGATAACGTTCTGACAGACACCCCATCACAAAGAGTTTCTTCAGATGTCCTTCCTCTTTAGCCTGAGCGAGTTCCAGAATAGTATCGATGCTTTCCTGCTTGGCATCCTCTATGAATCCACAGGTGTTGACAACAGCGATATCACCCGTCGGATTGTCCGAGTCGTGAGTGACATGATAGCCATTGGCCTCGAAGAGTCCCATCAGGATCTCCGAGTCCACCAAATTCTTAGAGCAACCTAAAGAGATGAAGTCTATGGTCGGTTTCTTACTCATGCTTAAACAGTGAATCCACGAACTGACGCTTATTGAACAACTGCAGGTCTTCCATCTTTTCGCCCAGTCCGATGTACTTAACAGGAACCTTCAGCTGGTCACTGATTCCAATAACGACACCACCCTTGGCAGTACCGTCGAGTTTGGTGATTGCCAGGCTAGTGATATTGGTCACTGCCGAGAACTGCTTAGCCTGTTCAAAGGCATTCTGACCAGTAGAGCCGTCGAGTACCAGCATGACCTCGTCAGGAGCATCAGGCATCACCTTCTTCATGACGTCCTTGATCTTCTTCAGCTCATTCATCAGGCCAACCTTGTTATGCAGACGACCTGCCGTATCTATCAGCACCACGTCGGCACCATTGGCCTTAGCGCTCTGCAACGTGTCGAAAGCGACAGAGGCTGGGTCAGAACCCATCTGCTGCTTGATGACAGGCACACCGACGCGCTCACCCCAGATGCAAATCTGCTCGACAGCAGCAGCACGGAAGGTATCGGCAGCACCCAGATAGACCTTCTTACCAGCCTGCTTGAACTGCCAAGCCAGCTTACCAATAGTTGTCGTCTTACCTACTCCATTGACACCTACCACCAGAATCACGTAGGGTTTGTGGTCGCTGGGCAGGTCCCAGTTGTCGTTATCCTCCGAGTTGTTCTCTGCCAACAGAGAGGCTATCTCGTCACGTAGTATCTCATTCAACTCACTGGTTGATACATACTTATCGCGAGCTACACGTTCCTCAATACGCTCAATAATCTTTAGCGTGGTCTCCACACCTACGTCAGAGGTGATAAGCACCTCCTCTAGATTGTCGAGCACGTCGTCATCCACCTTCGACTTACCAGCTATAGCACGTGCCAGCTTGTCGAACACGCTGGTCTTGGTCTTCTCCAGCCCTTTATCCAGCGTCTCTTTCTTTTCCTTATTAAAAAAACCGAAAATACCCATTTTCTCTCAATTCTCAACTCTCAATTCTCAATTCATTATACGTGCAGCTCCAGCACAAAGCGGACACCCTTCGTAAATTCAGGATCAATCTCCAGGTCGCCATTCATCTTCAACGCCATCTGCTTACAGATGGGTAGTCCCAATCCGTCACCCTTGGTGAGGTCGCGGATTTCGAGGAAAGGTTTGAAGATGTCGTCACGCTTCTCTTCGGGAATGGCCGAACCCGTGTTTGACACCAGAAACTGCAGAGTATGAGCACTGCGTTTCTTGAACTCCAGCGAGATGGTACCCTCTTCGGGAGTGTACTCTGCTGCATTATCCAGCAGGTGCAACAACAGATGCGACACGTACGTCTTATTGATGTCGGCACTCATCTTAGGTGCATTGACATGCAGCACAACGTCTTTCTTCACCTTGTCGCGAATCTGGTTCATCAGCCCCTCGCAGAAAGGAGGAATCTGCGTTTCTTCAAGTTCTACTACTTCATCCATAGAGTTCTCTAACTGCGAGAGTGTCTGTATATGATCAGAGAAATCTATCAGCGCCTTCACCTCCGGATTACGACTGTCGAGTTTTTGGAAGGTGGGCTGCAGCTGAGCAGCAATATTGCTGATAAACTTTGCCTTCAGCGCATTGCTGTCTGTCAGCAGTTGAATGTTCTTCTGCTGCTTACGCGTCAACAGGATGTAACGCAACAGGATGGCGCCACCAACAATCAGGGCGGCTGCTAAGATGCCTGCCAAGATACCCAGCGCAACGATGAATCCCATGCGGGCTGTCAGCGAACTGTCTTTCTCTGCGATAGACTGCTCATTGTCGCCAATCTGCCGTTTCAAGTCTGCTATTTGGTCTGCATACTTCAATGCGGTGGTAGAGTCTTTCCAGGCCATATAACCCTTGTACGACTGTGCCACAAGACTGACACTGTTGCTCTTGCGACCATTGGCTATCAAGGTCTGATACACCTCGTCAACCTTGCCATACTCCTTTTGCTTGGTAAGTTTGTCAGCCATCTCCTTGAAGACAGCATTGCCCTCTGCATTCTGACCAAAGGTGTAGTAATAGATAGCTTTGTTGTAAAGCAAGTCGTCCTTCAACTTCTCTTCACCCGAGAGGTTGGCCTGATTTTCCATAATTTTCAGGTAGTCCATGGCGTTAGTAGGCTTGCGCAACTTCATATACATCAACATACGCTCACGGCTGACCACATAGTGGGCAGCAGCCTTCTCAAGAGTCGAAGACTTAGCATCAGCAATAATGCCCTGATCAACACGGCGAAGCAAGTCGAAAGCCTCTTTCCAGTAGTTTTCCTTGTAATACAATGCTGTAGCCTTGGCGCCACATTCTGCTGCTTGTCGAATCTGGGCTTTGTTGATATAGTCATTGAAGGCATGAATATACATAGAACGTGCACTCGCAATGTTCTGATTAACATCAATAGCCTCTGCTCGCTGTTGTAACTCACTCTTCTGCACTTCCTCAGCATAGACTGCTCCACAGCCAAGAACCAGTGCCATCAAAAAGAAAAGAAATTTCCTGTTCATATCTGTATTTTGATACTTGTTTCTATTCAATCTTGCAAAGTTAGCTATATTTTTCGGAAAACACAAACTATTTTAAAAAAAATAAGGTCGCAAAACATTTTTTGCAACCTTATCGTCATATTTCAATCGTATAATCTGTCTTGCGTCAACTTGACAGCAGCAACTTTATTAGTTCTTGAAGAAGTCCTTAACGGCTTCGTTGGGAACCATCTGCTCGTCGAAGATGTAAGCACCAGTCTTAGGGCTCTTTACCATCTTGATAACCTTTGTGTAAGCGCGACCATCCTTTGAGCCTTCGTGGAGGGTAGCGACGGTTTTCTTTGCCATGCTCTAAATAGGATTATTTAATCTCCTTGTGAAGAGTCATCTTCTTCAGGATGGGGTTATACTTCATGAGTTCCATTCTCTCAGGGGTATTCTTACGATTCTTGGTCGTAATATAACGGCTTGTTCCGGGCAGTCCACTCTCCTTCATCTCAGTGCACTCCAGAATCACCTGTACACGGTTACCCTTAGCTTTCTTACCTGCCATAGTTATTAGTCTCCTATTACTTTAATGTCCTTCCAGTCTACATAACCTTTAGCAACAGCCTGCTTCAGGGCAGCGTCCAGACCAACCTTATTAATCATACGCAGACCAGCGGCGCTGATCTTCAACTGAATCCAGCAAGCCTCCTCTACGTAGTAGAACTTCTTGCTGAACAGGTTTACATCAAAGCTGCGCTTTGTGCGATGCTTTGAGTGAGACACGTTATTACCAATCTGTGCCTTCTTTCCCGTAATCTGACAAATCTTAGACATTTCTATCTATTTTTTCTTGTTACTTAAATATAACTTACTCCAAACAGGGTGCAAAGGTACAAAAAAAATTAGAGTTAAGAGTTTAAAGTTCAGAGTTTTCTCTAACTATTAATGTTTTTTAACCTTCTACCTCTGTTTTGTCCTCACTTTTGAGGAAATCGAGGAACAATTGCATCACTTTATTGGTTGCAATAGCCAGGTTGATGTCGCGTCCGTGGTCCTCTTGAACCAACATTGTCACCTGCTTCTCAGGAGTACCACAAGCCAGCCAAATGGTACCGATGGGAATGTCCTTGGGACCACCCGTTGGACCAGCATATCCCGTTGAAGCCAACGCAAAGTCCGTATTCAGCGCCTTGCAGGCACCCTTTACCATCTGCTTGGCAACCTCCTCGCAAACGGCCGTATTCTCAGCAATCACCTGAGGATCAACACCTAACAGTGACTCCTTGATTTCATCAACATATGAGATGATGCCACCCTTGAAGTATTTCGACGCACCAGGCACGGCAATGATTGCCTCAGCGATGCGACCACCTGTACAGCTCTCGGCAGTACCTACTGTCTTCTCCATCTCCCACAGCAGTTGGCTAATTTCTCTGCTGATAATCTTGCTTTCAAAATCCATATTTCGTTTTATTTAAATGTCACTTTACTGAATGCCGGAGCATTGATATCACAGAATTCCTCGTCCAGGAACTTATAGTAGCCCACGATGCCAATCATGGCAGCATTATCGGTGGTATAGCTGAACTTAGGTATGTAGATCGTCCAGCCATAGCGCTTGGCGTGATCGTAGAAGGCATTGCGCAGTCCGTTGTTGGCACTCACGCCACCAGCCACAGCAACATGCTTGATACCAGTCTGTTTCACAGCCAGTTTCAGCTTCTTCATCAGGATGTCTACGATGGTCCATTCCAGCGATGCTGCAATGTCCTCCTTATGATGCTCGATGAAGTCAGGATCTTCCTCCACCCACTTACGCATATTATAGAGGAACGAGGTTTTCAGTCCTGAGAAGCTGTAGTCCAGTCCAGGGATGTGCGGCTCAGAGAACTGGTAGGCCTTCGGATTACCCTGACGCGCCAGACGGTCAATGATAGGGCCACCAGGATAACCCAGTCCCATCACCTTCGAGCACTTGTCGATAGCCTCACCGGCAGCGTCGTCGATGGTCTGTCCCAGCACCTCCATGTCGTTGTAGGCGTTCACCTTGACAATCTGCGAGTTACCACCACTGACCAGCAGACAGAGAAACGGCAGCGGGGGCACTGTGCCCGATGGTTCTCCGTCAGGACCAATCTCCTTGATGAAGTGTGCCATCACATGGCCCTGCAGGTGGTTGACATCTATGAGGGGAATACCCAGCGAGCGGGCAAAGCCCTTGGCGAAGTTGACGCCTACAAGCAGCGAACCCATCAGACCTGGTCCACGCGTAAAGGCCACAGCACTCAGCTGTTTCTTCTGAATGCCAGCACGTTTGATGGCCTCATGTACCACAGGTACCACATTCTGCTGGTGTGCGCGGCTAGCCAGCTCAGGCACCACACCGCCATACGACTCATGGACGGCCTGCGAAGCCGTCACGTTCGACAGCAGCACTCCATTCTTCAGCACCGCAGCCGACGTGTCATCGCAACTCGACTCTATACCTAATATATATATATCTTTCGCCATTTCGATATTCCGATATTTCAAGGTTTCGAAGTTTCGACTTTAATAAGACAAGATTTCCACGCCGTGCTCCGTCATCAACAGGGTATGCTCCCACTGGGCGCTAGGCATCTCGTCCTCAGAGATGACCTCCCAGCCATACGGATCGTCAGCATCAACGAAGACGCGCCACGTACCCATATTAATCATAGGCTCGATGGTGAACACCATACCAGGCACCAGCAACATGCCCTCGCCACGCTGTGCGAAGTGGGCCACCTCCGGCTCTTCGTGGAAATGGCACCCTACTCCATGACCACACAGGTCGCGCACCACACCATAGTGGTATTTGTTGGCGTGCTTCTGGATGGCCTTGCCAATCTCGTTGACACCATGCCAGGGCTTTGCAGCCTCCATACCTATCTCCAGACACTCCTTGGTGACGCGCACCAGCTGTTCCTTCTCAGGAGTGGTCTTACCTATTATATACATACGCGAGGCGTCAGCATAATAGCCGTCGAGAATCGTGGTGAAGTCGACATTAATGATGTCGCCCTCCTCCAAGATGTCCTCTGCCTTGGGAATACCGTGACACACCACCTCGTTGATACTGGTGCACACGCTCATTGGGAACGGCTTCGTCTCCTCGTCGCCACCATAGTTCAGGCAGGCAGGTATGGCTCCGTGCTTTGCACAGTAGTCACGACATATCTGGTCTATCTCCAGTGTCGACATACCAGCATGAATAGCCTTGCCAACAGCGTCCAATACTCCTGTGTTGACGGCGCTGGCTCTGCGGATTCCCTCAATCTGTTCAGGGGTTTTAATCAGGTCGCGCGTAGGCACCTCCCACCCCTTATTTTCCAAGTACATGATGCGTTTGTCAAGCTCTGTAGGCTGTTCGCCCGGCTTGCAATGCCATCTTCTTTTTACCATAGTTTTTCTAATTTCGGTGCAAAATTACAAATTAATAAGGAATAATGCAAATATATTTAGCATTTTCCGAGCAAGAGTCTATGCACAGATTTTTTTGCTCACAAAAAAGTCAAAAAGTGGCCTAAGCCTACATAGAGCACATTAACTTATTGATATACCGCATTTTAACTTATGTACCCTTGCTCTGTAAGGGTACATAAGCCTACATAAAGCCTACATAAAATAAAGAAAAAGTAATATATATTTACAAGAAAAGCTTGTAACTAACTATAACACAAGCAGTAACACACGATAATCAGTTTGGTTACTACCAGTAACCAGCCTAGTTACTATCTGTTACCAGCTTAGTTACAGTGAGTTACAAGCCTAGTTACAATGAGTTACCAGTCTGGTAATTATCAGTAACCAGTCTGATGACATCCTAAAAACAGCAGAAATCGCCATTTTATGTACCCTCTATGTAGGCTCAAAAGGCAAGCCTACATACATTAAACACCTATCTATCAATTACTTAACATACATCATGTAGGCTTAAGCCACTTTTTATTAACTTTGAGCGCAAAAAAATTGCAATCACAGTTACAGGTTTTTGATTGAATTGCGTTGATTTCAATCATGTTCCATGCCATGTTAATAGGTTAATAGTTTTCTTGCAAAAACCTTTTTCTATCCCTTGGCTGTTTGTTAGAAATGTTGTATCTTTGCAATCAAATAGAATTATATGACGCAAGAGAATAAAGATTTGTTGATGCGATTGCTCCAGCAGTATAAAGAGTTGGGCATATCTGACCAGATAGACTTCGACAAGTGCTATCTGAATTCAATCATATCAAATTCCGTCTCTCTTGTAGATGATAATTATGGTACAGTTATCGACCAGTCCGAACTAGATAATTTGACGATAGAACCATCAATAGCTGAGAAAATGGTCGATATTATGGAATTCGTGGCCGACAAAGACGAAATTACCACAGAGACTATTGTCGCTCACTTCGGCTTTACTCCAACCACCGCTAAGCGCTACCTCCGACAACTCACGGAGTTCGGTTATTTGGAGGCACATGGTGGTAATAGTTCATATATCCCCAAGAAGCAATCGTAGAGGCAGATCTTAAAAATAAGGTTCACACTTACTGCGCAGTATATCAGAATGTTGCGCGTGAATGTGAACCCTGTTTTATGCAAATTTATCTGTAGGAGTGTACAAAGTGTACTCAAATTATTTGCACGGTTGTTGAAAAAGTTGTACCTTTGCAGACATACAAGCATTAACCAAGAAATAAAACCATCTGTAAATTCACGATGAAATTAATAAAAATAAAAATAAGACGTTTTAAGGAACTTGTGACAGGAATCCTCATGAGGAGTGGAGCAAAGTGGTCTTTAATCAGACTTAATGCTGTTGACTATGTGTTAGACGGTTTTCAATTCACTAACAAGGAATATATTGCATGCGAGAGTGAGATTAAAGAGGACACAATACTACACAGAATCTTATCCATTAAAAACAAAAAAGACAATATAAGTCCTATTAAAGATACCAACATCTTGGATGATAACAATCTGCTTTATTCATCTTTAAAAAGAGATGAAATGTTGGTCGCAGTCTGTTTGCATCGTGAGGATGTATTATATGTGGGTAAAATTAAAGATATAGGGGAAAAATCATTTATTCTTAAACTATACAACACTGACCTACAAAATTGTGGAGCCATGAAAATTGACTTTGTTAAAGTCAGATACATTCAGATACACACAGATTACCTTGATTCCCTGTGTTTGCTCTTAGATTCATGAGTAGATTACCTAAGCCCCATGATTCTTTTGTCCTACAATATCATCCAGTATATGTGGAAAAACAATGAAGAACAATGATTCAAAATTCAATCAAAACCTGCATTCTATGCTAAATTCCAAACATTAATTGATATTTAACTATATATTTAACATTTTGCTGATTAGGCAATTTCCTTATTAGTCC
>CADCAG010000016.1 GCA_902799355.1 uncultured Bacteroidales bacterium
CTGTCTCCACAATTTTTTTCAAGCTAAGAATGCTTTTTACGGAACCTACGGACGTTCCGCCGAATTTCATTACTTTCATATTTCTATGCAATTTATCTTACCAATGGTACCCCAAAACAAGCGGGGATTCCTCCAATGGCGCGACAAAAGTACGAATAAGTGAGCAAAAAACCAAAGAAAATGTCATTTTTTTCATTTTTATCGAATTTTTCTGTTAACTTTGCACTCCATAAAGAACCAAGAAATAAAAAAGAAACTATGAAACGACTATTTTTGACCGCTATCGGCTATTGCTTGTTGGCAATGGGTGATGCTTTGGCGTGTACAAATTTTATTGTAGGCAAGAATGCCTCTGTTGACGGTTCCGTCATCTGTTCGTATAATGCAGATTCCTATGGTGCATTTATGAAGCTGGCCCACTATCCGGCTGCCAAGCACCAGAAGGGTGATATGCGTAAAATATATGAATGGGACACCAATAAATATCTGGGTGAAATCCCTGAGGCAGAAGAGACCTACAACGTGGTGGGAAACATCAATGAATGGCAGGTAACCATCGGAGAAACGACCTATGGAGGCCGTGAGGAAATGATTGATTCAACTGGTATAATCGACTATGGATCACTGATATATATCGGTTTGCAGCGTTCAAAGACTGCCCGTGAGGCTATCAAGATTATGACCTCGCTCGTGGAGCAGTATGGATACTATAGCGAGGGTGAGACCTTCACCATCTGTGACCCCAACGAGGCGTGGATTATGGAGATGCAAGGCTGTGGTGCCGACCGCAAACAGTCTAAGGAACGCGTGGTGTGGGTGGCTCGTCGCATTCCCGATAATGCCATCTGTGGACATGCCAACCAGAGCCGTATCGGTGTGTTCCCCTTGAAAGATAAGGAGAACGTGCTTTACTCGAAGAACGTTATCAAGTATGCCCGTAAGATGGGGTGGTTTGATGGAAA
Organism: uncultured Bacteroidales bacterium; assembly: GCA_902799355.1. Taxonomy (GTDB): domain Bacteria; phylum Bacteroidota; class Bacteroidia; order Bacteroidales; family Bacteroidaceae; genus Prevotella. The sequence goes on from CADCAG010000016.1 coordinate 963, forward strand.
AGACGAAGAGTTCTCATGGAAGATGGCGTATGCTGCTCCCGATTTCTCTGGTCGTCGTATGTGTGAAGCCCGTGTGTGGAGCTTCTTCAATCACCACGTCAAAGGTATGGAGCACTATCTGCCTTGGGCTCTGGGCAAAGACCCCGATGCAGAGGATATGCCGCTGTGGGTCGTTCCTGTCAAGAAGCTGAGTGTGGAGGATGTGATGAACGATATGCGTGACCATTACGAGGGAACGCCTTTGGCTATCGACTCTACTGACATCGGTGGAGGAATCTGGCAGATGCCATATCGCCCCACACCTCTTTATTTTGAGGTCGATGGTAAGAAGTACTTCAACGAGCGTCCCGTATCGACACAGCAGACAGCCTGGACTTTTGTCTCGCAGATGCGCTCTTGGTTGCCTCGTGAGATGGGTAGCTGCTTCTGGTTTGGCAACGACGACTGCAACATGGTGGCCTATACACCTATCTACTGTTCGATGACCCAACTGCCAGAGTGCTACAATACTCCTGGTGCTGACGAGCTGAATTTCAGCGATAAGAACGCCTACTGGGTGGAAAACTGGGTCAGCAACATGGTATATCCACGCTATTCGGCCTTGTTCCCTGTTCTCAAAGATGTTCGCGACTCGTTGCAGAAGGCTTATCTGACGCAACAGTCGGCTGTCGAGGTTCAGGCAAAGGGTATGGAACCTGCGCAGATGCAGCGTTTCCTGAACGACTATAGTGTCCGTCAGGCTCAGCAGATGCTGGCACGCTGGAAGCAGCTGGCATACCACCTCATTGTGAAGTTCAATGATATGGCTGTCAAGCCCGAAGAGAACGGACAGTTCACTCGCAGCCAGTATGGTCTTGGCGCAACAGTCAAGCGCCCCGGCTATCCGCAGAGTTTTGCACGCCGTCTCGTCAAAGAGGCAGGTGCCCGCTATGCTGTTCCTGAAGAAAAGAAAGAGTAAATCGCTAAATCGTAAAATAAGATGACACTCATAATCGTTACCATGCTCCTGCTGGCCTATCTGCTGATAGCAACGGGCCATCTGACGGGAGTGAACAAAGCCGCCATTGCCATGTTCCTTGGAACGATAGGCTGGGTGGTATATGTCTGCTGGGGAGCTGATTTCGTGATGGCTCAGCATCCTGCGGAGTATATCGAATGGCTAGGTAGCAACGAACACTCCAGTGACATCGTGAAGTGGTTCATCTACGACCATGTGTTCCTGAAGTATGTCGGAAAGGCTGCAGCCATCGTGCTGTTCCTGTTGGCTACCATGTCGATTGTGGAACTGCTCAGCAACAACGGCTGTTTCGACTTCGTTACCGAATGGATTCGTACACGCAGCAGCAAACGTCTGTTGTGGAGCATCACGGCGGTGACCTTTGTTCTCTCGGCCAACCTCGACAACCTGACAACGGCAACGATGATGCTGGTCATCATGCATAACATCCTGCAGAATTCACGACAGCGCATGTATGTGGGTTCGGCCATCGTGCTGGCAGCATGCTGTGGTGGCTGTTTTACTGTCATTGGCGACCCGACAGGACTTATTTTGTGGGGTAATGGAGCCATTACGGCTACGCGCTTCTCGGCTTATTTAGGTATACCTGCCTTCCTAGCATGGGTAGTCCCTACCTATCTTATCAGTCGCGAGTTGCCCGAACGCCTGGATACCGCATGGAGTCCATCGCCTTATCGTGGTGATGCCACTCGTCTGAACCGCTGGCAGCGCGTGGTGATGCTCATTGTGGGTATCGGTGGACTGTGGTTCATTCCTACCTTCCATAACATTACGCGACTGGCTCCGTTCCTCGGTGCGCTGTGTGTACTCAGCGTGCTGTGGGTGGTCAACGAGGCCTTCAATCGTAAGTTGATCAATGCTGACCAGACGACTGGGCGCCGTGTGCCGATGTCGTTGCAGTATGGTGTCCTGCAGCAGGTACTTTTTGTGACGGGTATCATGCTGGGTATGGGCGTAGTGACAGAGACTGGTGTCTGGGCAGATGTGGCAGACTGGTTTGATGCTTATATTCCCGATGTGTGGTTGATAGGTATCCTCACAGGTTTCCTGAGTAGTATCGTCGACTCCTTTACCATCGCCATCTCTAACATCTCATTGTATAGTGTCGGTGTGGGTGGTGTCATGACAAACGGCGCCTACTGGAGCATTATTGCCTACACAACGGCCGTGGGTGGTTGTCTGTTGTCGGTGGGTAGTGTCTGCGGATTGGCGCTGATGCGTGCTGAACATGTCAGTCTGGGCTGGTATATCAAGCATGTGACCCCCAAGGTGCTGCTGGGTTTCCTCATCGGTTATATCGTTTTATGGGTGGAAGTGAACTTTATAATGCTCTAAGAGGGTTCTAAAACGAACAAAATATAAACATTTTCGGTTTTTTAATCGGAAATGTTTTTTTTATTCCTTTTTTTTTGCTAACTTTGCAATCACTATTACCAGAACAACAATAATTCAAATAAATAATACTGCTTATGTCACAAATTACAGGTCACATCTCGCAGATTATCGGTCCGGTTATCGACGTCTATTTCGATACCAAGGGACTTGATGCTGAGAAAGTGTTGCCTAAAATTCACGAGGCCCTGAAGATTGAACGTCCTAACGGCAGTCAGTTGATTGTCGAGGTTCAACAGCACATCGGTGAGGATACCGTGCGCTGTGTGGCTATGGACAATACCGACGGTCTGCAGCGTGGATTAGAGGCACTGCCTATGGGTTCACCTATCGTGATGCCCGCAGGCGAACAGATTAAGGGTCGTATGCTGAACGTTATCGGTCAGCCTATCGACGGTATGAAACAGCTGGATATGCAGGGTGCATATCCCATCCACCGTGAGGCTCCTAAGTTTGAGGAGCTGTCGACGACGAAGGAGGTGCTGGCAACAGGTATCAAGGTGATTGACCTGCTGGAGCCTTATCTGAAGGGTGGTAAGATTGGCTTGTTTGGTGGTGCTGGTGTCGGTAAGACCGTGCTTATCATGGAGCTTATCAACAACATCGCCAAGGGTCACAACGGCTTCTCTGTATTCGCTGGAGTGGGAGAGCGTACCCGTGAGGGTAACGACCTGATCCGTGAGATGATTGAGTCGGGTGTTATCCGCTATGGTGAGAAGTTCAAGGAGGCTATGGCCGAAGGTAAGTGGGATTTGTCTCTCGTTGACCCTGAGGAGTTGAAGAAGTCACAGGCCACACTTGTATATGGTCAGATGAACGAGCCCCCCGGTGCACGTGCTTCTGTCGCTCTGTCTGGTCTTACCGTTGCTGAGGGCTTCCGTGATGGTGGCGGTAAGGATGGCGGTGCTGCCGATATCCTGTTCTTCATCGACAACATCTTCCGTTTCACACAGGCCGGTTCTGAGGTATCTGCTCTGCTGGGACGTATGCCTTCAGCTGTAGGTTACCAGCCCACACTGGCTTCAGAGATGGGTGCCATGCAGGAGCGTATTACCTCCACGAAGTCAGGTTCTATCACTTCTGTACAGGCTGTCTATGTGCCTGCCGACGACTTGACAGACCCTGCTCCTGCTACCACGTTCACCCATCTGGATGCTACTACGGTTTTGGATCGTAAGATTGCTGAGTTGGGTATCTATCCTGCCGTAGACCCACTGGGTTCTACCTCACGTATTCTCGACCCATTGGTGGTTGGCAAGGCTCACTACGACTGTGCCCAGCGCGTGAAGGAGATTCTGCAGCGCTACAAGGAGTTGCAGGACATCATCGCCATTCTGGGTATGGACGAGCTCTCTGACGAGGATAAGTTGACGGTAAACCGTGCACGTCGTGTACAGCGTTTCCTCAGCCAGCCGTTCTCTGTTGCCGAGCAGTTTACTGGTCTGCCAGGTGTGATGGTTCCCATTGAGGAGACTATCAAGGGCTTCAACGCCATCCTCGATGGTGAGGTTGACGACCTGCCTGAACAGGCATTCCTCAACGTAGGTACTATTGACGACGCGAAGGCTAAGGCAAAGAAACTGCTTGAAGCTGCAAAGGGTTAATTGTCAACTATCAACTTTCAACTGTCAATTATGTTAAAGCTGAAGATAGTTTCTCCTGAGCGCATCGAGTTTGAAGGTGATGTGGATAGCGTGCTGGTTCCAGGTTCTATGGGCCAGTTCGAGATCCTCGTCAACCACGCACCGATTATCTCGTCATTAGACAAGGGCAGGGTGGTCTATACGCTGCCTGGTGGCGAGAAGAAACCGCTGGACATCTGTGGCGGTTTCGTGGAGGTGCAGAAAAATGTGGTGAGTCTCTGCGTGGAGATTAACGAATGATGACGAATACGTAGTGTGATGGATATTTATAACGAGAGCCGTAGATATATCATACAGAGCATCGTGCTGTTCTTCCTGCTGACCCTCCTTGGAGCGTTGGCTATGACATTGTGGTCACTCAATCTGCTGAGTGCTATGATTGTCAGCGGATGCTTCATCTTGGTGATAGACTTGGCTACTGGCTACATCTTCCGCTGGGTAGCTACCCGTCATGCAGATATGTTGCCCTCGTTCTTTACAGGTGTTTCCGGATTCCGTTTCCTGGGGGCGCTGGCAGTGATGGCCGTTTGGTATGCCACGTCAGACCGTGCATCGTTGATGACGTTCTTCATGGTGTTCCTTATATATTATATGGCATCGATGATTCATCACTCTATCTTCTTTTCGAGAATATCCAATCGTTTATAACGAGTTTAAAGTTAACGAATTAGATGAAACAATTAAAGTCAATATGTCTCTTGCTGATGATGGCAGTGCTGCCTTTGTCTGTGCAGGCTGGCGAGGAGAAAAGCGAAGAGCTTAACATCCCCGAAATCGTGCTGGAGCACTTGGCCGATGCATATGAGTGGCACATTGCTTCCTATGAAGGCAAGCATCTGAGTATTCCACTGCCTATTATTATCCGTAGTGAGCAGACTGGTGAGTGGCATTTCTGTACGGAACATTCGCTACCCTCAGAGTTCTTCTTCAATCATGAAGCACATGGTAAGATATATGAGAAGATGGCTGACGGCAGTGTTGTACGTCCGTATGACTTGAGTATTACCCGTAACGTGCTGCAGATATGGATTGTCGTGGCGGTGATGCTGGCTATTTTCCTCAGTTGTGCCCGTTGGTATAAGAAGCATGACAAGACCAGTCCAGCGCCCAAAGGCTTTGTTGGTGCTATAGAACTGTTAGTTATGATGGTCAACGATGACGTGATTAAGTCGAATGTCGGTGAGAAGCATTACAAACGTTATGCGCCTTTCTTGCTGACAGTGTTCTTCTTTATCTTCATCACCAACCTTGTTGGCTTGTTGCCAGTATTCCCTGGTGGTGCTAACGTCACGGGTAACATCAACATCACGTTCTTCTTGGCAGTATGTACTTTCTTGGCTGTCAATCTGTTTGGCAACCGTGAGTACTGGAAAGAAATCTTCTGGCCCGATGTCCCCATCTTCCTGAAAGCAATTCCCCTGATGCCTGCCATCGAGTTGTTTGGCGTGTTTACAAAGCCCTTCGCACTGATGATCCGTCTCTTTGCCAATATGATGGCAGGTCACGCGATGATTCTCAGTTTTACACTGGTCATCTTCCTTGGTTGGTCAATGGGCGTAGGCTATGGATTAGGCCTCAACGCATTCAGCATCATCATGCTGCTATTCCTCAACTCCTTGGAACTGCTGGTGGCATTTGTGCAGGCCTACGTCTTTACGATGCTTAGCGCCGTATTTATTGGCCTGGCTCATCCGGAACATCATGGGGATTAAAGATTAAACATTAAAGATTATACATTTAAAATATTAACAATTTAAACATTTAAAAATTATGATTACATCACTGTTATTGGCCGAGGGTCTGGCTCAGCTGGGCTGCGGTATTGGAGCTGGTATTGCTGTTATTGGTGCAGGTATTGGTATTGGTAAGATTGGTGGCAGCGCTGTTGACGCTATTGCCCGCCAGCCAGAGGCTTCTGGTAAGATCTTCACCCAGATGATTCTGACAGCAGCATTCGTTGAGGGTTGTGCCCTGTTCGCTATCGCTGCTTGTGCATTCATGATCAAATAAAAACCTATAGCAAATGGATTTCACTCAATTACCAGCAATTCTCACGCCAGATCTGGGACTTCTGTTCTGGATGCTGTTGGCGTTTCTGGTGGTCTTTGGGGTCCTTGCCAAGTTTGGCTTCCCTGCCATTGTCAATATGGTAGACGAGCGCAACAAGTATATAGACGACAGTCTACGCAAGGCTCATGAGGCTCAGGAACGTCTTGCCAATATCGAGAAGGAAGGTGAATCCATTCTGCAGGAGGCTCGCGAAAAACAGGCTCAGATACTGAAGGAAGCTGCCGAGTCGCGCGACGCTATCGTTGAGCAGGCTCAGCAGAAAGCTCGTGCCGAGGGTGCCCGTCTGCTTGACGAGGCTAAGGCCGCTATCGAGCAGGAGAAGAAAGCCGCTATTGCTGACATCCGTCAGCAGGTTGCTACGCTTAGTGTCGAGATTGCCGAGAAGGTACTTCGCCAGAACCTCCGTGACGACAAGTCGCAAATGGATTTGATCGACCGAATGCTGGATGCTGCTACTGCTAATTAAATAAGGTATACGCGTATGGATATTGGAGTAATCTCTACGAGGTATGCACGAGCACTCTTGAAGAGCGCTACGGATGCTAAGCTCGAAGACCAGGTCTATCAGGAGATGTTGACGCTGGGCAAGAGCTTCACTGATGTGCCCGTGCTTCGTCAGACCATCGACAACCCCATGCTCGACAAGGCCAAGAAGCAGATGTTGCTGGAGACCGCTGCTGGCGGTAAGTCCTGCACGCTGACGCAGACTTTCATTGCCCTCGTGCTGAAGGAAGACCGCGAGAACATGATCCAGTTTATGGCCTACTCGTATGTCACGCTTTACCGTAAGCAGAAGAACGTCATCCGTGGTAAACTCACCACTGCTGCCCGCGTGTCTGCAGAGACAGAACAGAAGATGCGCCAGATGGTGGAGAGCAAGACTCAAGGTACTGTGGAGTTTGAGACCGAGGTGAACCCTGACATCATTGGTGGCTTCATCCTCGAATATGACACCTATCGTATGGATGCTAGTGTCAAGTCGAAGCTCAACAACATTCTTAACACACTAAAAAAGTAATAAACAATGTCAGATAAAATTAAACCAAGCGAAGTCAGTCAGGTGCTGCTTGAACAGCTGAAGGGTATTCAGAATGCTGAGCAGTTTGACGAGGTAGGTACTGTGCTCACCGTCAGTGATGGTGTAGCCCGTATCTATGGACTCCGTAATGCCGAGGCTAACGAGCTGCTCGAATTCGAGAACGGCACGATGGCTATCGTGATGAACCTGGAGGAAGACAACGTCGGTTGTGTGCTTCTGGGTACCACGTCGGGCATCAAGGAGGGTATGGTGGTGAAGCGCACCAAGCGCATTGCCTCTATCCGCGTCAACGACAACATGCTGGGTCGTGTCATCAATCCGCTGGGACAGGCTGTTGACGGCAAGGGAGACATCGACCTCACTGACGCTTTCGAGATGCCCTTGGACCGCAAAGCACCTGGCGTGATCTATCGCCAGCCTGTGAAGGAACCGCTGCAGACAGGTCTGAAGGCTATCGACTCGATGATTCCTATTGGTCGTGGTCAGCGTGAGCTTATCATTGGTGACCGCCAGACAGGTAAGACAGCCATAGCCGTTGATACCATCATCAATCAGAAGAGTTTCTATGAGGCTGGCAAGCCTGTGTACTGTATCTATGTTGCTATCGGACAGAAGGCCAGTACCGTTGCCAACCTCGTACAGACGCTGAAGGAGCATGGTGCTATGCCATACACCATCATCGTGGCTGCTACTGCTGCTGATCCTGCTGCTATGCAGTACTATGCACCATTTGCCGGTGCTGCCATCGGTGAGTACTTCCGTGATCGTGGTCTGCCCGCTCTCGTCGTCTATGACGACCTGTCAAAACAGGCTGTTGCCTATCGTGAGGTGTCGCTGATTCTGCGTCGTCCTTCTGGTCGTGAGGCTTATCCTGGTGACGTCTTCTATCTGCACTCTCGTCTCCTTGAGCGTGCTGCTAAGATGAACGAACAGCAGGAGGTCGCTGAGCAGATGAACGACCTGCCCGAGTGCATGAAGGGTCATGTGAAGGGTGGTGGCTCACTTACCGCTCTGCCTATCATTGAGACCCAGGCTGGTGACGTGTCCGCATACATCCCAACGAATGTGATTTCTATTACTGATGGTCAGATATTCCTGGAGTCCGACCTCTTCAACCAGGGCTTCCGTCCTGCCATCAACGTAGGTATCTCGGTATCTCGTGTAGGTGGTTCGGCACAGATCAAGTCTATGAAGAAGGTGGCTGGTACTTTGAAGATTGACCAGGCTCAGTATCGTGAGTTGGAGGCTTTCTCTAAGTTCTCCAGCGATATGGATGCTGTGACGGCAATGACCCTTGACCGCGGTCGTAAGAACAATCAGTTGCTCATTCAGCCTCAGTATAGTCCAATGCCTGTAGGTGAGCAGATTGCCATTCTCTACTGTGGCGTTCATGGACTGATGCGTGAGGTACCTATTGATAAGGTGCGTGAGTGTCAGAACCAGTTCCTCGACAAGCTGCGTTCGTCAGCTCCTGAGGTCATTGAAACGCTGACTGCCGGTAAGATTGACGATGCCACGACACAGAAGATTGAGGCTGTCATGGCCGACATTGCAGGAACGTATAAAGCTTGATAGCCTATGCCCAGCCTGAAAGAAATTAAAGGCCGTATCGCCTCAGTTAACAGCACGCGAAAGATAACGTCTGCCATGAAGATGGTGGCCAGCTCCAAGCTGCACCATGCGCAGGTCGCTATCCAGAATATGCTGCCTTATGAGACGATGCTTGAGCATATCCTCAAGTCGTTCCTGGCTGCGGAGGCAGAGGCACAGACCATCTACGACCAGGAGCGCCCCGTCAAGCGTGTGGCAATCGTGGTATTCTCTTCCAACTCGTCACTCTGTGGTGGTTTCAACTCGAATGTCATCAAGCTCATGCAGCGTACCGTTGAAGCCTACGAGCAGGAGTTAGGAAAGGGTAGTGTAGAGGTCTATCCCATTGGCCGTAAGGTCTATGAGAAGGCTCGCAAGTTTGGTTACGACATCCATGGTGAGCGTGCTTCACTGATTGACCATCCTCATGTCAACGAGTGTATCGAGCTGGCCATGGAACTTGGCGAGAAGTTTGCCAAGGGTCAGGTGGACCGTGTAGAGTTGCTCTACCACCACTTCAAGTCTGCTGGTTCGCAGATACTGACCAACAAGCAGTTCTTGCCTATCGACCTGGAGGCAGAACTGGAGCGTGACCATGAGCGCGACCTGACGTCGACCATTGCTACGCAGAAGGCTCAGGAGTATCTGCGCAAGAACCGTCGCAAGAAGGAGGTCAAGGAGGGTGAGACGGCTCCACTCAATGATAACTTCATTGTGGAGCCCGACATGAATACCGTCTTGTCAAAGCTGATTCCCAAGATGGCTCACCTGATGCTCTATACCGCTTTGCTCGACAGTGTGGCTTCTGAGCATGCCGCTCGTATGGTGGCTATGCAGACGGCTACCGATAATGCCGACGAGTTGCTACGCCAGCTCAATTTGCAGTATAACAAGAGTCGTCAGCAGGCCATCACCTCTGAGCTACTCGATATTGTGGGTGGTTCGGTAAATAACTAACTATATAAAAAAGAGAGGTCACTTCTGAATGACCTCTCTTTTTTTTTATCATCTCTTGTCCACAAATTCGCAGTTCTTATAGCTGTCGCGAGGGAAACGGAATAGATCGTCGCTAATGCCGCCAACCTTCACGTCGCTGATCTTGATGGTGGTATGGAAGATGCCGACCTTGATGCGCACACTGACAGGATATCGGTGCTTCTTGTCCAGCAGACAACGAGCCTCCTTGATGCCCGACACACCCTTCTTGGCTTTCAGCGTGATGTAATAACCCTCCTTGGAGTCCTTGATGCTATAGGTGTAGTTGTCTGGCTCAAACTTAAACTTCGTAGCATATTTGTCGCGCTCGTCAGAGTGGGCGTCGTAAATAACCACACGGTTTTTCTTACGCTCCAGACGGTAGTATGTCACGTCGTCGTTCCATGCAATATATTTCTCATCGACGAACTTACTCTTCTTACCCTTGGTCCAGATGGTACCCTCCGTCTTGTAGATGCCGATGATGTTCACCTTATAGTGCAACTGCGAACCTTGGTCGCCAAAAATCATTTTGTAGGTCTCGTTGAACATGCGACGGGCCTGCTGTGCGTTTGGCGTCTCGTGGTTCTGTGCCTGTAGGCCTATGGCAGCCCACAATATAGTCATTAATACTAATATCTTTTTCATAACGGGCTGCAAAGGTACAAAATAATTCATAATTCTTAATGCATATTTCATAATTATTTGCTAATTTTGCACCCAAATTAGGAAAAGATGAGATATTTCGTATGGTTTAGCTACGACGGCACCAACTACCATGGCTGGCAGGTACAACCCAATGGCATTACAGTGCAGAGCGAGTTGGAACGCTGCCTGTCGCTCTTGTTGCGTGAGACTATCACAGTGACAGGCGCAGGACGTACAGATGCTGGTGTCCATGCCCGTCAGATGGCTGCCCACTTCGATACCGCCGTCGACTTCGATGCCCCAATGCTTACCAAGAAACTCAACGGTCTCTTACACCATGACATCGCAGTAGACTGCATCGAGCGTGTGGCTTCCGATATGCATGCCCGTTTCTCGGCAACCTCGCGTATGTACCATTATTATATCCATACCAAGAAGAATCCTTTCATCCAGCAGTTCTCTCAGGAGATGCACTATCAACTCGACTTCGACCTGATGAACCAGGCAGGACGTATCCTGATGGAGTATGACGACTTTGGTGCTTTCTGTAAGGCGGGTAGCGATGTGAAGACCACTATCTGTCACGTCACCCATGCCCAGTGGCACCAGACGTCGCCCTCTGAGTGGTATTTCGAAATTACAGCCAACCGTTTCCTGCGTAATATGGTACGAGCTGTTGTGGGAACACTCATTGAGGTGGGTCGTGGACGTATGTCACTTGACGAGTTCCGTTTAGTCATTGAGGGCAAGCAGCGCACACAAGCTGGCGAGTCCATGCCTGCCAAGGCTTTGTTCCTCGAAGAAGTCAAATATTAACTCATAATTCGTAATTCATATATGGCTTGGTTATTACTCGCATTCATGTCCGCAGCGCTGTTAGGCTGCTACGACTCCTTCAAGAAGCAGGCGTTGAAGGCGAATGCCGTTATTCCAGTGCTGTTTCTGAATACCCTCTTCTCATCCTTCATCTTCCTGCCATTCATTATTTTGAGTGCCACCACCGATACCCTTGACGGCAGCATGTTCCATGTGGCCAGTGGAGGATGGGAAGTGCATAAATACGTTGTCCTCAAGGCGCTCATCGTGCTATCCAGCTGGGTGCTGGGCTATTTCGGCATGAAGCATCTGCCACTCACCATCGTTGGTCCCATCAATGCTACGCGCCCAGTGATGGTACTTGTAGGTGCCCTGTTGGTCTTTGGCGAACGCCTTAACATATGGCAGTGGGTTGGTGTCATGCTTGCCGTACTGTCGTTCCTTATGCTTAGCCGTAGCGGTAAGAAAGAAGGCATCGACTTTAAGCGTGACCACTGGATATGGATGATTGTAGGTGCTGCTATGTTTGGTGCAATCAGCGGTCTCTACGACAAATACCTTATGGCACCTGTAGAGTCGGGTGGAGTAGGACTCGACCGCATGCTTGTGCAGTCGTGGTATAACATCTACCAGTGTTTGATGATGCTTGCCATGTTGTTGCTCTTATGGTGGCCTAAGCACAAGGAGACCACGCCCTTCCATTGGCATTGGTCCATCATTGGCGTTAGCGTCTTTCTGTCTACTGCCGACTTTATGTATTTCTATTCGCTGTCGCTGCCCGACGCCATGATCTCTATCGTTAGTATGATACGTCGAGGCTCCGTCATCGTTAGTTTTCTCTTTGGTGCCGCCTTCTTCCATGAGAAGAACCTTAAGGCTAAAGCTTTTGACCTGGCACTGGTACTCCTTGGAATGATTTTCCTCTATATAGGTTCTAAATAATATACCAATAATGAATACTAATCTGATAAACGATATGAAAAAGCAGTTCTCGGCTATGAGCCATATTAAGTTTTTAGGTCTCAGCGTGATAATGATGTCTCTGATGACAGTCGCTATACAGGCTGCACCGCCTTTGCGTGGATTAGTACCCATGAAAGTAGGTAACCGCACGCTGGTTGCTCCGACAGACGAGCAACAGGTATATGCTGAGGGAGGCTTTTGTGCCACTCAGGCCGTGATTGGCGAGGGATCATATCTGCAACATCAGGGCTCTCCGCGAGTGCTCACCATCCTGGCTGCTTTCCAGGATCTCGACTTCACCGTCAACGATCCCGTTCAGGCATTTACTCAGTATTTGATGGGTGACACGCAGGAAGACCTAGGTAATGCGAACAATATGAACATGGCCAGTGTGCGCCAGTATTTTGAGACCTCCAGCGGTGGACAGTTTTCACCACAGTTTGATATCGTAGGCCCATTGACCCTTCCTCATGAGATGGCTTATTATGGTGGCACCAATGCCTCGGGCTCTGACGATAAGTTCTCTGTTTTCTGCAGCGATGCCATGGAGTTGGCCAGAGACCTTGTCGAGGACTGGACAGTCTACGACAATGACGACGATGGTCGCATCGAGTTGGTATGCGTCATCTTTGCTGGCTATGGACAGAATCAGGGAGGTGAAAATAATACCATCTGGGCCAAGGCCAGCAATCTGAATATCAAGCTCAACGACAACCTGCACATCAGTCGCTTCAACTGTTGCTCAGAACTGTTCCATCCCCAAAGCCCATATTCCACCTATATAAATGGTACGGGCGTCTTTATCCACGAGTTCTCTCATTGTCTGGGACTCCCCGACCTCTATGCCACTAAGTCAGATGGATACGTCAACAACCAAGGCATGGAGACGTATAGTATTATGGACTACGGACTCTACAACCGCAATGGCTTTGCCCCCTGTACCTATAATGCATGGGAGCAGGAAGTCATGGGGTGGACTGAGTTGGAAGAGCTCGGAGATAAAATCGTCGACGGCAGCTATCATGTCGCTGAAGTTCTTCCGCTGATAGAGGGTGGCAAGGCCTATAAGGTCGTCAACCCCGACAACGATCGAGACTATATTATCATGGAGAATGTACAGAAACGTGGACTCAACAAGTATAGCGGTGGCCACGGTCTGCTAGTCTATCATGTTGATTATCCCCGCCAAACTGTTAATATGGGTGACTCGCCCAACAATAATCCCGGTCACCCTGCAGTGGCTGTAGTGCCTGCAGGAGGATTGCTCATCAACAGCTATCTGCGAGGTGATGGCCAGCCCTATACCAAGGACGATTGGAAAGCGTCGATGGCCTCGTCGCCCTTCCCAGGCACGAATAACGTCACCACGCTCAACAACCAGATGCAACTGCCCAACTACTGTTTCTATGCTGGTGATGATAAACTGTCTACAGATTTTAAACTCACCGGTATTGCCGAGCAGGAAGAGACAGGCCACATCAGTTTCCTTATCTCCAAAGAAGAAGCGCTGGCTATCCGTGATGTGGAGCGCAACAAGGTAACTCTCCCAGCTACGTACTACGATCTACAGGGTCGCCTGCTATCAACACCGCAGAAGCCTGGTCTGTATATCACTCGTGGCAAAAAGCTGTTGCTGAAATAATACAATATTTATGCAGAATATTTCTCCATCAGCTAATAATCGTTAAAAAGTGTGCGTATGGGCGGTAGCTTTTAAGTACTTTTTTGTATCTTTGCACGCTATAAATGAGAATTTATGCATTAAACTAAATAAATATGGCAAAAATGAAAGGCGCCATTGTGGTAGATACCGAGAGGTGTAAGGGATGTCAGTTGTGCATCATCGCTTGCCCTCAGAAGGTTATCGCCTTGGCCAACAAAGTGAATCTGCACGGTTATCCCTATGTGGAGGCTGTCAACGAGGAGGCCTGTGTAGGCTGTGCTTCGTGCGGCATTGTCTGTCCAGACGGCTGTATCACCGTGTATCGTAAAAAAATGGAAGAGTAATTATGGAAAAGGAAGTTGTATTGATGAAAGGCAATGAGGCTATCGCCCATGCTGCTATTCGTTGCGGATGCGACGGCTATTTCGGCTATCCTATTACTCCGCAGAGTGAAGTGATTGAGAGGTGGTGCAGGCTGAGAGTGAGCTGGCATCTATTTATATGGTCTATGGTGCTGCCGGTGCCGGTAAGCGTGCCATGACATCTTCAAGTTCTCCTGGTATCGCGCTGATGCAGGAGGGTATAACCTATATGGCTGGTGCCGAGGTGCCTGGTGTGTTTGTTAACGTGCAGCGTGGCGGTCCAGGTCTGGGTACTATCCAGCCTTCACAGGGTGACTATTTCCAGGCTACCCGTGGTGGTGGTAATGGTGACTATAAGGTCATCGTGCTGGCTCCGTCGTCTGTTCAGGAGATGGCTGACTTCGTAGATCTGGCCTTTGAGTTGGCATTCAAATATCGCAACCCTGCCATGATCCTGAGCGATGGTGTCATCGGACAGATGATGGAGAAGGTGGTGTTGCCACCCTTCAAGCCCCGTCGTACCGACGAGGAGGTTATTAAGCAGTGTCCTTGGGCATCTACTGGTAAGCCTAAAAATAGAGAGCGTGTGGTGATTACCTCGCTGGAGCTGAAACCTGAGATTATGGAGCAGCGCAATATTGCTCTGCAGCAGAAATATGCTAAGATTCAGGAAAACGAGGTACGCTACGAAGAGCAGAAGATGGACGATGCAGAGTATGCTATCGTGGCCTTCGGTAGTGCTGCCCGTATCGCCGAGAAGGCCGTCGAGATAGCTCGTGAGCAGGGCATCAAGGTGGGCCTGTTCCGTCCTATCACGCTGTTCCCCTTCCCAGAGAAGCAGATTGCAGCGTTGTCAAAGAAGGTGAAGGGTATTCTGGTCGCTGAGATCAATGCCGGACAGATGGTACAGGATGTTCGCCTGGCTGTCAATGGTGCTGTTCGTGTAGAGCAGTTTGGACGTCTGGGTGGTATTGTTCCCGATCCTGAGGAAATTGTAAACGCACTTAAGAAGGTAATGTAAGTTATGGATAGAAATCAGATAGTTCAACCAGAGAACATCGTCTGCAAGAAGCCGACGCTGATGAACGACAACAACATGCACTACTGCCCCGGCTGTAGTCACGGAGTGGTGCACAAGTTGATTGCTGAAGTCATCGAAGAGATGGGTATGGAAGACAAGGCCGTAGGTGTATCACCTGTAGGCTGTGCCGTCTTCGCGTACAACTATATAGATATCGACTGGCAGGAGGCTGCCCACGGTCGTGCTCCCGCATTGGCTACGGGTATCAAGCGCTGCTGGCCCAATCGCTTGGTGTTCACTTACCAGGGTGATGGTGACTTGGCTTGTATCGGAACATGCGAGACCATCCATGCCCTGAACCGTGGCGAGAACATTGTCATCATCTTTGTCAACAATGCCATCTATGGTATGACGGGTGGTCAGATGGCTCCTACCACGCTGATAGGTCAGAAGACCTCTACATGTCCTTACGGTCGTGATCCAGAAATTCACGGCTATCCTCTGAAGATGGCTGATATCGCTGCTCAACTGGAGGGAACCTGCTACGTCACTCGTCAGAGTGTGGAGAGCGTAGCCTCTATCAACAAGGCAAAGAAGGCGCTGCGCAAGGCTTTCGAGGCTTCTATGGCTGGCAAGGGCTCATCGCTCGTGGAGTTTGTATCAACCTGTAACAGTGGTTGGAAGCTGACTCCTGCTAAGGCTAATGAATGGATGAAGGAGAACATGTTCCCCTTCTATCCCAAAGGAGACCTCAAGGATACGACGGGTGAGAAGTAAGATGTAAGAAGTAAGACGTAAAAGTTATGAAGAAAGAAATAATTATCAGTGGTTTCGGAGGTCAGGGTGTGCTTTCAATGGGTAAGATTCTGGCATACTCAGGACTGATGGACGATAAGGAGGTGACATGGATGCCTGCCTACGGCCCAGAACAGCGTGGCGGTACGGCTAACGTCACAGTTATTGTGAGCGATGAGCGTATCTCTTCGCCCATCCTTAGCAAGTACGACATCGCTGTGGTGCTTAACCAGCCCTCTTTGGAGAAGTTTGAACCCAAGATCAAGCCTGGTGGCATTCTCATCTACGATGGTTTTGGCATCATCAACCCTCCGACACGTAAGGACATTACCATCTATCGTATCGATGCCATGGACAAGGCTGCCGAGATGAAGAATGGTAAGGTGTTCAATATGATTGTGTTGGGTGGTCTGCTGAAGGTGGCTCCCGTGGTCAGTACGAAGGGTGTTGAGAAGGCGCTTTTTAAGACGCTTCCTGAACGCCATCACGCACTGATTCCGTTGAACATGCAAGCCATTGAAGAGGGCGGAAAAATCATGCAACAGCAATAATTTTAGTAAATTAGTAGAAAAATTGAGGTAAAATGTGTTTTTTTTGTCAAAAAACTTGGAAGTATTAAATTTTTTTTGTTACTTTGCAAGCATATAGACAGAGAATAAACATATAAACATTATTATTAATAGTAGAACAACAAACTATGAAAAAGTTATTTTTTGTGCTTGCAGCAGCTATGCTGACTGTTTCTGCCTCTGCGCAGAAGACCACCATTACCTCTAACAAGACTGGTGACAACTGGTATGTCGGTGCTAACATCGGTATTGCCACTCCTATCGCTAAGTTCCCTTATGGAAATGATGCTGAGGGCGCTGGTCGTCTGAAGGGTTTTGCTCCTAAACTGGGCGTTCGTGTTGGTAAGAATCTGACCACCGTATTTGGTATTGCTTTGGATGCTGACGTTTACATGGAGGCCAGCGACAAGTCTGCTATGAAGCAGTGTACTTTCGTTGACGCTATCAATGTTGACCTGTTGGGTACCTTCAACCTGAGCAATGCTTTTGGTGGTTACAAAGGTGAGCCCCGTCCGTTCGAGGTTATCGCTCTCGTCGGTGGTGGTTACAGCCACACTTATGGTGCTCCCAAGTCAGGCGTTAACGTAAAGGGTGCTTTTGACTTCGCTTTCAATCTGGGCGCTGCCAAGAATCTGCAGCTCTACATTGAGCCTGCTATCGTTTTCGGTCAGCCTATCCCCAGCTGGCAGAATCCTCTCCGCAAGGTTAATGACAAGTGGAATGGCATTGGTCAGGTTAGTGTAGGTCTGAACTACAAGTTCGGTAACAGCAACGGTTCTAGCAACTTCAAGATTGAGCAGCTTCGCGACCAGGCTGAGATCGACGGCTTGAATGCTAAGATCAACGAGCTGCGTGCTGACAACAAGGCTAAGGACGGTAAGATTGCTGCTGACGGTCGTACTATTGCTGACCTGAAGTCTCAGCTGGCTGCTTGCCAGGCTCGTCCTGCACAGACTATCATCGAGGAGCGCATCATCAAGGAGGTTAACGCTACGCTGCAGCCTATCGTTATCTTCGGTCAGGGTAAGACCACTATCGACGCTGCTGGTATGGCTAGCTGTGAGATGGTTGCCAAGTACATGAAGAATCACCCCGATTCAAAGGTTAAGATTTTGGGTTATGCTTCACCCGAGGGTTCTAAGGAGGTTAACGACCGCATCGCTAAGCAGCGTGCAGAGGCTGTCAAGAACGTACTGGTTAAGAAGTACAAGATTGCTGCTGACCGTCTCGAGGCTGAGGGTCAGGGTGCTACTGACAAGCTGTCTCCTGAGAACGACTTCAACCGTGTTGCTAAGTTCATTGATATGAACAACATCAAGTAAGTTAAGGTTTATCAGTAAAACTCATACAAAATCCCTGCAATTATCATGTTGCAGGGATTTTTTCTGTCATTTTGTTGGCTATTTATGGAAAATGGTGTAACTTTGCACCTTTAAAGATAAGAATTAGCTAAACAAATATGAAACATCCATTGCGTAGTGCTGTGTGCACAGAAGGTAGGAGAATGGCAGGTGCCCGCGCACTGTGGGTTGCTACAGGTATGAAACACGAGCAGTTCGGTAAGCCGATTATCGCTGTTGTCAACTCATTCACGCAGTTTGTACCAGGTCATACTCATCTTCATGAGATTGGCCAAATAGTCCGTGAAGAGATAGAGAAGATGGGCTGCTATGCCGCTGAGTTTAATACCATCGCCATTGACGACGGTATTGCTATGGGGCACGACGGCATGTTATACTCGCTGCCTTCACGCGACATCATTGCAGATAGCGTAGAGTATATGGTCAACGCCCATAAGGCTGACGCTATGATCTGTATCTCCAACTGTGACAAGGTGACACCTGGCATGTTGATGGCTGCTATGCGTCTGAACATCCCTGCAGTATTCTGTTCGGGTGGTCCTATGGAGGCTGGTCGATGGCGTGGCGAAAATGCAGACCTTATCACAGCAATGGTGAAAGGAGCAGACCCCAGCGTAACAGATGAGGAGATGAAGGAGATTGAACAGTGCTCATGTCCTGGCTGCGGCTCTTGCTCTGGCATGTTTACTGCTAACTCGATGAACTCGCTGACAGAGGCTATCGGTCTGTCGTTACCTGGTAATGGTACTATTCTGGCTACCCATACCAATCGTGTGGAGCTGTTCAAACAGGCAGCGCGCCAGATCGTGAAGAATGCCTTGGCATACTATGAAGATGGTAATGAGAGCGTATTGCCTCGCAACATTGCTACGCGTAAAGCATTCCTGAATGCGATGACGCTCGATATCGCGATGGGGGGCTCTACGAATACCGTGCTCCATCTGCTGGCTGTCGCTCAAGAAGCTGGTGCAGACTTCACCATGCAGGATATCGACCAGCTGAGTCGTAAGACGCCTTGTCTGTGCAAGCTGGCTCCCAATACGCAGAAGTACAGCGTGCAGGAGTGTGGTCGCGCCGGTGGTATTCTGGGTATTCTCAACGAATTGAATAAAGGTGGCCTTATTGACGGTTCTGCTCCCCGTGTGGATGGCATGACACTCGCAGAGGCTATGGAAAAATACGATATTACTAGTACGACTAGTGAGACTAGAATTTATTACTCTGCTCCAGGAAACCGCTTCTCAACGAAGATGGGATCACAGTCAGAAGAGTGGGAGACACTCGATACCGATCGTGCCAATGGTTGCATCCGCGACTTGGAACATGCCTATACCAAAGATGGCGGTCTGGCTGTGCTCTTTGGTAACATTGCGCAGGACGGCTGTGTAGTTAAGACGGCTGGTGTTGACGAGTCGTTGTGGCACTTTGAGGGCCCTGCCGTGGTGTTCGATTCGCAGGAAGACGCCTGTGAAGGCATCCTTGGCGGCAAGGTCAAGAAGGGCGACTGTGTGGTGATTACCCACGAAGGACCGAAGGGCGGCCCAGGTATGCAGGAGATGTTATATCCCACCTCTTATATAAAGAGTATGCACATGGGTAAGGAGTGTGCCTTGATTACTGACGGCCGTTTCTCTGGTGGTACCAGTGGACTGAGTATTGGACACATCTCGCCAGAGGCTGCTTCAGGTGGTAACATCGGTAAGATTGTGGATGGTGACATCATCGAGATTGACATTCCTAACCGCTCTATCAATGTAAAGCTGAGCGATGCCGAACTGGCCGCAAGACCGCAACAGCCACTGAAGCGTAACCGCGTGGTAACAAAGGCTTTGCGCGCATATGCTCAAAGTGTTTCTTCTGCAGATAAGGGCGGTGTAAGAATCATTGACTAGTAAGACTAGTATGACTAGATAAACAAGAGTATTAAGAAATATGCTGAAAGATAGAATAACAGGAGCGAAAGCGCTGATGCGAGCCTTGCAGGCTGAAGGTGTGAAGACCATCTTCGGATACCCAGGAGGCAGTATCATGCCCGTTTACGATGCGCTGTTCGACTACACACGAGGTGAGAAAAAATGTTTTGACCATATTCTTGTTCGTCACGAACAGGGAGCAACTCATGCTGCTGAGGGTTATGCCCGCGTCAGTGGTGAGGTGGGTGTCGCATTAGTAACCAGCGGTCCTGGTGTAACTAATACTCTGACAGGCATTGCTGATGCGATGCTTGATTCTACCCCTATTGTCGTCATTGCCGGACAGGTGCCCATCGCTGCGTTAGGTACAGATGCCTTCCAGGAGGTTGACCTTGTAGGTGTGTCACAACCTATCTCCAAGTGGAGCTACCAGATACGCCGTGCCGAGGATGTCGCATGGGCTGTCAGTCGTGCATTCTTTATTGCCCGTAGTGGTCGCCCAGGGCCTGTTGTCCTTGACTTTGCCAAGAACGCACAGGTAGAGGAGATTGACTGGGAACCTAAGAAGGTAGACTTCATCCGTTCCTATGTGCCTTATCCCAAACTCGACAACGATGCCGTTCGTCGTGCTGCCGACCTTATTAATAATGCAAAGCGTCCACTGGCACTGGTAGGGCAGGGCGTAGAATTGGGTAATGCCCAGGAAGAGTTGAAGGCCTTTCTTGAGAAGGCAGATATCCCTGCCGGTCGTACGATGCTGGGGCTCTCTGCATTGCCTTCCAATCATCCGCTGAATGTCGGCATGCTGGGTATGCACGGCAACTACGCTGTCAACCTGAAGGAGCAGGAATGTGACGTGCTGATAGCTATCGGTATGCGTTTCTCCGATCGCGTGACAGGTAACCTGAAAACCTACGCCAGGCAAGCCAAGATAATCCATTTGGATATTGACCGCAGTGAGATTGACAAGAACGTGAAGACTCATGTGGCTGTGGTAGCCGACTGTAAGGAATCGTTACCTGCCCTCACTGCACTGATTGATAAGAATAACCATCAGGAGTGGCGCGACTCATTCAAGGAACTTGACGAGAAGGAGCGCACCAAGGTTATCGAACCGGCCATTCATCCCCAGCAGGGTCCTCTGTTGATGGGCGAGATTGTACATGCCGTTGCTGAGCAGGCTCCCGATGGTTCTGTGCTTGTTACTGACGTCGGTCAGAATCAACTTTTTGCTACCCGTTATTTCAAATACACTCAGAAGCGCAGTATCTGTACCAGTGGTGGTTTGGGAACGATGGGTTACGGCATGCCTGCCGCCATTGGTGCCACTTTTGCTACCGACCGCACTGTCTGCTGCTTTATGGGCGACGGAGGCTTCCAGATGAATATCCAGGAGTTGGGCACTATCATGGAACAGCAGGCTCCTGTGAAGATGATTCTATTGAACAATCATTACCTGGGTAATGTGCGCCAGTGGCAGGATATGTTCTGGATGAAGCGCAAGTCGTTCACCAAGATGCTCAACCCGTGCTACGAGTCCATCGCACAGGGCTATGGCATCCCGTATCAGGCAGTTACGGACCGCAAAGACTTGGCGTCTGCTATTGAGAAGATGCTTAACACCAAGGGACCATACATCCTTGAGTGTGCCATCAAGGAGGAAGACAATGTGTTGCCGATGACGCCTCCAGGTATGAATGTCAATGAGATGATGTTAGAGATTTAAGTTATGGAAGATAAGAAACTATATACCTTGTTAGTCTATTCGGAGAACGTAGCAGGTATTCTGAATCAGATTACCGCTGTGTTCACCCGTCGTCAGGTGAATATCGAGAGTCTGAACGTGTCGGCATCCAGCATACTAGGTGTACATAAGTACACCATTACGGCTTGGAGTCATGAAGAACAGATAGTGAACATCACCCGTCAGATAGAGAAAAAGATAGATGTCGTCAAGGCTAACTATTTCACTGACGACCAGTTGTTTATCCGTGAGACGGGCCTCTATAAACTTGCTACCGAACTGGTGATGAAGAATCCGGAGATTTCGCGTACCATTCGTAAGTTTGATGCCAGCATCACAGAGGTGAACCCCACGTATGTCATTGTGATGAAATATGGTGTTACCGATGATATCATCGAGTTGTTCCGAGCCCTCGACAAGTTCGGGTGTGTATTGCAGTACACCCGCAGTGGTCGTATCGCTGTGACTCGTGGCATGCAGGAACAGGTTAGTGAGTTCTTGGAACAACGTGAAAAAACGGCCAACGGTTAATGGCTATTAGCTATTGGCTTTTGGTTAAAGGTTATTGTTTATTGTATAATGGATAAAGTAGGACGTTACGAATTTTTGGCAGAGCCTTTCCACTGTGATTTTAGTGGAAGGCTTTTTATGGGACATCTGGGCAACCACATGCTTAATGCTGCCGACTTCCACAGCTCAGCGCGTGGTTTTGGCATGAAGTACCTCATGACCATTCAGCGCTCGTGGGTGCTTTCGCGTTTGGCCATCGAAATGACGGAGATGCCCCAACAGTATACTAAGTTCAATGTCGAGACGTGGGTAGAAAGTGCCATGCGCTATTTCACCTCGCGAAATTTCGCTGTGGTGGGAACTCCCTCTGACCCCTCCCAAGGAGAGGAACCGCGAATCTATGGCTATGGACGCTCTATATGGGCTATGATAGACACCGAGACGCGCCAGCCTACGGACATCTTCAGCATTGACAATGGAGCCATCAACAACTGGATTGTCGACGACAAGGCTTGTCCTATTGACAAGGGTGGGCGAGTGAAGATGACAGATATGGCCCAACTGGTACGCACCATTGATACCTTTTATAATGATGTAGACATTAATGGCCATATCAACTCAGTCAAGTACATCGAGCATGTTCTCGACCTGTGGCCCATTGATTGGTATAAAGAGCACCAGATTAAGCGTTTCGAGATTGCTTACGTGGCAGAGGCGCATGCTGGTGATCGGCTTTCGTTCTATCGTGAGGAGACTGCTGATGGCGAGTTCTGCGTACGCATCGTGAAGAATGACGATGTCGAAGTGGTAAGAAGTAAGGTTAAATTCGTATAAATTGTAACAAATATTTGGCTATTTGCTTGCAATTCGTTACCTTTGCAGCTGATTTAGTTAAGTCTCTCGTCGCATCCTCGTGTAGGGTGGGAGTGGACCGATAAAACGACGGCTCTCGTGCAGGGCTGGCATGGTACACAGAGATAAGTATAACATTAAAACATAATATTATTATGGCAGAAATGAATTTTGGTGGCGTTATCGAAACTGTAGTCACCAGCAAGGAGTTCTCTCTCGAGAAAGCACGTGAAGTATTAAAGGATGAGGTTATCGCCGTCATCGGTTATGGTGTGCAGGGTCCTGGTCAGGCCTGTAACCTGCGCGACAACGGTTTCAACGTCATTGTCGGCCAGCGCCAGGGCAAGACCTACGACAAGGCTGTCGCTGACGGTTGGGTACCAGGCAAGACGCTCTTCTCTATTGAAGAGGCTGCCGAAAAGGGTACTATCCTCTGCATGTTGCTTTCTGACGCTGGTCAGATGCAGCAGTGGCCCACCATCAAGAAATATCTGAAGCCCGGCAAGACGTTGTACTACTCTCACGGCTTCGCTATCAACTGGAGTGACCGCACGGGTGTCGTTCCTCCCAAGGATGTCGACGTTATCATGGTAGCTCCTAAGGGAAGCGGAACTTCTCTTCGTACCATGTTCTGCGAGGGTCGCGGACTGAACTGCTCTTATGCCGTTTACCAGGACGCTACGGGTAAGGCCAAGGAGAAGACACTGGCCTTTGGTATCGGTATCGGAGCAGGTTATATGTTCGAGACTACCTTCCAGCGTGAGGCTACCTCTGACCTCACCGGTGAGCGTGGCTCACTGATGGGTGCCATCCAGGGTCTGCTGTTGGCTCAGTACGAGGTGCTGCGTGAGAATGGTCACTCACCCTCTGAGGCTTTCAACGAAACCGTTGAAGAACTCACCCAGAGCCTTGGCCCGCTCTTCGGTGCTAAGGGTATGGACTGGATGTATGCTAACTGCTCTACCACAGCACAGCGTGGTGCTCTCGACTGGGCTCCCCGTTTCCACGATGCCATCAAGCCCGTTATGGAGTGGCTGTACTACTCGGTGAAGACTGGTAACGAGGCACAGATTACCATCGATGCCAACTCTAAGCCCGACTATCGTGCTGGTTTGGAGAAGGAGCTGGAGGCTATGCGCAACCAGGAGATGTGGCGTGCTGGCGAGACTGTTCGCAAGCTGCGTCCTGAATATCAGGAAGATTAATACCAATGTATAACAGAACGGTTCTGCCGATGACAGTCGCTAAGCGATGATAAATCAGTAGAACCGTTCTATTTAATTATTTAATAATAGGAATATGATAAAAAGATTTTCACTTGTTTTGTTTGCCTTGATGGCAATGGTGTGTGTGCAGGCCCAGGACGAGAATCCTCGTCATGAGATTGGCGTCAGCTATGGTCTTGGTGTGTCGCTCATTGGCGACGGTATTGGCAATGCAGTTGGTGCAGGCATCTTTGATGCACTTACGGGCTATGAGTGGACCAATAAGAAAAATTTCGGTACCCTCGGTGTAGAGTATTTCTATCATCTGGCTGACGCTCCCCGTACTGCTATTGGTGGTATCTTTACCTATGCCCGCTATGGTGAGGACGTAGAGAAGGGTGGCGTGAAGGAAGGTGAGCGCACGCGTAGCTATATGACACTGATGCCCTCTGTCAAGTACTATTATGTCAATGGCAAGAATTTCGGACTCTACTCTAAGGTTGCTGCCGGTGTCATGATGATGCGTGCAAAGTCTGAGAGTAACGGCAAGAGCGATACCAACTCTGATTTCCGCTTCATGTGTCAGGCCTCACTGCTGGGCTTGGAAGCTGGTTCTCAGAATTTCCGTTGCTTCTTTGAGCTCGGTGCTGGTGAGCAAGGTATTATCTTAGCCGGTCTGAAATACAAATTCTAATAGACTAACGATTCTTTTAGTACAGGAAACCAAGTAGCCAAAGAGGTATCTGGTTGTCTTTACCTATCTCCGTGTTGTAGCGTGCGTAGATAGTGTCTGGAGCATAGCGTATCTTCGCCTTGCTATTGGCATCGCAAATACGGAACTTCAGCTCCTCATCGACAAGATAGAACTGGTCGCGTCCCTGTTGGTTGACTTTGTGGTCTTTCCATAGAGAATTGACGAAGAAAGTCTCCATCGCTGTCTGCTTGTCGACATGTATAGGATAGATGGCATAGAGCAGGTTAGAATTGTGGAGCATAATCTTCGACGGTTTCTTGGGAAAGTCCTCTCCAACGGGGTATATCATGTTCAATAGACGAGCATCGGTCAGATACTTGATGTAGTTCATCACTGTGGCGCGTGATGTCTCGATATCCTGTGCCAGCTTACTGACGTTAGGAGCCTTGGGTCCTTCTTCAGCCAATTGGTAGAATAGTTTTTTTATCTTGGTGAGATATTTCAGTTCTATCTGCTTGATGAGCAGGATGTCCACCTCCGTCATCATGTTCATCGTCTTCAGCAGGTTCTCAGAGTAGTTGCGTTGTTCCTTGAAGAAGGGGTAGAAACCGTGGTGGATGTAGTCCTGGAAATAGCGGTGTGGCGACACCTTAGGCAGTATCTGTTTGATGATGTGCTCGTGGTTCCTTAGTATCTCGTCGAGCGTGTAGGAGCGGAAGTTGTTGCCCGTCTGCAGGTTAATGAACTCACGGAAAGAGAAACCTCTCAAGTTGTACGACTTGACGATGCCATTGAGTTCTGGGTTCTCATCCTTCAGACGCATCACGCTACTGCCCGTAAAGACAATCTTCAGGTAGGGGTAGAGGTCGTAGCATTTGCGGAGCTCTTGGCTCCAGTTTGGCTGTTTGAATACCTGGTCAATAAGCAGTACGCGACCACCATGATTGCAGAACTCGCCAGCAAAGTCGGAGATGCCGTGACCTTGGAAATAGAAGTTGTTCATGTTGACATAGAGACACTGACGGTCGTTGACATCAAACTTCTCCTTGGCATATTGTAACAAAAATGTCGTTTTGCCAATGCCACGAGTTCCCTTGATGCCTATCAGACGGTCAGACCAGTTGATCTCGTCCATCAAGGCACGACGTATGGGGGCATTTACATGCTCTACTAAATACCTATGCGTGCGGAAAAATGCTTCCATGAAACTACTACGCTGATTTTAACTATAAAACTGGCGCAAAGTTAGTAAAAAATCTCGAAATTGCAAAGCAGAGATTGCAAAATCTTGCTAAAAACGCTGTTTTTTACTATTATTCAATCCTTATCTCTGCGCATATTAGCTGTACCTCTGCGCGTATTAGCTGTAGAAGCAACCAATTCTCTAGAGAATTTCAGTCGTATACAGCTGATTTACAAAAATAACTCTTTTTCTTAATTCTAGTTTACGTCATAGATTAAATGACACAGTTCCAAGCAATATACGTCCTGGATATTTATAGGGAATATAAGTTGTGCCACCAATCTCGTACGAAGTATTGAAAACGTTATCACAATCTAATGAGAGCTGAATCTTATTGTTGTAGCTATATTTCAGTTGTAAACCTAACAATGCATATCCACTGAGGTAAAAATCCTCACTACCTTTGATTTGTGAATTAGCTTTGTTAAGTGTTCGGGAAGTATAGCGCAGGTTGCCAGACAGCCACAAGGTATGCTTGGGCATGTGCAACAGACGTTTTTCACCGATGAGGTTGACAATCCATGAAGGCACACTATAGATGTGATGATTGTCATAATAGTATTGATCGGCCTCAAGAGCTCGTGTTAAGGTGGTATTAAGGCGTGAGCGGAATGAAGATGTCTTGTATTCGAGTTCTGCCTCTATACCAGCAATCTTAAGACTACCTGAATTGACATATTTTGGTGCATTCAATTCGGTACTTTGGTTGTTGCAAATTAAGTCTGTCAGTCGGTTATAGAATAAATTGACATCATAACTGAAATGGTTGGATAGAGAACCCATGAGGTCAATCTGAATGGCATCGATGTATTCCGGCATCAAGTCCTGACTTCCCCTATAGGGGTTAGAGGTATTCTGACGATAAAAATAAGGCGCATCAACAAAAGCTCGAGAATAAGATATTTTCGTACTCAGCAACTTTGAAGGCATGTAGATGAGTGCAACACGTGGAGAAAAAGCCGTAACGTTAACATCATTTTTGCGATGTTTGTTGTCGAAGCGTAAACCTGCATTTAAAATAAAGTTGTCTCGAAAATAGTGCTTGCACTGAACGAATGCTGAGAAGCTTGTCTCATGTCCATTGTTAATGATGTTCTTTGACTCCTTAACGACGGTGGTAAAACGTTCGTAGTCTTCACCAATAAGTGACTCATTGTCGTAAAGTGTAAAATTCTCCCAATGAATGCCCGCCAATATATTTCCCTTCATGGTGCCCAGTGAGTAGGGGGCATCAATCTGTGCTATACCACCTATTGTATACTCTTCCCAGTTGATGTCCTGATAAAGGTGCTTGAATGTCTTGTAAATGAGATTGCCTTGATCGTCACGTACAGGATTGTAATCATCGTCAATGATTACATTAACTATTGAATCAGAAACGACGGCATAATCGTAGAATCTATACTTGTCGCCATAGAGAGATACATTTAAATGGAAAAGACCAAAATTTTTGGAATACCCTAAATCGAGATGTGTCTCATCGATAGAGTATCCTATAGTATTGCCTTGGAAGTGGCGATAATTATCGTAGTCATACACCTCGCCGAACCAGGAATACTGTGGAACCTGCTTGCCATATTTGTGAGAGAGCATAAAGGTGAAATCCTTAACGCTGAGATTCAAGCCAATATCATATGACGGTTTACCTTCGTATCGTCCAATGTAAGCATAACCATCGCGAGGTGTCTGAGAATACCCAGTACCTTTAGGTATATTGATTTTCTCGCCACTGGAAGTATACAAAGATGCCCATGCAAGAATGTCGGCACCCATGAATGAAGTGCCTGCAGTAAAGTCTGCCCGATGGGTTCCAAACGAACCGTAACCATATTTCAATTTTATACCATCTACTTCACGTCCTTTTTTCGTGATAATATTGACCACTGCCGTTAATGCCACATTACCATAAAGTGAAGAAGCCGGACCACGCAGGACCTCAATATGGTCAATTTTCTCAGTACTGATGGCATAGTCGAGCTTACCGTTATTAGTAGAACGCGCATTCAGTCGATGCCCATTTTCCATCACAAGGATTTTCTCTTGCCCAGAGGTGTAAACACCATGCATGGAATAGTTGGATATAGCATAGGCACATACCTCACTGATACCAGGGACATAGGTTGCGAGAATCTGTCCGATACTTTTGTTGTTACTCAGACAGTCAATCATCTCACGGGTGATAATAGTCACAGGTACAGGTGCCTCATTGATGCTCTCTTCTTGACTGGAAGCAGTGGTAATGGTAGCGCTGCGACCGGACTTTAGGAGGTTTACTATATCCTCGAATCGTACAGGATCCATGGTTGAGGTATAATAAGGATTGGCATCGAGTAACATCGATACATAACGTTCGCATTCCTCGTAATTATCCTGCGCAAGATAGCAGAGTGAGAGAAGACGCAGGGCATTCTGTTTGGTGTTCCCTTGAAAAGAGTTGAAATTATTCTGTATGATGTTTATGGCTTGCTCAAGTTGTCCTAACTGATAAGCACTTTCCGCCTCAGCGTAAACCTGTCGCATGTCATTGTTGGGCTGAGACCATGCTGCAGTGGTTGATAGCAGCATGGTTGCGATAAGGATGATATGCAAGTGTTTTCTCATAATTCTTTCATATATAGTTTTGAGTATTCCGATTCGAGCATCGTAAAATGGTCCGTCGGAATAGGTATTATCTTCATTTGCGGTTGTAATTCTTTCCAGCGTTGCAGATAGATTTCAACTTGCCGATTAAAAGCGTCGATATCAAGTGTCAGTTTATTGACTGCCAAGAAGGGATGCATGGCTCTGAAGAAAACAACATCACCTTTGAATGAAGGCATGGGCTGGCCATCAAGAAAGGAGATTACCCGTTTTTGCTGCTTCTCCCAGTCGAAAAGTTTCTGTTGTCGTTCTGGCGGCATTTGTTCAATGATACTTTGTGAAGGCATCATCTGACGTACTTCTTCGTCAGTACGAAGAGGTGTGTTTAAGACAAAGACCTTGGGGGATTGTCCTGTCTCTGCCTGCCATTGAGCAGCACAACGATAAGCCAACTCTCCTCCTAAGCAATGACCTGTAAAGGCATAAGGAACCGCATTGCTTGGAAGCATGTCGTGCAACAATTGTACATATCTGGCTATAACGTCAGACTTCGTCAGATTACGATATTCTTGGTCATAGTAATCGTCAATAGATGCGAACAGAAATACCGAGTATTTCTCCCTTAACGCTTCAAAATAGTTATGAACCTGATAGGGGGAGAATCCTTGAATAGCTATCACTATAGGCTTGTCGGGGTCGTATTTGTTTAGCCAACGTCCCAAAGATAATTCGTGGCAGGCGATATTGCGTATAGTTTTATTGTTAAGAATGTCGTTAACCATCAGCTTCATACCTTTTCTCCCAGCCAAAGAAGACAATTTGATGGCATCAAGGGATGAAAGACCAAGTAGTGTCAGATCGTTAGTAACACCAATATTGTCGATTCTCAATATTTCTTTCACCAGGTCGAGTAGTATTTGTTCTTTCTGGTTTGATGGCTCTATGAGCGTATCAGTAGTATCAAGTAGCTTGCTAACAGATTCATTCAGCTGCTGACGGTCAATTTTTCCATTGGGAGTCTTAGGCATTTGATCTATTCTGATGAATTGACTGGGTACCATAAAACTAGGCAGATCTTCCCTCAGTGCTTTCTGAATATCTGGTAATTCTTTATTATTTTCAGACGTATAAAAGGCAACCAGGAATTCGACATTCCCCTGTTTATGTACAACAACAACTGTGGAAATCACTCCAGAACAATGGCTAATCTTATTTTCTATCTCTTCCAGTTCTATCCGATAGCCATGTAATTTGACTTGATTGTCAATGCGTCCAATGTATTCTAACAAACCATCCTCGTTCCAACGGACCAAATCGCCAGTGCGATACATTTTCTGGTCACTTAGGAAAGAACAGTCAACGAAACGTTCCTTTGTCAGTTCTTCCTGTTTCCAATATCCGCGAGACATCTGTCGACCTATGAGACAAAGTTCACCGACAGTTCCTTGAGGAACTAAACGCCCTTCATGATCAACAACAACAGAGATACTGTTAGGAACAGGCCTTCCGATAGGAATGTTATTATACTTTTCATTCTGATTCAATATATAATAGGAAGAACAGACAGTAAATTCTGTTGGTCCGTATCCATTAATTACCTTGGTATTCCCAGTAGGAATATGCTGCATCTTCGAACCTCCCAGCATCAGATATCTGAGAGTAAGACTGGAATTACTTAGTATCTCAATGCCGAGTTGCGTACTCAAAGTAAGTCCCGTTATTTTGTTCCTGATGAAATAGTCTTTCATCCCTTCTATATCGTGACGCAACTCAGAAGAAAGAATATGAACTTGCGCACCCTTGACAAGCGGTGACAATAGGTCGTCGAGCGAGGCGTCAAAACTAAAACTTGCATGCTGTGCACAACGCTCCTCTTGCGTCAGATGCAGAAGGTTCGTGCGGTATTCCAAAAATGCACGCAAGTTTTTATGATCAATCATCACTCCCTTAGGCCTCCCTGTCGTTCCCGATGTATATATCATGTAGGCAAGTCCTGAAGGCTGTGCAAAATTGACGGGATAATCCAACTGCTCATTGAAATAGAAATCATCCATGAGCAAATGCTTCTCTCTTGGGAAATACTGCTCTGTCTGTCTATTCTTTAATAAGGTGGCAGTAGTGATTAATATGTGTGCATCGGAATCTTTCAGCATCATGGAAAGACGCTCCTTGGGATAATCGCTGTCAAGAGGAATATAGGCACCACCAGCCTTGAATACAGCGAATATAGCGATAAGGAACTCTTTGCGTCTGGGAAGCATAATGGCAACGAAGGTATCGGTGTTGACTCCCTTTTTCCTTAACGTTGTGGCCAATAGGTCTGATTTGCGATCCAGTTCAGCATAGGTAATTTCTGAAACCTCATCAACTACAGCAATGTTTTTGGGGGTAAGTTGAACTTGGCGATGGAATAAATCTACAATTGTTTCTGTTTGGTCGTAATCTAAATGTTCGCCAGTTCCTAATGATAAAATGGTCTGTTGTTCCTCATCCGTTAAGATAGGAAGTTCACAGAGACGTTTGTTCTCGGATTCAGAATTGAGGAAACCTTTAAGAATTGTATCATAGCAATGCATCAGCCTTTGGATATATGACTGAGTGTATTCGTTGCTATGGTATTCGGTATGCAAAACTAATTTGTTATTGTTGCGTATGATTTCAAAAGCCAAATTTTCTCCCGTAGCATTCTCCATCAAGGGCTGATGGGTAAACAATGCACTATCACTGGGTTTTAAGTCATCTTGGTAAGCGAACAAGATATGGCTGTTGATTGCATTGTTCATGGCTTTGATTTCTGCAAAAGAGAAAAGACTATTGCTCATACTGCCCATCAGCTGTTGCTTTGAGGCCTGAAGCAAATCCTTGACAGTCGTTTCTTGATTCCATTTGATATAGAATGGCAAGGTCTTGACGAGCATAGTCATCGTCCGTTGCGTCTTTAAGTCTTGTCGCCCTGAATAGATTGTGGCAAAAAGAGATTCCTGTGCATGCGTGTTGATACCTAACAGATAGCCGAATACGGTGTTTGTTAGCACGTTAGGTGTGACATTAAGACGATTGCAAGCCTCCCTCAAATGATTGTAGTCAACAGTCAGTTCCAGATGTTCTTGTCCATAAGTGATTTGCGAATCCAGCTTCTCTGATATGGGAAGAGATGAGACTTTTATATCTCCAAACTGTTCCTCGTACCACTTTTGGGCAGCAATGTATGCATCAGTCTTACGTAATGAGTCCTCTTCCAAAGCAACTTCATATCCTGAAAAATCTTCTTTTTTGACAGGTAATTGCTCGTAAGCATCTTTTAAGTCTTGAAGAAGAATATTAAAAGACATGCCATCAAAGATGAGATGATGGAAGTCCATAAACAAATACTGTGCTTCCGGTGTCTTTAGAAGACGGATGCGATAGAGCCTATCATTAAGTAAGTCGAAAGGATAAATCAGTTCAGACATCAAGTCGTCAAACTCCTTCTGTGTTAATGTTTCCACACTTTGATGGTAGCTCTCTGTGGCATTTCTCAATTGTCTTGGATTCCCGTGACTGTCTATCAATAACTTGGTATTAATATATGGATGGGCTTCTACTACAACTTCACATGCCTTGGAAAGTCGGTAAATGTCAACTGTCGGCTTTAGTTGAAAAAGCATTCCGTTATTATATGCCACTTCTCCTTGACGTGACATACACTCCGCATAAATACCTAATTGAGTCTGGCTAAGTGGATAGTCTTTCTGTATCTCGTAACTGAATTGTTCTGTGTGCGTGCATGCTTCAGCAATTTTCCTTGGTGTGCGATTCTCATATATCACACGGGATGAAAGCGTGAGATTGGGACATAGTGTCTGAATCTCCATTACTCTGATACTATCGCCGCCGAGTTCAAAGAAGTCATCATCGATACCGACACGGTCAATAGACAACGTGTTTTCAAATGCATTGCAGAGTTGATGCTCAATAGCATCTGTGGGTTCTGCGTATGGTGGTCGGATGATACCCTCTGTTTTAATGGTAGGAGCAAGCAGTGCCTGGCGGTCTGTCTTTCCGCTGGGAAGAATGGGGAAACGCTCCATCCTCACGAAATAAGCAGGAACCATATATGTAGGCAGTTTGGCGAGCAAATACTCACGGATGGCTTCTTCCGATATGTTGCTGTTGGCTATATAGTAGGCACATAAGAATTGCCTGCCTTTAGTGGTAAACCCCTTCACAACGGCATTCTTTACCCCCTCGACCTCCTTGATGGCAGTTTCCACCTCACCAGGTTCTACACGTTGGCCGTTAATCTTGACCATCCAATCCTGGCGATTGACAAACATGAGATTGCCATCTGGTAATTGGTAAACAATATCGCCCGTGTGGAGCCATCCGCCCCGATAGAGGTCTTCTGTTAGTTCTGGTTCCTTGTAATAGCCAGAGGCAAATGGGCCACGAACGCATAATTCGCCTTCTTCACCTGGTGCGACAGGCTTCCCCTCCGCATCCAATATGCAGTATTCTACATCAGCATCTGGCTTACCGATGGGTGTGTTATCGTATTTCTTATCAACATAATAGGAGAAGATAGCACCTCCTGTCTCTGTCTGTCCGTAGTAGTTATATATCTTGTAATCTGAAGAGCTAATCCCTGACAGTCGTTCTGCAGCAGCAATGACAACTTTTAAATAGGGTGACTTGTTGTTGAAGTGAGCGAGTATGGAGGGAGGCATAAATACATACTCTATCTGGTGTTTTGCCAGATAGTCTTCCAACAGTCGAATATCCTTAATGATTTCTGTTGGAATGATGTTGGCTATACCGCCTTTGGCAATGATGGTAAATAGTTGTTTGCTGACAACGAAATACATGGGAGACGTAATACCCATCACCGTAATGTTCTCCTCATCAATGATGGCTTCATCTGTAGGAGAAATCCTATAAGATGCGAAAGTACCCATCACGGCTTTAGGAACTCCGGTACTTCCGGAAGTATAGAATAGCACATTGATATCATTCTCCTGAGGAAGTACATAGCTCTCTGTAGGTTCGGTGTTCTTCATTGCCTGAATTATCTCGTCATCAATCAATAAAGGAGATTGGCAATGATGTATGATATAATCGATACGTTCTTGGGGGAATTTTTCACCCATAGGGACGATGGCATGGCCTGCTAACCAAATACCTATTTCAGCTGCCACATATTCCATTGAACTCGGCAGACAAATACCGATAAAAGAGTGGGGTGGGTAATTCTTTTGTTGCAAATAACCTGCCACTCTACAGGCCATGGTAAGGAGTTGTCTGTATGTGGTCTGTCGTTGGCCATTCTGGTCAACGACAGCTATCTTGTCTTCATTTGTCTTAAATGAATCTAAAAGCCTGAGAATAAATTTTGCGTCAGTTGTCTGTGGCATTCTTATTTCTTAATAGGTATACATAGAACAAAGGTTGTTCCTTCTCCTTCTGTCGAATCGAAAGAGATGGTACCGTGATGTCTGTTCTCGACGATATCCCGAGTGATGGACATACCCAAGCCTGTACCTTGTCCTACAGGTTTTGTGGTGAAGAAGTTCTCAAAAAGACGCCGTTTGGTTTCTTCATTCATGCCTTCGCCATTGTCCTTCAGTGTGATAACGATGTTGTTGTCAGCCTGCTTGACGGAGATGGCAACCTCAGGTTGGTAGTCGTCGCCTGCCGTTTGTGACTTGTTCCAGACGGCATAGCTGGCATTGTTCATGAGGTTCAGAATGGCTCGGCTCATGTCTTGTGGAATAACCATTATCCTCGGCAGTCCCTCTTGGTAGTCCTCATGGATAGTGAGGTTGAACCCTTTGTGGTTAGCGCGCATGGCGTGATACGACAACCATACATATTCTTTCACCAATTTGCAGATGTCAGTGGGCAGCATTTCGCCCTCTTTGCCTCGCGATACTAATAGGATGCCTTGTATGATGCTGATGGCACGTTCGCCGTGCTCTACGATTTTTCCCATGTTCTCCTTTAGGTCGGCAATGATGTCTTCCACCTCTTCACGATTGTCGTCAGAGAGTTTCTCTTCATTGTCTTCCATGATGTCGTTCAGGTCGCTCAGCAACTTGGTAGACATCTTGCTGAAGTTGATGACAAAATTCAGCGGGTTTTGTATCTCATGGGCAATACCTGCACTCAGCATACCTAAAGATGCCAGTTTTTCCTGTTGTTTCAACCGCTGTCGTAAGATTTCTATCTCCTGTTCCATAACCTATGATGCTATTGGTAATGTGATGATAAATTCTGTATATTCGTCCTTCACTGATTCCACCGTGATGTCGCCATCGTGGTTCTGTATGATTTCACGACTGAGGTAGAGGCCCACACCAGAGGCTTCACCCGTTGGTTTGGTAGTGAAGAAGGGGTCGAAGATTTTGTCGATAATGGTCGACTCAATGCCGATACCATTGTCGCGAATGGCAATGGTAATGGCATTGGGGTGTTGTTCCACCTTGAGTGAGACGACGGGTTCGTAGGTAACGCGTGCTGCCTTCTTGACGATGGCATATATCGCATTGCCCAGCATGCTCATGAAGGTCTTGCTCAGCATTTCGGGGTTGGCATTGATTGTCAACTCCTGACTGGGTATGTGGAAGTCTATCTTGATATGGTGGGTTGCAATCTCCTGGGCAAAGTATTTCTCCAGCATCTCCTTGTCCTGCTGTAGCAGCGAGGTCAGATTCATGCTGACACGTCCGCCAGAGCGGTCTTTCAGCATCTCCTCCATAGCCTTCAGCGTACGTGTGGTGTTGGCACCGTGCTCACCAACTTTCTCCAGATTACCTTTCAGCATGTCCAGCACGTCCATGGTGTCCTCGTAGTTGTCCTGATCCATGTGCTCCTTCTCGTCTTCGATGTTGGCAGTGGCGTCTTTAACAAGTCCTTGTGACAGCTTGGCAAAGTTGTTGATATAGTTCAGTGGATTCAGGATGCGGTCTATCAAACCCTGCGTCAACTTACCCACCGTAGCCATTTTCTCCAGTCTTACAACCTGTTGGGTGCGTTCTTGTACCAATGTCTCCAATTGTTGCTTGTCGCGCTCCAGACGATAGAGACGCCAACGCATCAATGCATAGATGAGGACGCCCAGCAGTACGAGGTAGAGCAAAATCATGTACCACCGCATATAAATAGGTGGCGTGATGGAGAAGGCGATGCTTACGGGTTCTGTGATACGGCCAAAGGCGTCGCGAGCCTGCACCTCGAAGACGTGGCTGCCTGCCGATAGGTTGGGGTATTCCTCGTGGGTGTCGTTGTCCCATGTGCTCCAACTACCATTGTCCAGACGTGTGCGATACTGAGTCTTCAGCAGCAACGAGTGGATGTTGGTGGAGAAAGTGAAGGTGATGTGTCTGTCCTTGCTTGATAAGGCGGGCAACTCTGCTGGCATTTTTCCATAGCCACCCCACAGTATGCTGTCTCCACCGTGCAGATAGATGGAACGTATTGAAAGGGTCGGCTTGACAGCCTTCACGGGGTCCTTGTGTATCAGACTAACCACGTTTACACCCTTGTCGCCACCCATCCACAGCAGGTCGTTATTGTGTATCATTGCCCGAACGGAGAAGTTCATCAGCGGATATGTCACGTCAGACAGCAGCCTCTGCTTGCTGCCGTCCTTCATGGCGTAAAGGTTCCTTCCTTTGTTGTCCGTCAGCCAGAGGTTGTTGCTATCGTCAGCATAGCTGAATGCAGGGTAGGGGAATGGCTCTGTTGCCGTTGACTTGACTACCGATACCTCACCTTTATATAATACCTGTGTGGCTATCTCGTCTTTGAGATCCTTCATTTGCTTAAACAGGCGCCCGTCCGTACTCTGCCAGATGTGTCCATAGAGGTTCTGCACCCAGATGGTGTGTTTGTTGTCACAATACATCTTGACGACTTTCTCAATATCGCTAATCTTCTTGTGCTGTCGGGTGCCGTTGTCATAGAAGTAGATGCCGTCAGCCTCACCGCTATAGAATCCGTTTCCGACCACCAACAGTGACAGCGTATTATTGGTAGTCAGCTGGCTTACCTGATGGTTTGCGTTGATGCGGTAGATGCCGTCAGCGGTAGCTGCCAACAGGTCGTCACCCTGTTTGTCCAACTGCCAGCAAGCATAGGAGATGCCAGGCACCTGCTCGAAGGACTTCCCCTTCATTCGGAACAGTCCATACTGCGTGCCGGCATACAGTTCTCCTTGGTGTTTCAACAGCGACAGCACCTCGCCACGTAGTCCTTCATGAACAGTCAGGTGGGTATATACCGAGGGGAAGCCGATGCAGAAGATACCATTGTCCGTAGCTCCCCAGATGAGGCCATGCCCGTCGTAGGTAATGAACTTTACGTTGTTGGAACACAGGCCGTTGCTCTCCGTGATGCGGAAGATTTCCTTGCCGTCTTTATACTGGAAGACGACACCCTCACCGTCCGTCGCCAATGCTTTGAGATTGTAGTCGCCCAACTGTTGGACTTGGTTGACATGAGCCTTTCCGATAAATGTTGAGGGACCTGACGATGGAATATGGGCTCCTTGTGCCCAGATGACGTTATTTTTATAGATGGTGTATATCTCCTTGTCGCTGACCAGGAAGTACACATTTCCGTCACGTTCCCATATCCACTGCACCTCACCATGAAAGGCGTCTTTCTTGTTGATGCTACGCAACTCCGGACAGCCGTTGGCTTTGAATCCTACATAACCGATGTAGTTGTAGCCGCCCGTCCAGATGGTGCCTTTCGAGTCGCGGAAGAGAGCCGTTACGCGGGTTACGCCAGGCGTATGCAGCATGTG
Source organism: uncultured Bacteroidales bacterium (assembly GCA_902799355.1). GTDB lineage: Bacteria > Bacteroidota > Bacteroidia > Bacteroidales > Bacteroidaceae > Prevotella. Next base: position 38,414 of record CADCAG010000016.1, read on the forward strand.
CCACTCTGCGTGGTCGTAGTACAGCAGACCTTCGAAGTTGGCCACGTAGACTGTTCCGTCTTCGCCCGTCATGATATCGAAGTTCTGGTTGTGACCACCATATTCTGTGGCAGGGTAGTTACGGATAAAAGGTATACCCTGACTCCAGCCGGCAGTGGCCATGAGTGACAATAGGATGCTCAACAGCAGTGTTCTCATAGGCGAGCCTCCTTTCCTATGAATGGTTCGTACGGAATGTTTCGTCCTATGTAGTAATACCATTCTTCTCTTGTCAGATTTCTCTTAATCTTCTTTTTCAGCATTTGACGCATCATGGGCACAGAGATGAGCGACTCGGTGAGTGTACCATTCTGGTCACCGCACCAGAGATACTCTTTCTTCTCGTCGAAGGTGAAATTGAGAATCCAGCTGTTGGTCGTAATAATCGTCATAGGCTCTATCTTGGGCTGGTCAGCCAACCACAGGTTGACTCTGCCGTCGTAGCTGGCTGAGTAGATGCGCCAGTTGATAATCTTAAGTTTTGTGACGCGTGAGCGGTGGCCCACCATCTTTTGCATCTGTCCTTGGGGGTTGATGTAGTAGATGGTACCGTCGCTCATACCGTATGTCGTAATGTTACTGCTCTTGTTGCTGGCATAGGCCGTCACCTGTCCTTTGAAGGGCAACTTGACAGTCTCTATCTGGTCGAAGCTTTTCACGATGTGCTTGCGCCCCCTGTCGTCGAAGATGCAGGGATAGTCGTCTGCGAAACAGACTGTCACGCTCTTGAAGGAGAAGGTGCGTGTGCGAGTAATGGCGCGGTTCTCAGTGTCTACCTGTGCGATGCCGTTTTCACCAAACAGCAGGGCCTGTTTGCCGATAACCTCCATTGTCTGCAAGGCACCAATGTTGTTGACCAACAGCTCCGTTGTGTTGTGGTTGTCAATGATGAGGAAGTGTCCTGTGCGACTAATAGCATAGACGATGCCTTTCGCACGGTCAACGTACGTATCGCGGAAGTCGTAGGTGCTGTTGTTGACCAGCACTTCGGTAGAAATCTTGTCGTATGTCTGACGGTGTTTCATCAACTCACCATAGCCGCTACATGTCACGAAATGGTTGGCTTTGTCATTAAAGAAGGCCACGTCGTAGATGCCTCCTTTGTGCGTGGTCCACTGTTGTTTGCTCTGACTGGCAATAACCAGCGACTGATAGACAGACGATGTGTACACGTCGCCATTATATCGTGTGTTGAAGAGTTGCGAGGCGTAGGCCAACAGTTGTGACAACTCTTGGTTGCCCGATTCTGACTGTTTGATAGAGACGTCACCCAGTTGGCGAGCTAAGGTGATGTAGCTTAAGGTGTCAGCGACACGCTTTTGGTATTCTGCTTTAGCACGCTGTTGTTCGGCGATGACACGCTCACTCTGGGCCACTTTTGATGCCTCTACTGCGCGGTGCTCCGCTTCCAAGGCGTTCTGGCGCTCTTCCTCAGCGTTGCGGCGCATCTGTTCGGCGACGGCAGTCTGCTTCTCAGCCTTGATGCGCTGTTCGTCACTGATGCGGCGCTCTTGGTTGGCTATCTCCTCCATCTGCTCGTTGACGCGCTGCATCACAGCAGAACGCTTCGTCTGTTGGGTGAGAATGGCTATGCGCTCCTCCAATTGCTGCGTCTTCTCTTGCTCTGCCGCATACCATTGGTAGACAACCGCCACTCCTGCGCCCATGATAAGGGCAACACCGACGGCTATGAGGGTGCTTGTCTTGCCGTAGAATTTCATGCTTTACGTGTGAGCGTCAGCAGCGTGATGTCGTCGCTTTGCGGAGCATTTCCTGCAAAAGCCTTGACGTCGGCCATTTGGTTATCGATGATGGCTTGACAGCCCTGTCCTTTCTGTGTAGCCAGAAAAGCCATCATGCGGTCGTCGCCATATTCTTCGTTTGCTTCGTTCATGGCTTCGTTAACCCCGTCGGTATACATCACTAACGTGTCGCCAACGCCTAACGTAAGCTTTTCGTTGGAGTAGGTGATGCCAGGTACGGCACCCACCATACAACTGGTACTTGTGGGCAACATCTCCACACGTCCGTCTGCCTTGATGATGACTGGTGAGTTGTGACCGCCATTGCTATACTCCATCTCACCCGTCTTGACGTTGTAGATGGCATAGAATACGGTGACAAACATACAGTCTACCGACTCTTTGCTGAGCAAATCGTTCGACTTTGTCAGACACTCGCCAGGGGTGAAGCCCTGAAGGCCGATGGTGCGTATCAGTGTTCTGCTGACAGCCATGAAGATAGCTGCGGGAATACCCTTGCCGCTAACGTCAGCCATTACAATTCCTATGTGGTCTTCGTCGATGCGGAAGAAGTCGTAGAAGTCGCCGCCCACATCCTTGGCAGGTGTCATCTTCGCTGCCAAGTCCAACTCATGGTCGTTCTCTGGGAAAGGCGGGAAGATGCGGGGAAGGATGGCCTGCTGAATTTCGGCAGCCACAGCCAGATCTGTCTTCAGTGATTCCAACTGGACGTGTTCCTGTTGCGACATCTTGATATAGTTAATCTGCTCAATGGCTTTCTCGATGGTGATGCTCAAGTCGTCCAGGTCAATGGGCTTCGTGGCAAAGTCAAAGGCACCATTGTTCATGGCCGACCTGATATTGCCCATATCACCGTATGCTGACACCATGATGCACTTCATGGCGGGGTTCTGCATCTCGTTGATCTTGGTCAGCAGTGTCAAACCATCCATTTCCGGCATGTTGATATCAGAGAGGATGATGTTGATGTCTTTCTCTTTCAGCATGAGGGTTAAGGCTTCCAAACCATTGTGGGCAAAGAAAAACTCATACTCCCCTTTGCGGATCTGGCGTCTGAAATATTGTGTCAACAGCAATTCGAGGTCCATCTCGTCGTCGACACTAAGAATTTTAACTGGATTCATGTTGTTTCGTTAATATTTATAATTTAGGTGCAAATATACACATATTTTTATAAATGGCAAAAAAATAACCGAAGTTTCCATATTTTTTTGTATTTTTGCAGACGGAAATGAAGACACTGCATATTTTCAATCCCGAACACGAGATTGCGTTGGCTGCAAATCTGGCGCATTTTACTCCACCTCATGCAGCCAGACAGCTGAAGGCCGACCTTGGGTGGTTGCCGGCTTTGTGGGCTGACACAGACGACTATGTGCTTGTAGAACACGCTGAGGCTTCACGCAAGAATTACGAACGATTACGCCGAAGACTGGGACGTCCTTTCACCATGTTTGTGGATCGTAGTGAGTTGTCCCACTTGGATGTACAGCAAGTAAAACCTTGGGGCTGGGATGCCGCTTTAGTCACCGATTTGTGCCGATGGGGCTTGCCTGTCCGTCTTCTGCCGGAGGCTTTCCGTCTGGATGGCTGGCGCCAACTGGCTCACCGCAGGACGTCCGCTCGCTTGCTGTCCTCGTTACGCTTAGAGGGTACTGTTGGCGAAGCTGTAGAGTGCTGCGACGTTGAACAAGTGGCAGCGTGCTTGTCGCATTGGCAGCGCGTCGTTGTCAAGGCGCCGTGGTCGTCGAGTGGGCGAGGTGTTCGTTTCTACGACACCGAGCGTCTTGGTGGTGATGGAAAATTGATGGTTGACAACTGGATTCGCAATGTCATCAAACAGCAAGGCAGCGTGATGGTAGAACCTTATTACAATAAGGTAAAAGACTTCGGCATGGAGTTTGAACGCCTTGCCAACGGACTGGTCTGCTATCAGGGACTGTCGCTATTCCATACCAAAAACGGTGCCTACATCGGCAACCTGCTGGCAACAGAGGAGGCGAAGCGTGCACTGATGGCGCGCTATCTGCCGCTGGAACTGCTTGACAACATCAAGCAAAGGATTATCGACAACGTACAGTTGGACGACTACCAAGGTCCCTTCGGCATTGATATGATGATTGTCAATTCTCAATTGTCAACGGTCAATTCTCAATTATTATTGCATCCTTGCGTGGAGCTGAATCTGCGTCGTACGATGGGACATGTAGCGCTGAGCCTAACGCCTACAGACGATGACATTCGGAAGGTGATGCACATAGAACTGACAGATCATTATAAGCTGCATATAAGAAAGGCTCAGTAGAGATCTCTACTGAGCCTTTATCTTTCTGTCTTGTTGGTTGCTTATTTCGCCAATTCGCTCTCAACAAACTGCTTGAGCTGCTCGCCACGAAGTCCTCGACGCAGAATCTTTCCTTTCTGGTCGACGACGATGGTGTGGGGGATAGAGGTGATGTTGAACGTCTTTACCACCTCATTGTCCCAATATTTCAAGTCGCTCATCTGTGGCCAGGGCAATTGCAACTTCTTGATGGCTGTTACCCATGAGTCTTTATCCCGATCGAGTGATACACCGACAATGCCCAGACCACGCTCCTTGTTGCTTTCATAGAGAGAAAGCATAAAGGGCATCTCCTGACGACAGGGACCGCACCACGATGCCCAGAAGTCAATGATAGTAATTTTGTTCTTGCCAACCTCTGTCATAATAGAGAGGTTGTCACCCTTTGGCGTCTGTTGGGTGAAGTTCGGAATGGTAGCACCCTCGGCAGTCTTTGCTGCGCGACGGATGCTGGCCTCTATCTGCTTGATGGCATCGCGCTGGCGACGCTCGTCCGACAGCTTCTCAATTAGTCTGAGTCGGGTGTCGTTGTCTATCAGATCCTCAGGATAATAGGTCAGCAGGAAGTACCCGAACTCATTGCCGATATTCTTCTCGGTGGTCTCCACAACGACCTTTGTAAAGCGCTGGTTGAGCTTCTCAATCTCGTCCATGCCACGCTCTTGCTCTTCCTGTTCTACGTTGTTGGCGTAGATATGCTCGGCTATGCGGTTAATCTCCTTGCCAATAACCATCACCGAGTCGTTCAGTCGTTGCCACTCGTTGTTACAAGGAGTGCCACCAACACGTGATGCTCCAGGAGTCTCCGACAACTTGATGGTTATCTCGCCCAGTTCGCGGATGAAGGCAGCATTGATCTCGTTTCTCTTGGCACTATAGACTATGCACAGCGCTGTCTCCTCGTCGGCCGTACCTTTAAACGTGAAGGTGTTGTCCTTAATAATAATGGTATCGCTGGGCGTGCCGTTGACCATGTCAGAGGTCAGCAACAGCGTGTCGCCATCAGCCAATCCCTCGACAGTACCCATCAACTTGTAGGTCTGCGACTGACATCCCACCAGGAGGATGGCGAGGAAATTAAACAATATACTGGTCAGAAATACTCTCATTGTTAATCACTCTACGAATGGTTTCTGCAAACATGTCGGCAACGCTGAGTTGCTTTACTTTAGCACAACGCTGTGAGTAGGGGATAGAGTCGGTAAAGACAATCTCTTCGAGTGCAGAGTTCTGCACACGTTCACTGGCAGGACCGCTCATCACACAGTGTGAGGCACAGGCACGAACGGTTTTGGCACCAGCCTCTTTCATGATGTCGGCAGCCTTAGTGATGGTACCTGCAGTGTCAACCATGTCGTCGATGATGACGACATTCTTACCTTCCACGTCACCAATGATTTGCATCGTTGCTACGACATTGGCACGGGCGCGCGTCTTGTTACACAATACCAGCGGGCATCCCAGAAATTTAGCATACGTGTTGGCGCGCTTCGAACCACCCACGTCGGGTGAAGCGATGACCAGGTCTTCGAGGTGCAGGCTCTGTAGATAGGGCAGGATAACGCCCGATCCGTAAAGGTGGTCTACGGGAACGTCGAAGAAACCCTGTATCTGGTCAGCATGCAGGTCCATCGTAATGACACGGTTGACACCAGCAACACTCAGCAAGTCGGCTACCAGCTTGGCACCGATAGAGACACGTGGCTTGTCCTTGCGATCTTGACGAGCCCAGCCAAAGTAGGGAATGACGGCATTGATGGTACGAGCCGAAGCACGCTTGGCAGCGTCAATCATCAGCAGCAGTTCCATGAGGTTGTCCGAGTTGGGGAAGGTGCTCTGTACCAGGAAAATGTCGCGACCGCGAATACTCTCCTCGTAGGATACGGCAAACTCGCCATCCGAGAACTTCGTCATCTGAAGTTTTCCCAACGGACATCCAAGACTTTGACAGATTTTCTCAGCCAGGTACTTTGTTGCAGTACCTGAAAACACCATGTAGTTATTGTTTGAGCTCATCTTTTGGGGTTATGATTTGTAGATTAACATTTACTATCCGATTGCTTTTCTGATTTTACAGAAGTGGTCTATCAGCGCCTGATATTCCAGCTCCTGATGGATGTTGAAGCGGTTCCAGAGGTCGCCACTGATGACAATGCCTCCGAAGCCCAGGTCCTTGACAGCCTTGATGGTATCCAAGTTCATGCCTCCCAGGGCATATACGTGGCGGTCTATCAGTCCCTTGTGCGAGGCCTCTTTCAGTTCGTCCATGGTGAACGAGGCTTTTTGGTCGGGCTCCGTCTGACTGTCAAAGATGTACTTCAGCATGACGTAGTCGGCATTTTTCTTAGCCTCTTTCAACAGGTCCAGGTGGGTACAGTATCTGCTGATGTTTCCCTTGTAACCCTTCGGTGCGGGTGTCGTTTCGTCGTTGATATGTATGCCGTGCAACTTATATTCCTCTTTTAAATAATAGTTGTCGTGCACGGTAATGCGCTTGCGGTATTCATCGGGCAGCAGCGTCAGCAGTCGCTCGGAATACATGGGTGATGAGTCGGGCTTGAAGAGATGCAAGTCGTCAAGTCCCGCTTCGAAAAGTGACGAGAGTATCTTGTCTTCCTCCACGAAGAACGTGGGTTGAGTCATCAATACGAGTTTCATCAGTTGGCAGCTTCAAATTCTTTTAAGAAGCGCACGTCGTTCTCAGAGAACATGCGCAGGTCGCTCACCTGATACTTCAGGTTGGTAATGCGCTCTACGCCCATACCAAAGGCATAGCCGCTGTAAATCTTAGAGTCGATGCCGCACTCTTCCAGCACGTTGGGGTCTACCATACCGCATCCCAGGATTTCTACCCAGCCGGTATGCTTGCAGAATCCACAGCCTTCGCCACCGCAGATGAAACATGAGATATCCATCTCGGCAGAGGGCTCTGTGAAGGGAAAGTACGACGGACGCAGACGAATCTTGGTGTCGGCACCAAACATCTCGCGGGCAAACGACAGTAAGACTTGCTTCAAGTCAGTGAAGCTGACGTTCTTGTCGATATACAATCCTTCCACCTGATGGAAGAAGCAGTGCGCACGGGCAGTGATGGCTTCGTTACGATAGACACGTCCTGGACAGATGACGCGGATGGGAGCGGTTAGTTTGCCGTCCTCGGTATGCATCTGCTCCATAACACGGGCTTGTACACTCGATGTATGCGAGCGCAGCAGGATATTCTTGGTGACGTCGTTGGGATGCTGCGAGACGAAGAAGGTGTCCTGCATGTCGCGGGCAGGATGGTCGGCAGCAAAGTTCATGCGGGTGAACACGTGCAGGTCGTCCTCCACCTCAGGACCGTCGGCCAGCACAAAGCCCATGCGTGAGAAGATGTCGATAATCTCGTTAGTGACAATGGTGAGCGGATGGCGTGTGCCCAGCTCAACAGGGTAGGGGGTACGTGTCAGGTCGATGGCCTCGTCGCCCGTTTCCTGCTCAGCACACTGCTCACGCAACTGGTTGATGCGCTCGGTAGCCAGCGTCTTCAGCTCGTTAATCTTCATACCTACGGTCTTCTTCTGATCTGCCGCAACATTGCGGAAATCATTCATCAGAGCGGTAATCTCACCTTTCTTGCTGAGGAATCTCAGTCGCAGCTGTTCTACCTCGTCAGCATTCTTAGCACTAAGTGTCTGTACTTCTTTCAGAAGCTCGTCTATCTTATCAATAATCATAGCCTTTTTTGATGTATTTCTCAAATTTTGATGCAAAGGTACAAATAAATTGAAAAATAAAGATGAAAAATTAAAGATTATTTGTAACTTTGCACAAAATTTTGAGAGAAGATAGAAAAATGAGTTCACTCATGAGACTTAATGGTATTATTTCGGTTGTTTTGTTGGCGCTGCTGACAGCATGTGGCGGCAACAAGGGAGGACAGGCTACTGAGGAAGTCCCTGCCGACTCCGTTCTTAATGACTCCCTCCGCAACGACTCCCTACAGGCGCTGATTGAAGACTATCCCATGCCCAAGGCTGCTGACGAGCTGTTCGACGATTTCGTCTACAACTTCGTCGTCAACCGCAAGCTGCAGATGGAGCGCATCCATTTCCCCTTGCCCTCTGAGCAGAATGGCAAGGTCAAGATGGTGAAGAAGAACGACTGGAAGATAGAGCATTTCTTTATGCGCCAGGGCTACTACACGCTGCTCTTCGACAGCGAGAAGCACATGGAGGTCGTCAAGGACACCTCCGTCAACCACGCCATCGTAGAGAAGATTCATTTCGATACGCGCAATATCGAACAATTCATCTTTTATCGCAGGCGTGGCGCGTGGATGCTGACGAAGATACGCCAGATTCCTTTCGCGCAGGATGTCAACGCCACGTTCCTCACGTTCTACCAGCAGTTTGTCTCTGACAAGACGTTTCAGGGCAAGAGCCTGGCAGAGAGCGTCAAGTTTGTGGGTCCCGACCCTGACGACGACTTCAACATGATGGAGGGCATCATTACGCCCGACACGTGGGAGGCCTTTGCCCCTGACCTGCCCAAGAAGATGATCTACAACATCATCTATGGACAGCCTAAACACGAAGGCAACTCCAAGATTTTCGTCATGCGTGGCATTGCCAACGGTATGGAACTGGAGATGACCTTCAAGCGCATGAGTGGTAACTGGAAACTCGTAAAACTCACAACTTAATGGTTGACGAAGTTAATTATAGTCTGCTTGCTCACAACACATTTGGCATCGACGCCAAGTGTCGCCGTTTCGTGGAATACAGTTCCGTAGAAGAGGCTCAGCAGATAGCCCGCGAGCTCCAGGAATCCTATCTGCTAATAGGTGCTGGCAGCAACCTTTTGTTGACGCAAGACTTCGAAGGAACGGTGGTTCACTCTGCGTTAAAAGGCATTGAATCCCAGTCTGATATCCATGTTCGCTGTGGTAGTGGTGAAACGTGGGACGAGTTCGTTGCCTGGTGCGTTGGTCATCAACTCTTTGGTGCTGAAAACCTGTCGCTCATTCCTGGTGAGGTGGGTGCCAGTGCCGTCCAGAATATCGGTGCCTATGGTGCCGAGGTCAAGGACCTGATAGAGACTGTCGAGGCCGTCGAGATAGGTACCGGTCGCCTGTGCGTCTTCACTCGCGAGGAGTGCCAGTATGGCTACCGCGACAGCCGTTTCAAGCACGAGTGGAAGAACAAATACCTCATCACCCATGTCGTTTACCACCTGTCCAGCGACGAGAGCCGCCAGTCTACGGAGTATGGCAATATCCGTAGCGAGCTGGACCGCCGAGGCATCCAGACGCCCACAGCCGCCGAGCTGCGCCAGGTCGTCATCGACATCCGCAACGCCAAGCTCCCTGACCCCAAGGTCACGGGCAATGCGGGCAGCTTCTTCATGAATCCCGTGGTAGAGCGTCAGAAGTTTGAGCAGCTGCTGGCCGCCTATCCCGATATGCCACATTATTATATAGATGCTGACCACGAGAAGATTCCTGCCGGCTGGATGATTGACCAGTGTGGCTGGAAAGGCCGCTCGCTGGGCCGTGCAGGCGTTCACGACAAGCAGGCCCTCGTCCTCGTCAATCGCGGTGGTGCCACAGGTCAGGAGATTGTCGACCTCTGCAACACCATCCGCAACGATGTCAAAGCAAAGTTCGGCATCGATATCCACCCTGAAGTGAACATCATATGAAGCTGACATTCTTAGGAACCGGAACATCGTGTGGCGTGCCCACCATCGGCTGCCAGTGCTATACCTGCAGCAGTACCGACCCGCACGATAAGCGCTTGCGCTGCTCGGCACTCATCGAGACGGAACAGACGCGCCTGCTCATCGACTGTGGCCCCGACTTCCGTCAGCAGATCATGTCGCAACCCTTCCGCAAGATTGACGGCATCCTCATCACCCACGCCCACTACGACCACATGGGCGGCATGGACGATATCCGTCCCTATTGCCAGTTTGGCGAAATCAATGTCTATGCCGACCCCATAGCCCGCCGAGGCATGCTCGAAATGCTGCCTTACTGTTTTGCAGAGCACCGTTATCCGGGCGTTCCCGCCATCCAGCTCCATGAGATTCACAAGCACGAGGCCTTCCGCATTGGCGACCTCAACATCGTTCCCTTCCAGGTCATGCACCATGACCTGCCTATCCTGGGTTACCGCATTGGCCCGCTGGCTTATATCACCGATATGAAGACCATCGACGAGAGTGAGATTCCCTATATCGAAGGCTGCAACACCCTCGTTGTCAACGCCCTGCGCCAGAAGCCCCATCACTCCCACCAGACCCTTGACGAGGCCGTAGCCTTTGCCAGTAGGATAGGGGCCCGCCAGACGTGGCTCATCCATTCCAGCCACGACATCGGCCGTCATGCAGAGGTCAACGCCTCCCTGCCCGCCACTATCCAGATGGCCTACGATGGTCAGGTGATAGAAATATAATGTGAATGAAAGCTTTACGGATTTATAGAAACAAGTAACAATATGAGATACGGAATCATCGGCACTGGTGCCATTGGTGGCTATTATGGAGCAAAACTGGCTCATGCAGGTCAGGAAGTTCATTTCCTGCTGCATAGCGACTATGAGTATGTGAAACTGCACGGTCTGCAGGTAGACTCCTGCGACGGCTCGTTTCATCTAACTGATGTCAACGCCTATCAGCATACAGAAGACATGCCTCTATGCGATGTGGTACTGGTGTGCCTGAAGTCTGTCAACAACGGCCAACTACAGACATTGCTGCCGCCACTGCTCCATGCCCGCACACTGGTGGTGCTCATTCAGAACGGCATTGGGGTGGAGGAGGATGTGCAGAAGATGTTCCCCAGTGTTCAACTGGCTGCCGGACTGGCCTTTATCTGTTCTGCAAAGACAGAGCCCGGCGTTGTCAACCACCAGTGTTATGGCAGCATCAACCTCGCCAACTACTCCTGCCGCGACGAAGCACTGATGCAGGCCGTGGTCGATGAGTTCCGTCAGGCGGACATCGAGACAGGACTGGTGGAATATCATGAGGCACGATGGAAAAAGGCTGTGTGGAACATGCCATTCAACGGAATGACTGTAGCACTACACACGCAGACTGACCAGCTGCTGAAAAACAATTCGACCCGTCAACTCATTCGCGAGCAGATGATGGAGGTGGTCACTACCGCCCAGCACTTGGGTGTGAAGAACCTGGATGCCGCATTTGTCGACAAGATGATTGAGACCACCGATGCTATGACGCCCTATTCACCGTCAATGCGCCTTGACTACGACTTCCACCGTCGTATGGAAATATACTATCTCTACACCCGTCCTTTGGAGATAGCCCGCGAGACAGGCTGTCCCATGCCAAAACTAGAGATGCTGGAGGCAGAGCTACGTTTCTTAGAGGCAGATTCCATAATCCGCTAATAATCCGCTAAGTGTACAAGGTAAAAATCAAGCACTTCGTGGTCCGATGATTGACGGGAAAGAAAAAAATGGCGCGGCACCGTGGTTGGTGTCGCGCTAATGCTTTTTAAGTATACCAAATAGATGGCATAGGCTTCTTTGTGGTCGATTCAACCTTCTTCTGGTTGATAGTCACCTTCTCGTTTTTTGTTTCTGACTTTGTGTACATAACTCTTTTAGGTTTTTTGGTTGGTACAAAATTAGGAAATATGTTATAATATTGTTCTTGTATTGAACAATAATTAGAGAAGATTAACATAATTCGATGGATTGTTGTATTTCTATTCATGGAATATCCAAAAATGAATTATATTTAGTAAACAAAAAAGAGAGGCAAAAACCTCTCTTTTGTACACCCGCAGGGGCTCGAACCCTGGACACCCTGATTAAGAGTCAGGTGCTCTACCAACTGAGCTACGGGTGCATCATTTTTGTTGCTTGGTTCAGCGCTCTTGCTGAATTGCGGGTGCAAAGGTACGGAGTTTTTTCGTAACCACCAAATGTTTTGAGGACTTTTTTTGAAAAAAGATGAAAAAAGGCTCGAATTCCGAAGAATCGAGCCTTTTTGTTTATTTTTAGATGAACAGAACGGTGAGTCCTGCCATCACAATGCTGACCATAGACATCAATTTAATGAGGATGTTAAGGGATGGACCAGAGGTATCTTTGAAGGGGTCACCAACGGTGTCGCCCACGATGGTAGCCTTGTGAGCGAAAGAGCCCTTGCCACCAAAGTTGCCTTCCTCGACCATCTTCTTGGCATTATCCCACGCACCGCCGGCATTGGCCATGAAGACGGCGAGGGTGAAGCCACAAGTGAGTCCGCCAACGAGCAGACCAAGGACACCAGCAACGCCCAGAACGCAACCAACAACAATGGGGATAGCGATGGCGAGGAGTGATGGGAAGATCATCTCATGCTGAGCAGCACGTGTGGAGATCTCTACGCAGGAGCCGTAGTCGGGAGTGCCTGTACCCTCAAGGATGCCTGCAATCTCGCGGAACTGACGACGAACCTCTTCCACCATCTTCTGGGCGGCACGACCTACAGCCTCCATGGTGAGACCACAGAAGAGGAAGGACGCCATACCTCCGATGAAAGCACCCACAAGGACCTTGGGGTTCATGAGGTTAACCTGGAAGTAGTTCATGAAATCGGGGATGGTGGCAGCAGAAGCACTGATGACCTCGCCCTTGACATTCTCCATCATAACACCAGCACGCTCCATGGCAATCTTGATTTCCTCGATGTAAGAGGCAAGGAGTGCGAGAGCCGTGAGGGCAGCGGAGCCAATGGCAAAGCCCTTACCAGTAGCAGCGGTAGTGTTGCCCAGCGCATCGAGGGCATCGGTCCGATGACGAACCTCTTCGCCCAGTTCAGACATTTCTGCATTACCACCAGCATTGTCAGCAATAGGTCCGTAGGCGTCAGTAGCCAGTGTGATTCCCAGCGTAGAGAGCATACCCACAGCAGCAATACCGATGCCATAGAGTCCATTGGCCAGGCTCTGTGAAGACATAGAGAGGTCGAAACCATTGGCAAAGCCAAAGCTGAGGATGATGGCCACGCCGATGGTGATAACGGGAATGCAGGTAGAAATCATACCTGTTCCTATACCTTTTATAATAACGGTAGCAGAACCCGTGAGACCAGCCTCAGAGATTTTCTGGGTGGGCTTGTAGGAGTGAGAGGTGTAGTACTCGGTAGCCTGTCCGATGATGACACCAGCGACAAGACCCGTGATGACAGAGCAAGAGAGCCAGAGCCAGTTCTCGATGCCCAGCAGGTAGAGGATACAGAAGGTGGCGACGGCAATGAGTACGGCACTGACGTTGGTACCCAGAGAAAGCGACTTCAGCAGGTCGCGCATGGTGGCGCCCTCCTTGGTGCGAACCAGGAAGATGCCGAAGAGCGACAGGAAGACACCCACGGCAGCGATGAGCATGGGAGCGATGACGGCCTTGAGCTGGATGTCGAGACCGGCTGCAGCAAAGGCAGCAGCACCTAGAGCAGCTGTAGAGAGCACAGAGCCACAGTACGACTCGTAGAGGTCGGCACCCATACCAGCCACGTCGCCCACATTGTCGCCTACGTTATCGGCAATGGTAGCAGGATTGCGTGGGTCGTCCTCGGGAATGTCGGCCTCGACCTTACCCACGATGTCAGCACCCACGTCGGCAGCCTTGGTATAGATACCACCACCCACACGAGCGAACAGCGCCTGCGTAGAAGCACCCATACCGAAGGTCAGCATGGTAGTGGTGATGGAGATGAGTCCGTCCTGATCGAAGTAGTTCAGCACGACAAACCAGATGGCAATGTCGAGCAAACCAAGACCCACCACGGTGAGACCCATGACGGCGCCAGAGCGGAAGGCCACCTTCAGACCGGCGTTCAGACTCTTACGGGCTGCATTGGCGGTACGGGCAGAGGCATAGGTTGCCGTCTTCATGCCGAAGAAGCCTGCCAGACCAGAGAAGAAACCACCTGTCAGAAAGGCGAACGGTACCCAGGGGTTCTGCACGTTCAGTCCGTAAGCCATGAAGGCAAACAGCGCGCAGAGAATTACAAACACGATGCCGACGACCTTGTATTGCTGTTTGAGGTAAGCCATAGCACCTTTTCTCACGTAGAGGGCAATCTCACGCATGCGTGGTGTACCCTCATCTTCTGCCATCATCTGACGGAAGAAGAAAAAGGCCATGCCCAAAGCAACGATAGATGCAATGGGCACGAGCCAGAATACGGTTGGAATAATCATATATTAAATAGGTTAGTTAAAGGTCTTTGAGGTTTGGGGGTAGGAGAGGGTAGGCAGCCTTACTCGTCAGCGATAAAGTCAGAGAGACTCTCGGCATCTTCATCATCATCGCCACCACCCAGATCGAAGGTTGTACGGTAGTTATCCTCCGTGATGTCGTCGTCGTTGGGCTCATCCAGCTCGACATCGTCCTCGTCGGGCTTGTTGTAGTCGTCGATGATCTCCACATCTGCATCGTCGTCCTCGTCGCCATCGCCAAAAGAACTGGCATCGTCAAACTTCATGCGAGGCTTGATGGTCTCAGGCTTCAGCTTAGCAAAGATAGCCTCTACCCATGTACCTTTGGCAACCTCCAGCACTTCATAGCCATCGGCCACCTTCTTCTCGTACATGCCGCCCTTCTTGTGCAGGCGGTCCTTAGGAAGGGTAGTGGTAGAGATATCGAAACCGCTCTCGATAATATCCTGAATGGACTGTGACAGCGAGTCCCAGCCACCTCCAAAGTTGCGGTCAATGACCTCAAGCAGCTTAGCAGCCGTAATGTGACGGATGTTCTCGTAAGTAAGATCGGTCACACGAGTGATGGGGCGCTTCTTGATGGCCCACTGCAGTTTGGCATCGTCGCCCAACTTGATGGTTCCCACCTTATAGCCCTGTTTGGTATATTTCTCTTGCAGCTGTTTATCGTCGTCCTTGAGCTCCTCAATCATAAACGCGCTGCGGATGATATCAGCAATATGGCGCAGATTCTCCTTCAATTCACCGTCTTTGTCGGCAGCATCAAGCATACGGAAGATGTCGTTCTCCTGGACATCCCATACTGAACTTTTAGTCAATGTTTTTAAGCTTAGTGCTTTGTTCTTATTCTCTTCTTTCATATTAAATAATAGTGTTTTTGATATTTTCTCTGCAAATGTACGAAAAAAAGTGAAAAGTGAAAAGTGAAAAGTGAAAAATTTATTGTCTTCTGTGATTTTTTATTTTATTCTTTGTAATTTTGTACCCAATTATGGCAGAACCATTAGCTGAGAGACTGAGACCTCGTACACTGGACGACTATATCGGACAGCAGCATCTAGTAGGCGAGGGTGCCGTACTGCGCAAGATGATTGACGCAGGACGCATCTCGTCGTTTATCCTGTGGGGACCGCCAGGAGTGGGAAAGACTACGCTGGCA
Organism: uncultured Bacteroidales bacterium; assembly: GCA_902799355.1. Classification (GTDB taxonomy): domain Bacteria; phylum Bacteroidota; class Bacteroidia; order Bacteroidales; family Bacteroidaceae; genus Prevotella. Next base: position 53,935 of record CADCAG010000016.1, read on the forward strand.
CAAATCATTGCAAACAAGTTGGACACCCCCTTCTACACACTTTCTGCTGTGACCAGTGGCGTGAAGGATGTGCGCGACGTGATAGAACGGGCTCAGAAAGGGAGATTCTTCAACGAGGCTTCTCCCATCTTGTTTATCGATGAAATCCACCGTTTCTCGAAATCGCAGCAGGACTCGCTATTGGGAGCTGTTGAGAAAGGCATCGTCACATTGATTGGTGCTACTACTGAGAATCCTTCATTTGAGGTAATCCGTCCGCTATTGTCGCGTTGTCAACTTTATGTTTTGAAATCGCTGGAAAGACAAGACCTCGAGGAACTGCTGCAAAGAGCCCTTACAAAGGATGTGGTGCTACGTGAGAAAAACATCGAATTAAACGAGACTTCCGCCTTGTTGAGATACAGTGGAGGAGACGCGCGTAAGCTACTGAACATCTTAGAGTTAACAGTGGAGTCTGCAGGAAACGTTGAGCCCATTGTCATTACCGATGAAATGGTGGTAAATTGTTTACAACAGGACCCGTTGGCGTATGACAAGGATGGCGAGATGCACTATGATATTATCTCCGCTTTTATCAAGTCGATACGTGGCAGTGATCCTGATGCTGCACTCTACTGGATGGCACGCATGATAGAGGGTGGGGAAGACCCTCAGTTTATAGCCCGCAGAATGGTGATCTCGGCGTCAGAAGACATCGGATTGGCCAACCCCAACGCGTTATTACTAGCCAATGCAGCCTTTGACACAGTGATGAAGATTGGTTGGCCAGAAGCCCGAATCGCATTGGCAGAGTGTTGTGTCTATTTGGCCACATCGCCCAAGAGCAATTCGGCTTATCTGGGCATCGATGCTGCATTAGGTTTAGTGCGAGAAACTGGTAATCAGCCAGTTCCCTTGCATCTACGTAACGCTCCCACAAAGTTGATGAAAGACTTGGGATATCACGACGGTTATAAGTATCCGCACGATTTTCAGGGCCATTTTACACCACAGCAATATATGCCAGACGCCCTGCAGAACGAGCGTCTGTGGCATGCTCAGCATTCGCCAGCAGAAGAAAAACTGTATGAGCGCATGGTGAACTATTGGGGCGAAAAATACGAAAAATAGCCATACGGCACGTGTTATGATAAATAGAATATGGAATACGAAGAGATTGTACAGCAGATTATCGAATTCTTAGGAACATTCGCCTTTGCGATATCCGGTATCAGACATGCTGCAGCCAAGCATTTTGACTGGTTTGGCGGCTACGTCTGCGGTATTGCTGTCGCTATTGGTGGCGGTACCATTCGTGACGTAATGCTGGGCACCACGCCGTTCTGGATGACCAATCCGATTTATATCATCTGTACAGCTCTGGCGCTTGTTTTCGTGATTATTTTTGCCAAACACATGGAAGGCCTCAGAAATACGTGGTTTGTGTTCGATACGCTGGGCTTAGCACTTTTTACGATTGCAGGAATTCAAAAATCGCTCGTTTTCGGACAACCGTATTGGGTAGCGATTATTATGGGCTGTATAACAGGTTCTGCAGGCGGCGTAATTCGTGATGTGCTGCTAAATAATGAACCAGTGATTTTCCAACGTGAAATCTATGCTATGGCTGCAGTACTTGGAGGAATAACCTATTGGTTCTTAGATATTTTACATTTACCAATTGAAGTAACAGTTATATCTTCTTTTGTCGTCACTTGCCTCATGCGTTTCCTCGCTGTCCGTTACCATCTGGCACTTCCTAAACTGAATCCTGAGTAGACTAAGAGTAGGACTTTTCAAAATCTTTAGAAATGCCTATTTATCATAATGCGTATTCTTATTTAAACTAATAACAATAAAGAATACGCAGAATATTTTGGTGGAATCAGAATTATTTTGTATTTTTGCAGCCTATTATATATAAGGTGTAAGATAACACAATTAATTAACGAATAACAATACAGAAAATATAAAAGAATGAAACCAACGGCGATATTGCTTCTGCACTGTCCAGACCAGCAAGGTATTATTTCAGAGGTAACAAGATTTATCACTGACAACAAGGGAAACATCGTTTATCTGGATCAATATGTTGACAATGTTGATGGCATGTTTTTCATGCGTATTGAATGGGAACTGGATGGTTTCCTGATTCCGCGTGACAAATTGTATGATTACATCAACACGCTGTATGCTCAGCGCTATCAGATGAAATTTACGCTGTATTATAGTGACAAGCGTCCACGCATGGCTATTTTCGTATCAAAGATGAGCCATTGCCTATATGACTTGCTGGCTCGTTGGAAAGCTGGCGAATTCAACTGTGATATTCCGTGTATTGTCTCAAACCACGAGGATTTGCGCTATGTGGCTGACCAGTTTGGCATTCCTTACTATGTGTGGAGTATCAAAAAAGACCATTCCAACAAGGAAGAAGTTGAGAAAGCCGAGATGGAACTGTTGAAAAAAGAAGATATCTCGTTCATTGTTCTGGCCCGTTATATGCAGATTATCAGCGACGAGATGATAGCCGAATATCCGCATCATATCATTAATATTCACCACTCGTTCCTGCCTGCTTTCGTAGGTGCTAAGCCCTATCATCAGGCCTATGAGCGTGGTGTGAAGATTATCGGCGCCACCAGCCACTATGTTACTGCTGAGCTGGATGCTGGTCCAATCATTGAGCAGGACGTGACGCGCATCACCCACAAGGACACGCCTGAGAGTCTGGTGCTGAAAGGCAAAGATTTGGAAAAGATTGTGCTATCTCACGCTGTTTCAAAGCATATCCAGCGTAAGATACTGACTTACAAGAACAAAACGATCATTTTCTCGTAAGGAAACCACGAATTTCACGAATGAAACGAATTTTATGAACGTAGCCATCGTAAAATATAATGCCGGAAACATCTATAGTGTGGTGAATGCCCTCCACAGAATGGGTATTGAACCCCTACTGACCGATGATGCTGAGCAGCTGAAGAAGGCTGATCGCGTGCTGTTTCCTGGTCAGGGACATGCTGCCGAGGCGATGGATTATCTGAAGGCGCGTAGGCTTGATGAGGTCATTCGTGACCTGAAGCAACCCGTCTTCGGCATTTGCGTTGGTCAGCAGCTTCTTTGCAAGCATTCTGAGGAAGGCGACGCTGACTGTATCGGCATCTTTGATGCAGAAGTGAAGCGTTTCCAGCCAAAGAACCACGAGGACAAGGTTCCCTGTATGGGTTGGCAGAATCTCAGCAACCTCAAATCACCATTGATGGAAGGACTGGGCGAGAATCCCTATGTCTATTTCGTGCATAGCTACTATATTCCTGTTTGCGAAGAGACCATTGCTACGGCAAACTACATTCTCCCCTACTCTGCATCCATGCATAAGGACAACTTCTATACCTGTCAATTCCATCCGGAAAAAAGTGGAAAAGTTGGAGAACAAATCTTAAAGAATTTCTTAGAGCTATGATAGAACTGATTCCCGCAATAGATATCATCAATGGTCAGTGTGTACGCTTGACCAAGGGCGACTATGACCAGAAGACGGTCTATGGCAGTCCGTTGGATATGGCTCTGGAGTTTGAGCGTATTGGTTACCAGCGCCTGCATGTGGTGGATTTGGATGGTGCCAAGTCAAAGCATATCGTCAACAGTCCTGTGCTCAGTCAGATTACGACAGAGACGAAGCTGACGGTTGACTTTGGAGGTGGCATCAAGACCGATGAAGACATCGAGGTGGCTTTCAACCATGGAGCCTCGATGGTAACCATTGGCAGTATTGCCGTCACAGAGCCCAACCGTTTTATGGGATGGCTGGAGAAATATGGTGCTGAGCGCATCATTCTGGGTGCTGACGTCAGAAATGGTAAGATTAGCATCAATGGTTGGAAGGAGGATTCCACGGAAGATCTCCTACCCTTCCTTCAAAAATATATCGATGCTGGTGTCAGCAAGGTGCTCTGTACAGAGATATCGAAAGACGGCACACTGGCAGGTCCTGCCATCGACCTTTATAAGAAGGTCATGGAAGCCTATCCTCAGCTGCATCTGATAGCCAGTGGCGGTGTATCGTCTATTGACGACATTAAGGCTTTGGATGCTGCAGGCATTCCTGCTGTAGTCTTTGGCAAGGCCATTTATGAAGGTAAAATTAATCTGCAAGAACTATGGGACTGGCAAAACGCATAATACCCTGTCTGGACGTCAAGGACGGTGAAACCGTAAAAGGCATTAACTTCGTGAATCTGCGAAGCGCCGGTGACCCTGTAGAACTCGGCAAAGCCTATTCTGAGCAGGGAGCCGACGAGTTGTGCTTCCTGGATATCACCGCCTCGTTTGAAGGTCGCAAGACATTTACCGAGATGGTAACAAAGGTTGCCCAGACGTTGAATATCCCATTTACAGTGGGTGGCGGCATCAACGAGTTAAAGGATGTAGAGCGACTGCTCTATGCAGGAGCCGATAAGGTGAGCATTAATTCTGCTGCCATCCGTCGCCCTGAACTTATTGACGAGATTACAAACCGTTTTGGTAGCCAGGTGTGTGTGGTGGCCATCGATGCCCGTCTGGATGAAGACGGCTGGCACTGCTATTTGAAGGGAGGTCGCGAGCGTACAGAGCGAAGACTCTTCGAGTGGGCGCGTGAAGCTCAGGAACGTGGTGCTGGCGAGATACTCTTTACCTCGATGAACCACGACGGGACGAAGAACGGCTATGCCAACGAGGCTCTGCGCGAACTGTCAGATACGCTATCCATCCCCATCATCGCCAGTGGTGGTGCCGGTAAGAAGGAGCATTTTCGCGATGTATTCACAGAAGGACATGCTGACGCAGCATTAGCCGCCTCTGTGTTTCACTTTGGCGAGATACCCGTACCGGAACTGAAACAATATTTACACAACGAAGGAATAAACGTAAGAATATGAAGATAGATTTTGAAAAGATGGGCGGCTTGGTGCCTGCCATCATACAGGATGTGACGACGAAGAACGTACTGATGCTGGGCTTCATGAACGAGGAAGCATACGAGAAAACCCTTGCCACCAAGCACGTCACCTTCTGGAGCCGTACCCGTAATACGCTGTGGACGAAGGGAGAGACCAGTGGCCATTTCCTAAACCTCGTGGATATGAAGATTGACTGCGACAACGACACCCTGCTGGTTCGTGTAAATCCTGTCGGTCCTACCTGTCATACAGGTACAGACACCTGCTGGGGCGAGGAGAACGAGAGCAATCCCCTGCTCTTCTTGTCAGAGTTGCAGTCGTTCATCGACAAGCGCAAGCAGGAAATGCCTGAGGGGTCGTATACCACCAGCCTCTTTACCAAAGGCGTCAACAAGATAGCCCAGAAAGTTGGTGAAGAAGCGCTGGAGACCGTCATCGAAGCCACCAACGGCACAGACGACCATCTGGTCTATGAGGCTAGCGACCTGCTGTATCATCTCATAGTCTTGCTGACCGAGAAAGGCCTGCGTATCGAGGATGTTGCCGAAGAGCTCCACAAACGCCACGATCCCAACTGGGACAAGCAGCGCCGTGAAGCCAAGGCTGCAGGTAAAATGAAATAAGTTGTAAATTGTCAAATAGTCAAATATAAAGATGCTGATAGATTACAAGAAGGTAGACATCTACCATAAGGATGGTGCCCCTGTGCTACATGATGTTGACTTCCATGTGGATGAGGGCGAATTCATCTATGTCATTGGTCGTGTGGGTTCTGGTAAGAGCTCACTGCTGAAAACCATCTATTTCGAGATGGATATCGAGAATGCTGAGAATGCCTTTGTGCTGAACCACGACCTGCGCGAGTTGAAGCAAAAGTACATCCCTGCCCTTCGCCGACAGATGGGAATCATCTTCCAGGACTTCCAGTTGCTGGGCGACCGCACAGTCTATGAGAATCTGAAGTTCGTACTGAAAGCCACTGGGTGGAAGAAGAATGACGAGATTGACGAGCGCATCCACGATGTGCTGGAAGATGTAGAGATGGTGGACTTCATGGATCGCTATCCCCATGAGCTCTCTGGTGGTGAACAGCAACGCATCGCCATCGCCCGTGCCATCTTAAATCGTCCTAAACTTATTGTTGCCGACGAGCCTACAGGCAATCTTGACCTGGAAACAGCCGCCAATATCATCCAGCTGTTGCGACAAATCACGCAGACGGGTACCGCCGTTATAATGACGACCCACAATATCTCGTTGCTCAACGAGTATCCTGGTATTGTCTATCGCTGCATTGATGGCCATCTGGAGGATATTACTGAGACCTACAACACGATGGCACTTTATGAAGACGAAGAGACGGCAGAGTCGGCGGCTGTCGACTACAGCGCTCGTGAAGACCTCTCATTATAAATGATGTAAAATTAAAGATTAAAAATTATATACAATGAAAGTAATGAAGTTTGGCGGTACTTCGGTGGGTACACCGGACCGCATGAAGGAGGTAACAAAGTTAGTAACCAAGTCTGGAGAACCCGTTTTCGTCGTGCTCTCAGCGATGTCAGGCACCACCAATTCGCTGGTGGAGATTGCCGACTACCTGTACAAGAAGAACCCTGAGGGTGCCAACGAGGTCATCAACCAGTTGGAGCGTAAGTACATGAAGCATGTCGACGAGCTCTACACGAAGGATGCTACCAAGGAGCAGACCCGCGAGTTCTTGATTTCAGAGATGAACTATCTGCGTTCGTTCACCAAGGAGCTGTTCACCTCGTTCGAGGAGAAGAGCATCGTGGCACAGGGCGAGATGATGTCTACCAACATGGTCGTCAACTACATGCAGGAGCAGGGTATCAAAGCCGTCTTGCTGAACGCGCTTGACTTCATGCGTACCGACAAGAATTCAGAGCCCGATCCCGTATATATCAAGGAGAAGCTCGCTGCCATCATGGAGAAGAACGAGGGCAATCAGGTGTATATCACCCAAGGCTTCATCTGTCGCAACGCCTATGGTGAGATTGACAACCTGCAGCGTGGTGGTTCTGACTATACAGCCTCACTGATTGGTGCTGCCCTGAATGCTGAGGAGATTCAGATATGGACAGATATTGACGGCATGCACAACAACGACCCTCGTGTCGTTGACAAGACCGAGCCCGTTCACCAGCTGCACTTCGAGGAAGCTGCCGAGCTGGCCTACTTCGGTGCTAAGATTCTGCATCCTACCTGCGTTCAGCCTGCCAAGTATGCTGGCATTCCTGTTCGTTTGCTCAACACCATGCAGCCCGATGCTGAGGGTACTACCATCTCTAACAAGACGGAGTATGGCAAGATCAAGGCCGTTGCCGCTAAGGACAACATCATCGCCATCAAGATCAAGTCAAGCCGCATGCTGCTGGCTACTGGTTTCCTGCGTAAGGTGTTCGAGATCTTCGAGTCCTACCAGACCCCTATCGATATGGTGTGCACCTCTGAGGTGGGTGTTTCCATGTCTATCGACAACTCTGCCCACCTGGGTGAGATTGTTGACGAGCTGAAGAAGTACGGCACCGTTACTGTTGACACGGGCATGTGTGTCGTCTGTGTTGTGGGAGACCTCGACTGGTCGAACATCGGCTTCGAGACACAGGTCATGGACGCCTTGAAGAACATTCCAGTGCGTATGATTTCTTACGGCGGCAGCAACTACAACATCTCATTCCTCATCAAGGAGGAGGACAAGAAGCGTGCCCTGCAGGCTCTTAGCAACGAGTTGTTCAACAAATAATCACTATTTCCGACACAAAGACAAATCACTATGAAAGGAATATTTCCTTTAGAAAAACTGGAACGCATACAGACGCCCTTCTACTATTACGATGCAGAACTGTTGCGCAAGACGCTGCAAACCATACGCGAGGAAGTTAGCAAGCACGAGGGCTTTTGTGTGCACTATGCTGTCAAGGCCAATGCAAACCCCAAGGTGCTCAGGATTATTCGTGAGGCAGGCTTGGGTGTCGACTGTGTCAGCGGCGGCGAGATAGAAGCCAGCATCAAGGCCGGTTTCCCCAGCCAGCGCATCGTCTATGCAGGCGTGGGCAAGAGCGACTGGGAGATTAACCTCGGCTTGGACAACGACATCTTCTGCTTCAATGTGGAAAGCATCCCTGAGTTGGAGGTTATCAACGAGTTGGCGGCCCAGAAAGGCAAGGTGGCTCGTGTGGCCTTCCGCCTGAATCCCAATGTGGGTGCACATACTCACGCCAACATCACTACGGGACTTGCTGAAAACAAGTTCGGCATCGACATGCGCGACATGCTGAAGGTCATCGAGGAAGCCTCGCAGATGACGAATATCAAGGTAGTCGGCTTACACTTCCATATTGGCAGTCAGATACTGGACATGGGCGACTTCGAGGCACTCTGCAATCGTGTCAACGAACTGCAGAACGAACTGGAGCGCCATCGCATCCGTCTGGAACACATCAATGTTGGTGGCGGACTGGGTATAGACTACCAGCACCCAAACCGTGTACCCATCCCCGACTTCAAGGCTTACTTCGATACCTACGCCAAGAAACTGAAGTTGCGTGACGGACAGACCCTGCACTTTGAACTGGGTCGTGCCGTGGTGGCTCAGTGTGGTACACTTATCACGCGTACCTTATATATTAAGGAAGGCTACGTCAAGAAGTTCTGTATTGTCGATGCTGGTTTCACCGACCTCATCCGTCCTGCGCTCTATCAGGCCTATCACAAGATTGAGAACCTGTCGAGCGAGGAACCTGTTGAGGCTTACGACGTAGTTGGTCCCATCTGCGAGTCGACAGATGTCTTTGCCAAGCAGATTGACCTGAACAAGGCCCATCGTGGCGACCTCATTGCCATCCGTTCCGCAGGAGCCTATGGTGAAATTATGGCGTCACAGTACAACTGTCGCAAATTGCCTGTGGGATATATTAGCGAAGAACTCTAAGAAGGAGAATGTAAGATGGCGAAGATGACGGACTACATAGAGATAAAGGGGGCAAGAGTTAACAACCTGAAGAACATCAATGTCAAGATACCACGTAATAAACTCGTGGTGATTGCCGGTGTGTCAGGTAGCGGTAAGTCGTCACTGGCTTTCGACACCCTCTATGCTGAAGGTCAGCGTCGCTATGTAGAGAGTCTGTCTTCTTATGCTCGTCAGTTCCTGGGGCGCATGAACAAGCCCGAGTGTGACTTCATCAAAGGCATTCCACCGGCCATTGCCATCGAACAGAAAGTCATCTCGCGTAATCCGCGTTCTACCGTTGGCACCACCACCGAGATCTACGAATATCTGCGCCTGCTCTATGCCCGCATTGGGCGCACCTATTCGCCCATCAGCGGTCAGGAGGTGAAGAAACACTCCACCGAAGACATCATCCAATGTACGCGCCAATACGCGCCGGGCACCAAGTTTGTCATTATGGCGCCCATTCATCTGTCAGAGAACCGCACACTGGAGCAGCAGCTTAAGATTTATCTGCAAAATGGTTATATTCGTATTGCCGAAGGTGGCAACATCGTTCGCATCGACGACTTCTTGGCTGAAGACTCTTCTATCAGTCATCAGCCATCAGACCTCTATTTGGTCATCGACCGTCTCTCTGTCGACAATGCCAAGGATGCCATTTCGCGACTTGTGGACTCTGCTGAGACAGCTTTCTACGAGGGACATGGTGAGTGTCGCCTGATGTTCCTGCCGTCGAATATCTGCTACGACTTCTCTGTGCGTTTTGAGGCTGACGGCATTACTTTCGAGGAACCTACTGACAACCTCTTCTCTTTCAATTCCCCCATTGGCGCTTGTCCTGAGTGTCAGGGTTTCGGCAAGATTATCGGCATCGATGAGCACCTCGTCATTCCAAACACTTCCCTGTCCGTCTATGACGGTTGTGTGGTGTGCTGGCATGGTGAGAAGATGAAGATGTGGAAGGAGGAGTTCTGTCGCAGAGCAGCTCAAGATGACTTCCCAATCTTCGAGCCCTACTATAATCTGACGCAGAAGCAGAAAGACATGCTGTGGCACGGGCTGCCTTCCGATAAGCATCGCGACAAGTACGACCGCGTGTCCATCGACAACTTCTTCCAGATGGTTCGCGAGAATCAGTATAAGATTCAGTATCGTGTCATGTTGGCGCGCTATCGCGGCAAGACGACCTGTCCCAAGTGTCACGGCACACGCCTCAAGCCAGAGGCTGACTACGTAAAGATTGGCGGTCGCAGCATCTCTGACCTTGTCGAGATGCCTATCGTCCGACTGAAGGAGTGGTTCGACCACCTGGAGTTGACCGAACAGGAAGAGCAGATTGGTCGTCGCCTGCTCACCGAGATTACCACGCGTCTGCAGTTTATGCTTGACGTAGGTCTGGGCTATCTCACGCTGAACCGCATGTCCAATACGCTGAGTGGTGGTGAGAGCCAACGCATCAACCTAACCACCTCATTAGGCAGTTCACTGGTGGGTAGCCTTTATATCCTCGATGAGCCCAGCATCGGACTCCATCAGCGCGACACCGATAGACTACTGAAGGTCCTTAAGGAGTTGCGTGACCTCGGTAATACCGTTGTCATCGTCGAGCACGATGAAGAGATTATGCGTGCTGCCGACTATCTCATCGACGTCGGTCCAGATGCTGGCCGCCTAGGTGGCGAAATCATGTATGCAGGGCCCATCAATGTTCCCGACGATTCAGTCGTCGGGCGCAGTCACACCCTCCGCTACCTCACCCATCAGGAGGAGATTACGCTCCCCCAGAGCCGTCGCCCCTGGAATCGCAAGATAACCATCAAGGGAGCACGCATGAACAACCTCAAGGGGGCTACCGTTGACATCCCCCTCAACGTGATGGCTGTTGTTACGGGAGTCTCGGGCAGTGGCAAGTCCAGCCTCGTCAAAGGCATCCTCTACCCTGCTCTCAAGCGCCACCTCGGAGAGGTCTGCGACGCACCAGGCGAATACAGCGGACTGGATGGCGACTACCAGGCCATCAGCCATGTGGAGTTTGTCGACCAGAATCCTATTGGTAAGTCCACACGCTCTAATCCTGCCACCTATGTCAAGGCCTACGATGCTATCCGCGACCTCTTTGCTGACCAGCCACTATCCCAGCAGATGGGTTTCACCAGTCAGTATTTCTCGTTCAACGCTGATGGTGGCCGTTGCGACGAATGTAAAGGTGCTGGTGTGATTACTGTTGAGATGCAGTTCATGGCCGACCTCGTATTGGAGTGTGAGGCCTGTCATGGTCACCGCTTCAAACACGACATCCTCGACGTTCGCTATCGCGGCAAGAATATCGACGACGTCCTCAATATGACGATCTCCGAGGCCATCCTGTTCTTCTCAGAAGACGATGTGCACAGCAGTTCTGCTGCTGTGACAAAAACCATCGTCGCCCGTCTGAAAACCCTCGAAGACGTGGGCTTGGGCTACATCAAACTCGGTCAGAACTCGTCAACGCTCTCTGGTGGTGAGAACCAGCGTGTCAAGCTGGCCTACTTCATTGGTCAGGAACGACAGGAGCCTACCCTCTTCATCTTCGACGAGCCCACCACAGGTCTGCATTTCCACGATATCAACCGCCTGTTGCAGGCTTTTAACGCCCTCATAGAGCGTGGCCACACCATTCTCGTCATCGAGCACAATATGGATGTAATCAAATGTGCCGACTACATCATCGACATGGGCCCCGAAGGTGGCGACCGTGGTGGAGAGGTCGTTGTAACAGGAACCCCCGAAGAGGTGGCCGCCTGCACCAAGAGTTTGACAGGAAAATTCCTGAAAGATAAACTGTAAAACAAATTCCATGGCTAAAAAATGTTAATAGCCTGCTAAATCTTTAATCTTTAATCTTTAATCTTTAATCTTTTTTGTACCTTTGCAACCGCTTTCGAGCAAAGAGATCTTTGGAAGACTGCCGATATGGCTCAGTTGGTAGAGCAACGCATTCGTAATGCGTGGGTCGCCGGTTCGAGTCCGGCTATCGGCTCACTTTCCACAGGAGTCAGAATACAAACGTTCTGACTCCTCTTTTTTTTCTTCAAAAACGATGCTGCGGATTTAGCTCAGTTGGTAGAGCATTGGCTTCCCAAGCCGAGGGTCGCGGGTTCGAGTCCCGTAATCCGCTCTTCTAAAATACCGGAAAACGGTGCTAAAAGAGAAAAGTTAACGAGAAAGTGAAAAAAGTCACGCAAAAATTTGCAGGGTTCAAAAAAAGTACGTACCTTTGCACCCGCAATCAAGGAGATAACCCCACGGTTTCGAACTCCAGGGTCCTTTTGGAAGGATGGGTGAGTGGCTGAAACCAGCAGTTTGCTAAACTGCCGTACGGGTTCCCGTACCGGGGGTTCGAATCCCCCTCCTGGTTCGATTCCCCTATCGACTACCAAAGAAAATTCCTATAAATCACAAAGATTTATGGGAATTTTTGTTTTATACAGGTAAAAAGTTTGCATTTCTCAAAACTTATTTGTATCTTTGCAACATCAGTATTATTGTTTAATCAAAAGCCTAAGACTATGAATAGCAAAGAAAAATTTATCATTACCATCAGTCGTCAGTTTGGAACGGGTGGTCACGAGATTGGTGCTGAGTTGGCCAAACGGCTTGGAGTAAAGGTACTTGACAAGCAGATATTGAATGAGGTCGCCTCGCGCATGAGAACTGTAGAGGATGCCATAGAGAAAATAGAACTTCGCAATCCTTTGTGGCGTGACGACTTTACCAACTTCTACCGCACATACATGCTCCATGCCGAGTATAACGGTCAGGAGAAAGACAAAACCAGTCATGCCCTTTTTCAGGCACAAGCAGATGCCATTCGCCGTATTGCCAATGAAGAGTCTTGTGTCATTATCGGTCGTTGCGGTTTTGATATTTTTGCCAATCATCCCAACGCTCTGAAGATTTTCATTCACTCCAGTCTTGATTGCCGCAAACGGCGTATCGCCGAAAAATACGATATCAGCGAACAGGATGCTGCAGCAATGATTGTCGATAATGACTTCAGCCGTGAGCTCTACACAAAGACGTTTACAGGTCGTGATTGGACAGATGCCTGTAATTATGACATCTCGCTGGATGTCCGTCAGTTTGGAATCAATGGTGCTGTTGACTTCCTCATGAAGTGTATTGAATAAATGAAAAAGAGTTGCCGATTCATCAACAATCAGCAACTCTTTATTTTTGATATATGATAGCTATTACTTTCCTATCATCACTTTTCTTGAACTTCCATTAGCGCTACGCTCAATGCAGAGTCCATGAGGATGCTCCATTTTGCGTCCCTGCAGGTCGTAATAGGTCTTGGGACTAGCATCGTCGTCGTCATCATCCTGCTTCACGTTCTCAATGGCTGTGCTACCTTTGTCAATCTTGAAGATTAAGGTATTCAGACTCATAGCAGGCATTGTATAGAGATACTCTTTGGTAGACTCGGTGATGTCCTCCAATTCTGACTTCTGACAGAGATTCTCACTCTCATTACCTGTCGACAACCACAGCTGACCGCTCTTAACATTGTATGGAAGGGTGATCTTCACGTCACGTTCCTTGTCTGTAGCATTGATGCCCATGACTATCAGTGCTGTGTCGCCCTGAATATAGGCAGAATACTGATAGTTCTGCAAGATTTCCTCTTTCGTACGTCCTGCGTCTGCATCTTGATTTGTTACCAAACGTGTAGAACCAGTAACATTCTTCGAGAAGTGTGACATGACAAAGGCGCGAGGCAGCAATTCGTCCTTTTTGTTCTCGGCCCCATACTTTGTTTCACCTGTTCCGGCAAATGACCAGTGTGCACGCAAATACCAGTAGATGTAGCCAGTGCAACCAGCCAGCATACACTCGTTCAGCTCCTCAGCGAAAATCAGGTTGTCAGACCACGTAGGCAGTGCACCAGTATTGTCAGTGGTAGAGTGCTCTGTCATCCACAGCTCTTTACCGTATGAGAGAGGCAGCACACCAGCAGGCTTCATATACTGCAGGGGCAGGTGACCATAGAGGTGACCAGCGACAATATCTATCTGTTCGCGGCATGTTGGGTCTTTCATCAGTGGGTCGGTATAATTCTTGGTGAAGCCCAATGGTTCACCGCTGATGAGTCTCACGCCAGGATTGGCCTCGCGGTCCAGCATCCATGCGTAGTTCTTGACGAGCGATACCAGACTGTCTGGCTCATAGCAGCAGCCAGAATAGCTAACCCACCAGTCGGGCTCGTTCTGCAACGATACGGCATCAACGGCTACACCCTTTTGCTTCATCCATTTCAGGAAGGTGTTCAGCCAGGGGAAGAATTTATCATAGCAGTCTCTGCGCAATGTGGCTTTCACATTTCCCTGATCATCAGCATTACCACCCTGAGCAGAACCATTAGTCTTATATTCTCCTGGGGGCGACCATGGTGTACCGAAGACGATACCTCCACGCTGCTTTACAATCTTAGCAGAAGGCAACGAACCATTCCAGTCGTAGGGAGAATCCCAGTTACCCCACTCTGGAACTATTATGTCACCTTCGAAATTTGGCGAAATCTCCATTCGCAAGATGTTCAATCCAATCTTCGACTTAGGACCATAGAGTTTGCCGACACAAGCGTTGTCATTACCAAACGGACACATAGCGCCATCACAGCAGGCACCGCCAAAACCGGAAATGGTTTGTTTGCGTGTGTCCAACACCTTTAAAGATGTTCGAGGTTTAGCTGCTTGCACAGCCATGATAGCTGTCAGAGCAATGATTGTAGTTAGTACTTTTTTCATAAGAATTATTGGTAGTGAATAACTTTTGGGTGCAAATTTACACTTATTTGTTGAAACTACAAAATATTATTGAAGATAATTCATCATTCAGCCCATTATTTCGTCATTACGACCTTGCGACCACCGACGATATAAATGCCCGTTTTCAGGTTGTTACTCTCCACGCGACGTCCCTGCAGGTCGTAGATATGACTGTCATCCAGAGTTCTTTGTTCACTGTTGACTGTTTGTATTCCTGACTCAGTATACGACTTGGCATCCAGTTTGGCCATACCGATGACGAAGTCGGCATTCTTCTCTGCTGCAGTATAGAAGCTCAGCACGTAGTCGCCCGTCTGATAGATATCGAATTTGAAGGTCTTTCCCCTACCGTTTGAGAATGCGTTGTTCACGTTGCCACCAATATTCTTGACGGGCGTATAAGACTCCGACACCACTTCCTCACCGTTGGGCCTCTCGATGGTGAAGATGACAGGGCTGAACTCTGGGCAATCCCAGTTCAACAGTCTTGACTTTAACTCATAATGTCCAGCATGCAGGGTCATGTGAGAGCGGGCTTCCATATCGCCAAATCGGGCCCAGGCCGCTTTTTCCTTACCACCAGGATTCTGCACCATCAGGCCATATTCAAAGCCGCGTGACTCATTGGTGAAATGCAGCAGACGACAGCCACTGGTGTATGGCAGTCCCCCACCCACTCTTTCCGACTTTCCGTTGCAGACAGACCAGTTCTGTGGCACTACCCCCTCACATGTAAATGTCTGTGCCAGGTCGTAGCTGCTCGTAGCAACACAATTCACCATGCACGAGCTTTCACCTCTCTTGCCGTTAGTGTCAGTCACCACGACGCGTATCTCGTGATTGCCTGCTTGGGGAGCTGTCAGCGTAGCTGTGAATGGTGCTTCTGTCAGCGTTTCTATCAGCGTGTTGCCATCATAGAATTCTACCTTTTCTATCTCACCATTTACAGCTTTAGCGGTAGCCTCAATGGCAACATCAGGGAACGTGACACCTTCTTCGGGCGTCATATATAAATAGGTAGCGTCGCCTGCTGGCTGTGTAATCTGTACCTTGGGCTGGTTCAGCGTAAAGCGCTTGCAGAAGTTCCAGATGAGATGGCGGTTCTGATCTGTAGGCCAGTGGCCACCATTGTTATACGAATAGAGCCATACCTCGCCACCTTGGGGGCCTCCGGTCCATTTCTCCATGTCACCATCTTGCCATGCGCCACTGAAAGGCTTAAAGCCTACCGTCTTCGAATAGCGAGTGTGACCGTCATGCAGGGCATAGTTCTCGATATACGCATGGATGCCATATTGTTCATAGCCAAAGACATCGTCACCATAGGCAATACATTCCAACAGGTTAACAGGCTTGTTGCAGTTATTCCATGGTTGCTCAGAGAACTGGATACCACTGGTAGGAGCAAAAGCCGCTATCTTGTTCTGCATGTTGGCAATACAATGGTGGATAAGCATCGAACCCATGGAGAAGCCAGACCAGTAGACACGGTCTTTGTCAATGTTAAAACGCGTATACATCTCGTCAATGGTCTTGCTTACGAAGTTCTGGTCCTTGGTACCGCCAGTGTCCCAAGTGTTACCGTCACTACGCAGGTAGGCGACGACAAATTTCGCCGTATCAATCATTTCGTATAGCTTGTCAGAGCCATACTGGTACTCTGGGTCTTGGTTCATGCCGTGTGTGACAATCATCAATGGTGACTTTTCAGGCAGCGTATTGGGTACGAACACCACCATGTTTCTGCTTTTACCATTGACGGTAACATTGATAGACTGTTGCTCGTATGCAAACACCTGCATCATCGAGAAAAGAATGAGGATAAAAGTAATCGTTGAACGTTTCATAAAAGTTAGTTAGTTAGAATTTTGCCGCAAAATTACTAAAAAACATTCAAAAAAACACACACTACTATACGAAATAATACAAATAATATGTATCTTTGCAACATCAAATAAACTACGTAACACAACTAACAATGAAAAAACATTTGATGATGGCTGTCCTCTGCCTGATGGGTATGACAGCACAAGCCCAGCAGAACCTTAACTGGGGCCAAGGACCGCAAGTGGCTTCGCCCGATGTTCACGCTGACAACACCGTAACGTTCAACCTGATAGCCCCCGAGGCACAGAAGGTGCAGATTACTGGCGACTTCCTGCCTCCGAAGACGGTGGAATATCAGGGTAACACCTACGACATGCCAGGCGTCGCAGAGCTTGTCAAGAACGAGCAGGGTGTGTGGAGCTTTACGACAGACAAGCTGAAGCCCGAGCTTTACACCTATAACATGATTGTCGACGGTGTAAAGATTATTGACCCGCTGAACGTCTACAACATCCGCGACATCAACAACCTGTTTAGCGTGCTGCTGATTGGTGGCGACCAGCGCACAGACCTCTATAAGGTCAACAAGGTGGCACATGGCACGGTGAGCAAGGTGTGGTATGAGAGTCCTACTGCAGGGCTGACACGTCGCCTGACAGTCTATACCCCTGCTGGCTACGAGACCAGCAAGAAGGACTACCCCGTCTTCTACCTGTTGCACGGCATTGGTGGCGACGAGAATGCGTGGAGCGAGCTAGGTCGTGCTGCACAGATCATGGACAACCTCATTGCTCAGGGCAAGGCAGAGCCGATGATTCTCGTTATGACCAATGGCAATATCTCTGAGGAGGCTTGTCCTGGCGAGACGTCTAAGGGTTTCCTCGTGCCTACCATGATGCTGCCTAAGACGATGGAAGGTTCCTTTGAGACCGCCTTCCCTGATGTTGTCAAATTTATTGAGAAGACCTATCGCGTGAAGAAGGACAAGGCCCATCGTGCCATCGCAGGACTGTCTATGGGTGGTTTCCACAGCCTCTTCATCAGCATCAACAACCCCGACTTGTTCGACTACGTGGGACTGTTCTCAGCAGCTGTCGACCAGCAGCAACCCAACGGTGGCTTCCCCAACATCTACGAGAACCGCAACGGCAAGATTGACCAGCTGTTCAAGAAGAATCCCAAACTCTTCTGGATAGGCATTGGCAAGACCGACTTCCTCTACAAGAACAACACCGACCTGCGTACTTACCTCGATTCCAAGAAGCATAAGTACACCTATCTCGAGACCGATGGTGGCCACATCTGGCGCAACTGGCGCATCTACCTGACGGAGTTTGCTCCCCTACTCTTCAAGTAACAGTCTAATACACATAAAAAAATACAGCTAATACACGTTCGTATTAGCTGTATTTCTTTTTCTGTCACCTTGTTATTTCTTCTCTGCCTTGCGTACAGGTTTGATGGCAAAGGTGAAGTCGTAGTCTTTATACACCACCTGGTATTCTCTTCTGGGCCATGCTCCCCATGAGTTCACGCACCCTAATCCCATCTGGCGCTGCTGCAGGTGAACCTGTGTCTGCGGACGTTCTGTCAAGTCTCCCGAGTGGCGGTCAATCTTCTTGTCCTTGACGGGTCCGTCATCCAGGTCCTCTGTCAGGAACTTCAGTGCACTGGCCTCCATCGGTGCATTGCTGTAGAACTCCAGTCCCAGACCTTCCGCATTCTGTACGCGGAACCAGCGCACATCGGTGTGGTTGCCTGACTCCTGCGGACGCACATAGGGGAAGTACTCGTCACTGGCGTTGCTGTTATACACACCGATAAACTCGCTGCTGTTGCGGTCACAGTAGTTCTCCACGGGACCACGACCGTAGTAGCTGATGCGGTCAAAGCCCTTGGGCATCTGCAGCTGCATGCCGTAGCGCAGCATACCGCTGACCTTGGCTTCCTTGTCGGTCGTCATCTGTTCACGGACAATCACCTCGCCGTCAGCCGTCAGTGTATAGGTCATCGTCAGTGTAGCTTTCACGCTGGGCATATCGAAGACAGACGTAATCGTATTGCCGTCAACCTTCACCTCTTTCAGTCTCTTCTGCGGGTTCTTCCATGCTCCCAGACGGTGCTGCAGACCAGCACCATAGTCGTTGTCGGTAGGTGCACGCCAGAACTCTGGTTCCACTGACTGGCGGTCTTCCAGCATGGGCTGACCGTCAATGTCCAGATAGTCTATCCAGCCGCTCCACTTACCTACTGTCAGTGTGGTACCTGCTGCGTCCAACTTCACGTAACTCTCTGTCTCTTCCTTCGTTACGCTGGCCTGTTCAGCCTTCAGTTCGGGGAACTGATACGTGTTCAGTGCTATCTGCTGGCGCGCCAGCACTTGTCCTTTGTCGATGAGTGGCTGCGCATTCTTCGCCTTAAACTGGAAGATGACGAAGATCTCCTGGTCGCCGTGGTGTCCCAGCACGCGTTGGATGGTCTTCTTCATCGCCTCGTCAGTAATCGTCTTGCGCTGCTGGGGAGCGATGCCGCTGATGTCGGTCTTGCCGCCGTGTCCGAAGGTCATACCCTCAGGGCGATTGCCGTTGTGGTGGCTGTGTCCTGCGCCACCGACAAACCACTCCAGTTCCAGGTCGTCGAGCGTCTTGAAGAAGTTCTCATTGTATATCTCGAAGCGACCCTCCTTGAGTCCTTTGTCCGTCACCCACACGTTCTGGTAGTAGTAGCGCACCTCGTGGGCGTGGGGGTTCAGTCTGCGGTCAGGAGCAATGATGCCGTTGCAGTTGAAGTTATGGTCAGAGGCAGGATAGCGACCGTAGTCACCACCGTAGGTGAATATCTCCTTGCCCGTAATCTTGCTCTTGTCGCGCAGTCCCTGGTCTACGAAGTCCCAGATGTAGCCGCCCTGATACTTGGCATTCTTGCGGATGATGTCCCAGTACTCCTTGAAGCCACCTATCGAATTACCCATGGCGTGCGCATACTCACACTGTATCAGCGGACGGGGATTGTCGGTCTTGGCATAGTTCTCACAGTCCTCATAGCCCATGTACATCGGACAGAAGATGTCAGTCTTGCCCCAGTGGCCAGCCTGCTCATACTGCACAGGACGCGTGGTGTCGTAAGCCTTGATCCAGTCGTACACCTTTTCAAAGTTAGGACCGTAGCCGGCCTCGTTGCCCATCGACCACACAATGATGCTGGGATGGTTCTTGAACGATTTCACATTAGCCTGGTTGCGCTCCATGTGCATCAGTTCAAAGTCCTTGTTCTTGGCCAGCGTCCCCTTGCCATAACCCATACCGTGGCTCTCCAGATTGGCCTCGGCGGTGAGGTAGATGCCGTACTCGTCGCACAGGTCATACCAGCGGGGGTCGTCGGGATAGTGACACGTACGTACCGCATTGATGTTCAACTGCTTCATAATCTTGATGTCCTGAATCATGCGCTCTACAGAGACGATATAGCCGCCGTCAGGATCCAACTCGTGGCGGTCGGCACCCTTGATGAGGATGGGCTGACCGTTGAGGAGCAGCTGGCCTCCTTTGATTTCGATATGGCGGAAACCTACACGCTGGCGTACTACCTCCAGCACCTTGTCGCCCTTGCGGGCAGTGATGTAGAGCGTATACAAGTTGGGCGTCTCTGCCGTCCAAGGTTTGGCGCAGTCGAACTCAGCGAAATGGCTGATACCTTCTGCCACCAACTCGCCGGCAGGGTCGTAGAGGTCCATGGTAATCTTCGGATTTCCCGTGGCCTTGACGTCCACGTTGAGCTGTGCCTTGCCGTCCACATAGTCCTGCTTGATGGTTACGTCCTCGATGTGCTGCTTGGGACGGGCACAGAGATACACCTCGCGGGCAATACCCGTAAAGCGCCAGAAGTCCTGGTCCTCCAGGTACGAGCCGTCACACCAGCGCATCACCTGCATGGCGATGAGGTTCTTGCCGGCCTTCAGGTATTTGGTGATGTTAAACTCTGCAGCCACCTTGGAATCTTCTGAGTAACCTACATACTTGCCGTTGACCCACACCTTCAGGTTGCTGGTGGCAGAACCTACATAGAAGTAGACCTCCTGTCCTTTCCAGTCCTGGGGCAGCTCAAACTCGCGGCGGTAGGAACCCGTATAGTTGTTGGTCTCGCCAATAAATGGCGGGTTGCTCTTGAACGTGGTACCCCACGCATATCCGATGTTCTTGTAAATCTTGTCGCCGTAGCCCTCTATCTCGAAGAGTCCGGGGACAGGGAAATCCACCCATTGAGAGTCGTCATACTTCACTGCAAAGAAGCCCTTGGGAGCGTCCTGATGGTTTTTGACGAAGTTAAACTTCCACATGCCCTCCATCGACAGGTAGCGGTCCGACTGTTTCTTGTCGCCCTTGGCTTTCTCCTCATTCTCAAAAGCAAAGAAGTTGGCGTGGCGAACCACACGGTTTTGTTGATTAATCTGGGGGTTGCACCATTCCGGTGCCTGGTCTGCCATTGCTGGCGTAGCACTGAGCATCAGCACTGCCGTAGTCAGTAATAGATAGTTCTTCATTGTTATTAAGTAAAAGGAAGGAGGCACCGTTGCCTCCCTCCCGAGTTGTTGTTATGCTGTGTTTTACAGATTCAGGCTCTTCTTGATGGCCTCAATCTTCTGCTCAGCGGCCTTCGTGCAGCGCTCATAGTCGGCAGCGCCCTTGAACGAAGGATCCTTCACCTCCGTGTAGAACTTAATCTTAGGCTCCGTACCTGAAGGACGTACACTCACCTTGGTGCCATCCTCGCAGAACCACTGCAGCACGTTAGACTTAGCAGGCATATCCAGAGGCTTCACACCATCTGCTGTCTTGATCTCCAGCAGCTGGAAGTCCTTCTGCATACAGATCTTCGAGCCACCCAGATCCTTCGGTGGGTTAGCACGGAAGTCAGTCATCATCTGCTTGATCTCGTCAGCACCCGACTTACCTGGGCGAACGACGTTGATGGTTACCTCGCGTGAGAAGCCATACTCCTTGTAGATGTTCATCAGCAGGTCGTAGAGCGTCATACCGTTGTCGCGAGCCCATGCAGCAATCTCACAAATCAGACAGATAGATGCGGGGGAGTCCTTATCGCGTACCTTGTCGTATGGCAGGAAGCCGAAGCTTTCCTCACCACCACCGATATACTTCTTCTTGCCCTCGTTGACGCGAATCTCGTTGGCAATCCATTTGAAGCCGGTATAGCAGTCGCTGTATTCTACCTGGTTCTTCTTGGCAATCTCAGCAATGACCTCGGTGGTTACGATGGTCTTTACCAGGAACTCGTTGCCCTTCAGCTGGCCGAGCTTCTTCTTGTTGGCAATGATATACCAAGAGAACATCATACAGGTCTGGTTACCATTCAGAATCTCCCACTCGCCCTTCGAGTTGCGGCAGACGATAGCCAAGCGGTCAGCATCGGGGTCAGAGGCAATCACCAGGTCGGCGTTGAGCTTCGTACCCAGCTTCATGCCGAGTGTCATTGCCTCGGCATTCTCGGGGTTCGGGCTGACAACTGTCGGGAAGTTACCGTCGATAACCATCTGCTCGGGAACCACGTGGATGTTCTGGAAGCCCCAAGAGCGCAGTGCCATCGGGACGATGACGCGACCAGTGCCGTGCATGGGTGAATAGACAATGTTCAGGTCCTTCTGGCGCAGGATGACATCCTGGTCGACCATAGCCTCCTTGACAGCCTGGATGTAGTCCCAGTCCATCTCACCACCAATAGGAATAATCAGGTCCTTGTTGGCCTGCCACTTCACGTCGCTGATCTTCACCTTCTCAACCTCAGCAATGATGCCTACATCGTGTGGAGCGAGCACCTGAGCACCATCGTCCCAGTAAGCCTTGTAACCATTATACTCGCGGGGGTTGTGCGAAGCGGTGACATTCACACCAGCCTGACAGCCCAGGTGACGGATGGCGAAAGAAATCTCTGGCGTAGGACGCAGGCTCTCAAACAGGTACACCTTGATGCCGTTGGCAGAGAAGATGTCAGCAACGCTCTCTGCAAACATGCGACCGTTGTTACGGCAGTCGTGACCCACTACTACTGAGCACTGCTTGCCAGGGAATGCCTTCAGGATGTAGTTAGCAAAACCCTGAGTAGCCATACCAACGATATACTTGTTCATACGGTTGGTGCCTGCTCCCATGATACCACGGAGACCACCAGTACCAAATTCCAAATCGCGATAGAAAGCATCAATCAGGTCCGTCTTGTCGGCATTGTCCAACATGGCCTGTACTTCCTTACGTGTCTCTTCGTCAAAAGCGGGAGACAACCATTCTTTTGCACGTGCTTCGCACTGGGCAATCAATTCGTTATTTTCCATATTTACTTATAAGATTAAAGGATTAGTAATATTCCAATACGCAAAGATACTGATTTATCTTGCAAAATCAGTATCTCTGGCTATATTTTTTACATTTTTTAATTCTTACGCATCAATCTGTCTATCTCTTCGAACTGTTTTCCCTTGTTCAGGTTCAGATAGATGCGGTAGAGCGCCGGTCCCCAGCGTTGCGTATCGAGGGGTGCCAGCTGTCGGTATTTCTCCATATACGGACAGGCATCCGTGTACAGTTTCACCAGCTCTTGGTGATACTTGCGGGGCTCGTTCAGCTGCTCCAAAGCCAGTGCCTGGTTCAGGTAGCAGGTGGCGATGCTGAAGTATGGCTCTGCCTGTTCCTTGTTGGCGGCTATCATTTGCTTGCTGACCGTGATACACTCATCGTAACGGTTCATGTTCAGCAGTGCTATCGACTTCGCCAGCTGGAAGAGCGTATTGTTTGGATACCTTCTTAACCCCAGATCCGCCAACTTCAGCAGCTCGTCGTTATTGCCCTGCGCCTTATAGTGGTCAGCCAGTCGTGGGAAGAAGTACGGATACGACGGGAACAGCTTGTAACCCAGGTTCAGCGTGTTCAGGTATTCCTTCTGGTTCTTCAGCAGCAGATAGGCCTCACACATATAGTGCAGCACGAATTTCGACTTCTCCTGGTCTGTCAATGCCAGCTGACTGTATTTCAGCGTCATCTTGGGGTCTTGCAACTTAAAGCCACACAGCGCAGCCCAGTAGGCCGCCTGTGAAACCAGTTTGTCACTCTCCAGGTATTTATAGCCCGTAAACAGTGGCTGGTGAGCAGCACCGATATACAGGTCAAAGTATTCGAAGGCCTTACGGTAGTCCTCACGACGCACCTGATAAGTACCGCCATAATACAGGTTAGGACGCAGCAGGTTCAGCTGCTCAGCATGGTCCTTGCGGTATTCAGGCTTCACGCGGCCCTTCTCGTCAGGTTGCGCATCCAGCGAGTCCAGCGTCTCAGCGACAGTGTACATGCGCTTGGTGATGTTGAAGAAAGCAGCAGTGTCGTAGGCCTGCTTCAGATAGAGCTTCTCGTTGGCCTGCGCATACTGTCCACTGATGGCGTCATACCATGTGGCATATATCTTCGCATTGGTCCTGTTGGCAGGGTTAGCCAACAAGTCAGTCATCAGCTTCTCCGCCTTGTCATAGTCCTTACCACTCTTAATATAGGTACGCGCCTGAGAGAGCTCTTTCTTCTGAGCCCACAAGCACGGTGTAATCATCAATAAGAGCAGCGTAGAGATTGCTATTCTTCGTTTCATTTTCTAGTTTAATTGTAATCTGGCTGCAAAAGTACGAAAAAATATTCATTATTTGCACTCCATCACTAATTTTTTTGGTATTCTTCCCGCTTATTCGTATCTTTGCAAAAGTTATTCATACTCATTGCATCATGGCATGGAAACGGAAATATCGCTGTAAGACCTGTGGCTACGAGGCCGAGGTGTACGAAGGGCGCGGCCTGTTCCGCCAACAGATTACCGCCGTCTCGTGTGCCCATTGCCACACCATCCAGAACATTGTTGTCGGTGGCATCATTGCCGACGTAGCCCCCTCCTTCAGGAGCGAGGTCGGCCGCCTCTGTCTGCAATGTGGCAGCGACGACATCCGCATCTGGGACCTAAAGACCTGCCCCAAGTGTAAGGGAGAAATGGAAGACACAGGCCACAAAGAGTTTTGGACATAACTTCTCCTCTTATATCTTACATCACACATCTATATGTGACTCACCTGTCCCTGTGGCATCCGGAAATCAAATTGTACATAAAAAGGTACATAAATATTTGGATGATTGAAATAAATATCGTAACTTTGCGCCAAAGAACAAAAGAGATTGAATTATGACAGCACTTACATTTAGCGATTTCAGAAAGAATATGGCCAGTTCATTTGACCTTGTTGACGCTGGCGAGCATGTGTTCATCAACAGGGGTAGCAAGAAAATGTATGCTATCGTGGCTGTAGATGACGATGACCTGACTATTACTCCCGCTATGGCTGCCAAAATAGAGAAAGCCAGGAAGGAGTATAAGGAAGGAAAGGGCGTGTCCCTGAAGACTCACGAAGATATTGACAGGTATTTCGAATCACTGTGATGTATTACACGCTATGTTTGCTTCCTCCCATTCTGCATAATTCTGTACCTTGTGGAGCGGATGGCCTCTTGGGTGATGCCCATGATGCGGCGGACCTCGCCTCGTTCCTCTGCATCACCCCGCAGATGCTTTCCAAAATTCGCAAAAACATCTCTTTCGGAGCACAAAAATAGTATTTTTACAAAAATTCACTGAAACTAGTTTCAGAGTTTCACCCTCGGCATCCGATTCCCAGGCTTTGCCGAGGGCTTTTTCGTGCCGTTTTCCGTATATTTATCTCTCCCTCCCTTTGATTCGTGAGCGCAGGGTGCGGAGGGAAGCGGGCTTGACATTGAGGATTTTGGCAATGGTATCGTCATCGTAGTGGAGATCGTCCTGAAGGATGACTCCTGCCAACGTTTGGGACGCAACAGGGCGAAGTAGTCTATCAGACACTGTCTTTCTTCTGATGTTAGGTCAGCAATGCATTCCTTCTGTTGCATTCTTACAAAGCACCTCGTGCCGACAAGCAGTTTGTTGGAGATGCGCTGGCGGCTGGCTTCTATCTGCCTGTTCAGTTCGGCGATGGTCTGTTCACTGGCCTCACCGCTTTCCTGCAGTCGTTCTATCTCCATCAGGTTTTCGGTCATCCTTCTGGCATGCTCGTCAAGTTGAAACCCCAACGCCTTAACCCTTCTGCAATGCCACCAGACACCAATTGCCAATGCCAGCACTATAGCGGTGATGATGCCAGCCATTCCCATCATCTTCCTTTGCGAATTCTCCTCCCATCGCTCTTCATCATACCTCTGTTGCCAGTCGGCTATCTCCAGACTATGATTAACCGTCATGACAGAGTCTCTGTATTCATCCACTTGCTTCTTCGCTTCCAGAGCCTCACCCTTGTCATCAGTCAGTTCATACAGTTCTGCCAGTAACTCCAACGCATTAATATGTATTAATGGATCCTTTATAATCGTACAGCTTTTCACTATCTCTATGGCCTCCTCGTAGTGCCTTTGTGCTTTCAAAAGACGTGCCTTGGTTATATTCCCTTTAGTACTGGCAGCGGTCTTATACTTTTTCCATAAATCCAGATATTTTTGGGCATTTTGTTCATCCTTCTTTTCCTGATACATGACTCCGACATTAAAATAGATGTCAGATCGCAACAGACTGTCAGCCAGGTTAATATAATCCATACTCTTGACAATGTAATCATAAGCATTGTCTCTCAACTTCATTTGCGAATAAGCCGCTGCACACATATGAAGGCCCCTCATCATCATGACGCTATCGTTCATTTTGCGGCTGCTCTCAAGGAATTTCTGTGAATTATTCAACATGAGCGTGTGGTTGAGGCAATAATAGTTGGCATAAGCCAGATTCTCGTATACCATATTCTTTAGCAGTTCCTCATCCGTATCCTCGGCAATCCGCTCAGCCATCTTATAATCCTTAACACCATCAACCATCCTGCCCAACAATCGCATTCTGATGCCTGCCCTGTAATAGTATGCCCTCCCGCGATGCCAAGCATCGCCATGATGATCGTAGTAGTCCACACAGGTCGAAATGAGCGAATCGCCCTCTGCCTGATGCAGCACAATATAGTCCGTCATCACCTTCAGCAGGTTGTATTCCATTCTGTCCGCCTCGCCGAGCGATGCCGTGTCCACATTACTGATTAATACGCGTGCGGAATCA
>CADCAG010000017.1 GCA_902799355.1 uncultured Bacteroidales bacterium
TATTCCCCGTGGCGGAAGACTGAAGGTTCGCGTAAAGGCCATGAACGATGGTAACAACCAGCTGATTGCCTGGATGCTCGACCCCACAAGTCCACGCGACTTCTCCATCAAGTTCGTCAACACCGTAGACGGCGCAGCCATGAAGGAGCTGAAGGGCACCAACTGCTACTGCGTGAACTACGTAGAGAAGTGGGAAGACGGACAGCAGCACTACGAAGAGATCGAGATTGTTTGCCAGAAGCTGGAGAACGGCCCCGTCTCATTCGACAACCCCTGGAAGTAATTCCTCAATGACAACTGCCGACCCAGGCTAGACTGGTCTGGGTCGGTCTTATTAAAATACGACGAATAGTAAACACTGACGATTATGGCACTACTCACCACACTGAAGCTCAAGGACGTCTCGGACGACTACAAGGTTGCAGACTTCCATCTGCACATGTCGCGCAGCTACAATCAGTTCAATCCTGAATCAGCTCCATCATGCGAGAGTATTGAAATGACTGTAGTAGCCCCCTCCACAGACGACTACACCATCTACGAATGGTACAACAACGACAGCCTGCTGTCAGGTAAGCTGATGTACGAGCTGCCCGTATCGTTGAACCACACCTATTCGGAGATTCGCACCATCGAATTCCTGGATGCCAGGTGTTTCGAATTCAGTGAGAGCTATGATATTGACAACACAAGCCGTCGACTGCTGACCATCAGGATCGTACCTGAGAAGGTCATGATGGAAGGTGTTTGCTTCAACAAACTGTAACAGAGGGCACGAGTCTTCATACGCGTACCTTATTAATAAACAACAGTCGCTATGGAAGGAGAACAGAACGATATGAAAGAGATCAAGGTAATGGTATTTTCCGGTAACCTCGCTGAACTGGCAAAGTCAGAGATGAAGGATGTCGTGTTGAAAAACCGATTCCAACAACAGCAGGGCTATACCGTACAGCAGTTCTCATACGCCTGCAAGAAACAGCGCGATGAGGCTGGCACCACCTTTGGAGTGAGCTCGGGAGTCGTAGTAGACTTCACCATCCGCGTCATGACCAACGACCAGACGCTGTTTTATGACAAGCTCAAGGATCTGGGTGCCGACCACTACAGTTTCGTCTTCAACGGCACCTTCGAGAACGGCAGGCTGAAATACTACGATAATGCCATCATGGTGGACGGCTATGTGGTAGATGTCGAAGAGACCGCCGCCAACGACCATAATCAGGCACTCATGCACGTCAAACTGCTGGCCCGCGAACTGGCCTACATCCACCACGACGGTAGCGGTCTGTCCATCAATATCAGTAACGGCGAACAAAGCAGATTATAATAAATAACTACACTATATCTAATATGGCTACAACCTATTCATTCAAAATTGGTAATACCGATGTCAAATACAGTGACAGCAAGACCATAAAAATAGACGGAACAGAGTATCTGTTGTCACTCTTGTCGCTGCGCTATTTCAAGAAGATGTACCAGCCAGGACACGTGGAGGCAAAATTGCAAATCAGACAGAATGCCGAAAGTGGCATGAAAGCACCAGAACTGGTACCGCTGGTCGCCTTCTTCAGGACCGGGAAAAACGAAGTGAACCTGTCGAAGACCGTGGATGGTAAGTCAGTAGTCATTGCAGAAAACTATTATGTCAACAGAGTAATACCAGAGTACAAGCGCTCTGAGAAAGGACAATATGTGCAGGTTACACTACACATCTACAGCCCTGACCACAAGCTGACACTCGACAAGTATTGCCGCGCCTATACCAACCGCAAGCTTGCTACTGATATTCTCAAGCGTTTCGATGAGAAAGACAGTATTATGAAAGCTGCCGGATTCACATCAGACAACGTGGATACCGAGCACTTGAAGTTCTTACGCTACGTCGTTAGCAACAAAGACAACCAGATAGAGTACGAGCAATTCCTGCAGCCCTATCTCGTGCAGTATAATGAGAGCTTCTTCGATTTCATGGCACGCACAGCCAACCGCTGTGGTGAGTACTTTTATTATGAGAATGGCAAGTTGCACCTGGGAGTGGACAATTTCAGTGATGCACCGACTACTGACAATGACCGTAAGGACTGGGTAGACATTGACCGCGACAGCGTGCTCTCATACCGCTACTCGATGGCACAAGAGGAGCTTATGGAGGTCTTCGACCACTACCACAACAGTCTGAAGTCGAAAGATCAGTCATCTTCCAGCGCCTATTCTTTCAACAACGAGCTTCCACTTGACGAATATCTTGGCAACCTCGTCAAGATAAATTCATATACGAATACATTAAATGAATTCTTCCCGAAGATGTGGGGTACTATTCCCGAGGCAATAGGTGCACTCACCACAGGCGGTATTGCAGGTATTGTTGCCTGGGCGGTGCCCACAGTATTAATGGGAACATTCTTTGCAGAATCTGTAGCAAATACCAAGAACAAGATATTCAATGAGAAATGGGTGTGGAAAGATGGAGCTGGTCCCACTGGTCCCACTATGTGCCCAGGTTACATCAAAGATCGTTTCGACAAGTCTACCATGAAGACATCACTCTTCGGTACCCAAATGCCAAACGATGTCAAGGCAAAGAACTACGTTTTCCAACAGAACATCGATGCTAACCTCTATAACTTCATCGGCTTTGGTAGCAAGATCGTCTCTGAGAATCTGGTAGATATCTGCCTTCCTGTTGAGCACAAATCATTCCTCTTAGGCCAGGACGTTACTTTCGAGAGCAAGTCGGATGTAGCCAATAAAGAGAAAAACATGAAGCCAGGTGAAGTCTTTAACTTCAAGCATTATAACATTATTGAGGTCTCTGAGGTTATCAAGGCCGAGGCGGGCGACCAGACGAAAGAGGAATGGCAGTTAGGTCAGAAGATCACTATCGCCCCGCTCTATAGCGTCGTAGTCTCTAAATATAATGAGACCGCCAAGACAAATCTGGAGATTCCCTGTCCGCCAGTGATGTGCCCATTTATTAAGACTTCAGGTACTCAACGCGCCATTATCTACAATAGCGTTGACCCATTGCGCTATGGCCGTGTGCAAATCACCTATCCATGGCAGAACAGCACTGAAAACCCCGACTGTTCACCATTCATCCGCCAGGCCGTTCCATACGTTCCTAGTACGGATAAGTTCGGAGGTGGCTTCTATTTCCAGCTGGAAAAAGGCACCGAGGTGCTGGTAGACTATGAGAATGGAAACATAGAGCGTCCTTTCGTCATTGGATGTCTTTACAGCAAAAATGCCAAGGCACCAAGAGACGGTTATACATATACTGGAGGATGGTCGCCCTCCCTGCATCCCGACGAACCCAAGGAGCCACTGGTCATCTCATCAAAGAAAGGACATAAAATCAAGTTCGATGACAATGGTAACCTGGAAGACTTCCTGATGGGCGCAAGTCCAGCTATCGAACTCTCCAGCTTGGTATGGAAGCATCTTATTCCGAGCGAATACCGTTTAGACCAGAAAGGAGAAAGTGAGTTATCAGGAGGCTTATCGATATGCGACAAGTGGGGCATTTACAAGATTAATTGCAGTACCACCAAACGCAGCATTTCTATCGATTCTCCCTTTGGAGCTGTTAATCTCAACGCCTTTACCGGCATTACCATCAACTGTCCTAATGGCGACGTTACCATCAAGGGAAAGAATATCAAGCTAGAGGCCGGTAACGAGATTAGCATCCACTCTGGAACGAATATTAATCCTCCTGGACATAGCCTCTGGAGAGATACCATTGCCAAAGGTGCCGTCAATGCGTTGCTCGACAAGTTCGTGCTACCAATGGTTGACCTCAGACTGGTTCGTACTGTTGCGGAAATCTTCTTGAAACCTGCAGCAGGAACGCTGAACCTCAAGTCGAACCGCTATCTGCTGCTGGGCGCCGGATTAGGCAAGCCAGAGATTCCTACGTCAGCATACAGCGCAAAGGGACTCGACATGAAGGTTTATCACGACGAGAGAGGCCGTCTGCACAGACAGCTTGGATATACAGGTGCTGTCATCAATGGCTTCTTTTTGGATTTCAGCCAGAAATATAAGGTTCTGAGGACTGACATCAACAGCCTCGTGAACAAATTAAAGAGTGACGGTGACAAAGCTCAGCAAAGGAAGAACTTCGTAGAGGCTGCCTACACCAAGAAAGACTTCACGATTGAGGACTTTGAGTTTAACAATCACATGACTCGAAACAGAAAGCAACAGATTGTTAATGAAGCCATCGAGATTGCAAAGAATCAGCAGAAGTTACTGAAGATCTGTGAGGACGTCTTTGTCAATGCCAAATCTATGGACTTCGACCTGGACGGTGCTTTCACAGCTGGAACTTTCAAGAAGGTGCTGGCCAAAGAGAGCAAGAAAGTTGTACCGACATTAGTTCAAGGTATTATTGACAAGACGGAGCTCTTCAACAAGCCTGACGAGGATCTTGTAGAGATGGAACAAAGCAAGAGAATCATCAAGAGGTATCTCATGTACCATATCATCGTTGGCACCTATGGAGTAGAATATGTTCCTTCTCCTACCAAGATTATAACATTCGATACTATAGATGACTTCGCTGACAATCAAAAATGGCTAGACTGGGTCAACAACCTTCATAAATATACCGGTAAGAGCATCAATGGAGGCCCGCTTAACCAGCAAGAATTCGAGTGGAAGAAAATTCACAAGTGGGGATTGGCAAAGATAGAGAACGCCGGAAGAAGATCATACGGTCCTCTCGGAAGATTCTTTGGTGAGGTGAAGGATGAATCCGCTAAGAAAGTAGAGAGTTATAATCCCTACAATGCTTGGAAAGAGAGAGATATCTGGGGACCTGGACAAAAAGGAGAAATCCTTATCTCTGACAAGGGTGGTCAAGATACCATCAACATTGTTAACGGTGCATTGAACCGTACAGAAAACTCTGACGGATACACCAACAAGATTAAAGCATTCCTGTCATCTGTATATTAAAATATTGGATTATGAAACAGAAGATTGACGCCACCGCATTAGACGAGTGGTATGAGATAGCAAAATCGTTCAAGGACTACACTGACAAGGTGTTGAATGAAGTCCATAGTGCAAAACTAGACGTCATGGCATTGCGCGACGAGCTTGTGAGCCTTATTGATACAGGCCAGTATATACATGATAATCATCGTATCATCATTTCTGCACCTGAAATCATTATTGGTAACGTCAATAAGCAGGGAATACTGAAGGAAGGTGGCAGGGTTATCATCAAAGGATCGGACATGCAGATCCATGGCGTCGGTGATGATGGTATTGTGTCAGTGAAGGCTCCAATTATCGAACAGACTGCAGTCAACCCTGGTATCGATGGCGAGGAAGAGGTTGTATGCGATGCCTCCAGAATCGTAACGCTTGCCCGTGATATTTGTATCGATAGCCAGAAGCCTAGAGAGGTGGATTTCCGTGGAGCGGTATTCATGCCTTCTGAATACGACAGTGGTATTACGATTAAGTCTGCAGAAGACCTCACGGTGATGGCTGCCAATCAGAACAAAACAAAAAAGGAGAAAATCGATAACCGTCTGGAGAGTATTGGGGAACTCATCAATAGTGCCAAGGAGGATTCTAATGCAGAACTGCAAAAGATGAAAGATACCATCGATAAGATGAAAGACGCCATCTCCCAGAATAAGCTTCTGAATGCAACAGAAGATTTGAGCAGAGCAAACATTGCTGCAGTAGACATGTTGAGCGCGACCTACCAAGACGACATGAATACCTACTGTGTCGCCCTGGCCAGATATACTCAGTCGGTATCGAAACTGGCTGAACTGCAACGCCAAAAAGCCTGCCTGGAGAACGAGAAGACATTTATTCCCTCTGATAATTTATATAAGACAAATACAACCAATGCCAATCTGTTCCTGATGGCAGAGAACATTGGTCTTATGTCCTACGATGGTGAGGGCGAAGTCCGTACAAACCCGGATGCTGGCATCAAGATGATTGGCAACAACATCACCATGGAGTCTATAGACAACAAGGGTGCACTGACACCAGCAGAAGCAGTTGGCAAGATTAGTCTTCGCTCACGAAACATCAACTTGAGTACAGAGGACTTTACTGGAGAATATAATCAGGGAGAATTGAAGTCCGCCAAGTTCCCGCTGGTAGGTAATGTCACCATCAATTCAAAGACCATCGACATGAACGCTGTGGATGTAGAGATGGAAAATGACAAATACAAGGAAACGGCCCTTACCAAGGACAGCAGTGTCAACATCCGCGCTGAGAAGGTGAAAATCAAGACCATCGACGAACAAGGCAAGTCCGTAGGTAAGTTCAGCGTCAACAGTCAGAAGATATCCATGAAGTCCACCGATATCAAGGAATACAAAGCGGAGTTGGAGCTGGATGATCAGCAAAACTTCAAGCATCCTGAGAAGATGAACTCCGAAAAGGTGGCAGAAGGCAGTTCTATGCTATTGATGTCTGAGACCATGAATGTAGGATTCAAGTCTAAGGAGTTTGAAGCCAAGAACTTATATGCCTCCGCTAGCGAAAACCTGCTGCTGAATAGCAAGGCACACGCTCAGCTGACGCAAGGCGAGAAAGGCAGTGCTGATGCCACCATTGATATGAGTGGTAAGAACTTGGAAGTATCTGCTGGCGGTAATACCGTCCTTGAGGGTGATGGCGGTGTGGCAATTTATGGCGACACAACGATAAATGGCAAGGTTAAAGCCGGTGACGTAGAAG
Organism: uncultured Bacteroidales bacterium; assembly: GCA_902799355.1. GTDB lineage: Bacteria > Bacteroidota > Bacteroidia > Bacteroidales > Bacteroidaceae > Prevotella. The sequence goes on from CADCAG010000017.1 coordinate 6,730, forward strand.
TAGATAATCTGGATGCCAGCAAGTCGGTAACTGCACCGAATATCACAGATGGTATGAAGATGCCAGGAACGCCGTCTAAAAATAATAAAAATACGGGTACTGAATTCCAAAATGCCAAAGAGTAATATTATTAGATTATGGGACAGTTTGTTTGTCAGGGCGCAATGCTACAGTGCACATTCGGAATGGCACCAGGCACATTCTCGGTCATAGACCCCATGCGCCCAAAATGTATGAATATGGCAATAGGCAACATCATGGACAATAAGCCCATGGTCAACATAGCACCCTTCGGAATGTGCCAGTCGTTGGCGAATCCGACAGTAGCCGCAGCAACATCGGCAGCCATGGGTGTGCTGACACCTCAGCCCTGTATGCCTGTGATAGCAGCCCCATGGGCACCAGGTGGACAGGCGAAGATTTCCAACTTCCCTGCCCTACTCGACAACTGCAAATGCATGTGCAACTGGGGCGGTCAGATCTCTGTCACCATGCCTGGGGCAATAGCTCCAAACACATCGGGAAAGTAAAAGGATGATGAGAAGAGGGCTGATACTGTTGATGATGATTGCGCTGGCAACGTTGGCAAACGCCCAGCAGATGGGAATCGAGGATTTCTCTCGCCTGAAGCGTCCCTTCTGGAAGCGTTCAAAGGTCACCGTCGACAAGCAGAAAGCCATTATCGACCTCTACACCCAAGAGAAAGGCTTTGCCTTCACCGCCAACGGCAAGGAGGCAGCAGAGGCCGAAGAGGGTGACGGAGTTATCACGGTGAAGGTGCCAACGAAAACGCACCACCTCACCATCAAGCACCCCCAATACGGCACACTCACCTGGCGCGTACCGGTGAAGTATCTTAAGCGAAAGAAACACTATCGCGCCACGCTGCTGGCCACTGACAGCACCAAGAAATACAAACTGAAAGAACAGTGGGTGCAGTTTGAGGTATCGCCCAAGAACGCCATCGTGCACATGGACACCACTATCATCCTGCTCCGCGACGGACTGATGGCCAAGTATCTGCCACTGGGCAAGCACACCTATCAGGTGGAGGCACCGTTCTATGAAGAGTTGACAGACAGCTTTGAACTGGCAGACAGCGCCAAGACCATGCTCAGCATAGCCCTACAGCCCACCTACTCGTATCTAACGGTGAGTACGCAGATGCCCAAAGCTGACATTCGTGTCGACGGGCTGTCCATCAACAAGCAGGAGGAGACGAGTACCCGACTGATTCCTGGTGAACACAGGCTGTCGCTGCACTATAAAGGCAACTGTTACTACGACGAGCCCTTCACCATCGGACTGGGTGAGAAGAAACACATAGAGGTGGCACTGAAAGACCTGCGACTGCGTCCCGCTGCTGAAAAGCCGAAGAAGGCGCTGGCCCTGGCACCACCCGCAGAGGCTAACGACAGTACCGCTACGACAGGAGCCAAAGAGGCTGATCCGAAGGATATGGCCGCCTCCCTACCCCTCGACATGCGAGGAATGGTCAACATTCACAGCAATGTCATTGGAGCACGAATATCCATCAGTGGCAAGCCCGTCGGAGAGACACCCTGCATCGTGCAAGACTTGTCTACGCGTCGCAGCTACGTCATCACACTGGAGAAAGAGGGCTACAAAACCGTCAAGACTGCCGTCAGGCCTCGTGGTAACGAGTTGACAGACCTGAATATAAAGATGAAACAAAAATAATAATTAAAAGAGTAAGAACAATGGACTATTCAGTAAAAATGCTGCTTTCGGAATATAGCAGTGTGTTAGAAGGATATAGTGGACTGCTCATGCTTCGACTGATGAATCTCTGTGTCAAGTCGAATCCAGTATCACTTCTTCCAGTAGTGATAGAGCACCCTAGTGGCGACTTACCTATTGAGGATGTGGCAGATGTCTCTATACCTGATGATGACCATATCGATGTCTATCCGAAGTTGGAGGACGATATCTTCCTCATCGGGAAAAGCATCTTGCAGACTCACCCAGAGTTTCAGATGAGTCAAGAAACCATGAAGAATGGAGATGATGAGATGCACTATCTGCGTTTCAAAATGCCTGAGGTCGACAAGAATCGTCGCGACGTGCTCACGCAAGCTGTCGATGCCTTCTACGAGGAGTGTAAACAACAGCTTAATCAGACAAAAGTCAAGTTCCAGCCTCAATTGACAGAGAAATGTGCAAGGCTGTCAAAAGAGGATGCCGACAAGGCCAAGGATGATTTTGACAACACCTTCAAGGCCAACACTGACGTAGCTAAGGATACTGTAGAAAGTAAGAAGAAAGAGATAGAAGATGCTTACCAGCGTTACTTGCAGAAGAAAGCTACTGCTGAACAGGCTACCCAAGAGCAGAAGGCTGCTGAGGGCGAGGATGTGAAGAGCCAACTCAAAATGCCTACCGAATAATTGGATATTGAGCGTATAGAGTCAGACGTGTTTACCCAGCTGTCGTGGTTTCGCAGAGACCGAGTAACAGCAGCCAGAGTGATGGTGGTGGGGTGTGGTGCCTTGGGCAACGAGGTGCTTAAATGCCTAGCACAGTTTGGCATACAGCATATCGTCGTTGTAGACTTCGACCACGTAGAGCCAGAGAACCTGACACGATCGGTATTCTTCACCATCGACGATGCCATCAACAGCAGGCGGAAGGTCGATGCTGTGGCAGAGCGTCTGACAGCCATGAATCCAGACATCGAGGTAGAGAGCATCTTTGGTGACATCGCCTACGATGTCGGTCTGGGACTTGTCAAGAGCATGGATGTAGTGATAGCCTGTGTCGACAACCGCTGGGCACGCTACTGCATCAACCGCCTGTGCATGAGGGCTGGAGTGCCCTGGGTAGACGGTGGCATCGACGGTCTTGAGGGTACGGCACGAGTATTCCGCCCTGGCGAGAACTGCTATGCCTGTAATTTAGGACCGGAAGGGTTGAAAGACCTGAAACGCCGCATGCCCTGTGCCGGTATTATCCGTCGCAACGAAGCTGCCGGCCGTGCTGCCACCACGCCCATCATCGCCTCCATCATCGGTGCCGTAGAAGTACAGGAGGCGCTAAAGCTGATACACAAGGAACAGCTGGCGGCTGGTGAGCTGACGTCACTATGTGGAAAAATGTTTTGCTACGAAGGACAACATCTGACCACTCGAAACGTTATATTTAAAGCCTATGATGATGACTGTGCCGTACACGAGCAGTGGCAGCCTGTCATCAAAACCGACATAACGACGGCAAGTACGGTGGCCGACACGTTACAGCAGCTGCAACAGCTGCTCAACGACGAGGCCCCACAGATATGCCTCAACGACTGCTTTGTAGACATGGTGGAGCTACGCGCCACTGGTGAGCAAGCAGAAGTGATGAAGCCCGGCAGAGCCGTCAGCGACTATATTGAGCAGAATGCCACACTGCGTGGACGCATGCTCAGTGAATTGTACCAGCACGAATACAACCTGCTGGACAACACGTTCCCATATCAGCAGCTGACGCTGGCTGACGTGGGAATACCTGCATGGGATGTGTTACACGTCATTACCGCAGCAGGAGAAAGTTATATTGAAATGGACAAACAATGAAGAAGATAAACCAGAATCTGTCAGAGGCCAATGCAGAGATGCTGTTGCACTATCTCTACCCGGAGATGGACGACAAATGGACGGTGGAACACCAAGGAACGTTCTACCGTAACTTCAATCGTGACCTGATAGTTTATGACGAGGAGACCGGTGAAGTACAGGTGGCACGTGACAGTTTCACCAAGCTGCTGCCTCCTGGTTTATTGTTCTCTGAAAGTTCGCTGAAGGGCAAGGGTCAAAAGAACAAGATTAACAAGCTGAACGATCGTCAGCGCATGTTACGGGAAATGTTCCAGCCCATAGACAATGTCTCCTTTAAGCGGCGGATGAATATAGAGCGGGAGATTGCATCACTACTGGACACCAAGCAACAGTACGTACTCAGCACCTACTTCCACTACGACATCAAGGCAGAGACTAATGAATATATCAAGCAAATGGCAGGATTGTTGCCGTTAGTGCGCGACATCAGAGGAGACTTCAAGCTGATACGCAACATATTGGCAACGCTATTCAAATGCGAGGTGACATGTACGTTCGGACGCTATAGTGATACAGACCAGTCACGCTCTTGGATTCCTCAGGTAGCCTACGAGCTGATCATCGAAGAGCTTACCCCCGAGAGCTACGAACAGACTGCCAAGAATTTGGAAGAGCTTCGTCAATTCATGCAGGAGTGGTTTATCCCATTCGACGTAAACTGCGTCACGACCATTAAGTGGCACAACCAGTCCATGAACGACAGCAAGCATTGGATGTTGGATTATAATACGGAATTAAAAGTTTAGAACAAAGATATGGATATCAACGCGAGAATCAACTGGAGACCGGGAATGGAGCTGACCACACAGACCTTCCTGGACATGGACGAGAATCTGGACTTCAGACAGCAGACAGCCATCCGTGCAGCATTGGGTGACCACTGTATCGGACTGCTACCCGATATGCCATTCGACAATAGTGGAATGTTTTATACCAACAGATACGAGATGCAAAGACTGCAGTGTACCGCGCTGCTGCCATCAGGACGCATCATTCAGGTTGATGAGCCCGTAAGCATCAGCATCCCGATGGTCTTTGGCGACTCGTATTATCTGACGATAGGTATCGGAGAGGGAAAGATTCCATTCGAGAAGAGGGATATCAACTATATCCGTCCGCAGTATTCCTACGCTATCATGACGTTAGAGAATGTAATCAACAACGACGTCTTCCCCGTCATTCGCTTTACGGTAAAGGATGGCACATTCTCGGAGGACAAGGACTTTATTCCCCCTTGTCTGTTGATATCAGGCGACAAGCGTTTCGAAACCTATCGTAATCGCTATGCTGACTTGCTCCAACAGTTGGGCGAACATGCGAACTTCAAAGAGGGCGATGGCAAGCAGGCCATGTTGCGCTATATGTTCCGCATGCGTTCACAGTCCTTGCAGGGACAAGGTATTGAATTCCTGAGACTGACACAGGAGATAGCCCAAGCTGTGGACTATTTCATCATGCGTCCGAATACGAATCAGACCATAGAGATTCCTACTCCAGTACAAGCAGATCCCGGCAAGTGGCTGAAATGGTTTGAAGACTATCTGGCAGGTGCTAGCAACTTGCTGGACGGCGTCACGCTGGTAGATGACAGCATAGACTATGAGGCACTGCTGGCTCAGGCAAAGAAAGAACTCTATGAGCAGTTGCATCCAGAATTGTTCGAGCTCTTGCTGGAGCGTATCAAGACAGAGCTTCGTGAGGAATTGCATAACAGTCTGAGTAATGAGCTCACCAAGTATATGGAAGAGGTTGTGAAGCCGGAGTTGGGACGTATCCTCAGTCAGGAGCTGTATGAGAAGCTATACGAGAAACTGTATACTGAACTCTTCGAGAATCTGTTCAATGCCCTTTATGTGCCTGAACCAGAAGAGAAGGAGTATATTCCGCAGATTTGATGTGAGATGTAAGAAGTAAGATGTCAGATGTAAAAAGCAAGAAGTATGGAGAATCTTGTATCACCACTGGAAATCGTTATGGGCGGTATTTCACGTACCGACAACATCAAAGAATCGATTAACTCGTTCTTAGAGATACTGCTCACCTCGGCCTGCGGCGACTGCTGTATAGACCCGGAATTCGGCTTTATCTTCAACAACATGCGTTTCGAGATCTTCAATGAACGTGAGGGCACGATTTACAACTCAACGACACCAGAAAGCGAAGAGGAAGACGAGATGTACACCAAGAAGATATCCGGTAATTCACGCAATCTCAACACCTTTGCCACAGACCTGAAAGAGGTCATCATGAAGTACGAGCACCGCTTGGCAGATGTGGCTGCTACCATGTCCTATGTGCGTGAAGAGCGTAAGATATATATCACAGTAACAGGTGTCATCATTGACACAAAAGAGAAATACAAGTATGACACTACACTGAAAATTTGGAGTTAGGAACGATGAAACAAACAGCATTCGATACACGACAACGGGCGGCAGAGCTACTCCAGGAGGCGGCAGCCATCTGGCGACAGAGTGCCCATAGCGAACAGCTGGAAGGCATAGAGCGCGACCCGATATTCTCGCTGCTTATCACTGCGTTGGCCTATCAAGCCAACGAGACAGACAGCGATATTGAGCGTCTGAAACAGGACGTACTGCAAGAGTATGCCAGTCTGATGACTCCCTATGAGGCTGGTCGTCCCATTCCTGCTACTGCTATCGTGGAGGCTGTTTTGAAGAGCGATGTGGCAGAAACAGAGCTCAGCGAACAGTCTGTTTTCTATTTAGAGAATACGCGATACCAGTTTATGCCACTATTACGGCAGCGTATTATCAACGCCTCCATATCCAACCTAACCCGTATTGATGGCAGGCGATGGAAGGTGACACTGGTATTCCAAAATCCTATCAAGGACCTCACGGGAATGACTTTTGCCATTACAGATCCTCGCTTTCAGGATGTTAAAGTGACTGTCAACAACACCCTGATGCGACTGGTAAAGCCATGGAACTATGCCGACATGCCACTACAGCCATGCTTTTCCACAGAGTCGCTTTTGTACAATAAGGCACAGATGTACAGTGCCTCACTGGCAGCACTGGATTTGTTTGCTAACCAGAATGTCGCCATCTTCTCTATCAAGAAGTTCCTGACGGACTCTGTCATTCCTGCAGAAACCAGTACTTTAGACATTGTATTCGACTTCCAAGGGATTCCCGAGGACTTCAAATTTGACAAGAGCCACTTTGTATTAAACCCTGTGCTGCTGATTAATGCCAAGATTTCTACAGCTACACTTTCATCAGCTAGCCCCATTGTGAGGGTCACTGGATATACTCCTACCAGTCCCGATGAAAGCCAACTGATGCATCTGGTGCCTCCTTCAGAAGAACAAATGTTCGGCAAAACCCCCATTGAAATACGCCGTGTCTCGTCCGACCGTTTCAATCAGGCCACACTCATGAAACTGATTAACAGTTTGACGACAAAGTTCCACTCTGACTACTATGCTTTTCTGGAAATGAGGAGCAACGGTATGACTGAGGTCATCAGGAATATGCAGGACGGACTGTTGAAACTGTCACGAGCTGTGAGACAGGAACAGTTGCACAGTACACCTGGCGTATATTTGTTCATCAACCGAGACTTCATGACGGAGTCAAAGAACATCAGCCTTGATATCTCCTATGTCACGACTCCCGGAGCAGCCGTCAACAGCAGTTTGTCGTCCGACAGCCGCTTCATTCCGCCTGCAGGCTTCAACGGCTCGGCCATGCGGTTGATTACAGATCCTATAGGAGGCTTCGATGAAATCAACGATACTGAGAGACTTCTCAACTATGCCCGTTACCAAATGGTCACCAACGATCGCATCGTTACACCTGCCGACATGAAGATACTATGCTATACCGAACTGACAAACCGCTATAGCATTGCTCCCACCATGATTAGCGAAATGACGGTCTGCCATCGCCAACAGGCAGATAAGTCCGACTGCGGCTATGCGTTTTGGGTCAATATCAGACTACAAGATAACCCCTTTGTCCGCCGTAGCTTTGCGGACAAGATTCCACAGGCAGAGATGTACCTTCAGAAGCGCTTAAAGGTAAGGAGTTCGTGCATACTCCCCATCTATGTCAATATACAAATGGAAACAGATACTATATAACAAGAAAATATGGAAGAAAAGGATTTCCTGTTAGACATTGTCTATAAGAACAAAACCGTCAAGTTCAGGGTCGTCAATCCAGAGGCTCCTTTGGAGACGCTGATGACTAACCTGCGCCATGCCATCGGCAATGACGGCAAGCTCATCTTTGACTTTCCGTCTATCGACCAGACGGGAGCACCACTCGACTACTTCTTTGGGAAAGAAGATCCTGAAGTGCATGAGATCAGAGTGCTGCGTCCACGCATAGGACATACCGACCAGACACTGGCCGATTATAAGATTAATAATGGTGACACTGTTTACCTGATGCCAGACCCATTCCCTGGATGAGGAAATAGCGAAAAGTGAAGAGTGAAGACTTTAATCCCAAGATGCTGAGTGGACGCAACAGACGGTTGCTCCATGAGTGGCGGACGTTGGAACAAGGGCTAGAAGGCCGTTCTGACATCACCTGTCGTGTGCTGACCACCAATGCGGAAGGTCTGCCCACGGCATACCTCGTCGACTACGCGGTACGTAGCATCTCGGGCGTCACCAACGTGGAGCACCTGAACGAGCCTGGCGTCAGTAATGAGCCCGTTTACAATGACCACTTTACCATGCAACTCACGTTGCCTGCCAACTATCCACAAGTGGATGGTGCACCAGTCTTCAACTTCCTGACCATTGATGGCAATGGACATGACATCCCCCACCCCTGGCATCCCAACATCCGATACTTCGGAGCCTTTGCCGGCAGGGTCTGTATCAATATGGTCGATACCTACTGCGACCTCTTGTGGGCAGTACGACGCATCGCAGCCTATCTGCGCTACGACACCTACCACGCCACACTGGAGCCGCCACACCCGGAAGACCTGCAGGTGGCAGCATGGGTGCGCAATCAGGGAGAGCCGAATGGGTGGCTGGCCTTTAGTTAAGAATTAAAAGATAAGAGTAATATATCATATATGAATATCATACAAAGAGCATTTATCATAGGAGTCTGCTGTCTGGCAGCCATTACCATACACGCAAAGACGGTCAAGACCATCACCGTCTCTGACAGCGTACCATTTACAGACCATATAGCCATGGCTACTGATGCCACGGATAAAGACCTGATGGTGAAATTCGTTTTCGACGAAAAAAAAAATACGTTGACGGTCAGCGTCCTCTCCTTCCGCATGCTCTTCGTTTTCTGGGAGTCGACACCCTATAAAGGAGTTGTCAGTCGTCGCTGGATACACACCGACCGTCTGCCATACGTTGTGACAGCAGAGGAGGGTCAGCAGTTCCGCCTGACGAAGCCGTTCCGCAACTCACTCACACACCCTTACAAGAAGCATGTCTTCAAGAAATGGATAGAATATGAAGGACTACAGCCGCAGGAGAAAGAATTGAAGATGCTCAACGACTATATCGACCAGACCTTCGACATCCAAAACAAGCGCAACAATGTGACCGTCCGCCTACGCGACGTGATGCTGATGGATGCTACGCGTCAGAAAGGCATCAATACCCGTTATGAGATTGGTTTCGGCAAGGATCTGGATACCGAATACCAGATTACCATCCAGCGTAACCCCTGTTTCGGGTTGGAGAAGGAGATAGAGAGTGCCACGAAGTCACTGGAGGCTATTAAGAAGAGCTATAAGTCACTCAAGGCAAAATACGGCAAGGGGACCGTTAATTCTGACGAAGGCCAGAAAGCGTTTGCCGAACTCAAGGCTACGCTGACAGCACAGTTCCAGCAGATTAACGACAGCAGTGCTTGTCCTGACATACAGCAGTGCTACACGCAGTACAATCTGTATGCCGACTCGCTAGCCAACATGAAGGTTAGCATTGCTGCTCCAGCAGAATCCTCGGAAAAGATTCTGGGTGCCAAAGGCAGTGAGGCCAATGCAAAGATTGTGCTGACCAATTCGCGACTGCTAGACAACAAGGTGGCTTTGTGGCTCAATAGCCGAGACCCCTTAGAGCGCCAGGACATCGTAGCTACCTGTCAAAACATTATTAAAGACACAAAGCTCATCATCAGTACATTACCATCAGCGCAATATAAAGAAACTATTAAGGTGTTCAACAACGCAGAACAGTATTTCAAGAAGACATGCAGATAACGAGGCACATACTACACTGGTTGCTCTGCCTGCTCCCGATAGCAGCAATGGCTCAAGCACCGGCATCTGACGCATCTAATGCATCAGTTGCTGATGGTTCGCCAGAAGCTCTACATGAGGAGCTCAGTGCCCGTATGACGCAATATATCGATGAACTGAATGAGCTGTCCTCTGTCAGCGATGTACAGGTGATGTTCTCCAATACGTTACCGCTATCCAAGCAGTATATCAATGTACTGAAAGACAAAGTCAACCTTCTTGAAGAGCGATACAACTCCATCAGTCTCCGTTGGACAACATTCTCACAAGCCATGCAGGTGGACATTGCTGACGATGAAGAACTGATGAACCTCATGACCAATGTAGAAGAGGTAAAGAAGGCTGTTGGCGATTCCATCGCTTCGAAGAAGGAAAAGTGCAACGCGCTACAAGATTTTGCTGACGCAGAACATATGCTGGCTGGTCAGGATACCATCTATAAGAGACTCTATGAGAAGGCTTTTAGATTATCGCTGATTCAAAAGCTGGCACCACAACTGGAGAAACTCAAAGCCCGTGAGCAGGCCCAATATGCAGAAATCCAGCAGAGTTATCAGAAAGCGCAACAAGCCTGTGAGCTATTGCCTATACTGAAAAAACGCATCGGCACGCTTGACGACTCTTTCTCCAATATCCAGATGATATCCAAGAAGATACAGGAAACAGAATACAAACCATTCATACAACGTATTAAGGACTACCTCATTGGCTTTGCCTGTGCTGCCATCCTACTACTCTTTTTCAATATGCTGACGAGTAAGATGAAGGCCATAAAAACAGCCCGCCAGCAGGCTAAGAAATATGAAGAGATGATGCGCCAGAACGGCAACGGCCCTGGAGGATACCCGACGATATGAGAAATGGAGAGATTGAGAGATTGAGATAATGAGAAATTGAGTGATTATTATCATATGACGATGAAGAATAAGATAAAGATACAGACCTACCTACTGGCTATTGTCACTACCCTGCTCCTGACGGGTTGTGACCAACTGGTCAGCTATTTTGCCACTCCTGACAATTTAGATTTTATTGGCAGTTCATCGGCTGACCAGAAGGAAATCATACAGGTCCATCAGGTAACATTCTCACCTGATTACAAGACGTTTAGCGTCACTACCCGCATGAATGGTGACATCGGCCCATATAGCTTAGGCGATTCCACCAAGGTCAGAATTGAAGTCAACAGCTCCATTGGTGGTGTTAGCGAGAACAAGTATTCCCGCCCACACCTCACGAAGGTCATCAACACCAAGGCCGAGAATATAGCCAAGAAAGAAGTGCAGGTGCTGGCACTAATCGACCTGACACAATCGCAGGAGACGTTAGATGCTATCAAAGATTATCTGGTAGAGCTTAGTGCGGTATTCAACGACTCCAACCTGTATGTAGCCTTTGCTTATGGTGATTCTATCAGCAAGTCCCTCCTTGCTACAGATTATGTTCTTGACAAACATATTGTTTCGGCTCATCAGAAGCATGTATTCCTGTATCGTGCCATCGTTCAGAAATACGATGAGATGATGTCTCATCAAGGCCCGTGGGCTAATGCCAAACGGATGGCCTTGCTGACATTCTCTGATTCTGAGGTGTATGACAACAACACCAACATGCCTATTGACCCCGACCACTACACCTTTGAAGAGGAAATGGCTCAACGAGGCAACCATCCAGATCCGAACATGACAGTATGCTATGCCGGCATGAACACGTCATCGCAAGATGCAAACTCTCAAGACATTTTGGTGCTGAAACACTTCTGCCACATGACCAATGGCATCTATATGCGTCCCTACAGTGGAAATGATTTTAAGAACTGTATTCTGGAAGCGTTCTCCATCAGTCCTGATGCCAACGAATTTGTCTTTGAGAATCCTGACGGGAAGGTCTATCGAGGTAGCTTTGAGACGCTGAATGTAAAGTTCTACAGCCAGCAGGCAGACTCGCTCATCGCCTCTTTCACTACCCTCATCAATGAAGGTGACTTCTATAACCCGATTATTGTTCATGGTTTAGCGAGACCAGTGGTTATTCTGATAGGAATCATCATTGCCATCGTCATAGCAGGTATCCTATGGTTACTGTTGCAATACTTGGTACCATTCATCCACTATAAGTACTTCTGCCACAAATATGTGATGCGCTATTCCGGCCATAACATGGGCCTTGGCGCCAACATGGTGGCAGAGTCGTGCTATCTGTGTAAGGAACCTTTTGAGGTGAACGATGAGATTGTCGTGAAATGTAGCCATACCATGCACAAAGAGTGTTGGGACGAAAACGGCTATCACTGTACAGAATACAGCGACCGTTGTAAGCATGGCTCACATTATTATAATAGTAAGAACCTCTCTGACAAGCACAATGCCCCATTCTTTACCAAGTGGGTACTGGCAGGCGTGGCTGCTACCACATTTGCGTGGATGCAGTTTATCTTTAGAAGCCATCGGGTGACGGAGTGGTTAGCCACTCATCTGTCTCTGCTGCTTACCGGCATAGAATCCGGCAGTCCTGAAGCAACGGCATTGTTCAACGACAACCCCGTATCACCGTTGCCTTCATTCGGGTTCTCCAGTGGTTTCTTCATGACACTGGCTGTAGCCCTGTTGTCAACGAAGCTGGTGAACGTACGCCACAACTTTGTGTCATACCTAATACATGCTTTGGTGGCTGCCGTATTAAGTTTCTTGGTATTCCTGTTCACCAACGTTCTGGTAATCAGTTCCGGCATCAGCGACTATGCTTTCTTAGTGGAATGGACACCTTGGGTAATCTCTGCAATCATCATTGCAGCCTGTGGCACACACGGCACCCGTGTGGTACTGCGTAAGCGACTGATTATTCCGTGCACCATCATTACCATTTTCGCCACATACGTCTTATGGATGTTCTATTCCGGTTTCCTGGATTATCGTCTTATGCTGCTGGTGGCATTCCTCGTCTACGGTTGTGGACTCATGCTATGTATTGCGATGGTGGCACCAAGGTCAGAGCGCTACTTCCTAAGGGTGGAAGGTGCCGTCAAGGAGATGGACATTGCCATCTACAAGTGGTTCCGTAACGATCCAGATCGTGTGGTAACCATCGGTAAGTCAGTAGACTGCAGCCTACAGTTGTCATGGGACCTCATGGGCGATATCGCTCCTATCCATGCAGAGATTCGCATGCGACACAATATCCCCTACCTGACAGCTATAGAAGATGGCGTCATCGTCAACGGGAAGCCAGTAGAAGTTGGCCATGAGGTATGGCTTTACCATGGCACGTCGTTCTCTATTGCGAATACGACATTCACCTATTTCGAGAAGGATTTAGCATAAGAATAGTATATGAAGAAACGATATCAGATACCAAGAACACAGGTCTTCAGACTGGAACAACGACAATTGCTCTGTGCCAGTCCTCAAGGTGATCTAGGAGATCCTCAAGCACCTGAAGGCGGAGAACAAGAGTGGAACTAGTATTATAACTAAAAACGAACAACGATGAAACACAAGGCTATATTCTTTTTGGCAACAGCCCTGCTAACGGCTGTTCCTGCATTTAGCTCGACGCCCGACGATGAAGACACTAAGCAGACACTCACCATTGCCGGTGAGACTATTGAGCGCACGGTAAGTGAGATACGTATCAATGCCAACAATGCCATACTGCTGTTTACTGACGGTGACACACAGGAAGTTGATATGAAAGACGTCAGTTTGAAGCTGACCTATAATGAGAAAACGGGTGTCAACAACCTGCGTCTGCAAACGCCAGACGGCAAGGTGAGCATCTATAACCTGCAAGGACAACCTGTCAGCAAGGGCAAACAGCAGAACGGCATCTATATTGTGAACGGTAAAAAAGTTACTCACAAAAAGTAAAAAGGAAGTATAATCATGAAGAAACTATATCTCCTGCTCACTATTATGCTGTGTGGCGTCATGCCCATCATGGCTCAGAATACTGACGACAATCATAACAAGGCGGTATTCCTGTCAAGCGATGGTAACAGTGAAGTAAACACCGACGACATTCAGCTCATCCGCTTCGATGGTGGTAAGGTGACCGTGGTTCAACCATGGGGCGAAACCGTTTTCGACCATACCTTACAAAACCTCACCTTCTTCCGCTCGCAATCAGGTACTCTGCGTCTAACTGTTGACGCCAATATCGATACGAGCGACGACACCAATCGTGCTTTCAGCATTGACGGGAACGGTAATCTTGTCTCTACATGGCAGTCAGGCGACGTAGTGTATGTCTATTCCAATAAAGAAAGCACTACAGAAATCGGTACGCTGACACCTGCCACTACTGGTTCCAGCTCTGCCCGTCTTGTAGGTGATGTCAGCGGGCTTTTCGATAATCAGACACTCTATCTGGAGACCCAACCCCGTACATACAGTTTTGCCTCTCAGACAGGGTCACTCAGCAATATGTTCTATGCTAAAGCTACAGCGACAGTGTCCATCAATGGTGGTAATGCCACCATCAGTAATGCGACGTTTACTCGTCCTATGGCTGTCGTAAAGTTCACTCTGAAAGACAAGGCAACGACTTATGCCATTAAAGCAAGTCCTTTGATTATCAAGATTGGTGAAACGACATACACTGTAACACCGACCTCAGCAGCCAGCGAAATCTATTTCGCTATTCCAGAATTTAGCGATAAGGATATCACGCTTACCGCTACTGTAGGCACTGACACCTATACATATAATAAGACTGGTGTAACGTTTGAAAACGGGAAGTACTATAGCATCGGAGTCAAGATGACTCGTCAGGCTAATACTGGTGACATTGGTAAAATTATCGCCACCAACGGATGCATCTACGATCATGGCGCAACCTTACCAACAGGAGTCTCTGAAGCCGGTATGATTGCTTATGTAGGTAATGAGTCTGACTGTGCTCATGGCTTGGCTATTGCATTAGCAGATGAGACTGGTGACAAGACATTTGGTACAGCAGGAACTACAGCCAGCCAAAAGAATTCGGACATGCCTGTAGTGGGTGGTACATGGAGGATACCATCCAAAACAGACTGGGAAAATATGTTCTTGGCATGTAGGAAAGATGGCGATGCTTCATCAGCGGCTTCCGATATGACTAATGCTGGATTCAGAGATAAACTTACCGCTTGTAGTGCAAATGTAACAACCTCTGAGAAATATTGGACGAGTACTACCAGTTCAGGCGATAACGGATATTGTATCTATGTCGGTAGTGACACGAGTGCTAGTATTCAAAGTACACCTAAGATCAATACACTTAAAGCTCGTGCCGTCCTTGCCTTCTAATCAAGTATAGGGAAATCCCCCTGTGGGTTTAGGGATAATCCTTTGTGCTATCATCATTTTCTTCATAACTTTGCAGCGAGAACATAAAACAACTGCGATTATGAAGAAGATGATGATAGCCCTTTTAGCAATGCTGACGATAGCAGCATCGGGCAAGGCAATGAGTTACGAACAGGCTCGCAACGAGGCCCTGTTCCTAACCGATAAGATGGCTTACGAGCTGAATCTTACTGACGAACAGTATGAGGCCGCCTACGAAATCAACCTTGACTACCTGATGGGTGTGACGAGTTACGACGATGTCTATGGCGACTACTGGGAGCGCCGCAACCGCGACCTTAGCTACATACTGCTCGACGCCCAGTGGCAGGCATATATCGCTGCCAGCTATTTCTACCGTCCCCTGTACTGGAGCGCAGGTTATTGGCACTTCGGCATCTATGCCCGCTATCCGCACCGCGACTACTTCTACTTCGGACGCCCCGTGTTCTACGCTACATATAGAGGTGCTCACGCATGGCACCTACACGGCACCCACGGCTATTACTATAGCCATCGCCACCACTTCCGTCCTGCCGGAGGCACACACTTCGGCATGCACGACCGCTGGAATCGTGGTGACTTCCGTCACCATCACGGAGGCTCAATAGGACATAATGGAAAACCTGGACATCATGGAGGTTCGTTTGGCCATCACGATGGAAGACCAGAACACCATGGAGGTTCATTGGGTCACCAAGGGAACACGGGTAAAGACCACGGCACTGTCAGAGACTTTGGCACGAATCGCCATCGCCCAGACAACTCTGGTGGACCACGTACCAGTTCTACACGAACCACAGTGAACCGCAGCAGTAGCTCTGTCGGCGAAAGCCGTAGTAGCGGAGCTTTCGGTGGCAGTCGCAGCAGTGGTTCATTCGGTAGCCGTAGTGGCTCATTCGGCGGAAGCCGTAGTAGTAGTTCCAGCAGCAGCGCTTCTCGAGGAGGTTTCAGCGGAGGCAGCCGCAGCAGTAGCAGCCATAGCGGCGGAAGCAGAAGTGGCGGTTCGTTCGGTAGACACCGTTAACAGGCGCACTTCAGCATTCATCATACGCTGTACCTCACGCATCGTGCATCCCGCATAGACAGAAAGAATTGCTTTGTTGATGATGCCATGACCAACGGCCACCACCCGCTTACCGGGATAGGTGGCCGTCATGTATTGTAGGAAGTCAGCAGCACGCTGCAACAATGCCTGTTCACTCTCTATGTCGTCTGGCCACACCTCACCTTTCAGGTCGGGAATGAAACGCCCCGTAAAGCTGCCCCAGTCACGCTCACGCAGCAGTGGAGTGGTCGAAACGGGTAAACCGTGAGGCGCAGCAATGATTTCTGCGGTCTGTATAGCACGGTGTAGGTCGCTGGCGACAACGGCATCGAAAGGTTCGTCAGCCAGACGCTGCGCCACCTGCTGTGCCTGTTCCCTACCCCGCTCGTTCAGACAGCCCTGCGTCTGTCCCTGCATAATCTGGCGGGCATTGTCAATGGTCTCACCATGACGTACTAAGAAGAGAGTGGTTGCGCCACTCTCTTCTACTGTTTTCTCTCCGTTATACATTGGTAACAATGCCTTCGATATAGGTTTTGAGGATATGGATACCCGTCTTGTTGTCGCCACCCCAGGGAATGATGAGGTCCGCAAACTTCTTCGTGGGTTCGATAAACTGTTCGTGCATGGGTTTGAGGACTTTCTCATAGCGGTCAAGCACCATGTCGACAGTACGTCCACGCTCCACCACATCGCGACGGATGTTACGGATGAGTCGTACGTCAGAGTCGGTATCCACGAATATCTTCAGGTCCATCATGTCGCGTAGCTTCTTATAGTGCAGCGTCATGATACCTTCCAGAATGATAACGGGCTTAGGTTCGACATGTATCGTCTCGGGCAGACGGTTAGAGATGATGTATGAATAGGTGGGCTGCTCAATGGCCTGACCATTCTTCAGCATCTTGATATGCTCTGTGAGTAACTTCCAGTCGAAGGCGTCAGGGTGGTCGAAGTTGATGGCCTTACGCTCTTCATCAGTCAATCCCGTCGTATCATTATAATACGAGTCCAAGGGTACTATGGCTGCACAATGAGGTGGCAGCACACTGGCAATTCTCTTGACGACGGTGGTCTTTCCAGAGCCTGTACCGCCTGCTATTCCGATAATGTACATTATTTAATATATTATTGCTTTTGTTCTTTTACAAGATAAACCAGCGTAGGCAGGTGATCGCTATAGCCATCAAGCCATACACCACCGGCATGCGTACGCAACGGGTTTCCTTTGTAACGACCATCCTGCTGGAAGAGGTAGTCACGACGGAATATCTGTGCCTGCCAGAACTTCAGAGTTGAGTAGTCCTTCTTGCCTTTCTGGTTCAGCAGTGAGTGCGACATGATAATCTGGTCAAAGAGGTTCCATGCTCCGTCATAGCGCAGCGTACCTGTTCCACTGGCATGGATATTCCAGAATGGATTGTACAGGCCACCGGGCTTCACGTCATTGATTTCGCGCTGGGCACCCAGAGATTTCGACATAGAAGGATCAGCGGGGTCGTCGTTCATATCACCCATAATGAAGAGCTTGACATTGGGATCATCCTTCAACAGCGAGTCCTTCACGGCACGAATCTGCTTACCGCCAAGTTCACGATAGTAGCTCACAGCACCACGTGAGGGCAGGTGGTTGACGATGATGGTGACATGCTCGTCAGCCAGTGTACCACTAACCACGAAGAAACCACGAGTGGCACGACGGGCATCCTCAGGCTTGTCATATATATAAGGTACAAGCTTCACATTGCGAACCGTAAACAATGCCGGATTATACAACAGTCCACAGTCCACACCACGATGGTCCGGACCTTCTATCAGCAGATGCTGGAAGTTGCGCTTCTTCAGAGGCTCCTGCTCGCAGAGATCTGCCAAGCAGCCATCATTCTCTACCTCAGAGACGCCAATCGCTGCACATCCTACCGTAGGAAGCTTGTCTGTACCCATCTCTGCCAGCACGCGGGCCATATTGCGTAGCTTGTGTCTGTATTTCAATCCTGACCACTTATTCTTTCCGTCAGGCAGATACTCATAGTCATTATGACCCTCATCGTGGCATGTATCAAACAAGTTTTCGAGGTTGTAGAAACCGATGGCATAAACGGAATATTTCTTCTCCTGAGCCATTACACTTACCGTTCCCACTAGAAACAGTACAGCAATCGTCAACAATAGTTTTTTCATAGTTTTACATTTAATTACCAGTTTATGGTTGCGAAGTTAGTGATAATTTTTGAGAAAAACTAACTTTTTTCAAAAAAAAACACGAAAAGTTACTCTTTTTTGCATTTTATTCCTTATCTTTGCACCAAAACAAATATATAGTTACTAAAAAAACTAACGCTTATGAAAAAACACCTTAAATTACTTTTAATGGCATTTTGTGTCGTAAGCTCAGCATCAGCCCAGGTGAAGGAGGCTCCTTCCGAGACTGACGTCAAAGCGGAACTGACCGAAGAAGCCTTTACATTTACTGAGGCCCAGATTGGTGGAGATGACGATGTCACTCAAAACATCACTATTGTGGGCTCTAACAACAACGTGTATGCCAGCCAAGTGGGTTTCCGCTTCAGCGCTGCTAGATTCAAGTTCAGAGGTTACAACTCCAAGTATAACGAGATGTACATCAACGGCAACCCTGCCAATGATGCAGAACGTGGCGAGTTTAACTTCTCCTTCATCGGTGGTTTGAATAACCAGACACGTAACGTGGAGTCGGCACTTCCTTTCGAGGACAACAACTTCGCCATGTCGTCACTGGGTGGTTCAAGCAACTACAATTTCCGTCCGAGTGCTATGGCTACAGGCTCACGCGTGTCGTTGACAGGTGCAAACCGCAACTACACCGTTCGTGGTATGTACACCTACAACACTGGTGTTATGCCTAACGGATGGGCTTTCTCTGGTAACCTGACATACCGTTGGGCAAACATGGAGACTGCCAATGTGGAAGGTACGTTCTACAACGCACTGAGCTACTTCCTTGGTGCCGAGAAAATCATCAACGACCAGCACTCTGTCTCACTCGTCACTTGGGGTAATCCCACAGAGCGTGGTGCTCAGTCAGCATCTACTGACGAAATGTACTGGATTGCCAACAACAATTTCTACAATCCTAACTGGGGTTATCAGGATGGCAAGAAGCGTAATTCCCGTATCGTTAACAGCTTTACCCCCTCAGCATTGCTGACCTGGGACTACAAGATCAACGAGGACATGAAGCTCGTTACCAGCCTGTTAGGCAAATACTCTATGTACAGCAGCACTCGTCTGAACTACAACAATGCGACCAACCCGGCTCCAGACTACTATAGCTTGATGCCATCTTATTATTATGATGTATGGAATGACACAGGTAGTGAAACAGACAAAGCCAACTGGCAAGCTGCCTACAACTATCTGAGTGCATCGAAAGCTAACCGCCAGCTCAACTGGGACGGTATGTACTATGCCAACAAGGCTGCCAACGTGCAGAATGCAGATGCCATGTACTATCAGCAGGCCTACCACGATGACCAGTTGGCATTCAGCCTCAGCAGCACGCTGACCACTCGTCTGAGCAAGAACTCACAGCTGAACCTTGGTTTCAACCTCTCTACCAACAAGGGTATGCACTACCAGACGATGGAAGACCTGTTGGGTGCCAAGTATTTCCACAATGTCAACACCTATGCAGTTGGTGAATACGCTGAGGATGCTACCGAGGTACAGTACGACTTGAACAACCCCAACGCTTTGGTAAAAGAAGGCGACCGTTTCGGTTATGACTATAACGTCTTTGTAAACAAGGCTGGCGCATGGGCAGGTTACTCTGTTGACTTCACCAAGCTTCACCTTTTCTTGAACGGACGCGTAACAGGCACTTCTATCCAGCGTGAAGGTAAGATGCGTAACGGTTTGGCAAAGGACAACTCTTTCGGCAAGGGCGGCACGGCCAAGTTCCTGGATGGTGGCGGTAAGATTGGCTTACACTACACATTAGGCAAGGGCGTAGCTATGATGCTCGGTGGCGGTTATGAGTGGAAGGCTCCTACTGCACGTACTGCTTTCATTGCTCCTCAAGTCAACAACGACTTTGCAAAGGATCTGAAGCTGGAGCGTAACATGAGTGCTGAGTTCGGCATGATGTTTACCTTCCCTTGGCTGAAGGCCAACATCAACGGTTACTACAGCCGTTTGGAGGATGTCACCGAGTATTCTATGGCTTACTCTGACATTGCACACAGCTTCACCTACATCTCTCTTACTGGCATCAATAAGGAGTACTACGGTGTTGAGCTGGGTTTGAACTTCAAGGTTACTGAGCTGTTCAGCATCAAGACTCTGGGTACTATCAGCGAGGCTAAGTACATTAACAACGCCAATGTTACCTATATGCAGTCAAATGCTGAGCCAGACTCAAAGACTGGTAGCCTCTATCACGAAGACATCTGCGTCAACAAGGGTATGCGCGAAGGCGGCACGCCACTTGCAGCAGCCAGCGTTGACCTGTCATACCACTGGAATTTCTGGTATTTCGACCTCATTGGTAACTACTACGACAAGATTTACCTCTATTATTCACCCATCACCCGCTACTATAGCGACTTCCCCGATCCCGACAACGACGGTGTACACGACCTGTCTACACTGCCTGATCAGGCCGAAGGTAAGGGTGGTTTCATGCTCGACGCCTCTATCAGCAAGAGCTTCCGCCTGAAGAAGGGTCAGCTCCGTGTAAACCTCATGGTTTCTAACATTCTGAACAACACCAAGATTTGCACAGGTGGTATGGAGCAGAACCGTCGTGACCTGAATGAGAACGGAGAGCCTATCCGCACCTACAATTTCGCGAATAGCCCCAAGAAGTTCTATGCTAACGGCATCAACGGTATGATTCAGTTTACTTACTTGTTCTAAATAAAAGGAGGATACAACATATGAAGAACATTAAATATTATATCTTCGCTGCCGTCTGTGGCCTATTTGCAGCCTGTCAGAACGGCAATTGGGACGAGCCAAGTTTCTCAACTCCTCCCTATGGCAACAACGACATTAAGGAGACTAACGTCATAACCATTCAGCAGTTGATTGACAAATATCCTAATGTATTTGCCAGCACTGATGAGAATAAACTCATCGAAGAAGACATCCAGATTAAAGGATGGGTAAGTGGAAATGATATAGGCGGCAACCTCTACAAGCAGTTCTGCCTACAAGATGCCACACGCGGTATCATCATCGCTGTCAATCAGGGTGGTATTAGCGGTTATCTCCCCCTCGGCCAGGAAATATTGGTAGATCTGAAAGGGCTCTACATCGGTGGTTACCGTAAACAGCCAGAGTTAGGTGCCCCTTACAATGGAAGCAGCATCGGCCGTATGTCTAAGGACATCTGGGCTCAGCATTTCAAAGTTCTTAAGAACATCAATGATGTGAAAGCCGATGAGATTAAGCCCGTAGACTTCGATGAAGACTTTAGAAAGGACTTGAACGGCAATTGTGCAAAATTGGTGACTATCAAAAATGTGACCTTCACTGATGCTGATGGTAAGAATGTTTTTGCTCCTCAGGGTGAGAGCAACACTAACCGTCAGATGAAGCAAGACGGCAAAGACCTTGGTTCGAATATTGTAGTACGCACAAGTAGCTATGCAGACTTCGCTGGTGAAAAGCTTCCATACGACGAAACCAAGAAACAGCCCATTCCTTGCAACATCACCGGTATTGCTACCCGCTATAACTCAACGTGGCAAATTCTGATTCGCAACGCAAGCGACATCGAAATTATTAAATAACCTTTATTGACAACTAAAAAACTATTGATATGAAAAAGACAATTAAATCACTATTTGCGATAGCTGTTACAGCATTCGCATTTACTGCCTGCTCTGACGTTCCTGCGCCCTATAACATGCCGGGTACCGGTGGCGGCAGTGACACCCCAGAGGGCACCATCATGTCCACAAACTTTAAAGATGGTCAAGGTAGCTGGAAGGTCATGGATGTAAACCATCCTGCAGGATTTACTGGTTCTATCTGGACAAATGACAAGAAGTATGGCATGGTAGCAACCGCTTATGACAAGTCGTCAAGTACCAACTATGAGAGTGAAAGTTGGCTGGTAGGTCCTGCATTCGACCTTAGCAGTGTAGAGAAAGCTACTCTGAACGTTAATCATGCAGCAAACTACTTCCCAACAACAGGTCCCGCAGCTGCATGTGCTATTATGGTCAGCTCTAACTACACCCAAGGTGCTGAGATTTCTTCAGCCACATGGGAGGCAGTTGAACTGAGTCAATGGCCATCAAACAAGGACTTTACCTATGTAGATGCCACAGCTGATTTGGCTAAATTTGTAGGTCAGAATAACGTAACAGTAGCTTTCAAGTACACCAGCACCAGCAGCAAGGCTGGTACATGGGAGGTCGCAACCTGTACAGTTACAGACAAGGCACCCGAAGAACAAACTCCTGACGACAAAAACTGGGGTACAGATAAGGAACCAATATCAGTAGCTCAGGCTTTAGCTAACATGGACGACTTCAAGGACGGTGATGCTAGCTCTACGGAAGCATACGTAAAGGGATTCATTACAGCTTTCGACGAGAAAGATGCTCCTGGCAACGATTATGGTAATGCAACGTATTTCATCGCAGATGAGAAAGGCGGCACAACAACTTTGGAAGTTTACCGTGGATACGGACTCGGAGGCGAGAAGATTAAGGCTGATGATCTTAAGATTGGTGATGAAGTTATCGTTGTTGGTACACTGACGCTGTTTAAGAGCACCAAGGAATTCAAGCAGGGCAGCAAGATTTATTCACTCAACGGCGAAACTGCTAGTGGTAGCGGTGAAGGTGGTGGCGGTGATACGCCATCAGGAGCAACCATGACAAAGACCGTTGAGGGAACTGTATTAACATTCACAAGTACTACTGTGACAGGTTCTGATGTTGTAACCGTTGACTTCAATGCTCAAGGTTGGGAAGACAAAGCAGCTGCAACAACAGTTACTTTATCAAATGGAACTACTATTGAATTTGCCGGCGGTGAGAATACAAGCAATAAGCCTACATTCTATGCTGCAACAAAGGGTGTACGTGTATATGCTAAGAATCAAATTACAGTTAAAGGCTCTAAAAAGATTGCTAAAATTGTCATGAACTGTGATTCATACAACGGAACTGACTACATTGGAAATGACATGGCATATGCTAAAGAAGAAGGCCAAACTGTAACTATATGCAATGACAACACTGAGGCTAAAGGTGGTGTACAGATACGCGTTCAAACCATGGTTATCACTTTTGAAGGTGAAGGCAGCGAAAGTGGTGAAGGTGGCGAAGGCGGCGGTGATACGCCCACACCTAGTGACGACATTCTTAACGCATCATTTGCAAACGGTCAGGGTGATTTCACAATTGAGGACAAGGATCTCGGCAGTTTGACATATGTATGGAAAGCTGATAGCAAAGGATACATGAAGGCCTCTGCATTTGCAAATAACACCAACCATGCCGCTGAAAGTTGGCTCGTTTCTCCAGCATTCAGCCTGAAAAATGCGACAGCTCCCGTAATGACCTTCAACAATGCATGTAACTACGTCAAAGAAGGTACTATTACAGATCATATCAAAGTAATGGTATTCGATGGAGCCAACTGGGCAGAGGCAACCATTGCAAATCTGCCTAATGGGTCAAGCTGGACATTTGTAGACAGCACCGTAGACCTCAAAGCCTATGCAGGCAAAGAGAACGTTAAGGTTGCTTTCAAGTATGTCAGCACTACAGCTGTCGCTCCTACATGGGAGATTAAGACTGTTAGCATTAAGTAATTTGCACTTTACACCTAAATATTCGGCTGCACACCACCCTGGCGTGCAGCCGTTATATTTATCACCGATTGCTTTTTTCAATTTTAGGTTCTCAAAAAATTGCTTTCACTTTCACACTCGTGCGAAAAAGCCCTGTAAATAGGCAGTTTTCAGCTATTCATACGTATGGAGAGTGCGCTAAACGTTTCACATCGCTTTCACAGAAAAGTGTGAAACGTTTGTGAAACGTCAAAATTGGGTAAAATGGCTCAGAGGCCCTGTATATAAGGTATTGTGAAAGTGAAAGCGATTTTTCAAAAAGCCTTCGCGCGGAGCGTGCATGCGCACGCGCGCACGAGACAGCCCATCCCACGTCTGTATTAGCTATTCCCAGTCGCGTATTAGCTGTTCCCAGCAGAAAGTGGTACCACTTTTGGAAAAGTCGTACGACTTTTTCGCGTATACAACTGTCTCGTCAGCGGGAATAGCTATCTCAGCAGTCGCTACAGCTATTAGAAAGACAAGTACGCCCGCACTACGTACCTATTATTATAGCAATAATAGAAAATAAACCAAGAAAGATTTGGTCAATACGAAAAATATTCGTACCTTTGCAGCCGCAATATGCACATATATCAAATAACAAGTAATAATTAACAAGTAAAATGAAAAAAGGTATTCATCCAGAAAACTATCGCCCCGTCGTGTTTAAGGACATGTCCAACGGCGATATGTTCCTCTCGCGCTCTACCGCTAAAACTAATGACACCGTAGAGTTCGAAGGCGAAACTTACCCCGTGGTAAAGATTGAAATCTCGAGCACATCTCACCCCTTCTACACTGGTAAGAGCAAGCTCGTCGACACCGCTGGTCGTGTTGATAAGTTCATGAGCCGCTACGGTAAGGCTGCGAAGAAATAAGATACTATATTTCAAGCAAGACATTTTGAAGGTGCGTACAGGGTAGTTGCATATGCCTTGTGGGCACCTTTACCTTTCTAAAGAGGAAACAAACAACAACAAACTAAAACGACTAAAAAATCCGACACTATGAAAAAGTTTAATCTATTTCTGTCAGCATTAGCGCTCATTGTCTTCGTAGGTTGCGAAGCAGGAGATGACGACAAACTGCCCACTGGCAACAAATCTGGTAAAAAAGACACAAGTGGCTCTGCTGCCTTGATTGTGACAAACGGCACATCCAGCGACCAGTCGAACACCAACAAGAATGTTACCGGTAACAACAATTTGGACTCACGTTACGAAATGCCCCACATCGTTGGCGGCAACGGCAATTATATCCTAATCCGCAGCACCGAAGCCTACGGCATCAACTACGTTATCGAGTGGAACAATGCCAAGAAAGCCCAGCGATGGACAGCCTTTCAGATGTACAGTGGCAACAGTGGTAGCAGTTGGAACCGCAATAACTGGCAATACCAGACTGACAACGAGTGGGCCATGCTGAATCTGCAAAACTATCGCTATGGCGATCCTTTCCAGCCTGATCCCGACCTGCCCGTTGAGTATCGTACGGAGTTAAGCGACTATCGCGGTTCAGGCTATTCGCGCGGTCACATCTGCGCCTCCGCCGACCGTTTGAACTCCATGGAAGCCAATGAGCAGACTTTTTACCTGTCGAACATAATGCCCCAGACTAGCAAGCTGAACGAAGGAACATGGGCAAACATGGAGAATCAAGTGCGTAAATGGAACAGCAACAAATACCGCGAGACGTTATATGTTGTCAAGGGAGGCACCATTGACGACCAGCATCTTTTATCGCCAACATCTTCAGGACTGACAGTTCCCGAATACTTCTTCATGGGCATCGTCAGCAAGTTGTCTAATAAATACAGAGGTATTGCGTTCATTCTGGAACATGCCAACCCCGCTAAAAACGGCACAAGTCCCAAAAACTATGTGTTTAGC
This sequence comes from uncultured Bacteroidales bacterium, assembly GCA_902799355.1. GTDB lineage: Bacteria > Bacteroidota > Bacteroidia > Bacteroidales > Bacteroidaceae > Prevotella. The sequence goes on from CADCAG010000017.1 coordinate 32,700, forward strand.
ATCGATCAGCTGGAACAGATGACAGGCATCGACTTCTTCTGTAATCTACCCGACGACGTCGAAAAGGAAGTAGAGTCTTCGGTAGACCGCAACTTCTGGGGTATGTAAAATATATCGCAAAAAAATGTAAAACCTTTGGTTTTCCCAAGGAAAAGTCGTATCTTTGCTGCAAGCAATGATACGACTTTAATTATAGAATAAATATTACAACAAAAACAACACAATGAAAACCGTTTACGACTACACTGTCAAAGACAGAAAAGGAAAGGACGTCTCTCTGAAAGAGTATGCCAACGAAGTACTGCTCATCGTCAACACCGCCACGAAGTGTGGCTTTACACCCCAGTACGACGAGCTGGAAGCCCTGTACAAGAAGTACCATGCTGATGGTTTCGAGATTCTCGACTTCCCCTGCAACCAGTTCGGCCAGCAGGCTCCAGGCACTGACGAGAGCATCCATGAATTCTGTAAGCTTAACTTCGGCACCGAATTCCCTCGTTTCAAGAAGGTGAAGGTGAATGGCGACGATGCTGAGCCTCTGTTCCAGTTCCTGAAGGAGCAGAAAGGTTTTGCCGGCTGGGACATGGAGCACCCCATTGCTCATATTCTTGACGACATGCTCACCAAGGCAGACCCAGACTACAAGGAGAAGGCTGACATCAAGTGGAACTTCACCAAGTTCCTGATTAACAAGAAGGGACAGGTCGTAGCTCGCTTCGAGCCAACAGAGAAAATCGAGAATATCGCCAAGAAAATCGAAGAATTGCTAAAATAAATCGATGGAACACGTAAAATGTTTGATAATTGGCAGTGGTCCGGCAGGATACACTGCCGCTATTTATGCCAGCCGCGCCAACCTGCACCCTGTAGAGTATAGTGGTATGCAGCCTGGCGGTCAGCTGACACAAACCACCGAGGTAGAGAACTTCCCCGGCTACCCTCAGGGCGTTGACGGCAACCAGATGATGATGGATATCCGTGAGCAGGCCGAGCGTTTTGGTGCCGACATCCGCGACGGCTCTATCGTGCGCGTCGACTTCTCCAACCGCCCCTACAAAGCATGGGATGAGAACAACAACGAGATAGAAGCCGAGACAGTCATCATAGCTACTGGTGCATCTGCCAAGTATCTGGGACTGGACGATGAGCGTAAGTACAACGGACAAGGCGTCTCTGCCTGCGCTACCTGCGACGGTTTCTTCTATCGTAAGAAGACCGTAGCTGTAGTTGGCGGTGGCGACACTGCCTGCGAAGATGCGCTCTACTTGAGTGGATTGGCCAAGAAGGTATATCTCATTGTCCGTAAGCCCTTCCTCCGTGCTTCTAAGGTCATGCAAGACCGTGTAATGGCTGCAGAGAACATAGAGATTCTGTTTGAGCACAATACCCTCGGCCTATTCGGCGAAAACGGTGTAGAAGGCGCTCATCTGGTAAAGCGTAAGGGCGAAGACGATGAACAGCTGGTGGATATCCAGATTGACGGCTTCTTCCTGGCCATCGGCCACAAGCCTAATACAGACATCTTCAAGGAGTGGCTGGAAACCGACGAGGTAGGCTACCTGAAGAAGATTGATGGTACACCACGCACCAAATTGCCTGGCGTCTTTGTTGCCGGAGACTGTGCCGATCCAGTCTATCGTCAGGCCATCAGCGCAGCTGGCACAGGCTGTCAGGCTGCCATCGAAGCAGAACGCTTCCTTTTGGAGAACTCATAATCCCCCTAAGTTAGGGGGACATAGGGGGTCTGAACAAACGCTCCTTCAAACCCCACCTTACCTCCCCTAACTTAGGGGAGAGACAAAAATCAGAAAAGCCCCGCTTCACAGCGAGGCTTTTCCATGTAAAAACTAAATTAATCAACCATAAACCTTAACCATTAAAAATCTCTTGTTATGAATTAGAGTATGAAACACTCTATAATCGATAGCGATTCGCCAATCTTTTATCGACATTGCAAAGATAATTAATATTTTTTATATATAGGTTTAGATAACATTAAATATGGTTCAATTATCGTTAATTCTACGTTTTTTCGACCTCAAATATCGTTTTTCAAACCAAAATACACCCATTTAACATCTTTTTAACCACTAAAATTAGGTAAAATGAAAGAAAAAATATACTTTTGTTTACGTTTTCAATAATAATAAATGATTAGCAGTCATATCATATTCATCGGAATAATTGTTTTTTTAGTAACAATTATCATCTATCAGAAGCTACACCAGCCTTCTCAGGACCCTCATTTCCCCCTTCCTGAGCACATTGGCCTGCGTGTCAGCAGCAATGATATCATGCATTTTCTGAAAGAAAGTAGTGAAAACGTCAAAACACTCTTGGAACACAGAGGTATTGAGTTTAAGATGAAGGTTGATCCAGAGAGTATGATGGGATGGATAGATACAGAACTGTTAGACAGAATATTACTTCTGCTATTGTCAGATACTGCAAAGCGTCTGGATCAGAATGGAAAAGTTAATATCGCTGCCTATACCAATCAAGAATACGACAGCATCACCATCCGTATTAGTGATAATGGACCAAAGATGAGCGAGACAGGCCTACTCATCATCCACTACATGGTAGCCTACCATCGTGGAACCATCAGAAATGAATACTTGGAACGGCAAGGAAACACCACCATAATAGAGCTGCCCATCAAAAAAGACGCCTATGAAGCGGAACAGTTGGAGAGTGAGACCTCATCAGCCTTCCATATTCCTAGCAATATTGAGCTGCGCGTACCTACCATAGAGTTGCCCACTGGTTACGAAGAGGGCAACAGCAGTCTACGGGAAATCATGCAAGCCCCCCACTCTGCCGACCAGGAATTTCTGCGACGTGCCGTCAAATGCATTAACGACCATATCAGTGAGACCGACTATGACCGTCAGACCTTCGCTTCTGATATGGGATGCAGCGTCAGTACCTTATATAATAAGATTCGTGAACTCACAGGCAAGAACATCAGTAACTTTGCCCGCGACATACGCATCAAGACAGCCTGTAAGCTGGCCAAGGAGAATCCTGACCTGCGTGTTAGTGACATCGCCTACCAAGTAGGATTTAAAGATCCCAAATACTTTGCCACCTCCTTCAAGCGTGTCACGGGTATGCAGCCTAAAGAATATTTCCTACAGTTGAGAGGTAATGATTAGCTGTTGACTTTCCCAGAAAACCAGAGACCGAGGAAGGTGAGGAAGCCGTTGAGCATCAGCAGTTCGTAGCCAAAACGATAACCCGTCAGTTGTCCTACAATCATGTCCAGCAGATAACAGACAATGGGAGATGCCACACAGATGTATGGCACCAAACGGTCGTTGGTAGGACGTTTCGTCAGCAAGCCGAAAGCAAAGAGTCCCAACAGCGGGCCATAGGTATAGGAGCATAGAATATAGATAGCATCAATGACGCTAGTGGAATTGAGTACTCTAAATATCAGGATAAACACCACGAAGATGCCCGCCATAGCGATATGTACCCGACGGCGCAACCGCTCATCGTCAGGTCGTCCACAGATATCCACACAGTAGCTGGTAGTCAGGGCCGTCAGGGCTGAGTCAGCACTGGAGAAGGCCGCCGCTACCATGCCCAGCATGAAAATGTATGATGTAAGAGGGCTGATGGAAGATGTCTGTTGAATGAATGCAGGCAACAGTTCGTCGCCTTTGACAGGCAAAGCAATTCCCTGCTGTTGATACCACATGGTGAGGAGCACGCCCAACGACAGAAACAACAGATTAGCAGGCAGAAAAGCGACACCGTATGTACACATATCCTTTTGTGCGTCACGCAGAGAACGGCATGTCAGGTTCTTCTGCATCATATCCTGATCCAGTCCCGTCATCACGATAGCAATGAAAGCACCACTAAGGAACTGTTTCCAGAAATACTGTTTGGAAAACCAGTCATCTAGCACAAAGACGCGTGACAGTTCACTATTCTTTATAGTCACCACTGCGTCACCCATTGTCATTCCTAAATCGCCCACCACCTTATATATAATAAGGAGTAAGGCACCAAACAGACACATAGTCTGTAGAACGTCGGTCCATACCAGTGTCTTGATGCCGCCTTGTCGAGTATATAACCAAATGAGGGCTGTCATTGCCACGACAACAACAGCAAACAGCCAACTATCATGTCCACCAGCAGTTTCCCCGCCAGCGCCACCTAATCCACACTCCATCAGTATCCAGCACACCACATAGAAACGCACAGCAGCCCCCGTCATCTTCGATAGGAGGAAGAACGAGGCACCCGTCTTGTATGCTCTATGGCCGATGCGTTGCCCTAGATAGCTGTAGATAGTGGTCAGATTCAGACGATAGTAGAGCGGCAACAGCACAAAGGCAATAACCACATAACCCACGATGAAGCCCATACATGTCTGTAGGTATGTCATACCGATACTGTTCACCATGCCAGGAACAGAGATGAAAGTAATGCCAGAGATGGACGCACCCACCATACCTATAGCCACCATATACCATGGTGACTGTCTGTTGGCACGATAGAACGTCTCGTTTGTTGCCCGTCGTCCTGTCCATCGGCTAATGGCAAACAACAGGGCAAAATACAGCAATACAATGAGTATAGTTGTCATAATTGCTTGCAAAGGTAGCAAAAAGATAAGAGTTAAGAGTTAAGAGTTAAGAAAAAAATGTAAGACAGATGTAATTTTCTTCATTCTTCATTCTTCATTATTCATTAAATTATGTACCTTTGCATGCGGTAATCACTAACCAACAAACAAGAAACAATGACAAAACAGAAAAAATTCATCCTTCAGGAGAGTGAGATTCCAACACAGTGGTACAACATCCAGGCCGACATGCCCAACAAGCCCATGCCGCCCATCCACCCTGCTACCAAGCAGCCCCTTGGCGTCGACGACTTGGCACACATCTTCCCTCGCGAATGCTGTGTGCAGGAGCTAGACACTGAGCACCGTTGGATAGACATTCCCGAGGACGTGCTTGAGAAGTACAAGTATTACCGTTCAACTCCGCTGGTACGTGCCTATGCACTGGAAGAGGCGCTGGGTACTCCTGCCCACATCTATTTCAAGAATGAGTCAACCAACCCGCTGGGTTCGCATAAGATCAACTCTGCCCTGCCGCAGTGCTACTATGCCAAGCAGGAAGGAACTACCAATGTAACTACAGAGACTGGTGCTGGTCAGTGGGGTGCTGCCCTGAGCTATGCCGCCAAGATCTACGGACTGGACTGCGCAGTTTATCAGGTAAAGATTACCATGCAACAGAAACCTTACCGCAGCAGTATCATGCGTACCTTTGGCGCTGTCGTTGAGGGTTCGCCTTCGATGTCTACCCGTGCCGGTAAGGATATCCTCACCAAGGATCCCACCCACTCAGGTTCGCTGGGTACTGCCATCTCTGAGGCTGTAGAGTTGGCAACGACCACACCTAATTGTAAATATACGCTGGGCTCAGTACTGAACCACGTAGGTCTGCACCAGACCATTATAGGTTTGGAGGCTGAGAAGCAGATGCAGATGGCTGGCGAGTATCCCGACATCGTAATTGGCTGCTTCGGTGGTGGTTCTAACTTCGGTGGTATTGCTTTCCCCTTCATGCGTCATAATCTTCTCGACGGCAAGAATACAGAGTTCATTGCTGCAGAACCTGACAGTTGTCCTAAGCTGACACGCGGTCAGTTCCGTTATGACTTCGGTGACGAGGCAGGCTATACTCCGCTGTTGCCTATGTACACACTGGGCCACAACTTCAAGCCAAGCAACATCCACGCTGGTGGTCTGCGCTACCACGGTGCTGGCATGATTATCTCACAGCTGATTAAGGACGGCCTGATGCACGGTGTTGACATTCCTCAGCTCGAGACCTTCGAGGCTGGTATGCTTTTTGCACAGACTGAGGGTATCATCCCCGCTCCTGAGAGCTGCCACGCTATCGCTGCCACTATCCGCGAGGCCAAGAAGTGTAAGGAGTCTGGCGAGGAGAAGGTAATCCTCTTCAACCTCTCTGGTCACGGACTGATTGACATGCCTAGCTACGACTCATTCATCAAGGGCGACCTGCAGAACTACACCGTTACCGACGAGATGATTGCCGCTAACCTGGCAGAACTGGATAAGCAACAATAAACTAACATTATACGTTAGACAAAAAAGACTGCGCTAACTCCTATCGAGTAGCGCAGTCTTTTTATCTAAATACTTTTCACTTCTTAGAAGCGGCCAGGGCCACCGAAGCCACCGCCACCAGGACGTCCGCCACCGAAGCCGCCGCCAGGACCACCGAAACCGCCACCACGGCCACCACGACCACCAGGGCCACCGAAGCCAGGACCACCCTGACCACGACGGTTGTTACCCAAGCCTCCGAACAAGTTCAGACGGTAGATGACGTGCAGCATTGCGTAGCTTGTGATAGCATTATATTCTGTATCAGTACGCTGCATAGCTGAGATAGCACGGCTGAAGGTAGACTGCTTTTTCAAGATATCATAGAACTGCAGCGACAGTGTCAGTGCGTTACCACGCAGGAACGACTGTGCAATCTGGGCATTCCAGATGAGTTCGTTGGTGTTCATAGCCTCATCATTATAACCACGACGGCTGTTCATATTCATATTGGTAGATAACTGAGTACCCCAAGGAGCAGTAACCATCACACTACCACCATAAGAGAATGTCCAGGTGTCGAGGTCGTTGTTGCTCTGCAGTTCACTGCGGGCATGCATATAGTCCAGAGAACCATTCAGTTCCAGCTCGAACCAACTGTTACGATAGCTGGCAGACAGGCGCTCACCATAGGTTGTAGAGCGTGTCACTGACTCCTGAGAATTCTGTCCCTGAAGGCTAACAAAACCTACATTATGAGCATAGCGCAAGGTCGTGAACGTGTTGACGTTGAAGTAGCCAGCAGAGTCGACAGATGTATTGAACATCACCATAGCGAAGGCATTCCAGTTGCCATTGATATTCTCTGGCCGTGTGGTGTTAACACCCGTCCTCTCATCATACGTTGTCATGTTGGAGATGCTGTTAGCAGTAGTCGAGAAGTTTGCATTCACCATCAAGCTACGCTGATAGCTCTGCCAATAGTTATTGTACTGGAAGCGCATGTTCTGTGTGAACGAAGGCTTCAAGCCAGGATTACCCTTGCGGATGTTCAGTGGATTCGAGTCGTCGGTGATGTCCAACAGGTCGGTCATCGACGGCTGACTGGTATTGGCACGGTAATTAATGCGCATCTGGCTAACATTCGAAATCTTCCAACGGAAGTCAGCTGTCGGAGCCCAGTTGGTCACGGTACGCTCAATGTCGGAGTATTCTTTTCCTTGGTAGCGATAGTCGAGACGTGACTTCTGCGGCACCACCTGCATACCGATGTTAAGGTTGTATGCATCACGCACCACGCGCAACATAACCTCGCCTGTATGTATATAGTTTTTGTATTCAGAGAATTGACTTAACTTATCAGACTTGTAATCCTCAAGAGGTGCACCGCCCATCAATGACAGATAGTCATCCCAGCCACGGAAAGAAGGAACCACGCTCATGAAGTCCCAGCCCTGATTACTCAGATCATAGGTTCCACGGTCGCTCTTGCTATACTTGTACTGGTACTGGTAAGAGAACTGCAGATAGGTACGACGCAGGATAGGCTCGCTATAGGTCAGACGGATACTGTAGTCCCAATTCTTGGTAGGTGTCACGGCATAGCGGTTGTTCTCCACGTCAGGAGTCAGAGTGCCATTGATGGCAGTATAATATTTTACCTGGTCATTAGAGAACGACTTGCTCATACCCTCGCTGTAGTTGGCACCCAGACGCAGGGTTATGTTACGTCCGTAATTATTGAGTTTGCGGTTATACTGTCCCCAGCCACCCACGCTCTTATTGTCGCTGTAACTCAGGCTATTGTTGATATTGCTATTCTTGACGATGCTGTTACCGTCCTCGTCTTTCTCATCTTTAAGGATATCCAGCTGGCTCAATGGATCTGTAACCCCCTTGACTTTATAAGGATCCTTGCTGAAGGTAGCACTCGAGCCTTCTGTCAGTCCGTCATTTGAGTTGTAGTTGAACTGCGGACGGAACATGATATTGGTCATAGAGTCTGGCGTCCACTCGATACGGAACTGGCCATTCCAACTGTTCGAGCGTGTGCTATTGTCGTTAAGACGATTGCTGAACGAGCTAACTGAAGAGCTCATGAAACTCTCGGAAGCCGTCTTGCTGACAGCAATACCATCACTGTGGTTCCAACGGATGCTACCATCCACCGTGATGAGGTCTGTCTTCTCGTAGTTCAGGTTCAGACCTGTCATCTTCGTAGCTGTCAAGCCCTGACGGCCACCACCGAAACGGCCACCGCCACCACCGAAGCCCATATCATTCACGTTGTTGGCACTGGTCATAAGGAATGCCTTGAAGTCATCCTTCATCAAACCGCCAAAGATACGGCCTGCATAGCGATCCTTTGTACCTGCTGCCAGGTCGGCATTGACCATGATACCCTTGTTCATACCCGTCTTGATACCAAAGTCAAGCACAGTCTCTTCCTCACCATCATCAATACCACTGACACGGGCCAGGTCGCTCTTCTGGTCATAAGCACGCACGCGCTCAATGATGTTTGTCGGCAAGTTCTTCAGGGCGGTCTTGGTATCGCCGGTCATAAACTCCTTACCATCAACCTTAATCTTCTTTACCTCTTTACCGTTGATGGTAATCTTACCATCGTCATCAACCTGGGCACCAGGCAGACGCTTCACCAATTCCTCAACAACAGAACCTTCTGGTGTGCGATAGGCAGAAGCATTATATATAAAGGTGTCTGCCTTGACAATCACCTTAGATGCATTACCCGTCACAACGGTGTTCTTCAGCATGATAGCGTCAGGCTTCAGCTCCAACGTACCCAAGGCGACATCCTTGTCTTCAGATACGTTAATGCGCTTGGTATAAGGCTTGAAACCTACACATGTCACCTGCAGGATATAGGTGCCTGCCTTGGGTGCTGACACGCGGAACTTACCTTCCAGTGATGTCAGACCGCCCGTAACCAGTGTAGAGTCACTACGAAGCAGTTTAACTGTGGTCTGTGCTACAGGCTCTTGGGAGTCGCTCTCGACTACCACACCGCTCACATGGCGCTGAGCCATCACTACCACATTACTTAATAAGAATAGTAGAATAAATAGTTGCTTTCTCATTGTTATTAATGATTGATGTTTTGCTTTCTATGACGCACGAAACGTTGAAAAGTTTAACAATAACAGAAAAAAATGACCTAAATCTAACAATTATACCTCATTTTGTATACGACTTTGCCATATTTGTTGTAATTTTGCACCCAGTAAACCACCATGGATCAACAAAAGGTAGTCATATCGCAAGATTTAGAACAGTCGCTCAGCCAAGCTTTGGTCGAGTGCGACTACGATCGTCTGTTCGTTTTGGTAGACAAGACGACAGAGAAATGCTGCCTACCCGAACTTATCTCATCCATCAAACATCTGCCATCAGACATCGCCACCATCACCATCGGTGCCACTGACCAGCACAAGACGCTCGACACTGTGAGTCACGTATGGAGTGAACTGCAACAGATGGGTGCCACACGCCACTCGTTGATGATTAATCTCGGTGGAGGCATGGTTACAGATTTAGGAGGTTTTGCCGCATCAACCTTCAAGCGCGGTATACATTATATTAATATACCTACGACCCTGCTATCCATGGTCGATGCCTCTGTAGGCGGCAAGACCGGCATCAACTTCGGGGGACTGAAGAACGAGATTGGCGTTTTCAACAATGCCGACTGTGTCATTCTGGACACCGAATTCCTGAAGACCCTCGACCGGGAGAACATTCTCTCTGGCTATGCAGAGATGCTGAAGCACGGTCTGATTGACAGCGAGGAGCATTGGGCAGAGATACTAGGTAATCTAGAGGATTTAGAATGTCTAGATAATCTAGAAAGACTAGCCACTTTGGTTGCCAAGAGTGTCGCTGTCAAGCAGCGTATCGTCACGGAGGATCCTACAGAGAAAGGGTTGCGCAAAGCGCTTAACCTGGGGCATACCGCTGGGCACGCCTTTGAGTCGCTGGCACTGGAGCGTACACCTATCCTGCACGGCTTTGCCGTAGCCTACGGATTGGTCGTCGAACTCTACCTGTCATGTGCAAAGACAGGCTTCCCCACCGACAAGATGCGACAGACGGTACAGTTTATCAAAGAGCACTATGGCAAGATGAACATCACCTGTGATGACTACCCCCATCTGCTGGAGCTCATGCATCACGACAAGAAAAACGAAGGTAGTGCCATCAACTTCACCCTGCTGGCTGACATCGGTGATCTACGTATCAACCAAACTGCTACAGAGGAGGAGATTAAGGAGGCGCTCGACTTCTATAGAGAGTATTAGGAAAACTACTACCTATTAAATTTGCTAATTAACCAAGTGTATAGGGCCTATCCGTGAGGACAGACCCTATTTAATTGGTATTTAGCTTAAAATTGTGGACGGGGACCAGGACCACCAGGACGGCCACCACCGAAACCGCGACCAAATCCACGACGTCCGGGACGAGACTCCTGATACTGCTTGTACTGGTCTTCGGTCAGGATCTCCTTCAGTTTCTTTTCATACTCCTGACGCTTCTCCATGCGCTGCTTCATCTCTTCACGCTGCTCATCGGTCAGCTGAGGACGCTCTGGACGCTTTTGATCTTTCTGTGCTGTTGCACCAGACTCGCCGTCGGGACGCTGAGGGCGAGGGCCACGCATGCCAGGACCTGCAATCACCTGCTCATACTCCTTGTTCAGTGCCAGCACCTTCGTTTTCTGCTCGTCAGTCAACTTAAGATTGTTGGTCATACGTTCAGTAACTTGTTCAGGAGTCATCTGTCGTGGGCCACGGAACTGCTGTTGGTTCAGATTGTTGTCATTCTCTTGGGCCTGCACTGCTGTCATTAACAGGAGGGCTACCATCATTAAAACAATTTTCTTCATACTTTTGTTTTTTTAAAAGGTTATACTTTTTGTTCGTCTTTCTGTTATTAAGACGTAACAAAGGTATGAATCGTTTAATCGCCCACCCGTCACTTTCAGCGAACACTATATTTCATTCAGCGAACGGGGAGATAGAAATGATAAAATGCCAATCAGAACTTTTCCAGCTTGTCAGACCAGTATTTCCGCAAGGCTGTCCACTTATAATAATAAGGTGTACCCGTAGGCTCTATGGGGAGGGTGACCTCATGCTCGTTGAGAAGCGCCTTGACAAGAATGTCGCCCTGACCACTCTTGGGTTTAAAGAATATAAGCTGGATATTAGAAGCCATGGGGAATATCTTGTAGTTCTGCCAATAACGGTCCAGCTGTTCGAGGTCGTTGATGCTTGCATTACAGGTGCCCAGTTCCATAAGACAGGCCAGCGGCATGACACACACCTCGTGGCCAAAACGCAGGGTGGCTTGAGGCTTACCTATAGCTACGCAACTGTCAGCAGTCTCAATGAAATTCTTCAGCAGGTTGTACTGGCTGAACGGCAAGACGTTATCCGTCTGTGGAGCGTTGGCATAGCGCAGATACCAGCTGACGTTAGTGATGGACCACTGGTCGTAGAGCTCGTCATTGGTAAAGAGGTTTAGCATATCGATGCCATCATCGTGGCTCTGCATATTGATAACCACCTCAAAAAGGTTGCGCATCAAGGCACCTTGGTTGATACTGTCGGCAGCCCAGCGGACATCGTTGAAGAGTACCTTCATGAGTCGCACAGGATGAGTCTTACGTTCAGTATAGGCAGACAAGAAACTTCTGTCCATATTATCGCGGGCCTCCTTAACCTTGCCCTCACGCGGCTGATTCAGATAATACTGCAAACTCTCGCTGACATCATTATGGATGCGTGCCGTAGGATTGGCAGCCATGAATTCCTCACACTCGGCAACCATCGACAGCACACAACGGGTCACCACCGTACTGCGGGCATCAATGGCCAGTCCCTCGCTCTTGAAAATCTCCGGGAAATGCTCGACAATACGTTTGCCAATGCCGTGGTGCTGGCGTTCACCAACAGTGGTCAGGTCGCCAAGGCGCTTATAGGTCGTCTTATTAAACTGTTCCAGCTGTTCCAGCGTCTGCTGACCAACAGCAGTAAGCTTGCCCTGTTGGGCAGCCTTTCGCAAAGGGTTCAGCACACGCTCATAACTATCGTCGCCGATGAGCCAGCGAGAGCCATGACGTCCATAGTGGGTAAAGTAGAAGGGGACGTAGCCGGCAGGAGCTGCTGTATACTTGAAGTCAGGCAACTGACGGTCGTAATCCACATAGTTAGAACCTGCCAACCAAGGATTGGCCTTGATGTCATCACGTGCTGTCTGGGCTGTCATGGTGGTTATGGCAACCACCAAGAACAGCAGGGTAAACAATTTCTTCATCTGCGTCGTGCTATGTTATAGTTATAGTATTGTTTGTTACCGGTAATATCCTGTAGAACCTTGATGAATGGCGGGAAGTTGACATTCTCCTGTTCAGCGACACCCTTGGTCTGCAGCACCATGAGGTTGTCGACGGGCTCGTGGAAGAAGTCTATCTCAAAGTACTGACCCTTCCAGATGAAACTACGACGTGTCTTACGGATGGTGGAACGATAGGGATCGGCCTGTTGCAGCAGTGACTCATAGAGGGCATTGCTGACCTGGCGCTCTGTCTCCAGATACTCTGTTTGAGACACACGCTTCTTGGTCTTATGGACATTGACGACCTCGCCACCCCAGCAGCGACGGCGCAAGCGTACCTCAACTCCTGGGTCAGCCACCAGATAGGTCTGCGTAATCTCGCTCTCGATACAATCGGGCAGGTCGCCAGTGAGTTCGATGAGGTATACACGCTCTTCTTCGATGGGTTGTGGAATGCCCAACACATTGGAAATCTCCAAAATGACACGGTTTAGCTTGGCATCGAAGTCGTCATGGTTGTTGATGACACGCAGATGGGGATGTCCAGTCCATGACTTATTGACCTTCTTATCCAGGTCACGAGCCAACTGTAGCCCTTCTTCGTTGGCCTGCTCATAGCGGGTAGAGTTGGTAGCAGTGGTATAGTATTGCTCTGCACCATCGGCAGCAGACACAAGGTGCAGCACGGCATCGTAGCGATCCTTCAACTCGTTGGGTGTGGTACCACATTTCTGGCACAGCTCAATCCACATCTCTGGAGAGATATATGCTGAGATATCAAGCGTGCCACGGTCGCAAACCACAAAGGTTGGCTTGGTACACGTTTCTGCCAGGCGCATAAAACTATCCTCCAAAGCCAACTGCGTCTGCAGAATGGCTAACTCACCCTCGTAATAGAGGTTGCGATTAGGTGTCAGGTAGCTCCAGCCTCCCTGACTATACATCGTAGGAACTTCGGGCACAGTAAACACTTTAAAACCCAGATTGGAGAAATGTTCAATGATGCGTACCAACGCCGTCGTCTTGCCGGCACAAGGTCCACCTGTCAATACAATTCGCTTAACGTTACTCATAGTGGTTGTAGAATTTGCTGCAAAGATACGAAATAATTGATAATTGACAATTGATAATTGAAAATTATTTTATAATTTTGCAGCAGAAAAAAAACACCTATTATGAAAAAGATTCTTTTTACTATCATGGCAACCATAGCCACAACACAGGTGACTGCACAGAGTTTGCATTATCCAAAAGCCGCGAAAGACGGCACAGTAGACGAATACTTTGGCACTAAAGTCAGTGACCCTTACCGTTGGTTAGAGAACGACACCTCTGCACAGACTGCTGCCTGGGTAGAGGCAGAAAACAAGGTGACGACTGATTACCTCGCTCGCATTCCCTTCCGTGGCAAGCTGCTGAAGCGTCTGACAGAGTTGGCCAACTACGAGAAGATTGGTGCACCTCGCAAGCGTCATGGCAAGTGGTACTTCTATAAGAACGACGGTCTGCAGAACCAGTATGTGATGTACGTCATGGACGAGTTAGGCGCAGAGCCCCGCGTCTTTCTGGACCCCAACAAGTTGAGCACAGATGGTACGGTAGCGCTGAAGGGCACTTACTTCTCGCATAACGGACGGTGGATGGCTTACGCCATCTCACGTAGTGGCAGTGACTGGCAGGAGTTCTACGTCATCGACCTGAAGACAGGACAGCTTACCAACGACCATATCGAGTGGGCGAAGTTCTCTGGTGCAGCATGGAAGGGTGATGGTTTCTACTACAGCGCCTATGACCGTCCCACAGAAGGCAAGGAGTTCTCGAATGTCAATGAGGGCATGAAGATTTACTACCACAAGATGGGGACTCCACAGTCGCAGGATGTGCTGTTTTATCAGAATCCCATGAAACCTAAAGTCTTCTTCGAGCTGAGCGTCAACGAAGAGGAGACACTCATGTATATGTACGAAGCTGGAGCCGGAGCCGGCAACAACCTGTTTGTCCGCGACTTACGCCAGAAGGAGTCACAGTTCATCCAACTGACGGATAACATGGACTACCAGTATAGTCCCATCTACAGTGAAGGCAACAAAATATACATCTATACCAACTACGGTGCTCCTAAGGGACGCATCATGACTGCCGACATCCGTAAGCCAGGAGTCAACGACTGGCAGGAGCTCATCCCCGAACAGAAGAACGTGTTGGGTGGTGTCGATGTCATCAACCGTCAGTTCATTCTCACCTATGCTCAAGATGCCTGCGACCATGCCTTCATCTATGACTTGGACGGTAAGATGCGTCATGAAGTGAAGCTGCCTATGGTAGGTAGTGTTGGCTTTACAGGCGACGAGAAACAACCCGAGTGTTTCTACACCTTCACATCGTTCACCATGCCTGGTACCATCTATCGCTACGACATGGCCAAGAACGAGAGTACGCTCTATGCCCAGCCGAGCGTAAAATTCCGCCAGCAGGACTACGAGAGCAAGCAGTTGTTCTTCCAGAGCAAAGATGGTACGCGCGTACCTATGTTTATAACCTATAAAAAAGGACTGAAGCTGAACGGCAAGAATCCCGTCTACCTCTATGGCTATGGCGGTTTCAATATTCCGTTGGGGCCAGGTTTCTCAGCTACACGCATCCCATTTCTGGAACAAGGTGGTATCTATGCACAGGTGAACCTGCGTGGTGGTAGCGAGTATGGCGAGGAGTGGCATCTGGCAGGTACAAAGATGCAGAAACAGAACGTGTTCGACGACTTTATCAGTGCCGCAGAATACCTGATTAAAGAGGATTACACCTCCAAGGAGAAACTGGCCATCGTAGGTGGCTCCAATGGCGGACTGCTCGTTGGTGCCTGCATGACACAGCGTCCTGACCTGTTCCGTGTAGCCATTCCACAGGTGGGTGTCATGGATATGCTGCGCTATCATAAGTTCACCATCGGTTGGAACTGGGCCAGCGACTACGGTACCAGTGAGGACTCAAAGGAGATGTTTGAATACCTGAAGGGCTATTCACCCCTACACAACCTGAAGAAGGGCACTTCCTACCCAGCTACACTGGTTACCACTGCCGACCACGACGACCGTGTGGTTCCTGCCCACTCGTTTAAGTTTGCAGCCACCCTGCAGGAGTGTCATGAGGGCAATAACCCCGTGCTTATACGCATTGACACCAAGGCCGGACATGGCGGTGGCAAGCCTCTCGCCAAAGTTCTGGAGGAACAGGCCGACATCTATAGCTTTATCCTTTATAATATGGGGTTGAAGTATAAGTAACGTTGATTTAACGAACAAAAAAAGGAGTCCCTGCCCAATACGGACAGGGACTCCTTGTATCATAGACAATTACTCTTTGTCAAGCAGAATCTTCATCATCTCGACAGCAGCCTTAGCCACTGAAGTACCAGGACCGAAGATGGCGGCAACGCCTGCCTTGTACAGGAAGTCGTAGTCCTGAGCAGGGATAACACCACCAGCGATGACCATGATATCCTCACGACCCAGCTTCTTCAGTTCCTCAATCAGCTGAGGAATCAGTGTCTTGTGACCTGCGGCCAGTGAAGAGGCACCAACGCAATGGACATCGTTCTCAACAGCCTCACGGGCAGCCTCGGCAGGAGTCTGGAACAAGGGACCCATATCTACGTCGAAGCCACAGTCGGCATAACCCGTAGCAACTACCTTTGCACCACGGTCGTGACCATCCTGACCCATCTTAGCAATGAAGATACGAGGACGGCGACCTTCCTTCTCTGCGAACTCGTCAGTCAGCTTGCAAGCCAACTCGAAGTCCTTATCATTCTTTGATTCTGAACTATACACGCCTGAAATGGTTCTGATTACTGCTTTATAACGGCCTACAATTTCTTCGCAGGCATCTGAAATCTCACCCAAAGTACAACGCAGCTGAGCAGCCTTAACAGCCAGATCGAGCAGGTTGTTCTCGCTCTTGCGGCCTTCCTTGAAGTCGCGAACACAATCCGTGATGGCCTTCAGGGCAGCTTGGCATGCAGCCTCGTCGCGCTTGCTGCGGACATCCTTCAGACTCTCCTCCTGTTGCTTGCGCACAGCAGTGTTGTCGACCTCGAGGATATCGATAGGATCCTCATGCTCCAGACGATACTTGTTAGTACCTACAATTGTCTGAACGCCAGAGTCAATACGAGCCTGAGTACGGGCAGCAGCCTCCTCGATACGCATCTTGGGCAGACCAGTCTCGATAGCCTTAGCCATACCACCCAGTTTCTCAATCTCCTGAATATGCTCCCAAGCCTTGTGAACCAGTTCATTGGTCAAGGTCTCCACATAGTAAGAGCCTGCCCACGGATCAATCTGCTTGCAGACCTTCGTCTCGTTCTGGATGTAAATCTGCGTGTTACGAGCAATACGAGCCGAGAAGTCGGTAGGCAGGGCGATAGCCTCGTCAAGGGCGTTGGTGTGCAGTGACTGTGTATGTCCCAGTACGGCAGCCATAGCCTCGATACAGGTACGACCAACGTTGTTGAAGGGGTCCTGCTCGGTAAGTGACCAACCAGAGGTCTGAGAGTGGGTACGCAAAGCCAGTGACTTCGGATTCTTGGCACCGAAGCTCTTCACAATCTTTGCCCACAACAGACGACCAGCACGCATCTTGGCAATCTCCATAAAGTGGTTCATACCGATAGCCCAGAAGAATGACAGACGAGGAGCGAAGGCATCGACGTCAATACCGGCATTGACACCAGTGCGCAGGTAGTCCATACCGTCGGCCAGAGTGTATGCCAACTCAATGTCAGCAGTAGCACCAGCCTCCTGCATGTGGTAACCAGAGATAGAGATGCTGTTGAACTTCGGCATCTTCTGTGAGGTATACTCGAAGATGTCAGCGATAATCTTCATGGAGAATGCAGGTGGGTAGATGTAGGTGTTACGCACCATGAACTCCTTCAGAATATCGTTCTGGATAGTTCCTGCCATCTCCTCGAGCTGAGCGCCCTGCTCCAAACCTGCTACGATGTAGAATGCCAGGATAGGCAGCACAGCACCATTCATGGTCATAGAGACAGACATCTTATTCAAGGGGATACCGCTGAAGAGCACCTTCATGTTCTCCTCGTTACAGATACTTACACCAGCCTTACCCACATCACCTACCACACGGGCATTGTCAGGGTCGTAACCACGGTGTGTCGGCAGGTCGAAGGCAACAGACAGTCCCTTCTGACCAGATGCCAGGTTACGGCGATAGAAAGCATTTGACTCTTCAGCAGTAGAGAATCCGGCATACTGACGGATAGTCCAAGGCTTGAAGGGATACATCATTGAGTACGGGCCACGCAGATAGGGCGGAATACCAGCCGTAAAGTCGAGGTGTTCCATACCCTCAAGGTCCTCCTTAGTATAAACTGGGCGAACCTCGATATGCTCTGGGGTCTTCCAGTTAGCCTCAATGTTATTGTCTTTAATCCACTTGGCACCATCTTGAGCCTTGATACCAGCGTAGATATCTATGTCTTTAAATTGTTTACGCATCATTCAATTCTCCTATTCTTTAACAAACATCGCACGACCATTCAAATACTTGAAGGCAGGGATAGCATACTCAGCATACTCATCGTCGCTAGAGCAGATCACCACGATGTCGGCCTTAGCTTCGAGGGCAGCATCAACACCTTCCTCAACAGTCTTGAATCCGAGGTTATCAATCACCTTATAGCCAGCGCAAGCCAGGAAGTTGCACGAGAACTGTGCACGAGCCTGACGCATAGCCAAATTACCGATGGTTAGCATGAAAGCAGTAGGTACCTTCGTCTCTTCGGTATGGATGCGGAGATCCTCAAAGTCGGCAGCCAAACGGGTGCTCTCGATAGCCTTGAAAGGATGCTCTTCTTGCTCAGCATGTCCACAGCAGCAGCCACAACTCTTAGCTTTCTTGCCCTCGCTCTTCTCTGTGAAGTTGGGGAACTGGTTGGTACCCAGCAGGAACTCCTTACGCTTGGCAGCATCACCGTGGCGCTTCACGTTGGTAGCATTGATATCGTCCTGGATACTGCCAGCCTTAATGGCAGCGAGGAAGCCTCCCTCCTCTTCTACCTTCAGGAATATCTTCCATGCCTCAGTAGCCAGCGCATCAGTCAAATGCTCGATATAATAAGAACCTGCTGATGGATCAACGATGCGGTCGAAGTGGCTCTCCTCCTTGATCAGCAACTGCTGATTGCGGGCGATACGCTCAGAGAAGTCTGTAGCCTCCTCATAGGGAGCATCGAACGGAGTGACCACCATCGAGTGAACACTACCCAGGGCAGCACTCATCGCCTCAGTCTGTGAACGTAGCAGATTGACATAGCTGTCGAACAATGTCTGGTTATAAGTAGAGGTGGTAGCGTTGATAATCATCCTGCAAGCACAGTCGCACTTTGGCTCGTACTGCTTCACAATCTGAGCCCACAACAAGCGTGCTGCACGGAACTTAGCAATCTCCATAAAGTAGTTCTCGCTAACACCCATATTGAACTTGATGCTCTTAGCAGCGAGGTCTACATCGATGCCTGCATCAACGAGTTGCTGCAGGTACTCATTACCCCAAGCAAGTGCATAACCCAGTTCCTGAACGATATAGGCACCGGCATTGTTCAGTGCATCACTGCCCACAGCAATACAACGGAAGTTGGGATACTCTTTCAGCGTTTCTACAAGCTTCGGGCCGAACTCCAGGATTGGAGTAACATCCTTGCCCTTCATCACCATCTTTGCCATGGGATCCCACTCGATAGAGCCGACCACCTTCTCCTTGTCGTAGCCCTTCTTCTGGAAGAACTCAACCAAGATCTCAGCAAGCTCTACAGAATGACGCGGACAGGTAGCAAAGTTCACCTCAATGATGTCGCAATAGATACCATCGAGCAATGTCTCCACAGTTTCTTTCGACACCAGCTTGCCAGGAAGCTTGAAGCCCAGCGAGTCGATACCCTTGTTCAGGATGTCGAGTGCCTTAGCATTAGCCGTCTTCGCATCATCAACAACGATGTTCTGACGGACATACCACTCGTTAGAGTCCTTCTTGTTACCACGCACAAAGGGGAATTCTCCTGGAAGTGCATCGGGTGTTTTCAGGTTCGCCAAGTCTTCGCGGCGATAGAAGGGCTGCACATTAAAACCTTCGTTTGTTCTCCATACCAAGCGCTTTTGGAAGTCAGCTCCTTTTAGGTCGACTTCAATTTTGTCCAACCACTCTTGAGTGGTAGGCGCGGTAAACTCAGTAAAGAGTTTCTCTTTGTTTGCCATAAAAAGTGTTTATTATATAAGTTGTTCTAAGTTATATCTGATTGCAAAGGTAACAAATAATTCTGAACTGACGAAAGATTTAATAAATATTTCGTTTTTATCAAAAAATGTTGCACAAAAATGCGGCTATTGCGCAAATTCTTTGTACCTTTGCACGCAAATATAATTAATAGGTATGTTATGGAATCATTTCAATGGTTAGAGGATTTATTTACGAGGACTGACTCTGTAGCTCATATAGCGATGTTATATGCCATCGTCATCGCTATCGGAGTGTATTTAGGAAAGATTAAAATTGGTGGTATTTCTCTGGGTGTTACATTTGTATTGTTTGCTGGTATCATTGCCGGCCATATTGGTTTTACCGCCCCCACACCCATTCTCACATTCATTCAAGACTTTGGACTTATCCTGTTTGTCTTCATGATAGGTATGCAGGTAGGCCCTGGTTTCTTTGAGAGTTTTGGCAAAGCAGGTGTCAAACTCAATTTACTGTCCACCACGGCCATTGCGCTGAACATCGCCGTGATGTTTGCCTGCTATTACATTTTCTTCGACACCACCAACGTCTCAAATCTGCCCATGATGGTGGGTACGCTCTATGGTGCTGTGACCAACACCCCTGGTCTTGGTGCTGCTAACGAGGCATTAGGCAGTGTCTTCGGGCAGAACGCTCCACAGATTGCTTCCGCCTATGCCTGTGCCTATCCCTTAGGTGTGTTGGGCATCATTGGTGCTACTATATTAATAAGGTATATCTGCAAGATCAGGTTGGAGAAAGAAGAGGCTGAGTTGAGCGCCCTGGAGGAAACCAGTGCAAACAAGAAGCCCTATAAGATGCATCTGGAAGTCAGCAACAAATACCTGGAAGGCAAGACGCTTTTGCAGGTTCACGACTTCCTCATGCGCGACTTTGTGGTTTCACGCATCGTACATGAAGGCGAGTTGTCCATTCCTAACCGTGACACCATCTTCCACATGGGTGACCAGATGCTTATCGTCTGTGCAGAGGCTGACCAAGAGGCTATCACGGCCTTTATCGGTCCTAAACTTGACATCGACTTCGAACAGTCTGACCAGCCGCTGGTATCTAAGCGCATCCTGATTACCAATCCTAAGATTAATGGTAAGTCATTGGCATCGATGCACTTCTCAAGCATGCATGGCGTTAATGTGACACGCGTCACCCGTCAGGGCATGGACATCTTCGCAAGTGCCTCACTGCCGTTGCAGGTGGGCGACCGTATCATGGTGGTAGGTCCTGAGGATGCCGTTGACCGTGTAGCCAACAAGATGGGTAACAGCATCCGCCGTCTGGATGCCCCCAATATTGCGACCATCTTTGTCGGTATCATCCTGGGTATCATCTTTGGTTCACTGCCTATTGCCTTCCCAGGCATGCCTGTTCCCATGAAACTGGGTATTGCCGGAGGTCCGCTGATTATTGCTATTTTGATTGGTCGCTATGGCTATAAAATACATCTGGTCACCTATACAACGACCTCGGCAAATATGATGTTGCGCGAGATGGGCTTAGTACTCTTCCTTGCCAGCGTAGGCATCAAGGCTGGAGCAGGATTCTTTGAGACAGTCGTACAAGGCGACGGACTGCTCTACGTCCTTACGGGCTTCTTCATCACGGTTATTCCCATCCTGATTGTAGGTCCGATAGCACGTCTGCGCTACAAGTTCAACTACTTCACCATTATGGGTATGCTGGCAGGTACTTATACCGATCCCCCTGCATTGGCTTTCGCCAACAGCATCTGCTCGAAGGAGGCACCGGCCATCGGCTATTCAACGGTATATCCGCTCTCGATGTTCCTACGCATCTTCACAGCCCAGATAGTGGTACTCTTCTTCTGCGGATAGCTAGCACCAACCGAACTAATAATACACGTACTAATTTAAACAGACAAATGAAAAAACTTAGACTCCTAACGGGGGTACTTGTGGCCATGGCCTCGCTACCGATGTTGGCACAGATGGATGCCAGCATCAAGCTGAATGAGGTGATGACACACAATGAGAACAGTCTGATTGATGAATACGGAGAACGTCACGCGTGGGTAGAGATAGCCAATATCTCTCACTCCACGTACAACATCCGTGGGATGTATCTCACGACAGACCGTTCCGTACTCGACAAGAAGATGAGTGTGCCAGAGCGTGTCAAACGCATGAGCCAGATTCCCAATGGCGACACCCGCACGAACCTGAGCGGTCAACAGCTTGTCGTCTTCCAACTCGGCAGTAGTCCTGCTCAAGGAGCACTGCATCTCTCTGTGCCTGTAGATGCTAGCCAGCCTACATGGATAGCCCTCTACAATGGTAATGCCACCCAGCTCATCGACTCTATCACCGTACCCGTCATCGCTGCAGACCAGTCATTTGCCCGCATCGCCAATAACGGTACTCGTAGCGACTGGGAAGTGAAGTCTGCCGACCGTGTAACACCAGGAATACAGAATCAGACGGTGGTCAGCGAGTCGAAGATTGAGAAGTTCAAGCGTGAAGACCCCTACGGTGTCGGCATGGCTGTCATGGCCATGGGCATTGTGTTCTTCTGCCTGGCACTGCTATGGATTACCTTCACCCTCTTTGGCTTATTGATGCGCCACATGGAAACGGCTAAGAAGGTTGCTCATCAACAGCCCATCAAGCCTATTACCAAGACTGTCGAGAAGACCATAGAGGTTGGCCACAAGACAGGTATCATCCTGCAGGAAGGCCTAAAGACCAAGGGTATCGACAAGGAAGTGTATATGGCAGTTATTGGTATGGCACTGAAACAATATCAGGACGATGTCCATGATGTAGAGTCTGGCATTATCACCATCAAGTCGAAAGATACGGGATGGGACGATGAGTACTCGCAGATGACTCAGTTCCACTCCCCGATTCTTCCCACTATGCCACAGAGCATGAAGATTCCCACTGGCCCAGAGTTAAAGTAAAGTTTAGAGTTTAATGTTTAGCGTTTAGAGATATGAACAAATATCAATATAAAGTACAAGGTGTCGACTACGAAGTAGAAATCGAGGAAGTAGAAGGCAACATTGCCAAGGTCAACGTCAACGGTATTCCCTTTGAGATTGAGATGCAGCGCCCCATCAATGCTGCCAAGCATCCCAGTATTGTCAAGCCCAAGGTTGAGGCTCCCCAACCCGTCTCTGCAGCTCCTGTACAGCCAGCTGCAAAGCCTTCCCAGCCCGCACAACAGGCTGTCGGCAATGGCAATCCCGTGAAAGCTCCTCTACCTGGTACCATCACCAATGTGAATGTGAAAGTTGGCGACAATGTCAATGTAGGTGATGTCGTCATAGTCCTGGAAGCCATGAAGATGCAGAACAACATCGAGGCTGAATATGCAGGCGCCGTAACAGCCATCAATGTCAATCCTGGCGATTCCGTCATGGAAGGAAGTGTGTTGCTGACCATTGGATAATTCAAAGTTCATAGTTATGTCATTCTTCGACTTTATTGCAGAAAACTTCCATGAGTTCCTGACCTATACAGGCTTTGCCAATGTCACGGCAGGAAATCTCATCATGATAGCAGTGGGCGCCTTCTTCATTTGGCTTGCCATCAAGAAGGACTTTGAACCCCTGTTGCTCGTGCCCATTGGCTTGGGTATCATACTGGGAAACATTCCATTCCGTGCTGATGCTGGTCTGGAGATTGGTCTCTACGAAGACAACTCAGTACTCAACATCTTCTATCAAGGTGTACGCCAAGGCTGGTATCCACCGCTGATATTCCTGGGAATCGGTGCCATGACTGACTTCTCGGCACTGTTGGCTAATCCGAAACTGATGCTTATTGGCGCTGCTGCCCAGTTTGGCATCTTCGGTGCCTACATGTTTGCTTTGGCACTGGGCTTTGAGCCTAACCAGGCAGCAGGTATCGCTATCATAGGTGGTGCCGATGGTCCTACGGCCATCTTCCTCAGCAGCAAGCTGTCGCCGAACCTGATGGGAGCCATCGCCGTATGTGCCTATTCGTATATGGCACTGGTACCACTCATCCAGCCACCATTGATGCGTCTGCTCACCACCAAGAAGGAGCGTCTCATCAAGATGAAGCCCGCCCGTCAGGTATCGCAGACAGAACGTATCCTGTTCCCCATCGTAGGACTCTTGCTAACCACGTTCATCGTACCTTCCGGCCTACCTCTACTGGGTATGCTCTTCTTCGGCAACCTGTTGAAAGAGAGTGGCAAGACCACCCGTCTGGCCAAGACCGCAGGTGCTGCTCTGAATGATATCGTTGTCATGCTGTTAGGACTGACGGTCGGCTGTTCGACACAGGCTTCCGAGTTCCTGACCATGAACACCATCTACATCTTCGCCATCGGTGCTGGTGCCTTCATCATTGCCACCATGAGTGGTGTCTGCTTCGTTAAACTGATGAATGTCTTCCTGCCGAAGGACAAGAAACTGAATCCGCTGATTGGTAATGCTGGTGTGAGTGCCGTACCTATGGCAGCCCGCATTTCCAACAACCTCGGACTGGAGTACGACCGCCACAACTTCCTGCTCATGCATGCCATGGGACCTAATGTGGCAGGTGTCATTGGTTCAGCTGTCGCCGCAGGTGCCTTGCTTGGATTCCTGTCGTAGAACATTTAAAAAATTCAAATAACGACTAATTAAAATCGGTAATCCTTTTTGATTACCGATTTTATTTATTACCTTTGTGCCATTAAATCTAAGACAATGCACATTGCAGTAGCAGGAAATATAGGAAGCGGAAAGTCGACACTGACACAGCTGCTGGCCAAACACTACGGGTGGGAGGCACGCTTTGAAGCTGTCGACCACAACCCCTATCTCGAAGACTATTATCGCGACATCTACCGTTGGTCCTTCAATTTGGAAGTATACTTCCTGAAGGAGCGTTTTCGTGACTTGATAGACATTGCCAAAGCCGACCACACCATCATCCAGGACCGCACCATCTACGAAGGCGTCTACGTCTTTATGGAGAACAACAAGGCCATGGGCCACCTCTCCGACCGCGACTACGAGACCTTCATGGAGCTCTTCGACCAGATGATGACCGTTGTCCGTCCGCCAGAGCTGATGATCTACCTCCGTGCCTCTGTCCCCCATCTGGTAGGGAACATCCAGAAGCGTGGCCGTGAGTACGAGCAGAGCATCCAACTGGAATATCTGCAGAACCTCAACAAGCGGTACGATGACTTCATCTACCACAAGTATCCTGGTAAGGTGATGACCGTCGAGAAAGACCAGCTGGACTATCTCAACAACCCCAAGGACCTGGCCCAGATTATCGACCGCATTGACAGCAATCTCTTCGGACTGTTCCCAGACAACGTTTAATGTTTCATTTTTAATGTTTAATCTTTAACCTACAAGATATGCACATCGCAGTAGCAGGAAACATCGGAAGTGGCAAGACCACACTGACCAAGATGCTGGCCCACCGTTATGGCTGGACGCCTCGTTTCGAACCCGTCGACAACAACCCCTATCTGGCTGACTTTTATGCCGATATGCCCCGCTGGTCGTTCAACCTGCAGGTGTATTTCCTCAACAAGCGTTTCAAGGAGGTGGTAGAGATTTCGAAGTCGAAAGACACCATCATCCAGGACCGTACCATCTTTGAGGATGCCCGTATCTTCGCACCCAACCTGCATGGTCAGGGAATGATGTCCGACCGCGACTTTGCCAACTATACCGACTTGTTCGACCTAATGATGTCGCTGGTCAAGCTCCCAGACCTGATGATCTATATCCGTTCGAG
This sequence comes from uncultured Bacteroidales bacterium, assembly GCA_902799355.1. Taxonomy (GTDB): domain Bacteria; phylum Bacteroidota; class Bacteroidia; order Bacteroidales; family Bacteroidaceae; genus Prevotella. The sequence continues at coordinate 58,206 of CADCAG010000017.1, forward strand.
CATTCCCACACTGGTTGCACAGATTCAGAAGCGTGGTCGTGAATACGAGCAGACCATGCGTCTGGACTACCTGGAAGGTCTGTCGAAGCGCTACGAAGAGTGGATCAGCACCTACAAAGGTCAACTTATTATCATTGAAGGCGACACCTGCAAGTTTGGCGAACGTGCCGAGGACTTCAAGCAAGTCACCGACATGATTGACGCCAAGCTCTACGGACTATTTCCCATGGAGTAGCAGTTTGCTATTAGCTATTAGCCAATAGCCAAAAGCCAACTAGCGGCGACGCCTGCGGCTCTTTGCCCTCTTTGTACGATGGCGGCGTGAGGCCTTACGACGCTTGGACACCTTTTTCTTGCTGACCTCAGGAGGTGCCGTACTCTTCCACGTCACCTGTTCCTCCGCTGTATAGTAAGGTACATCATCATTGGGGTTACGCTCACAATACTTCAATATGGAGTAGTAGTCTATGTTACGCACGCTATGGTTCTCGTAGAACCAGATTTCTACTGCCGACTGTGCAGTAGCAATCATCACGATGTCACGGTCGTAGTCCACATACCAGCGTGCAAAGCGGTGACTGCGCACCGTCGACTCCCATGTTGGCTTGCCATAATGCTTTTGCATCCACTTCATCAGTGTCACATAGTCTTCCTGCTGACTGACACCCTGTTGTGTGCGAGTAGTCAGCACCAAGTGGCTACATCCCGTGGTGTCCTTGTTGGCACCTATGCTCAACCAGACATCAAGACCAGCTATGCGTCCTGAGAAACTATTGGTATAGTCACGTTGCAGTCCCTTCTCTACGAGTTTTTCCGTCAGCTCCTCAGGACTCTGCGACAATGACACGCCTACGAATTCGGTGTGTTTCTGAGCTGTCGCCATGAGTGGCAATAACAGCCCACAAAGTATCTGAATGAAATATTTTTGCATCTTTCTTAAAAAATCAGGTGCAAAGATACGAAATATTCGTGAATTATTCCTATCTTTGTAGCCAAATATGAAAATATAATCGTATGCAACACAGCATTACTCTTACCAACGACATCGAACAGGTGCCACAACTGGCTGATTTTGTTGACATGGTGTGTGAAGAAGTCGGCATGGATATGGCAGTAGCCATCCAGATGAATCTTGCAATGGAGGAAGCCGTTGTCAATGTGATGAGTTACGCCTATCCCGCAGATACCGTAGGCGACGTTACCATTGAGGCTGTAACCATTGCCGACCAGCTACAGTTCACCATCACTGATTGTGGCACCCCCTTTGACCCCACAGCCAAGGAGGATGTCGACACCACCTTGAGTGCTGAAGAGCGTCCTATTGGCGGTTTGGGTATCCATCTGGTCCGACAACTGATGGATAGCATCACCTATGAGCGCATTGATGGCAAAAATGTGCTGACTCTACGCAAGAAATTCGATAAGCCTTCAGTAATACAAGGCTAATTGCGTCCTATTTAATGTTTTTTAACTGCGTGTAGAAGACCCTAGTCTGAGATTTTTAATAATTTTGCAAACAATATATATATTCCATCATCATCTGATGGGCCATCAAAACAAATGACAGACATCATACTTTCCAGTTTCATCAGCTTGTTTGCCCTCTTCGGCAAAGAAGAACAGGTGGATGAACAACGGGCAAAAGACATGCTCGTCAGCTATCTTCGTCGTCATTTTGGCATTCGCAATATAGACATCTATCTCGATCTCTATAGCGACATGCGAATGGCTTATGAGATGAGTGACGACCTGGACACAGCAGCTACAGTCAGCAGCATCTGCTCTACCCTTCACGGCAACATCCGTTCCACAGAAGAGTCCTTGTTGCTGCTCCGCCTCATGGAGTTCTGTAGCGATGACGGTCTACAGGCCGAAGCCATTTTCAAGACGATGGCTCAGATATTCGGCATCTCCGAACAGCACTACAACTGCTATCTGGACTATGTCAACAACAAGCCTTCTGACTATATCATCCTCCACCATCTCAATCATTTCGATGGTGTGCTGAAGACGCTCCTGGATCCTTCCACAGGTCTGTTGCTCTTCACTTATATGGGCCACGACACCGTACTGCTCAACGACATCCCCGTGCTTTCAGGCACCTACCAGGTATGGTTGCAGAGCAGTGTCCTCAAGAGTGCCAGCGGCAAACCCGTCTACTATTCGTCTATCATCAGCAGCTACGGACAGGGCGACCAAGCCACACAGTCCGTCACCTTCTGCGGTCGCGACATCAACTTCCGTTTCCCCAACAGCGACAACGGCATGCACGATCTCAGCTTCACGCTGCACAATGGTGAACTGTTAGCCATCATGGGCGGTTCCGGAACGGGTAAGACCACCCTCTTATCGTTGCTCAACGGCACGCTGGTACCCCAACAGGGTTCCATCACCATCAACGGCCACAGCATCACAGAACCAGCCACCAAGGCCCTCATCGGTTTTGTGCCACAGGACGACTTGCTCATCGAGGAGCTCACCGTCTACCAGAACCTCTGGTACACTGCCAAGTTATGCTTTGAGGGTATGAGCGACGCAGACCTTGACCGCCGTGTCATGAAGACGCTGAAAGACCTCGGACTCGATGCCGCCAAGGACCTGAAGGTCGGTTCACCCATCCATAAATACATCTCTGGTGGTCAGCGCAAGCGTCTGAACATCGCCCTGGAGCTTATCCGCGAGCCAGCAGTATTGTTCCTCGACGAGCCCACCAGCGGTTTGTCGTCAGCAGACACTGAGAAAGTCATCAACCTCTTGAAGGAGCAGACGCTGAAGGGCAAACTTATCGTTGTAAACATTCACCAGCCGTCCAGCGACGTCTATAAGCTCTTCGACCGTCTGTGGCTGCTCGACAAAGGCGGCTATCCCGTCTTCGACGGTAACCCCATCGATGCTGTTACCTATTTCAAGGAGGCAGCCAACTATGCCGACGCGGAGACCAGCGCCTGTCCTACCTGTGGCAATGTCAATCCGGAGATTGTGCTGAACATCATCGACGAGAAAGCCCTCAACAGCAGTGGCGAGCTCTCTGACGATCGCAAGACGACACCTCAGGAGTGGCACGAGCTTTACGTGAAGGAGCAGCAAAAGAAAGGACTGGGACAAGTCAAAGTCAGTCCCGTTCCCGCCTCCGACCAGAAGAAGCCTGGTGCCCTCAAGCAGTTCTTCATCTTCCTGCGCCGCACTATCCATACCAAGATTACCAATACGCAGTATATGGCCATCGCCCTGCTGCAGGCTCCCCTGCTGGCACTGGTCTGTGGCTATCTGACACGCTTTGCGCCACCCGAGGGCTATAGTGTCATGAACAACAAGAACCTCGTGAGCTATTTCTTCATGGCGGTCATCGTGGCAACCTTTACCGGTATGAGCGGTAGTGCCGAGGAAATCATCAAAGACCGTGCCCTGCTGAAGCGCGAACGCTTCCTGCACCTGTCATACGGCAGCTATATCTGGTCGAAGATCGTCTTCATGGCAGCTCTCTCACTGGTACAGACCTTACTGTTTATCCTCGTGGGCAACACGATGATGGGCATCCACGGACTTTTCTTCACCTGGTGGGGCATCCTGTTTACCACAGCCTTCCTGGCCAACCTCACAGGACTGTTGCTCTCCCAGTGTCTCAGTTCCATTGTGGCCATCTATATCAGCATCCCCATGCTGCTCATTCCACAGATTCTGCTCTGCGGACTCGTCGTCAGCTTCTCTGACCTCACGCCCAAGAGCACGACTGGTAACGTACCCCTCGTGGGCAACCTCATTCCCTCACGTTGGGCATACGAAGCACTGGCTGTCACCTCGTTCACGGACAACGACTACGAGAAGAACTACTTCGATGTCGACCGTGAGAAGTACGAGAACCAGTTCTTTAACATGGGCTACCTCTATGAGTTACAGTCACAGTTGCAGACCATGCGCGACGAGCAGAAGAACGGCAAGACCGTCGACCCCAACCATCTCGATGTTATCCGTACCAACCTGCCGCGACTCACAGACTTCTGTGCCATGAAGCCCTATCAGGGAGACTATGGCTACCAGTCGCTCCACGACTATATGCAGGAGGCCGAGCAACTGCTCTCCAAGCGCAGCAACCAGTTAGCGCTGAAGAGAGAGGCCATCACGAGTAAGATGCTGCGTGCCATTGGCAAGGACGGCATCCAGCAGCTGAAGCGCGACAACTACAACCTCAAGCTGGAGGACTGCGTGATTGGTGCCGACCAGCATTCCATGGTCGACGTCATCGACAACATCCTCGTACCGCGTACAGGACTCATCTTCCTGACGCCGTTCAGCACCTGCGGCAATGCGCCGTTCTACTCCAGTCAGAAGGTTATGGGCTCCTGGCATGTCAAGACGCTGTGGTACAACCTCTCCGTCCTGCTGTTCATGAGTCTCATCGCCATCATCCTGCTACTGACCGACTGTCCAGGCAGATACGTTAGGAAATGAAAAATGAAAGATAAATAACAAGAAATAAAAACAACAAACATTATTAATAACTTAAAATTTTAACAAGAAATGAAAAAGTTAACTATCTTGGCTCTCGCAGCCATCGTTTTCGCAGCATGCGGAGGTAACAAGAGTGCAAACAACGAAGCAGAGGCAGACTCTCTGAAGTCTTTCGAGCAGGAGCAGATCGAAGCCAGCATTAAGATGCACTTCGACAGCATCGCCGCTGAGTTCAGCAAGATGGAGCAGCCCGGCTTCGTCAAGGAGACCAAGGACGGTATTGCCCTCACCAAGGAAGAGAAGCAGGTGAAGCCCACCTATCTGCTCGATGCAGCAGTAGCTGACGAGGCTACCACCCTCGCTGAGAAGTATCGCGTACTCAGCGCCCTGAACGTTGACAAGCGCATCGCCGCTCTCTATGAGATGCCCGTTGAGGACTACGACAAGGCTATCACTAAGCTGGCTGCCGACATCGACGATCCTTCTTTCAAGGCTGTTGAGGATGCAGGTACCCTCTTCGAGACTTCTGCTGCCCTGTATGATGCCATGAACCAGAACGGTCGCATCAACTACTTCTGGCAGATTGCTTCTGCAGCGCTCGTTGAGCAGCTCTACGTTGTCAGCCAGAACAAGGACAAGTTCCTGAGCACCTTCACTGACGATACTGCAGCTAACGTTACCTTCCGTATCATCCTCATCCTCGACGCTACCAACCGTCTGTCTCAGTACGATCCTGAGATCCAGCCCGTAGCTGCTGCTATGACTCCCCTGGAGCACCTCAACGCTACCACTGTTGACGAGCTGAAGGCTCAGATGGACGACATGAAGGCTGAGATTGAGGCTGCCCGCAAGGCTCTCATCAAGTAAATGAAATCTGACAATTAAACATTAAGAGATGATATTTGATATTAAAGAAACGCCCCAGGGCATGTATGCCAACGTGAGCGGTCGCTTAGACACCCCTGCAGCTGTCAAGGCTCAGCAGGAGATTGTACCGCTGTTGGAGAATGCCAACAAGACTATCACCCTTGACTGCAAAGACCTGGAGTACATCAGTTCTTCTGGTCTGCGCCTCTTCCTCACCATCCGTAAGGAAGCCTCTGCAAAGGGTGGCAGCATCGTTATTGAGAACATCAACGAAGACATCAAGAAAGTTTTTATGATGACTGGTTTCTTCAACCTCTTTGATATCCGTTGATCATCGCTAAATAGCGAATACTTTACACGCTGAGACCATCCCAACAGAAAAAAGTGGGATGGTCTCACTGTTTTTTCCATTTTTTTTCGTACATTTGCAGTCAGAAATGGAAATGCATAAGATGGGACAACCCAAAATGGTCGTGGTGAGTAGCAACACGCTGGTACTGATAGGACTCAGACAGCTGTTGCAGCGCGTGATGCCGATGGTTGAGGTAGACACGCTGGGTTCCTTTGCTGAACTGACAGCCAACCAGCCCGAACAGTATTTCCACTTTTTCGTATCGATAGAGATTGTGCTGAGCGAGCGTGCCTTCTTCATGGAGCGACGCCGCAAGACCATCGTGCTCACCGCCACGCAGCAAGAGACCACACAGCTGACTGACTTCCACTGCCTCTATATCAACCAGACAGAACAGCAGCTGCTCCACACCCTGCTCCAGTTGCAGCAGCACGGACACGGCGATGGTCGCAACCTGCCTCCCGAGATGAAGGCAGAAAGAGAGCGCCAGATTCTGACGCGCCGCGAGATAGAGGTCATGGGGCTCATCGTTCAAGGCTATATCAATAAAGAGGTGGCAGACAAGCTCCACATCGGTTTGTCTACTGTGGTCACCCACCGCAAGAACATCATGGAGAAGTTAGGGCTGAAGAGTCTCTCCGCCCTCACCATCTATGCCGTTACCCACGGCTACGTGGATGTCGACAAGGTCTAAAGTTTTACGCTGCTGATGTCTACCAGTCCATTGACGATGGCATAGATAGTCAGTCCTGCCGGCGAATGAATCTGTAGCTTGCGGGCAATGTTTCGACGATGCGTAATCACCGTGTTCACCGAGATATACAGGCGGTCGGCAATCTCCTTGTTCTGTAATCCCTGTACCACACCGATTATCACGTCACGCTCACGGTCAGAGAGTGCCTCGCCAGAGTCTTGTCCTCCCTTGAACACCATCGACGAGATGTTCTTCGTCACGTCGTCCTGCTTCAGGCGCTGTTCCATGCGACGGATGGCAGGTGTAAAGATGTGGTCCTCCACGTCGGCATGCTGTTGCAGCCATTCCTCATTGTTATAGATGTCGTAGAGCGTGGCTGTCAGTTTACTGTTCAGATGGGCATCGCCAGGCAGATACTTAATAATGAGTAGCTTCAACTCGCGCAGTTTCTTGTCTGCCGACTCATGGTGCTTGGAGAACATCTCCACCGTGTAGTTAGGCAACGGCCTTCCGTCCAGCAGCGACTGCACATAGGGGAACAGCGTCTTCTCCTCGTACTTCATGTGGCGTCGTATCTCGTGTGCATACTCGTCATAGAAGCGCAGCATCAGCTGTCCCAGCGCATCGCTCTCGCTGATGCTCTCCTGCAGTTCCCTGCGGATATAAGGCAGTTGGAAGTCAAGATAGTAGCGGTGACTGGCTTCCAGATAGTGCAGCAGGGTAGACACGCTGATGCGCTCGTCATTATCGCTGATGGTCTGCCCATTGATGGTATAGTTCACCACCGCCAGAAAGGTGTAGCAGTCGACCCCATTCAGTTCACACGTCTCTTCCACCGTCTTGTCGCCAAATCCCAGATTGATGCCGAAGCTGCTCAAGGCCTGCAGCACGCTGTAGTTATCCTTGATGAGCGTAATCATCCGGTCCTGTGGCTCATACATCTTCACATTCTTCATACCTATTTATATATATTAGTGCTGCAAAAGTAATCATTTCCCATGAACTGTGCAATAGTCTCCACACATTTTCATCATTTTTGGGTATTGTCAGAATTGTTAATACTTGTTACCTTTGCACTCGCAAAAGAAAACAAAGGTAAAAAAGTCTACAAGATGAAAAGAATTGTATCAGCATTGTTTTGCGCCAGTTGTCTGCTCACCGCTCACGCACAGAGCCGTCTCTCTGTGGGTGGCTATGGCGAGGCAGCCTTCTCACGCAACTTCTACAGCGACCACGTCAGTCGCTACAGTCAACCCGAAGAACACAAGGACGACCCCTCTCACGGCCGTTTCGACATACCCCATGCCGTCATCTACCTGGGCTACGACTTTGGCAAAGGCTGGACGTTGGGCACCGAGATAGAGTTTGAGCACGGCGGCACGGGCATCGCCTACGAGAAAGAAGACGAGGAAGGCGGCGAGTGGGAACAGGAGACCGAGAAGGGCGGCGAGGTAGAGCTGGAGCAGTTCTGGCTGCAGAAGACCTTTGCGCCCTGGGCCAACCTGCGTGTAGGACATATCGTGGTACCTGTAGGTCTGAACAATGCCCACCACGAGCCCACCAACTTCTTTACCGTCTATCGTCCTGAGGGCGAAAACACCATCATGCCCTCTACCTGGCACCAGACGGGTATCTCCTTCTGGGGCCGCTATGGCAAGTTCCGCTACGAGGCACAGCTGCTGGCTGGTCTTAATGCCGACAACTTCACCAATACCGGCTGGATTAACAAGGGCCACAAGTCGCCCATGGAGTTCGACGTAGCCAACAAGTATGCCACTGCCGTGCGCATCGACAACTACAGCGTGCCTGGCCTGCGCATCGGCTTGAGTGGCTACTATGGTCACAGCATTGGCAACACCTACCCTGCCGAGAAGGACGGCATCAGCACCAAGTACAAGGGACGCGTAGCCATCGGCAGCATCGACTTCACCTACAACGCCCACAACTGGATTGTCCGCGGACAGGCTGACTACGGCTATCTGGGCAGTGCCGAACAGCTGAAATACATGTACAACCGCAAGAACTCCAAGTCGCCCTTCAAGCACTCGGCCTATGTCAGCAGCAATGCCTATGCCATCGGCATCGAGGCGGGCTACGACATCTTCTCACAGATAGCCTCGCTGCGTGACGACCACCAGAAGTTCTATGTCTTCGGACGCTACGAGAGTTACAACCCCTATGCCTCTGACACGAAGGACACGCACTACGGCTTTACCAAGGTGCAGCGCATTGCCGCCGGCATCAACTACAAGCCCATCAAGGAGATTGTCGTCAAGGCGGAGTACAGCCATCGCTTCCTGGACAGCCAGTACAACAACGAGCCGTCCATCAACATCGGCATTGCGTACGAGGGATTCTTTAAGTAGTTAAGAGTTAAGAGTTAAGAGTTAAGAGTTTAGAGTTGAGAGTTAAGAGTTGAGAGTTAATTAACCACATAAATTTTAACGCAATGAAAAAGTATTTTGTTCTTCCCGTGGCTGTCCTCTTGGGCGCCCTGAGCCTGTCATCATGCAGCGAGAGCGACGATGACAACAACGACACAACCAACACGTTTAGTATCGTCAAGACCAACCCCGTCGTTGACGAGGATTCTTATCCTGCCAACACTGCCGATGCTAACTACAAGGTGAACACCTTTGGCAACACAGCCATGGACGCCTGCGAGGAGCTGGGCAAGGAGCTGGGCAAGGCGAACGCTGTCATCGGCAAGGCCAAGCTGAGCGACGTACAGCGCGACTATCTGTACAAGGTGCTGGAGAATGTTGTCAGCAATGTCATCGTACCCACCTACACCCAGCTGGCCGACAACACAGAAGACCTGGAGAAGACACTCCACGGACTGACCACAGCCAGCATCACACAGGCACAGATCGACAAGGCTTGCGACGATTTCAAGGCTGCCCGTAAGTTCTGGGAGCGCAGCGAGGCTTTCCTCGGTGGTGCTGCTGCCGACTTCGACGTTGACCCCACCATCGACTCATGGCCACTGAACCGCTCACTCCTGCTGACCTATCTGGCTTCAGGACGTACCGACTTCAGCGACGAGGAGATTGAGGACGCCACCATTCTGGGATTCCACGCCCTGGAGTTCCTGCTGTTCCGCAACGGACAGGCCCGTAAGGTTGCTGAGTTCCAAGGCAACGACACCTACAAAGGTTTCGAGAACATTAGCGGAGCCTCTGAGCTGGCCTACGCACAGCGCATCTGCACCCTGCTCAAGGAGCGCACCTTCCAGCTGCAGGTAGCCTGGGAGGGTGAGACCACCAAGAATGCCAGCCGTCTGGCCGTTGTCAAGGCCGCTGGTCTGGAGTATCAGACCGAGAAGGGCCTCTCCTTCGGTGACAACCTGAAGCTGGCCGGCAAGGACAGCAAGAGCACCTTCCCCGACCTCACCGATGCCATTGCCCAGCTGTTGTCTGCCGACGAGGGTAGCTGCTTCGCCATCTGTAACGAGGTGGGTACCGCCAAGATTGCCAACCCCTTCGCCAATGCCGACATCGCCTATGTGGAGTCGCCCTACAGCTACAACTCCATCACCGACTTTGCTGACAATATCCGCTCTATCCGCAACATCTGGCTGGGTTCTACCAACAAGACGGCCAACAGCTACTCGTTCCACACCTTCTTTGCCAGCGTGAACAAAGCCGCTACCAACACCGCACTGGAGAACGGCTATGTCGATGCCATCAGTGGCATCAGCAACATGCCTGCACCCTTCGTGAAGTACTGCAGCGTGCTGTCTGGCAAGGAGTTCGACGACCCCGACAACTGGGAGAGCACGTCAGGAGAAGAGTAGGCCTACCCCCTACCCCTCCCTGAAAGGAGGGGAGTGAAAAGTGAATAATTTGTGTTATGCTTATGATAAAATTACGGAAAGTATTTTCTGTCACCATCAATGGGCTGTTGGCATTTTCTATGCTGACAGCCTGTTCTGACGACAGCACCAGCCCCTTGGCCAACGGTCTGGGCGAGCTGGAAAACGGTGAAGAGGTCTTTGGTAAGGCCACCGGTAACTTCACTGCCGAGGAGTGGTTTCCCGGTGGTGCGTTAGGAACTACTGAGAATGCCAGCTACTCAGCCATCACCCCTGCCGCCGAGCAGGCAGGCATGGAGGGCGACTTCAATGTCGGCGAGGACTTCTTCGAACACCTCTACACCTTCGAGCAGGATCCCCGCAAGGGACTGGGCCCTGCCTGGGTGCGCAACAGCTGTATCGCCTGCCACCCCAGCTACGGCCACGGCAAGCGCCATACGGAGTATCGTGCCAACCAGATGGGCAACGGCTACTTGCTGGTTATCTATCACCCTGACGCAGCCTACACCACCGACGGTGTGCGCTACACCACCGAGCAGTCGGGCTATATCAGCGAGGTGACGGGTATGCCGCAGACACAGGCCATGGCACCCTTCAAGGCACCCATCGACGAGACCCAGATCAAGATTGAGTGGAAGCAGGTCACCAAGATGCCCAGCGGACTGGCTATGACGTTCCCCAACGACCCTGCGGGCGAGCAGGAGAGCTACTCGCTCATCTATCCTGAGGTCACCATCCCCGTGACGGCCTTCAACACCAATCCGCTACCTACCGATTATGAGGTACGCCTGGAGTCTACCATCGGCATCTATGGCACAGGACTCCTCGATGCGCTGGACGACGAAGACATCGAGGCACAGTGGAAGAAGGAGTCGAAGTTTGTCGACCTGAACCCCAACATGTGGGACAAGGCAGCAGGCACCTTCAAGGCCAGCGCCTACTATTCGGCACCCTACAACGACCTGGGCACACATCGTGGCAGTCACGGACCGCTGAAGCGTTTCACCTACGCGATGACGCGTGGCTCATTGCAGGATGGTGCTGGTGCTAACGCTATCTGGAACATCACCAACGTGACGCGTTCTGACCGCCACTTCCTCTACACCACACCCGCATGGGCGAAGGCACAGAGTGAAGATGCCGAGGTGATTAGCTATATCAAGAAGTTGGGCGCTGACGAGAGCAGCCTGTTGCACCCCTACTATGCCGACGGCACCGACGCTGGCATCACAGAGCGCGTCTACGAGGTGCTCAGCGCACAGCACATCGACAAGAAGGATACCTTCGAGAAGTACCTGCTCAACGGCAAGCCTTACGACGGCAAGGAGGAGATGAGCGACAAGCAGTACTATCAGTTCATGGTGTGGCACCGTGGCTTGGCAGTTCCTGCCGCCCGTGACCTGAACGATGCCGAGGTACAGCGCGGCAAGGAGCTGTTCTCTGAGATTGGCTGTGCCCAGTGCCACCGTCCGTCGTGGACTACTGGCAGCGACAACATGTGGGTAGACGCCTCTATCAAGGCCTATGCCGCCAGCATCGGCAAAGACGCTGCCAGCATGCTGCCCAAATATCCTAACCAGACCATCTGGCCCTACACGGATATGGTTCAGCACCGCCTCTTTATGGAGAACGACATCCGCACTGGCTGGTGCCGTACTACCCCACTCTGGGGCCGTGGACTGAGCCGCCGTCTGACAGGTGCCGACGACCGTCTGCACGACTGTCGTGCACGCACCATTGTCGAGGCCATCATGTGGCACGGCTATTCCAAACAGTCGCAGGGCTATCGTGCTGCTGAGAAGTTCTATAACCTGAAGAAGGCCGACCGCCGTGCGATAGTCCGCTTCATTGAATCCATCTGATGCGACAAGTTCTTCTTATATTATTTTGTATTGTTGTGGGCAGCAAGGCATGGGGCACTCCCATGCCTAAGTCCACAGCAAGACATTTCTCCCAGCTGCTGGTACAGGACGCTGACGGCCAGCTGAAGTCCATCAATGCCTTTGCCAATGGCGACGCACCGCTCTTTGCGGAGTATGTCTTCCAGCACGACGGCTGGCGCGACCTGCGCATCTTTCCCCATGGCGACCACTGGTATGCCGCTACCGATGTACTGCCCTCGTCCCTCGACCACGAGCACCAGCGCTACATCCAGGAGGTCTTCCCACGAATGATGAAAGAGATAGAAGCCGAGCGTTGGGACGTCGTCGACCAGTACATCGACCGTCTGCTGCAATACCAGCGCCAGTTCGGCAACACCCAGCAGGCCTCCTCCATCACAGCCCCCCTCCCAGTCATGCTGCTGCTCCCCCTGCTCTTCCTCCTCTTCCTCCTGTCCCCACTCCTTCAGAAAGCCATCGGCAAAAAGAGTTGCTGACTACATAGCTGACACTATGGGTTACAATATTGATAGCTGGCCAGGAATGCCTCTTAATAGAGCAATGACTGGCTCGGTAATCCGGTAGCAGATCTGGGAAAATGTCCCACTTTTCTTCAGCATAATTTGGAAGTCTCAGAAAAAGTCCTTATATTTGCACTCGAAACAAAACATGCAAGATATGACACAATTGACTGTATCAATAGAGGATGTATCCATGCTTGACCAGATACGTCAGGCCATCAGCCTCATGCGTGGCGTCACCAGCGTCACCTTAAAGCATGAGGACAAGTCGGGCATGGACCGCGCCATCGATGACATCAAGCATGGCCGCGTCTATGAGGCCAACAGCGTTGAGGATTTGATAAAGCAGTGCAAGGCATGAAGTACACGCTACGCTACACTGGTGAATTCAAACGCTCGCTGAAGCGTTGCCTCAAGCGTGGCTACAACGAGCAGTTGCTGACGGAAGTCCTTAATATTCTGTCAACAGAAGGCAAACTCCCAGAGAGATACAGACCGCATATCCTTCACGGCCAGTATGAGGGCTATTGGGAGTGCCACATCACTCCAGACTGGCTTCTTGTCTGGGATCAGAACGATCGGGAACTTGTGTTGTTAATGCTTAATACTGGCACCCATTCCGACTTGTTTAAGAAATAATATAATAATGTATAACCCTTAAAACTGCAGATGCCTATATGCACAGCGGGGACAGTCCCCGTTACACCTTCCACATGTTCCCCGACCGCGACGCCCCTGGCGAGCGCCTCTTCCTGCAGCTGCAACAAGTGTTGCCCTCGATTGTCCACCACCAGCTGCCACCCGACTGCAAGGATTTCAGCGACTACTACCTCGCCCACAAGACAGCTGTATAACCACCCATTATCAGCCTAATACAGCTCCGTATCAGCCTAAGCCGCGCGCGTATCAGCCTAATAAAAGTACACAAAAGGGACGGTTCTTTTTGTGTACTTTTTAACGGAAATTAAGAGAAATAACGGCGGATAAATTTGGTTAATTCAAAACTTTTTTGTAACTTTGTAACATAAAACAAGAGAGTTAGTTATCACATAAGTTTAACCATTAAAAATTACTAGTTATGAGTGTACTTTACAGAT
>CADCAG010000018.1 GCA_902799355.1 uncultured Bacteroidales bacterium
CGCAGTAGTCAACTATACAGAGCGCGAGATACCTTATACCCGTATCATCGAGCATAAGCACTTTGAAAGCTTTGGCGCTGATGTAGACAAGAATCCGAAAACCGTCATCTCTCGTGAGTATTCTACCGAGTGGCATTTGGGCATGGAGCCTTATTATCCCGTTAATGACGAGAAGAACAACACATTATATCATCAATATGTAGAATTGGCTCATTCAGAAAAGAATGTCCTCTTCGGTGGGCGTCTTGCTGAATATAAGTACTACGATATGGCTCCCGTGATAGAGAGAGCTTTCGCTATTGCTGATACCGTTATTAGATAAAGGCCTCATGATAGTTTAACTAACTGCTATGGAGAAAATTTCAATATTAGTTCCTTGCTGCAATGTAGAGAAATACGTGCGCCAGTGTCTGGACAGCATCAAGGCACAAACACATACGAATCTGGAAATTATCTGCATTGATGATGGCAGTAAGGATAGTACTGGTGCCATCATCGATGAATATGTAGCAGCAGACAGTCGTTTCAAAGTCATTCACAAGCCCAATTCCGGCTATGGTGACTCTATGAATAAGGGCTTGGAGATGTGTAGCGGAGACTATATCGGCATCATCGAGTCTGACGACTGGATAGAGCCGAATATGTTTGAAACGCTGCTGGCAACAGCCAAAAGCCAGAATCTGGACTTGGTGCGTTGTTGCTGGTATGAGGGCCCCACTGGTACGGAAAGTATTAAAATCCAGAACATGTTGGCTCACAATGTTGTCATGAAGCCACTAGAACACCCGGAAGTCTTCCAACAACAACCTTCCATTTGGGCCGCATTATACCGTAAAGATTTGTTAGAAGAAGGCAGAAAGGTGAGATTCCTTCCGACGCCGGGAGCCAGTTATCAAGATGCCTCTTTTGCCTTTAAGACATACACCAAGTCTCAGCGGTTTATGTTGATAGACAATCCTTTACATCACTACCGGATCAACCCGAACTCCTCAGTGTCTGCATCTACCAGTAAGGTGTGCAGCGTCGTTGATGAATGGGAAGAAATGCTGCGGTGGGTCCTAGAAGGCCAGAAGCTGCGAGAAGTTTTTTCAAAGTCTGAGATACTGGCTAAGGTATGTTGGGGTGGTTTATATTGGAACTACAACCGCTTGTCAAGGTCATCGCTCAAACTGGTCTTTTTGCGAAGAGCCAGCAGATTTTTCCAAGAAGCCTCAGATGCAGGTATGTTACCCCTTAACCACTATGCGCGTAAAAACGGGCGAGACATATTGGAAGTCATGAAATCTCCATTAGACTATCATCGACAGCTGCGGTATGGACGATTGAAAAAACTTGCAAAGTATAAGACAGCAAAGCCAGCAAACGGGTCTCACGAAGAGGCTCTCATCTCAGTGGTTGTGGCCTGCTATAACACATCTGCGTATATTGAGTCTTGTCTTACCAGTATCCTACAACAGGACTACCAGAATATAGAGATTATTTGCGTTGATGACTGTTCTATTGATGACACGCCACTGTTGGTACGCCATTTCATGCGAAAAGACAAGCGAATACACTTTGTATGCACTGATCAGAATAGTGGTCTCTCTGCGTCTCGCAATCTTGGTATCAGCCAATGCCATGGAGAATATGTGATGTTTGTCGACGGTGACGACTGTCTGTTACCTGGAGCCACCAGTAACTTGTATGCTGCCATGGGCGAACAAGATGACATGGTGGTGGGAAGTGTTGCCGTTGAGTACGAGGAAGGAAAGGGAAACTACGGTACTGTAGTAGATGGAGACAAAGGCTATTTTACGATAAAGGACGACCATCGTTTCAATGCGCTCACCGATATCAATGCCGCACAAAACCGTCATGTCTCTGCATGGTCAAAATTGTGGCGGATGTCTGTTTTGAAAAAATACCAGATAGCATTTCCCGTCGGTCTTTATTATGAGGATGTGAGCTTCTATTGGAAATACTTATTGATGGCGCCTCGTGTACATTGTATAAAACAGCCCGTCTATCTCTATCATCGCCATATGGCAGGATCCATCATGGGCGAAACCTTTAGGAAGAAGCCGGGAATGGGTATACACAATATCTACATACTTGAAGATATCTTTAAGTTTGCCGAATCCCATGGTAAAGAAGGGTTCTTCCGAAAGGAATTGTCGGGACTATACGAGAAATATTTCTGGCAAGCCTACAACTCATCACCCAAAGAGGATTATGAACAGGTGCTTGAACGGACATATCAAGTACTAAACCAGCATCAGGTAGATACATCAGAGCATCCCGTGCTGCAATATGTCTCAACCTATCATGACGTGCCTAAAAGCGTTGTCTTTATGGATGCATATCAAGGCAGCAAAGCACTGGGCGTAGAGACCTCACCTGTCACTGCAAGATTGAGTAGGAAACTAAAGAAGTATCGTCTCCTGACAAAGATATTCATTTATTTGTCGGTATTCCTCCTCATCTTATTGGTTGCGAGTCTACTTATGTAGGATGTAAACCTTAACGCTCTAATAGACAAGGTGTAGATAGTAGAAATACAGTCTTTCGAGTATAGAGAAATATTGTTTCTCAATGTCTTTCAGCTCATGGATGACACTGGGGTTCTGGGTATGCGTGTCGTGCAGACGACGAAGGATGGTGCGGATGCTGCGACGAATACCTTTCTTAGCAAGTTGCCGGGGGCGTAGACTGTCGGTTAGTGAAAGTACAATATGATACATCCTCACATAGGCTAGCAGGTCAGTGATGTAGCGTGGGTTCCACTTGCTCTTTGTACCGAAATAAGCACTGTTGTCGTGGTGGTAGTAACGATAGACAGGTGTACTGGTATATGCGATGGCTGTGGAGACATGGCATAAATACTCGACGATAAACAGTCGGTCTTCGTTGAAGTAGATATCTTCAGCAAAACGAATATGATGATCCCGTATCAGCTCGGCACGGAAGAGCTTGCACCACAGATAACCTTCGTAGGTACAGTTTGTTGCCTTGTAGAGCTCGCAGAGGGTCTCGTCGACAGAGAGTTGTCTATGCCACTCGTTGCTAGGTTCTGCAATGACCAGACCATGTTCATCACACTCGACATAACCACCGAAGACAAGGTCGCTTCCAGAAGAGTCGCATTCGTGTATCAGTGTCTCCAACGCGTTTGGCATCACTTCGTCGTCGGCATCACAGAAATAGAACCACTGACCGCCAGACAACTGTATCCCTTTGTTGCGTGCTGTGCTGACACCCTTGTTGCTACCGTGGATAGCCTTGAAACGAGCGTCTTTGGCTGCATAGCAATCACATATCCGACCGCTTCCGTCGGTAGAACCGTCTTCAACCAGGATGCATTCCCAGTCACTATAGGACTGCGCGAGAATGCTGTCGAGACATCTTGCAAGATATGCCTCGGCATTGAAGATGGGTATGATGATAGATACAGTTGGCGCCATGCGGATTATTGTGCTATAGTGTCTGCCCAGTACAGCGGAAGTATTTCTCGAGCACCATCAATGAGATAAGGTTCTCACGTTGTTTATTGCGGAACTGTACAATCCATTCATGAGCATGCTGTACGATGGCTTTCGCCTCATCTGGATGTGCCTCGTAGTAGTTGATGCGGTCTATCAGGTCGTGGTAGTCGGAAGCAATCTCAATATAGTGGTAGTTGGGAATCAGCTTACCCTCCATGTACCATGTCTCACAAGTCGGACGAGGCATCACAGCCACAGAGTTGCTTGACATGACCCATTTGAGGTTTGAGGCGACATCGTTACCTTCTAACGACATGACATATCGGCTATACAGGTGGTCGTAGAGCTGCATGGAGCTGGTATCCGACAAGTCACACAGCGGATGGTTCTGCCACATGTCGAAAAACTGCTGTCTGCGCGGCTTGTTGGCTATTTCGCCACGAAACAGGATGCGACATTCCTTATCTTCCCACTTGAAAGGATCGTTAATCCATGTGAAGTGGCGCACTTTGTCAAGATTGAGCAGCACCTCGTTAGATGGAGT
Organism: uncultured Bacteroidales bacterium; assembly: GCA_902799355.1. GTDB lineage: Bacteria > Bacteroidota > Bacteroidia > Bacteroidales > Bacteroidaceae > Prevotella. The sequence continues at coordinate 4,009 of CADCAG010000018.1, forward strand.
ATTAGAATCTGTTATTGGTCTGCTCTTGACAATAGCGGGACTGGGAAGATGATAGAACACGTCACCAGGTATTGTAAGAAACCTGAAATGCTTTGGGAAGTAGCGCATGTATTCGTAGGTGTCAAAGAAATAGGAGGTGTTACCTACCTTGTTCTTGAATGTGTAGTCTTTGACAACTGTCGATTTGCTGGGACGCTCTATTCTTGGCAGGTGTTCATTGATATCGCTCACCTTGGCTCCTTCTTCCAGCCTACAGTAATAGTCCACCCTATCTTGAATGTATTTCTTCTCTTCATCAGGCAGAGAGTTGAAAACATTCAACTTCTTTCTTAACAAGTACCGATACAATGCATTAGGCATAAGCAGCATGAGCAAGCCATGAAGCATGTAAGGGAAATGCTGGTTCTTGTGTGTTCCTCCAAAATAGATGTAGTAGAGTCTTTTCAGCTGATGCATGGTTGTAGTTTTTATCTTATTAGGTATTGCTGTCTTCAAGAAATAATACGGGTAATACCTTTATCTTCTTTCCATTGTGAATACAGTATTGAATGTAAGCGTTGGTCAATAGCTCACCAAGATATCCAGGAACCCTTGCGTAGATCTTTTCTGAAAGAGAGTTCAGAATGCCACGACTAAGAACTTCTTCTTCGTGCTTCCCGAGTACAGTGAAAATAAAGTTGCAATAATCGTCAAACAGTTCGTTCTTCATGACCGACATATTGCAGTTGTATAGTCTCTGTCCGTCTAACGACTTCTTGTAGGAAGGATAGATATCAGGGAATGAGGTCTGTACTATCTCATCCATCAAATCAATGAGCTGCTTGTTGGCATGTTGATAGATAAATTGGCGGAGACTGATATAGAAACGACCAGGGTGAGGAATCAGCATATCAGTACCGTCGCTTAGGAGTTCCTCTAGATGAGAAGAGAAATCCTTGGCATACTGCTGGAAGATGTCAATATCGTTGCAGCTATATTGTTTCTTGACTCCCATACTTCTGTATGGACTCCACAATGATGCCAGCTGTCTCTCTTTATACTTGAGTCTCAGCAAGAATCTAAAGAAGGAGAAAGAATTCCTCTCGGTAAAGATTCTACGATAATGCATGAGGCCCTTATAGTCTGCAGAAGTATTCTTCCACAACCAGTACAGTCCTGTCAACTCACAATATAGCGGGTTCTTGCTACTGATGTTGTCACCTTCATCATCTCCTTGGATATGTAAGTCCTGATTAGACAGCGCCTTACCCACATGTATGGGCAGGAAGTACTTCTCTTGGAGAAGAACAGAGGGCTTGTGATATGCTATGGCTATCTTTATATCCATGATTTCTGGTTTTCAATAGTATGTATGATTCCAAATCCCTTAGTTAACAGGTAGAAAGAAGCTTTGAACCTTGACAGTAAGCGCTTCTTTTTCAGCAGAGGTAAATCCAAGGGCACCTCTTTCTGTGCCCAGTCTTCACCCTGTCGGGTGATAAGTTTGCGCATGGAAGAGTTCGTAATGCCCCATTTCAACAGGAATTGCAGTCTTCCATCATTCTTCTTGACTCGTTGGGTCGTCTTGGTCTCAAAGTGGTATACTCTGCTCTTCCCTATTCCTTTCAAGTGGGTAATACCAATCAGCAACAGCTTGGCTGTGAAGTCCGGATCGCTATACATTCCTGGCGACAGCTCAATGCTGTAGCCACCCACCATATCCCAGATGTCGCGATGCACCATATTGGGTGGTCGTGTGGCTCCCTGCCAATCGGGATAGGGTATGTCCATATAGTGTTTCAGCAATTCTTCTTTCTGGAAGCCTTCTATCGTATCACCATAGTTCACGCACAACCCCACATCGGTCTTGTCATGCGGCTGTATCATGGTAGATGACAAGAAAAACCGGTTATGTCCCAGAGACTTGATTTCGTCCATTAGAGCGGTGTCCCATCCTGGCAGCACATACATATCGTCATTCACAAAATACATATAGTCTGTGGCGACCTTTGTGCGCATCATATTCATCGCTAAAGAGACGCCAACATTCTGTGGCGTATAGGTATAGTCAAGTCCCTCTTCCTTTACCCATTCCAACGTACCATCAGAGCCATCGTTGATATGTACGATGATCTGGTGTTGAAAACTTGAATTTTCGCGTATGCTTTCTACACATAGTTTCAAGAAAGGTAAGTTGTTCCATGTTGGAATCAGTATGGAAAACCCTGTAAACATAGCCTTTTGTTTAAGTATGTAATGTTTTGTAACTCTTGTCAAAATCCAGATAGTGGAAGTTGTGCTGTCTCTGGCGGTTCTCGGATGGAATCACCATATAATCACCGTATTTGTTACTCAGATAGGTATGAGCGTCAGCCACTCCGTAGAGTTGATGGCCCTCAAATTCCACCAATGTAGGTTCACCGATGACAGACTTCAGCATGATGCCTTTTACGCCATCGTCGTGATCAACAATCAAGTCAGAGTTGTCATAGTCGTACTTCTTCTGAAGTTCCTTCATCTTCCTCTGTATCTGTTGCATACTATATATCTTACGACATAGCAGGGGTAGCCATGACGACACGCCATGGCCATGACGATATGGGTCACGATGTACAAAATATTGTGCCTTCTTATACCACTGATACTTCATAAAATGAAGACGTTGCATCAGCTTGTTGCCAGTGATGCCATCAAGAGGAAAAATGTCCAGATAAACGCCTCCCACATAACGTAGGTGTTCTCGCTCTATCAGTGTGGTATGGGCATCCTGTAGCTTTGCAAATGGCAAGGGGTAATTCTCCGGATCCGTTTCATAGCTCACCACTTCATATTGCTCTGGCAGCCAGTCTTTTGCATGTGCCATCAGCAACTCGTAATCCTTGCGAGGCATGGCGATGTCAATGTCGTCATCCCAGGGGATAAATCCTTTATGTCTGATGGCTCCCAACATGGTGCCAGCCCACAGGTAGTATCGTAAGCCATGCTCCTCACAAACTTGGTGTATGGCAAGCAAGTTTCCCAGTATTTTTTGTTGGAGTTGGCGTATATCGTAGTTTGTCATTTCTGTTGCAAATTCTTTTGATTGTGCGATGCAAATTTACGCAGAAATTGTCAATTATGCAAGTATTTCACAATAAAAGTAGGAAAATTCCGTTTACAATATAAATATATATGTATCATAACAGGAAAAACTGACAATGAGCTATAACAAGGAAAGATACCATACACTCAAACAGACAGCCTACTACATACTCTTCGGTGTGTGGTATGTGGCATCGTTGCTTCCCATGTGGTTCTGGCATGCGGTGTCCTCTTTTGTGTCTGTTATCTTATTCTACGTCGTACGCTACCGTCGAGAGGTAGTCCACGAGAATATCGAATCGTCATTCCCCGACATGTCGCCACGTAAGCGCTGGATGATAGAACGCCGTTTCTATACCCATTTCAGTGACCTCTTGTTCGAGAGTGTGAAGTACTTCTCTATCTCCAAGTGGAATCTGAAACGTCGCATGAAGTTCAAAGGTGTGGAATTGTTGGAAGAATCATTCCGCAAAGGGCGCTCCTGCGGTGTATTCCTCGGACATTACGGCAACTGGGAATGGATTAGTAGCATGCCACTCTGGATTGATCCGAAATTGTGTACGTGTGCACAACTCTACCATTCTCTGGAGAATTATGTCACCGACCAGTTGGTTCTTTATACCCGTCGTCGCTGGGGTGGTGTGAATATTACGATGGATAAGTCTATCAAGTATCTGGTACAATATCGTAATGAAGGAAAACCCGTTCTTGTTGGTTTCATTGCCGACCAGGCACCATTCTGGGATAATATCTATTTCTGGTCAGACTTCCTGCATCATGAGACCCCGTGGTTTACGGGTGCAGAACGCATCATGCAAAAGTTGGATATGGATGTGTATTACCTGGATGTACGTAGAGTAAAACGAGGCTATTATGTAGCTGAATACAAGCGCATCACGACAGAGCCTAAGAATCAGGAGCAGTTCTGGATTACCGACCAGTATGCAAAAATGCTGGAGCATACCATTATGCGTGCACCTTCTTATTGGCTGTGGAGCCATCGCCGTTGGAAGCGTACCAAGGAAGAATGGCTGAAAATTACTCATGGAGGAATAAAACCGAAGAGCTGATGAGCCGTATACGTACTTTCTTTCTTGTTTTCCTGTTTTGGACGCTTGTGGGGATGATCAGCAAAGGAGCCTTCCTTTTGGTATATCATTCCCTATTCACAAATGCTACCTTCTCTGAACTCTGTCAAGTCATCTGGTATGGCCTCCGACTAGACATTGCCGTAGCGGGATATATGACCGCCATTCCTGCCTTGTTGTTGATAGCTACTCTATGGAGCAAACTGCGACTGGTACACTGGTTGTGGAATGGTTATTTCTTCGTTATCGCCTTGCTGTCATCGCTAGCATACATCGCAAACCTCGGTCTATATAGCTATTGGGGATTCCCACTGGATAATACACCACTGTTATATTTAAAGACGTCACCAGCAGATGCCATGGCGAGCATGACATGGTGGCAGCTGACCATTGTACCAATCCTCATCCTTTTGATTGCTTTTGTGATATACAAAGGCGGTGCGTCGTTGTTTCCAAAGAAGCATAATGATGCAAGGGGAAAGAAAATCATAGCGTCTGTTTTGCTCGTTCTGCTGACGGCTTCTCTGCTGCTGCCCATCCGTGGCGGTGTAGGCACAGGAACGAACCATGTCGGTAGTGTGTATTTCTCGCCAGATAATCGGTTGAACCATGCTGCCGTCAATCCTATTTTCAGCTTTATCGAAGCAGTTGTTCATATAGAGGAAATTGGCACTAGATACCGCTACTTATCTCCCGATGAGGCTGACACATTGTTCCAAGAACTGACTTACACACAATTACGTAAGGACTCAACACAATTTGCCCAGCAGCCAAATGTCATCTTGATAGTCTTAGAGAGCTTCTCTGACACCATCATGCACATAAAGGGCGTCACTCCGAATCTGTTGCAACTGCAAGAAGAAGGAATCTGTTTTACCAACTTCTACGCCAACAGTTTCCGCACAGACCGTGCTCTCGTGTCCATTCATAGTGGACTGCCGGCACAACCTTCCATGAGTGTGATGGATATGCCTCGCAAGAGTACGTCGTATCCGGCGATAGCAGGAAGTCTGGCAAAGAGTGGCTACCAGACCACGTTCTATTATGGAGGAGATATTAACTATAGTAATATGCGCTCCTATTTCGTTGGAACGGGCTTCCAACAGGTTGTTTCTGATGCTGACTTCCCTATCAGCCAGCATACTGGCAAGTGGGGCGTTGCCGATGGTCCTGTCTATGAGCGTATGTTGGAAGATATCAAAAGTGACCAGTCGGGGAAACCGTTCTTCCGTAGCATCATGACCGAGAGCAGTCATGAACCATTTGACGTACCGAACTATCAGAAGATAAAAGACAATGAGATATTCAATGCTTTCTCGTATGCAGACCACTGCTTGGGGCAGTTTATCGGTGAGCTGAAGAAGCTACCTTGTTGGAAGAATACCATTGTCGCTATCGTACCGGATCACCTGGGCGCATATCCTGATCAGGCAGACAACTATCAGTGGTGGCGCTTCAAGGTACCCTTCATCTTGGTGGGTGGTGGACTGCCTGCAGGCTTACAGTGTCATACGATAGGTTCACAGATCGACATCCCTGCTACCCTTCTAGGTATGTTGGGTATTGACCATAGCGAATTCACCTATTCAAAGGATTTGTTTGACGCACAGGCGCCTCACTTCGCCTTCTTCACCTTCCCTGACGCAATGGGTATGGTGACGGACAGCTGCCGAACCATCTATGATAACACATCCAACCTAACCCACCAAGAGATGGGGCCAGATACTGATCTGTTAGTGAAGAAAGCGCAGGCCTATCTGCAAAAGTTATATGACGATTTAGACAAGAGATAGAAAGATGATATTTGCCCGCGATAAAAGTCAGATGTGCAACAATCTGTTGCAGTATGCTCATGTATATGCATGGGGAAGGGAGCATGGACAAAAGGTAATTTCCATGCGTTTCAGCTATAAATATCAGTACTTTCATATATGCCATACCTCACTGACGGGTTTCGGTTGGTATCTCTTTGCCAAGTATATGGCAGCATTGCATTTGCTGCCTACCATCAGCTTCAAAGAAGCAGACTGTGACCGTCAAGCATTAGAACAGAAGATGCTGCATCATCGGCATTTTGTTGTCAGCGGCTGGCATGCCCGATGGTACGACCTGTTTCTGAAATATCGCCAGGAGATATGTGACCTGTTTGCCATTGATAGCGAATATACAGAACCTGTAAAGCAGAAGATGCAAGACTTGGAGACGACAAGCGGTAGCACATTGCGGTTAGGTGTCCATATTCGTCGAGGTGACTATGTCAACTGGGCTGGTGGCAAATATTTTTATCCGGACGAGGTTTATGCTCGGCATATTAATAAATATGTGGAAACACATGAGAGCCACGTTGTCCACGTATATCTGTCAACCAATGACAATACAGTCACAGAAAGCACCTTCCAATCATTATGTCCGAAGGCACATGTTCATCTTCTGAATGGCAATGCCCCAGAGGATTTGTTTATGCTCTCCGAGTGTGATGCGCTGATAGGTCCTCCCAGCACTTTCTCTTTGGTAGCTGCTCTGTATAGAGATATCCCTCTATATCGCATGGATAGTGCTGATGAACAGCTGATGACTGAGGACAGCTTTAAGAAATTTGATTATTGGTTTAGAAGAATTATATAGTAAGAGATGTCGCAACAACGAAAGATAAGATACCGCCTGTTTTCATGGCGTTGGTTTCCCAAACTTCAGGCTGCACCTGATGCCATCGACGTAGTCATTCCTATCATAGCGAAAGATCTTCGTATCCTTCCTCTTTGCCTGGAGGGGGTACGCCACTGTGTGGCACATCCCATCAAGCAGATTTATATTGTTGCGCCTGCTCAACCAGAGATTATTGACTTCTGTGCAGAGTACCACCTGCAGTTTGTTGACGAGACAACGGTGTTTGGCTTTGGCCCCAAGGATTTAAAACTCCAGATAGAAACCCCTGATGGTATTCTTGACCGCAGTGGTTGGCTGTTTCAACAATTTGTGAAGCTCAGTGGAAAGATAGGCACTTGCCAACATTATCTGTGCATCGATGCCGACCATGTGCTGGTACACCCTCATGTATTCCTGACAGAAGACCGAAAGACGGTATTCTATATGAGCTATGAAGAACATCAGCCTTACTATGACAATATCCACCGCTTATTTCCTGATATGGAGTTGGCTTCCCTGTCCTATGTAGACCACAAGATGCTCTTCGACAAGGAACAACTCCAGAAGTTACATGATGCACTGTCTCAGCATTCCGGGAAGTCATGGACAGATACCATCTTGGAGAGTTACGACCGCCATTGTCATGCAGGCTTCTCTGAATTCGAGCTGTATGGTAATTTTGTTTCTGACAAGGTGCTACGCCCTTGGCTTCAGAAGCGGCTACCCTACAAATGCCTTACGGATTATGAAAAGCTACAACGTAAATGGAGCTCATCACGCTGGTCACTGACGTTCCCCGACTATATGCGTCAGAATCAGAAATAGTAGTTGTTTACTTATCAGACAAGGCCAAACGGAAACCCACAGCCTTTCTCCTACGGCGCTGGTCATACATGAAACGATTGGTGCTACGACAGTAGCGCGGGCTGCAGTCATAAGCTCCACCACGAATCACGTGGAAATTGCTAGACGACTTACTTTGCGGTGTCTTTCTATACCAGTCCTCACACCACTCCCATACGTTGCCAGACATATCATAGAGTCCGAGCTCGTTCGGTTTATATTGGGCAACGGGATAGTGCGTACCTCCTTGAAGGTTTGAAAGAGAGACGCCAACCTCATCTAGCTGGTTGCTACCGGCAAAGAGATAGCCCTTCGACTTCTGTCCACCTCGGGCGGCATATTCCCATTCTGCCTCTGTCGGCAGACGGAACTTATAATGAGTCAGCTGGTTCAGTCGAGCAATAAACTCTTGGCACATGTCGTAAGTAACATATTCCACTGGTTGATCAGCTCCCTTATGCTTAGAACGGTTCTTGGGCATTATAAGCTCCCACAGAGCCTGCGTAACCTCTGTTTCACCAATGTAGAAGTCTTTCACGGTTACCTGTTGTCTCACCTCGTCGGATTCGGCAAGTGTATCCCCAGGCAGTTGTCCCATCGTGAAAGTACCACCTTTAACCGCTTTCATCTTAAACTCCACACCCTTGATCTTGAATATCTTGGTATGCTGTGCCTGTATTCCCAGAGGAACAAATATCACCAGCAGCATCACGGTGGTCTTTTTAAGCGCTGGCGACAGGGACAGGTCCTGAGGACCGACAGCCCACCAGATCATACGCAGCCAGCAGAAGAAATAGGCATAGACATCAATCCAGAACGTCTGATGGACATAGTCATGCAACCATGCAGGACAAAGAATGTCAGTAGGAAGTATGCAGAAATTCACTACCAGCAACCAGAAGAGTGTCCAATCTATCCATGTACGACTGGGCTGCAACCAGAATGCCATCGCATAGAATGGGAAGGCAATGATGTAGGTATGAGTCTCGGGACAGTCACTGAAGAGAATCATGAATCCCGTCAGCACTGCCAACGCCTGGACGCGGAAGCGGAGATCCTTCCACCGCTTATAGCGGGCAAAAAAGGCAATACCCAAGAAGGCAAATACAACTATCTGCACCATTCTATAGTTGGGTAGCAGGAAAGGTTTCAGCCCTCGGGCAAAGAGGATTCCGATGAAGTCAGAATCGCTATGGTGGCTGGCTATCATATCGAACATCTCATGATACAGCACAAAAACGTTATCAAAGGCGGTATTGATAGCCGGCAACAATAAGAATCCTGCTCCACAGAGAATTACATAGCCTATATTACGCCATAGTTTGGGATAGCAGAGCAGTATCGCCAGTTCTGCTGCTCCATAAATCTTCGTCGTGGCAGACAGCATGATGAGAAATACAGCCCAGAAGCCTTTTCCACGCTCTAACAGTATAAAGGCAAAGATGTATATGTAGCTGACGATGATGTTGTGCTGGTAGCAGAAGATGGACTGAAGCACCACGGATAACAGAAAGAGGAATATCCAATGCTTGTACTTATCCAACTGCTTAGGAAGCATCTTTATAGCCAGAGTGAATAGGCAGTAGTTACCCACATTCCAGATGTAGGGTCCTAGCCACCACGGAAGGAAAAAGATGGGGGCGAAGACGACGTTAAAAACGGGGCTATAGAGAAAGTAGATGCCATGAGCCTGTACATATTCCATATTGTATGGGCTCAGTCCTTCCCAAAACATACGGGTGGAATCTTGGTAGTCGAAATAGTTGGTATTACGCCCACGAGCTACTTCCAAGGTGGTGGCTAACAGAGTGATAGCCATTCCAAGACAAAAGACACATGTAGGATTAGAAAAGAACCACTTGATGGCATTTACGATTTTCTTCATGCCCGTAATCATTAATAATTGAACTGAAGTATGAGTTTCACAATTTTGTCAATCTCCTCGTCTGTCAACTCGTAATAAAGCGGAAGACGCATCAGCGTGTCCGCATAGCGATCACAATTGGGGAGTGCTCTACCATCATGCTTGTCTTGATAGTACTTGCTGGAGTGGAGAGGCAGATAGTGGAAGGTTGCCTGAACGCCATGATTCTTCAGGTAGTTCATCAAAGCCGTCCGAACCTCCAGTGACGGACAAAGCAAGTAGTACATATGGTAGTTGTTGGTGGCATATGCTGGCAATTCAGGTAACTTGATGCCGTTTCCAATCTTTCCTCTCAGACCTGCATCGTAGCGCTCCCATATATGGCGGCGCTTACCCTGGATATCATCCAACTGCTCCAACTGAGCCCAAAGGAAAGCGGCATTGAATTCAGAAGGCAGGAAAGATGAACCGATATCACACCAACCATATTTATTCACCATACCACGATAGAACTCTGCACGGTTGGTACCTTTCTCCCACAGGATTTCTGCTCTACCGATGAATCGTTCATCATTGACCACCAACATGCCTCCCTCACCACAGTTAATATTCTTGGTCTCATGGAAAGAGAATGCAGCCAGATGGCCAATGCCTCCTAAAGGTTTCCCTTTATAGAATGAATCGACGGAGTGTGCTGCGTCTTCTACAACTATCAAATGGTGCTTCTCTGCCAACGCCATGATCTCATCCATGTCGCAAGCCACACCAGCATAATGTACCACGACAATCACCTTCGTATGCTCATTGATGAGCGGTTCTATCAGCTCGGCAGTAACATTGGGATTGTCAATACCGCTGTCTGCAAAACGCACATGGGCACCCTCGCGCAGGAATGCGATAGCTGACGAGACAAAGGTATAAGACGGTACTATCACCTCATCGTCCGGCTTCAGTTGACAAAGCATGGCACACATTTCCAACGCATCGGTACCAGAGGTACAAAGTAGGCACTTTTTGAAACCGTAACGTTTCTCAAAGAATCCATGACAGAGCTTGGTAAATTGGCCATTACCCGACATGGTGGTAGAATGGCATACCTCTTGTATATAACTGATTTCGCGACCAGAGCAGTATGGTTTATTGAATGGAATCATTGCTTTTGTAAGTTGATGTCAAATGTTGATAGTATCGCTGACAATGAAAACAGGTCGACCTTTTACCTGGTCGAAGATCTTTCCTATATAGAGGCCTAATATACCCATCATAAAGAGTAGCAGACCTCCCACGAACCAGATAGAGAAGATGGTAGAGGTATATCCCACTACCTCGTTGAGCCCAGAAAACTTTGCAAAGATGTTATAGATAGCCATCAGGAATGACAGCACAGACATAATCAGTCCTAACGTCACAGACAGATAAAGCGGGCGATTACTGTTCGAGATGATTGAGTTATACGACAGCTTGATCAGTCGTGCTAGATTGTAGGAGCTTTCACCCTCTAAACGGTGGTCGTGGAGCACATCCACCGTTGTCTTTTTGAAGCCAAGCGTATGAATCAGCTCTACAAACGAACGTGAATATTCAGGAATGCTGCAATACACCTTGACAATCTTCTGGCTGTAGATACCGAATTCTGCCACTGCCTTGTCAGTCTCAAAACCACTCAAGAAGTCGTACACTCTATGGAAGACGGCTGACGACATACGTTTCAGGAAAGTGTCCTCTCGTACCACACGCCGAGCGCTCACTACATCGTACCCCTCTAGTGCCTTGCGATACATGGCTGGCAGGTCTTCAGGCTTATTCTGCAGGTCACAGTCTATCACTGCCACATAGTTTCCTTTGGCATACGTCAGACCCGCTGTGATAGCGTATGGCTGTCCAAAGTTCCTGCTGAGGTTGATACCTTTGACTTTTTTGTCATTGGCACAGATGTCTATAATCCTATTCCATGAATCGTCTGGCGAACAGTCATTGACCAGCACGATTTCATAATCATCGGTCAGTGGCTGTATGGCGGCATGAATACGTCTTACCAGCTCATCCAGCATCTTCTCACCGTGATAGATTGGTGACACAATTGATAAATCCATCTTGACAATTAGTATATTTGCTTGCAAAGGTACAAAATAATTCAAATTAATCATGCATAATTCATAATTATTTCGTAACTTTGGCGTCGATTATGGCTATCAAGTACGAAAAAATAGGGTTATTGCTACATAGCGCAAAGTTTGGACAGTTTGTACGCTTTGTATTAAATGGAGTGCTCTCATCAGCCATCCATTACGGCATCTATTACGTGCTCTTGTTCTGGACGATAGCCAATATCGCCTATATCACAGGCTATCTTGTCAGCTTTGTCAGCAACTTCTTCCTGACAAGCTATTTTACTTTCCGCACGAAGCCTACCCTAAAGCGGTTCATAGGATTCTCAGGCAGCCATGCCCTCAATTTCGGACTGCATGTCGTTCTTTTCAACATCTTCCTATGGCTGGGCGTCCATGAACTGATTATCCCACTGCTCGTCATTGGTATCGCCATGATGGTACAGTTCTTCATCTTGCGTCTTGTGTTTGTCAAGAAAGCAGGATAAGAGCTCGTCTACTTCGTGTTTACTAGACGCGCAGTACCGTCACCCTGTCTGACGATATGAATTCCCTTCTTGAGACCTGACGCTGAGGTGACCGCTATCCGTCGGCCCAACAAGTCATAGACAGAAAGGCTGTCATCCTTGATGTTTAACACGCCCTTGACGGACGTCTCACCCTTTTCGAGATAGAGGATGCCTGTAGAAACAGATGCGGTGATATAGACCTGATAGCAGTCGACAGACTGTCCATAGGTAGCCTGACAGAATGCCACGCCCTCTTCTTCCTGTTGCTGCAGAACATAACTGTTGGGAGGGAGAACTGTCGATTCGTAGACGCCAATCAGATAGCCACTGGTGTAGGTGGGTAACGAGGCAGTACCCCACCCTGTAAGTACTCCGCCATTGTAACCATTCTCGCAGTAAAGCAGATAAGGCGTATTGGCCACAATAGGAGTATTCAGTTCCGTCAGCTGCAGATAGTCGATGCCATCCCTCGTCACAATACTCTTGCAAGCATAGGCCTTCACCTCTGCAGGAAGTGTGGGGACAAAGGGAAAGATGCAGGTAGCATACTGCATATGGGGATTAATGCTGAAAGACACGCTGGCTTTAGCAGCTACGGTAAACGAGAAATTGGCAGCTTTGCTGGTGTACATCTCGTTGCTGTTGTTCTGGCCAACGCCCTCCCCTACCGAAGTATTGATGAGCTGAAAACAAGGCACGTTGTCCTGCATCTTTGCAAACAGTACTTTGAACGGCAAAGCCTTACTCTCATCATCGGTAGTGCGTATACGACGTAGCACACCGGTAGAAGCGTTCGAGTCCCATACCGAACCGTCGCAGAGCCAACGTGTTTCTCCCTCATCAGTGGTAAAACTCAGGGTATAACAGTTCTGACCAGCGACCTTTGTCATGTGAAATGACTGATTGTAGTTGACATCGATGGTGGGAGTCAGGTACTTGGGGCCATAGCTGCCTTGTGTGGGGTATGCGTCCTTGTGCATTGTAAGGACATAGCCGTCAAAGTTGACGCCACCATAGTGGAAGATAATGTTATAGCGCTCGGCAACGGCTTCGTTGAGCGAGTCTTTGACCGCCGTATAGGCGCTGATAGCGTCATTCAGCACAGAGGCTGCAGCCTTGTAAACCTCACCCTCTTGGTTAGCATCATCATAGACAGCCTGTGCCTCGGCAATAGCATCTTGGAAGGTCGTGATAGGATCCTGTGGGAATTGGAAGTCGCCCGTACCGATATTATCCGTAGGGACCTGGATGCTTTCGGCATTCATAATCATCTGCTGGAGAGCAGCGCGGTAGACCACATTATTCTTGGCTCCTTCCAGTTCAAAACGCAATGTGAAAGTCTGAGGAGTCGTGGGACACAGGTACTTGTCGAGCACGCCCACACTAGCTGTCGCCTCACCGATGCCTCGTTGATAAGCATCAAAGCGAGCGTAGGTACCCTGCTCCTCTGTGAGTTCCCAGGGGTGCAGCTTATTGGTTTTGAATTTCTCCTCGTTATGATGCATCAGCGAGAAGTCCACCTGTCCGAGGGTGGTGATGACGAGCTTTCCGTCAGCAGGCTTGTTGTCATCCCATAGCTTCAGCTGACGTAATGACATGCGGTTGCCGCAGGTCTGCGGATGGCTATAGGGTTCAAACATATCACTGACTGTCGTCGTATAGCGTCCCAGCACATTGCCACTCTGACGGTCGACAAAGCTCTCCCACGGTCCTTGAGCGTAGTATTCCACCTGCTCACGACCGGCAGGCATCTTCATCTTCAGACCGATGCGTCGCAATATGGACTTGCCGTTCTGTATGACGGAACTATTGTCCTGAGGTGTAAAGGTTGCTTGCAGGTCAACCACGCCGACAGCATAGAGGGTATAGACAAACGTGGTGGCACAAAGTTCACCAGGCGTAGTCAGGGTGACCGTTGCCGTCTGTCGGTCACCAGCCAGTTGACAAGTCACCTGGGTAGCACCGAGATGACTGCTCTTATCACCGTGAGGATCATGAGAGATATAGCGATAGTTGCTGTAGACGGGAGCACCATCGGAGGTTATGATGCTACGGCCGAGCAGCGCCAGATCCTCCACAACACCTTTCTTAGTCACCGTCATACTGATATTGTTACCTGAGATGATATAGCTGCTGGTGGTCTCTGTGAGTTCCAGGCTATTCTCAAAGGTGGTCTCCACAACGGCAGGGAGTGTGGCAGGACGTTCCTGGATTGTGAATTGTTCCCAAGCCATCTTATAGCCCTTTGCTGCCCATGTCGTACTCTTCTTCAGGCGCGCCTCCACATTGACAAGCACCTCGACATCGGGATTGTCGAGTTCCGTTTGAAGAGGTAGCGTGACGAGAGCCGTCTCACCGGGAGCTGTTGAGGGCAAGTCAACGTCGCCATCCTCAACAACAGTACCGTCCACGAGTAACTCATAGTGCAGGACGAACTGGTCCAGATTCAGGAAATTATAGCGGTTGACAATGGTGACCTGCTGTGTAGCAGCATCATAGTCGGTGAATTTCACATTCTGATAAACGTGCTTGGCGACATTCAGCTCCGAAGACCAAAAACGAGTGGCAGTGATAACACCGTCATTCAGACTCGTCGTCACGTCGGTCTGATCAGGACCTGGGAAGTCGTAGCCTGCCAGCAGCTTATAGAAGCCATTCACCCTAGGCCAGTCACTCGCGTTCCAGAAGGAGACATCTTTCACTTCGGCAGGATCGAAGATAGCCTGGTCCACCCAGTCCCAGATGCAGGCGCCAAGACCTGCCGACGAACCGTCGATGAGATCCCAGAATTCCTGCATGTTACCCAGTCCGGCACCTTTGGAGTGAACGTATTCGCAGATGAAGTACGGCTTGTTGCCGTTGACGTTCTTGCTGACCGTGTTCATCGTGGGATACATGCTGGAGTTGATGTCACTAATATCATTAAACGCCTTGTTTCTGCTGTGTCCTTCGTAGTGTATCAAGCGATTGTCCAACTGGCGAACGGCATCGTATGCCGCCTGTATGTTGGGACCGACACCGCTCTCGTTACCTAACGACCAGAAGACAACACTGGGACAGTTACGGTCACGAAGCACCATGCGTGTGGCTCGGTCGACAAACTGCCCTTGATAGTCTGCCCTGCTGGCAAGCGTACCGTCTGGAGCATGGTCTGCCCAGTCCTTATGACATTCTATGTCGGCCTCATCCATGACGTAAATGCCAAAATAGTCGAACATAGCCATCATCTTTGCCTGACGAGGATAGTGACTCGTACGAACGGTATTGATGTTCGCCATCTTCATCATCGTGACGTCCTGATACATGGTGCCTACCATCATCGTGCGACCAGTAACGGGATGTGTATCCTGCGTGTTGACACCCTTGAAATAGATGCGCTGACCGTTGATATAAACCAACTGTCCACGCTGCTCAATGTGTCGGAATCCGTAATGGGTAGAGAACACCATCTCCTCATGTCCGTCACTATCCTTCTGGCGCACCACGACGGTATAGAGCTGAGGATCTTCAGCAGACCACAGACGGAGGCCGTTAAGAGAGGACAGTTGACAATCGAGAACGGAGGATTGGGTATTGGTGGCAGAGGTGCTTCCAACGAGAGAACCGTCTTCATCCAGAAGCTCCACCTCTATCGTCTTGGTGGAGACCGTTTCCTCTATTGTTCCCATCGCAATCTGGACGTTCAGCGTACCGCTACGATAGTCGTTGGCAGCATCGAGGTCGGCAGTAATAACATGGTCGGCAACGTAAGTCTTCGGCGTCGCATAGAGATAGACGTCACGGTGGATACCACTCATGTGCCAGGCATCCTGTCCTTCCAGATAGGAGCCGTCGTGATAGCGTACCACCTGTACGGAGATATTGTTCTCTCCAGCATGTACCTTATCGGTAAGGTCGAACTCTGCATCGTTGTTAGCTCCCTGTGAATAACCCACATACTGACCGTTCACCCAGACATAGGTGGCACCATAGACACCGTCAAAGTGGAGTACGGTACGCTTCTTAGTCCATTCCTCAGGCAGGGTAAACGTACGACGGTACGAACCTACAGGGTTTTCACACAGTTTGCCGACAAACTCTGAGCGCAGCTTGATGAGAGGTGGGTTGTCTTCAAAGGGATAGTTGACATTCGCATAGACGGGTTTGTCATAGCCTTTCATCTCCCAACAGGAAGGCACCTCGATATCGTCCCACTCACTGACGTCGGCCTCGTCACCATAGAAGCTACTTCCTGGGCGCTCTTCCGTATTGCTGACAAAAAAGAACTTCCAGGTGCCGTTGAGCGACAGGAAAGAAGCCTTGGTAGGTGTCTCCCAGGGTTCTCCGTAGTACACGTCAGCCTTCATGTCGGCCGTTGAAGCGTAGGGCATAAAGGTAGCATGTCCATCGAGCTTATTCTCACTGAAAAACTCAGGGTCTTCCCAGTGGGGGATGCTCAGGTCCGTCTGTTCTTCCACAGTGGTCTGAGCAATCATATTGACAGTACTCATTGCCACAACAAGCAATGCGAATAGATGATTCCTTTTCACTTTATGTTATGATGATTTGTAATTTGTTGCAAAGATACATTATTTTTTTATGTAACCTTATAAAATATCGTATTTTTTTTTGGATTTTTCTTACTTATTTGTATCTTTGCAGTAAATTATAAATATTATGACAGAGAAGTTTATGGAGATGTTGACGGCTACTCGCCGTACCGTCTTTGTTTTGACAGCGCTGCTGCTCTCAGCAGTCACCCTACAGGCTGCTTCCGATTATAAGTCATCGCCAGAGTATTTAGCTTTGCGCGACTCGATGCACCATGCCTTTAACGATGGTGACTCGGCACGTTTCTTTACATCAGTACACAAGCTACAAAGGTACCTGATGAAACAGAACGACATGCACGCCTACTACACCCAGCGCTGCAACGAGATTGTCTTCGAGTTGAACCGCCAGAACATCTTCGAGGCTTATATGCTGTCCGTCAGACTGTCGCAAGAACTCACCGAGCGCAAGCTCGATAAAGAGATGTATATGGCCATCAATATGATGGGACACATCTACCACTTCAGTGGTAACAATGCCAGTGCCAAGCGTTGCTTCTGGGAGGTTATCCGTATGATGGAGAAGGAGGGTTATCAGGAGAGCATTCCTCCTATCTACATGAATCTGGTGAATATTGTGATCAATGAAGATCCTAACGAGGCCCTACGCCTAATTGACCAGGCGGCATCGCTGGCTCATGAGAGCTCACCCGAACGTGAGTTCGATATTGAGGCACGTCGCACATTGGCCTACTACCGCATGGGGGATATGGAACGCTTTGACAAGGGTTACCACGAATATAAAGAGGGCGAGGCCAAAGGACTATCGTCAGTACACGGCCGATCGCTTGAGGTCTACCACCTGACGCGACAAGGAAAGATTGAAGAGGCTATCCGGTTGGCTGACGAGTCTCTCGACGACCGCTTATCCACTATGGCAGAAATCTATGCCTCTGCTGGCCGTTGGAAGGAAGCCTTTGAGACGCAGAAAAAAGATATGGAAGAGACCGACTCCATCAACAGCCTGCTGCTTAGCAGTTCACTGCAAGGTATCCAGACGGAGTTACAGCGTTATGAACAAGAGAGCGAGGAAACGCATCGCCACCTCTATGGCGTTGTTGCTATCGCTACCCTACTCCTTTTGTTGGTGCTCGCCCTGGTATATATCGTCAAGACGCGCCAGCGCCATCTCCGTGAGATGCGCAAGGCCTACCAGCGTGCCGTAGAGTCTGACAAGATGAAGACTGTCTTCATCCAGAATGTCAGCCACGAAGTTCGTACGCCCCTGAATGTCATTAGTGGTTTTGCACAGGTGATGGCAGACCCCGAAAGGGACATCACTCCCGAGGAGCACCGCTACATGTCTGATATGGTGGTGCATAACAGCAACCGCATCACCTTGATGCTGGATGAGATACTGATGATTTCCGCTCAGGAGTCAGCAGCTAAAGAGGAGAAAGTGGCTATCCGCTGCAATGAATTCCTACGCAACATCATGAAACAATTCCATATCAACAGCAGTAAGAAGAACCTGGTGAGCATCAATTATGAGACGGAGCTGACGGACGACCAAGAGGTCAACACCAGCAAGCATGTGCTTCGCACCATCGCTTTCCAGCTGCTTGACAATGCCATCAAGAATACCGATAAAGGCACCATCACGCTGAAGGCATCCGTCGCCGACACACAATTCATGCTGGCCGTCGAGGATACAGGTATCGGCGTACCTACGGAGGAGGCTGACCACATCTTCGAGCGCTTTGTCAAACTCGACCCCTTCAAAGAAGGACTGGGCATCGGCCTTTCTTTCTGCCGTACGATGGCCCAGCGCATCGGTGGCGACGTCTACCTCGACCAGTCGCACACTGGTTCCGGCGCTCGCTTTGTGCTGACCCTCCCTCTCTGATTATACGAAAGCTGCCTGTATCTTGGCGGCAATCTCCTTGAACTCCTCTTCGCTGAGCTTCAGCTTCTCCTTGCGGAAGTCGGCATCGGCCTCACTCTGCATGGGGATGAGGTGGATATGTGCGTGAGCAACCTCCAAACCGAGCACCACCTGTGCAACCTTCTTGCAGGGGAAGGCTTTCTTGATGGCAGTGGCTACACGCTTGGCAAACTGCTGGTAGCGAGCCAGCTCGTCATCCTCCATATCGAAGAAGTAGTCTACCTCACGACGTGGAATAACCAGGGTGTGTCCCTTAACCAATGGGTTGATATCGAGAAAAGCATAGAACTCATCGTTCTCTGCACATTTGTAGCTGGGAATCTCACCAGCAGCAATCTTACTGAAAATATCCATCTTCTTTAACTCCTTTAACTCCCTTAACTTCTTTAGCTCCCTATCTTACGCAATCGAGATATTCTCAATGCGCAGCTTGATGGTGCCACGGGGAATGGTAATCTCTACCTCGTCGCCTACCTTCTTACCCAGCAGACCCTGGGCAATAGGAGTCTTGATAGAAATCTTGCCAGCACGCAGGTCGGCCTCGTTCTCACTGACGATGGTGTACGACATCCTGGTATTTGTGGTCAGATTGGTCATCTCCACCTTGGTCAGGATCTGTACAGAGTCAGTGCTCAGACGTGAGGTGTCAACCACTTTGGCTTCAGAAATAGTAGCCTTCAGCTTGTTGATTTTATCCTCCAAATGGGCCTGTGCCTCCTTGGCGGCGTCGTACTCACTATTCTCACTCAGGTCGCCCTTTTCACGAGCCTCGGCAATGGCTGCTGAAGCCTTCGGACGTTCTACCGCTTCCAGGCGGTGCAGTTCGGCTATGAGGTTGTCATAACCTTCTTGTGACATGTATGCCATAATTTACAATTTAATTATTTACTATTTACAATTTTAGTTTGATGATACATAAAAGAAAGAATCCCGACTCTTCGTTATGTCGGAATCCCTGAATTCAGCTATGTATGTTATCGGTTGCAAAGATAGTGAATAATTCTTAAACAACCAAATTTTTGAATAAATATTTTTCAATTCGCTTGATTTATGTCAAGAAAGTGTAGCTGTTACACCATTTTTCCACCTCATATTCTTGTATATTATAAAAGATGTAGTATCTTTGCATCGTGTTTTTCATAGTATTAGATTTAAGGTTAACAAAGGTTAGGGACTCAGCGGAGTCCCATTTTTTTTGTAATTATTTGGATGTTTCACCTTTTTTGCATACCTTTGCACAATAACTAAAAAAGAAATTATCTCAAGCGAGACCTAAAATTTAGAG
The DNA here is from genome assembly GCA_902799355.1 of uncultured Bacteroidales bacterium. GTDB lineage: Bacteria > Bacteroidota > Bacteroidia > Bacteroidales > Bacteroidaceae > Prevotella. The sequence goes on from CADCAG010000018.1 coordinate 23,886, forward strand.
GGCTATGGCTACATTTCTATTCATTCTTCAGCTACTTGTTGTACTGTCCATGATATTTGTCGGTGCCAGGGTTGGCGGTATCGGACTGGGTATATATGGCATGGTGGGCGTGTTTGTATTGACGTTCGTCTTCAGACTAGAGCCGGGTGCAATTCCCATTGACGTGATGCTTATCATTGTGAGCGTAATTACTGCCTCGGCAGCCCTACAAGCAGCAGGCGGACTGGACTACATGGTGAATGTAGCCGCTCGATTTCTGCGCCGTCACCCCAGCCACATCACATACCTTGCTCCGCTCACCACGTGGCTGTTCTGCGTTCTGGCGGGTACGGCACACACCTGTTATGCGCTGTTGCCCATCATCTCCGAGATAGCCCAAAAGAACAAAGTGCGTCCGGAGCGTCCGTTAAGCGTAGCCACCGTTACTGCATCGTTAGGCATCACCTGTTCGCCAGTGTCGGCAGCTACGGCAGCCATTCTCTCGCAGTCGATACTGGGCGAGCATGGCATTGGCATCGATGACATTCTCATCGTAACCATCCCTTCCTCGCTCATTGCCATCTTGGTAGCATCGTTTGTACAGAACCATGTCGGTAAGCCACTGACAAAAGACCCGGAGTATCAGCGACGACTGCGCGAAGGACTAATCAATGACGAGGAGGAAAGTAGTACCGAAGAACTGCTCGTCAATCCGCGAGCCAAATGGGCCGTCATGACCTTCCTGCTGGGTGTATTGTTGGTGGTACTGTTTGGCAGCTTTCCAGAACTGCGCCCCTCATTTCACGGTGAGGTGTTAGGCATGAATGCCACTATCGAGATGGTCATGATGTCTATTGCTGCTTTGATTCTGATAGTTGGCAAGGCCGACGTCAAGAAGGCTGCACAAGGCAACGTCTTCGCCTCGGGCATGAACGCCATGGTAGCTATCTTTGGAGTAGCATGGATGGGTAGCACCTTCTTCGAGAACAACAAAGACACCATACTCGGCGGCATCGAGGGGGTGTTTTCCAACTATCCCCTACTCTTCGCTATTCCTCTCTTTGTGTTCAGCATCATGCTCTTCTCGCAGGCAGCCACTGCCAAGACGCTCTATCCCATCGGACTGGCACTGGGCGTTCCGCCACTGGTATTGCTGACACTCTTCCCTGCCGTCAATGGCTACTTCTTCCTGCCCAACTATCCCACTGAGGTGGCTGCCATCGGTTTCGACCGCACCGGTACGACACGCATTGGCCGCTACGTGCTGAACCACTCGTTCCAGCTTTCCGGTTTCATCACAACCTTCGTATCGATTGCCGTGGGCTACCTTATCGTCGTATTATTCTATTAACTAATACGAAGTACAGGCAGCAGCCTGTGGCGAGACCGGCAATGGCATCGATAGTGTAGTGCGCATAGATGTACACGGTAGAGAAGCACATGGCCACATAAAAAGGCAGAATGGTGAAGATAAGGCCCTTGCTGCGGGTGCGCAGGGCGAGCAGCATGACGACCGTAGTGACACCCACATGACTGCTGGGAAAGGCAGCGGTAGGACGCTCGCCTGCATCGTGGGTAATGTCGAGCAGATGATAGAAGAAGCCCTCGGTCCATCCTGGAGCCGCCATACGTTCTGAGTGGGTCAGAAACCAGTCGCCCATATTGGGGAAGATGCCTGCGGCAATCTTCTCGGTGCCTACTGCCAGGTAGTAGAACTGCGGTCCAGTGACGGGCAGCAGTACGAAGACGACATAGTAGGCAAAGAACGAGCCGAGCATCACAAAGGCAGCCATCTGGAACTCCTGGTAGCGGCAGAAGAAATAATAAAGATAGGTAATCAGCATCAGCGGGAAGTAGCTGACATAGCCCAGACACATCAGTTCCGAGAACCAGCCGTAGGGCACCTTCTGCGAGAACAGCAGCGACGGCTGACAACCGAAGAGCGTCTGTTCCCACTGTGCGAAGACGTGGTCGAGGTTGGGCAGTACACGGTTCAACTCGTAGGTATCGGGGTACCACCAGCTCAAGAATACCATCTGTACCAGCACACGCAGGAACAGGGTCCAGCGCGACGGATAGCGACGGTAGACAAACATAGCCGCTAGCGTAGCGACAATATAGCCACCACGCAGCACGAGCATGTCAGTGATATTGGGTAGTCGCGACCACACACAGGCCATGAAGACCAATGTAAACAGCAGGTAAGCCATTCCTACCCATTCTGCGGCCATCAGCCCTCTTACAACCAGTTCTCTCTTTTGTACCATGCAATGCTACGTTTAACACCTTCCTCAAGTTTCACTTGTGGCTCATAGCCCAGCTCACGGCGTGCGGGCTCGATATCACAGCGCCAGTTGCGCTGGCGCATGATGTTGTATTTGTCGTTGTTCAGCGCCGTCACCTTACCCGTCATCTTACCGATATACTCGCCGCAGAAGGTGACGATGCGCAATACCCACAGCGGTGCCGTGATGCGTATCCACCAGGGGTTACCCAACTCCTTGCGTATCAGGTTGCTGAAGGTCGACGACTGGTACACCTCACCATCGCTAAGGAAGTATCGGCGACCCGTGACACCCTTCTCGCAGGCCAGGAAGACAGCCTGTACCACGTCGGTGACGTAGACGAAGGTGATGTCCTGCTGCTTGAAACCTACGGCAAAGTCGGTATGTGCCTTGATGCTCTTGGCCATCATGAAGTAGTCGCGCTCACGGGGACCATAGACACCCGTAGGACGCAGAATGACGTAAGGCAGGCCCTCTACGGTGTCCAGCCACTTTTCCGTCTCCAGCTTGCTACGTCCATAGGCGGTATTGGGCTGTGGTGTGTCGCTCTCGCGGATTTCCTCATAAGGCTGCTCCTCACGGATAGCGCCCATGATGCTGAGGCTGCTGATGTAGACAAAGCGCTCCACACGCATCTGCAGGGCCTTCAGCACATGCACCAAGTGCTGTGTGCCCTGGGTGTTGATGCGGTAGAAGTCCTGCGGATCCAGACATTTGGTGACACCTGCGGCATGCACGATGTAGTCGAACTGCAGTCCAGTCAATTGCTCCGTCATCTGTGTCTCCGACGAGAAGTCCAGCTCAATGAAATGGATGCGCTCGTCCTGCAAGAACGCCTTCGAACTGCTCTTGCGTACTGCTGCCCACGTCTCGTAACCACGTCGCAGCGCTTCTTCAACGATAAAGGAGCCAATGAACCCACTGGCTCCTGTAATTAGTATCTTCAAATTAAACTTTAACCTTTAAACTTTAACCTTTAACCTTTATCTTTTATGACATTGTCTACAACACCCCGTGCCTCGTCGTTGAGGTTGATGTTGCGATTGACCTTGGCATCGATGGTTCCGGCACGCATGATGTCAGCCATGTCGACACCTGTGGCTGACTTCAGCACATCGAAGGCCTGCTTGATGGCTACGGGTACACCGCCACTCATCGAGGCTACGCCAGCGCCAGTGTCCTGACCACCACTGTAGACGTGGACATCCTTGATAGAAGAGATGGGCTTGGCGACATTCTCGACAATCTGAGGCAGCACCTCAATCATCATCTGAGCCACAGCGGCATTGTTATACTTCTTATAAGCCTCGGCCTTCTTGTCCATAGCCAGAGCCTCGGCCTCACCCTTCTTCTGGATGGCGTAAGCCTCAGCTTCACCCTTGGCCTTAATACCGATAGCTTCCTGTTCCAGACGGTAGCGCACGGCGTCAGACTCAGCGTTCTGTGCCAGTGCACGCTGCTCAGCCTCATACTTCTGAGCCTCAGCAACACGCTTGCGCTGCTCCAGGTCGGCGGCAGCATTCTTCTCTATCTGGTACTTGTCTGCATCAGCCTTCTTCTCCACCTCAGCAGCCAGCTGGTTCTGACGAATCTCAATCTGTTCCTTCGACAGGATCTGCTCGCGCTTCGTCTTCTCAATCTCAGCCTCTACGGTCTTGATATTGATGGTCTTCTGCTGTTCCTGCTGCTGGATGGCATAGGCAGCGTCGGCGTCAGCCTGTGCTGTATCAGCCTGCTGCTTCAGGGCGGCACGCTTCAGTGCCAGTTCGTTATTCTTGATAGCGATAGCGGTGTCGGCATCCACACGGGCGTCGTTGGCCTCCTTATCAGCCTTTGACACCTCAATCTTCACGTCACGCTCAGCGATGGCGCGGTTGATGCTGGCATCCTTCTTAATCTTAGCGGTATTGTCGGCACCCAGATCCTTGATAAGACCTTCCTTATCGGTTACGTTCTGGATATTGCAAGAGATAATCTCGATACCCAACTTCGCCATATCGGGCTGAGCCTTAGTCATCACCTGATCAGAGAAACCATCACGATCGGTATTTAGCGAGCGGAGGTCCAGCGTACCAATGATTTCACGCATGTTACCCTGCAGAGAGTCCTGCAGCTGCTCGGCAATCTCGTTAGGCATCATGTTCAGGAAGTTCTTGGCAGCCAGACGAGTACCCTCGTTGGTAGGCATGACACGAATCTTGGCGACAGCGTCCACGTCGACATTGATGAAGTCGGTGGTGGGCACGCTCTCCTCCGTCTTGATATCTACGGTAATCTGTCCCAGATAGACACGGTCTAGACGCTCAAAGAACGGGATGCGGAAACCACCCGAACCAATCAGTACACGGGGCTCCTTAGACAGACCGGAGATGATGAAAGCTGCCGAGGGCGGTGCCTTCACATAAGAGACGAACAACAGGATGGCCAAAAAGAGAATGGCCACTCCAACAAGAATTAACATGGTAGGTTCCATAAGCTATTAATTGATTAAAAGTGATACTTTGCCTGCAAAGGTAGTGCAAACCGAACGAAAAACCAAATTTTTTTTGGCTTTTCCGATTGCAAGGCCACACTTCTACCTTTAGGTGGAAGAACGTTAGCCAAAAAGACCTTTACGTTCCCCATTCCCCACAAATCGCTCGGAATGCCGATGTGGAAAGGGATTGAGAGATGGGGAACCTTAGATTACATTCCCCACAGGTTCCCCACTTGCTATAATCGGTTTTTCAGCCCGAAGGGCGGTGGTTTTTCCACCATGAAGGCTGTGTTTTTATGGTTTTTGTTATACCAAGATTCGTGTTATTCGTAAGATTCGTGTTCGTTTATTATTGGAAAGGGGGAATATATGGGGAATATGTGGGGAACCTCGGAATGGGTTCCCCACCCTGGATCCCCTGTAAATAAAGGCTTCGGGGGAATGTGAGGTCCTTTCTGAAATATACAACTGATACAGCGGCGGGAACAGCTAAGCCAGCGCTGGCTTAGCTGTATTTGGTATGCTAATACAGCTGATTTGTGGTGCTAATACAGCTGATTTGCGGTGCTAATACAGCTGATTTGCGGTGCTAATTTGAGAGGTTGTATGGTCACGGTCACAACTGTGACCATGTGACCAATCTGCCTTTATGACAATACCTATTAATGTGCAAGTATTTGTGTATTAATGGATTATATTAATATTGTTCTCTTTCTTGCTCCTCTGTGGTCACATGGTCACAGCTGTGACCGTGTGACCGCCTTCGCTCTTTCCTGCTAAAGAAAGAGGGTGTCCCAAATTGTTTTGAGACACCCTCTTGCGTTCTTTCCGATGGTTATCGATGAATTGCTATTGCAATGCGATTAGTTCGCGTCCTTCACCAGGCGGACGGAACAACCTTGACTCTTGTCCCCATAGTCGCTGGAGACAAGAAAACTGTCATCACCGAAAGACAAGCGAAACGCATATACCTTATTGTCTTCGTAAACCGAGGATGACCAGTAAAGGCCAGTACTACCAACACCATAAACAACCGTGCCTATGTGTATGCCAGCAGCAGGCAGAAATACTGCACCGGCAGACTCCATCTGAGACCACTCCGCGGTGGTGTAACTGTTGGTCCAAGAACTCTTGCCGGAAGTGAAGCTAAGGCCATCGGGCAGCGTCCAACTGTCGGGAAGGATAATCATGCCGTTGACTCCGTTTACACTTCCATGACCATACTTGCTGGCGGCATTAGTACGACCAGAGAACAGATAATCCCACTCAGCCGAAGTCAGCGTGCGCCAGTCAGAGCCGATATTGCCGCCCCAATCAACAAAGGCTCCCTGAAGCCCTGTATTGTCTGTAATTGTGCTGATACCATAGTAGGTTGCATCGGTACTCCAGCAGAAGAGATCTACGGTGCCGGCAGTAGAGACAGAGCCATTACCATTGATGGCACTGTTGGCGGTGCCCACTTCGTATTGATTCGAGGCGAACTGCCAAGTCCAAGTTTCCTGAGTGCTGCCGTCTGCATCAGCAGAAGCACACACTGCCTGTAGGTTGCCCTGCGAGAAATACACCTGCTTGGTGCTGCTGACGGAGAACAAGCCGTCGATGGCGCCAGTGGGGGCGCTTGGAACGGGAGTGGGATAAACCAGCGGGCTGGTGGCGAGATAAGTAGCGCCATCGTTCTGGTAGGCAGAGCCATCCCAGTAAACTGTGCCACCTATGGTCACCGTGCCGCAAATGGCATCTAGGCCAGCGCCAATGGAATTGGGTGCATTAAAGCCTTTCGTTGCGGTTACTCTGGTCACACCACTGGTAATGGTAATATTTCCGCAAGAGGAGGCATAACCTCCGTCAATACTTGAACCGATGCCAGCCGAGTATGCGACGCTTTCTGCTGTAACTTCACCTCCTTTAATTTCGATATTACCGCAAGTAGAGTTCGCAGTAGAACCAATGCCGGCACCCATTTCCGAACCTCCCGTAGCGCTAATGATACCACCTTCAATGACGATGTTACCACAGTCTATTCCCCAGGCGCACCCGATGCCTGCAGCGTAGCTTCCTATACCACCACCATCATATGGACTGGCAGTAAGCGAGCCGCTACCCTGGATAGTGAGAGTTTTGCCAGTGGGACCTGCCTGAACACCTGGATAATCCTCACAGAATCCCCTCACGATGTTCGTCGTTCCGTCCTTCAGGATAATGGTAGCGTTGCCCAGACAGGTGATACCTGCATAGTCTCCAGTCGTCCAAGTTCCAGTAGCATTGATGCTAGCGCCATCAAGTGTCACCGTGGCACCATCAGCAATGGAAATCTTGTAGTTGCCAGCGAGCGTACCAGTCAGGATGTCATAGTCATTCGCTACATAGTCAGCAGTAAGGCTAGAGAGATCAACGACATTGGTCTTACTCGTCCATCCACTTGGAATGCCGCTACTGCCTGTTGTCCACTCTGTCATTGATTCAGCCTTGGTGAACGTACCTGTTGCAGCCACGCCATTGAGCCAATTGGATGTGCAGTCTGTTGCAGAGATATTCATAGCTAGGCAGGTCACACTGTTCAGTTTTGTGCAGCCGTCGAACATCCATTTATAGCAGGAGGATTGCAATGTAGTGGCGGGCAATATGGGGGCCGTGGTCAGTTCCGAGCAGCCGTCGAACATTCTTGAATAACACCATTCGGCTAAAGTAGTGGCAGGCAATGTTGTAGGTGCTGTAGTAAGGCCGGTGCAGTTTAAGAACATATTGGCATAGCAATAGGATGCCAGCGTCGTGGCAGGCAAATCCGGAGCCGTTGTCAGGCTGGTGCAACCCTTAAACATGGAATAGTAGCAATGAGATGCCATCGTCGTGGCTGACAGAACGGGGGCCGTTGCCAATGCCGTACAGTCCTCAAACATATAGTAGTAGCAGTTTTCTGCTGCTGTCTTGGCTGGCAGACTGGGTGCTGTCGTCAGTCCGGTACAGCCAGAGAACATCTCTTCATAACATTCATTGGCCAATGACTCTGCTTGTAGCGCTGGCGCCGTTGTCAGAGCGGTACAGCCACCGAACATATTTCTATAGCACTCACTAGCCAATGTGGCAGCAGACAATGCAGGTGCCGTTGTCAGGCCGGTGCAGCCTCGGAACATGTTTTTGTAACAGCTAGCAGCCAGTGTAGCAGCGGGCAGTGCGGGAGCTGTCGTCAGATGGGTGCAGCCCGCGAACATATCTGAGTAGCAAGATGCTGTCAACGTGGTAGCGGGAAGGACCAGCGTTTTGGACGGATGGTTGTATATGGGGGCATTCAGGAATAACTCATAGAAAGTAAATCCTGCCGACAGCGTTTTGTTTGTAGGGAAGTCATCCTTGTCAAGAAGACTCATAATGTTACCATAAACGTAACAATTGCCCGATAACTCGAATTTACAATAGCCATTTTGATTTTCTGTCAGCGTGGTATTGTCGCCCTTGAAGGACAGCTTGTCGCCTGTGTTAAGCGAGATGCTGGTGGAATTGTAGGTGTCAACGAAAGTTAAGGTTGTCCAATCCCCATCATTCTTCCTATATTGCAGGGAGGGCTGGGCTGTCTGAAATTTATGGAGCTTTACCGTAACATCGTCGGCCATTGCCTGGAAGGTGAGCGGAGCGCTGAGGGCATTATACTCGCTCATCTTGACATTGATGGTGTAGTACTTGTTTTCTGCAAACGACACACAGGCTTTCTCATAAGTATAAACAGTAGAACCTTCGTTGGCTGTTAGGTATACCGTCTTGTCGGAAAAGCTAGGAATACCAACAAAGAGTTCATCATCGGCCACTGTAGGCGTGACGGTATAAGAATTGCCATCGACTGTCACAACGAGTTTATCGGCATTGATAGCAGCATTGCTGTTACCCTTATCCATTAGCTTGAACTTCACGACAGATATGGGGCGGTTGAAGTCCAGAGTGCCGCTGATAGTTGCATTACCGCCAGTGATGGTTGCAGAGGCAGAGGCAGTACAATAGAAGAGGCTCTCTACGGTACCGTCCTGCGATGCGAAGTTGAAGGGGCGTGGCTTGGTAGAGAAATAGAGGGTATGATTACCTTCAGAAAGGCCTGTAGCATCGACATCACCCGTCAACGTGGCCGAGTTGGAACCATAAGATGACGGTGTCAACGTACCAATGCTGGTGATGCTGCTTTCGTCAGCATAAACATACACCACGTCCCCACTCTCCCATGTCGTTTTCAGTTTTCCATCGCCATCGATATCCTGTGCGCGATTGCTACTATTCTCATTGATGCCAGCGTTGACTGTCAGGCGCAGGGTGCCAGGCAGCGGACGCAGGAAGGTCAGGCTGCGCAGGGTGCGCTCGAAGACACTCTCGCCCCAGGGCTGTACGAAGGTTACCTTATCGCCCTCGAAGCGTATGATGCTTATCTCGTCGGTATTCAGCTGTTGGGTGCCATCGGTGGTCTCCACGATAGCCTTGTTCTTGTTGTCATTGGTCTGGGCGGTGGCAGACATCACGAATGTCAGCAGTGCCAGAAACAGGATGGTCAGTATGCGTGTATAGTTCTTCATATCCAGTCCTCCTTATTTCTTATTGACAACTTTCTTGCCGTTCTTGATGACAATGCTGTTCTTTTGACCATTAGCCACCTTACGGCCCTGCAGGTCGTAGATACTGACGTTGCCGTCCTTATCAGTCATGTGCAGGCTGCTGACGCCCGTCACGTCGCTATAGTTCATGGTGATGGTCACCAGTTGCATATCGGCAGTCATCGTTGTGCCATCGGTAAACAGCAGCACGGCATTGTTGCCGTCAATACGTATCTCGCTTACTATGCGCTCTACCTTCTCATTGTTTACGGTAAGCGTCTGTTTGGCACCCTCCTTGTTGTCGTCGGGGGTAACGCCAAAGGCAGGAGCCGTCATCCACAGGCTCGCAGCCAGTATAAGTATATTCTTCTTCATCTTCTTACGGTTTTAGGTTACTAATCCCAATCCTGTTGGTCTGGAGTTTCTTCATCAGGCAATTTGCCAAAAGGACTGCTAGTCAACAACTGCGAGTGTTGTGGCAACTTGACCACCCTCGTGGTTGGTCGTTCGTAATCTTTTCGTTTCATGTGTTGTATATATTTTTTAGGTTTCATTATGCACGGTTAGGGCACATCACTAATAATCGGGTACAAAGATAGTAAATAATTCATAATTCATAATGCACTATTCAGATTTTTTTGTAACTTTGCTGTCAGAAACTATTAAATATTGATACTATGAGTAAGAAGAAAGGTGGCAAAAGGCTGAATAAGAAACAGATAGCAGAAATGCTGCAGACGCTGTTCCAGCAGAATCCCAACGAGACATTCTCCTTCAAGCAGATTTTCAAGGCTTTGAAGTTGGACACGCATCCTACCAAGATGCTGGCCATAGACCTGATGGAGGAAATGGCGTGGGACGACTATCTGTCGAAGGTCAGCGACAACTCGTATCGTCTGAACCTGAAGACGCAGGTGCAGGAGGGTACCTTCATCCGCAAGGCCAACGGCAAGAACTCGTTTCAGCCCGACGATGGCGGCACACCCGTCTTTGTCAGTGAGCGCAACTCGCTGTTTGCTATGAATGGCGACCGTGTGAAGGTGACATATATGGCTCGTCGCGAGAAGCATATCAAGGAAGCGATGGTCGTCGAGATTCTGAGTCACAAGCGCGACCAGGCAGTCGGTAAGCTGAAGGTGGAGAAGGACTATGCCTTCCTGATTACCGAGGGTAACATCTTTGTACACGATATCTTTATCCCAAAGAAGAAGCTGAAGGGCGGCAAGACGGGCGACAAGGCTGTCGTCAAGATTACGCAGTGGCCGTCGAAGGAATCGAAGAACATTGTCGGTGAAGTCATCGACGTGCTGGGTAAGGAGGGCGACAACAACGTAGAGATGCACGCCATCCTGGCACAGTATGGTCTGCCGTATAAGTATCCCCATAACGTCGAGGAGGCTGCCGAGAAGATAGAGCCAGGCATCACGCCAGAGGAGATAGCTCGTCGTGAGGACTTCCGCGACGTCTTCACCTGCACCATCGACCCGAAGGATGCCAAGGACTTCGACGATGCGCTGAGCATTCGTCAGAAAGGCAAGCTTTGGGAGGTTGGTGTCCACATCGCTGACGTCAGCCACTATGTGAAGGAAGGCTCTATTATTGACAAGGAGGCCGTGAAGCGTGCCACCAGCGTCTATCTCGTAGACCGCACCATCCCCATGCTGCCGGAGCGTCTGTGTAACTTCATCTGTTCACTGCGCCCTGACGAAGAAAAGCTCTGTTATAGTGTGATCTTCGTGTTGGACGAAGAGGCCAACGTCAAGGACTACCACATCGCTCATACTGTAATCAAGAGTAATAGAAGGTACGCGTATGAGGAGGTGCAGGAGATCTTGATGGGGAAGGATGGTGACAATGCGACTGAGCTGCGCACGCTGGACAAGCTTGCAAAGTGCTTGCGCGAGCGCCGCTTCAAGGGCGGTGCTGTCAAGTTCGACCGCGAGGAGTTGCACTTCGATATTGACGAGACAGGAAAGCCTGTCCGCGCCTACTTCAAGAAGTCGAACGATGCTACCCAGCTCATTGAGGAGTTCATGCTGCTGGCCAACAAATATGTGGCAGAGAGCATCGGTAAGGCCAAGAAGCCCAAGGCCAACGGCCAACAGTCGAAGGCCAAGACGATGGTCTACCGTATCCACGACCAGCCAGACCCCACCAAGCTGGAGGCACTGCGCGAGTTTGTGGTGAAGTTCGGCTACAAGATGAAAACGGCAGGTACCAAAGGCGCCATCTCGAAGTCGCTGAATGCGCTGATGGACGGTTGTCAGGGCAAAAAGGAGCAGAAGCTGATCGAGACCGTTGCCCTGCGAGCCATGATGAAGGCGAAGTACTCTACGCACAACATCGGCCACTACGGACTGGCCTTCGAATACTACACCCACTTCACGTCGCCCATCCGCCGTTATCCCGACACGATGGTACACCGTCTGTTGACGAAATACCAGGACGGTGCCCGCTCGGCTAATCAGGATAAGTACGAAGAACTCTGCGAGCACTGCTCCGATATGGAACAGACCGCCCAGCAGGCTGAGCGCGACAGCATTAAGTACAAGATGGTGGAGTTTATGGCCGACAAGATTGGCAACGAGTACGATGCACACATCAGCGGTATCCAGTCGTACGGCATCTACTGTGAGGTCGACGAGAACCACTGCGAGGGTATGGTGTCTATGCACGACCTGGACGATGACTACTACGACTTCGACGAGCGCAACTACTGCCTCGTAGGCCGTCGCCACCACAACAAGTACCAGTTGGGGGACCCCGTACGCATCAAGGTGGCACGCGCCAACCTGGAGAAGCGCCAGCTCGACTTCGTTCTCGCCGACAAGTAACATCTTACATCAGACTTCTGACATCTTACATATATAAATAAGGTACACGCATGAAAGAAAACAAAAACATCATTGCCGCAGCACTCATTGCTGCTAGCATCTTCTGCCTCGGCTGGTTCGTCAAGGCAGGCATTGACAACATCGTCAACAAAGACCGCCACGTGACGGTCAAGGGTCTGGCTGAGCGTGAGGTGCCAGCTGACAAGGTAACGTGGAGCATCGGTACCAAGGTGACCGGTAACGACCTGCCCATGCTCTACGAGAACATCAACCAGCAGACCAAGAAAATCAAGCAGTTCCTGCTGAAGTACGGACTGCCCGAGAAGGAGATCACCATCAACCCTCCCTCCATCACCGACCTGGAGGCTCGTGAGTGGGGCGACAACCAGAAGGCCTTCCGCTACATTGTCAACACCACGATTACCGTAGCTACCAACAAGGTGGCAGAGGTCAACAAGGCCATCTCCAGTCAGGCCGAGCTGCTGAAGCAGGGTGTGGCACTGGGCGAGAACTATCCGCAGTACGAATATGCCTCGTTCCAGCAGATGAAACCAGAGATGATGGCAGAGGCTATCAAGAACGCTCAGAAGACCGCAGCACAGTTTGCTGAGGCCAGCGAGTGTGATCTCGGAAAAATCGTCACAGCCGATCAGGGACAGTTTTCTATCGATAACCGCGACGATAACACCCCGTATATAAAAAAGTTACGCGTGGTTACTACAGTGACTTATTCGCTGAGGGACTAAATTGCACTCGATAGAATTGTGTGCATTAACGATTTTTATCAAATATTTCTCTCCAAAATATGCCTATATTTTAGTTATATTTTGTATCTTTGCACTCGCTAAGAGTTTCCCGAAATGGGAAACTTTTTGCGAGAGAAAAAATTAAAAGTTTTCCAAAACGGATGACTTCGTGTTGCAAAGAGAAGGCAATAACTAAAGAAATATACGCATAAACAATGGAGATTAAGAACTTTACCATTACCAAACGCGACGGTTCAAAAGACTCGTTTTCGCTGGACAAAATCATGAACGCCATCGTGAAGGCGTTCGAGAGTGTGAACGTACCCTCAGACCTGGGCACCATCTCAAAGATTATCAGTCATCTGGATATCAAGGACGATATCACGGTGGAGGATATCCAGAATCAGGTTGAGGAGGCGCTGATGCGCGAAGGCTTCTATAAGGTGGCCAAGTCGTTCATGCTCTACCGTCAGCAGCATACCGAGGATCGTGAGACGCTGGCTAAGTTGCAGTTCCTGTCTGACTATATGGAGTCAGCCAATGCTGCCACCAGCTCAAAATTTGACGCAAATGCCAATGTGGAGCACAAGAACATTGCTACACTGATTGGCGAGTTGCCCAAGTCTAACTTCATCCGACTGAACCGTCGTCTGCTCACTGAGCGCATCAAGAAGATGTACGACAAGGAACTGGCCGACAAGTACATCGACTTGCTGACACACCACTTTATATATAAGAACGACGAGACCTCGCTGGCCAACTACTGTGCATCTATCACGATGTACCCTTGGCTCATCGGTGGCACCACAGCCATTGGCGGCAACTCTACGGCTCCTACTAACCTGAAGTCGTTTGCCGGCGGTTTCATCAACATGGTGTTCATGGTCAGCTCTATGCTTGCTGGTGCCTGCGCTACCCCTGAGTTCCTCATGTACATGAACTACTTCATCGGTAACGAGTATGGTAAGGACTACTGGCAGCATCCCGAACAGCAGGCCGACCTCTCCCTGAAGAAGCGTACCATCGACAAGGTCATCACCGACTACTTCGAGCAGATCGTCTACTCACTGAACCAGCCCACTGGTGCCCGCAACTATCAGGCAGTGTTCTGGAATGTGGCCTACTACGACCGTTACTATTTCGAGAGCATCTTCGGTGAGTTCTACTTCCCCGATGGTTCTAAGCCCGACTGGGACGGTCTCTCTTGGCTGCAGAAGCGCTTCATGAAGTGGTTCAACCAGGAGCGTACCAAGACCCTGCTGACCTTCCCCGTAGAGACGATGGCACTGCTCGTCGACGAGAATGGCGAGCCAAAGGACAAGGAGTGGGGCGAGTTCACCGCAGAGATGTATGCCGAGGGGCACTCGTTCTTCACCTATATGAGTGACAATGCCGACTCTCTGTCTTCTTGCTGCCGTCTGCGCAACGAGATTACTGACAACGGCTTCTCTTATACGCTGGGTGCTGGTGGTGTATCTACCGGTTCGAAGTCGGTACTCACCATCAACCTCAACCGTTGCGTGCAGTATGCCGTCAACCACAAGATGGACTATCTGGAGTACCTGGGACAGGTCATCGATCTCTGCCACAAGGTACAGCTGGCCTACAACGAGAACCTCAAAGACCTGCAGGAGCATGGCATGCTGCCACTGTTCGATGCCGGCTACATCAATATCGCTCGTCAGTACCTCACCATCGGTATCAACGGTCTCGTAGAGGCTGCCGAGTTCATGGGTCTGAAGATTACGCCTAACGACGACTATAAGAAGTTCGTACAGAGCATCCTCGGCCTCATCGAGAAGTACAACAAGCAGTACCGCACGAAGGACATCATGTTCAACTGCGAGATGATTCCTGCCGAGAACGTCGGTGTGAAGCACGCCAAGTGGGACCGTGAGGACGGCTACTTCGTACCTCGCGACTGCTACAACAGCTACTTCTATGTAGTAGAGGACGACTCACTCAGCGTCATCGACAAGTTCAAGCTGCACGGCGCACCCTATATCGAGCACCTCACCGGTGGCTCAGCGCTGCACATGAACCTCGACGAGCACCTGTCTAAGGAGCAGTACCTGCACCTGCTGAAGGTTGCCGCCAAGGAGGGTTGCAACTACTTCACATTCAACATCCCCAACACGGTATGTAACGACTGTGGCCATATCGACAAGCGCTACCTCAAGGAGTGCCCGCACTGCCACTCGAAGAATGTGGACTACATGACCCGTATCATCGGCTACCTGAAGCGCGTCTCGAACTTCTCGCAAGCTCGCCAGGAAGAAGCATCAAGGAGATATTACGCCCATGCGTAATATCTCTCTTGCACCGCTTCGCGGTACGAGAGATTTCAGGAAACCAGGAAACACAAGAATGAGAACAAACATCATCAATGCTTAAATACGTAAACACAGGGGTTGTTTTTCAAGAGATACCAGATGAGGTAACCTTAGCCATCAATATCTCCAACTGTCCATGCCATTGCCCAGGATGTCATAGCCATTATCTTTGGGAAGATATTGGCATGCCATTGGACACGAATGCCATCGATGCGTTTGTTGAGCGCTATGGCGACGATATCACATGCCTGTCATTCATGGGCGGTGATGCTGACCCTGTTGGTGTCAACCAGCTGGCACAATACATCCACGAGACCTATCCACAGTTCAAGGTAGCGTGGTATAGCGGACGTCTCCGCGTGTCGTCAGCAGTCAACAAGGCCGACTTCGACTATCTGAAGATAGGACCATACATCAAGCACCTCGGTGCCTTGAAGTCGCCGACTACCAACCAGCGTCTCTACCGCCAGCGTGAAGACGGTTCCTTTGAAGATATCACCTATCGCTTCTGGCGTCAGCGCGACATCGCGATATAATATAGATTCCCATATATAATAAGGAACGCGAGCGGAAGTACCGCTCGCGTTCTTCTTTTCTACCAGATGTCCTCTATATCCTGGACATCATCTCCGTCATCTTGTAAGACGTCGAGGATTTCATCATCCAGACTCTGTGGACTGGCGCAGAGCATCTGTGTCTGCTGTATCTTCACGACCTGCAGTATCGGGGAAATATATTCTTTCTTCATTGTGTTTACTTATTTAATTACTACTTTACGACCATTATGAATATACAGGCCCTTGGCTGTCGGGCGTTCTATGCAGCGACCCTCAATGGTGTACCAACGGTCAGCACCTTCATTGACAGCACGGAGCTGTTCGCTCATGAATGTTGCATCATCGCCAAAGACGATATCGAGGCTATGTGCACCAGTGCCATCCAAAAGGAGGAAAGCCTTGTTTGCGGCCATCTTGGTACCAGAATACTTATGGAAACCGAACTTCGCATTCTCAAAGCCCATCACATAGAACGTACCCGTACCGATGTCTGCACAATTGGTATCCGTGTCGACGCCTTGCAGGGAATTAGGAACAATGTTTTCTGCATTGTCATTGCTTTCCGTCATAGTAATATCACCGACGGCACCCACAACGATTACTGCCGTGTTGGCAGGAATGACCTTGCCCAGCTTATTAAGCGTAATGGTGTTGCCTGCTACTGAAGCGGTGTATGCACAGGCGTTAATGTCGTTATCAATCTTGTAGCCTTGTGTGCCACAGTAGAAGGTTGTCCAGTAGTTATTATCTGGGGCAATCTTAGCAATGAGCGTTCTGACTGTTACCCATTGAGCCTCTACAACAATATCCGTGTCGAATGTCAGCGACTCGCCAGGAGCGTAGCTGTTACCAGCATACTCCCATGCCACAAAGCGCTTGCCATCAGGAACAGCGAAGAAACAATCAGGCAGCACGTAACTGGTCACATCAGACTCATACACTGACTGAGTATGAGTAGTGCCGTTACCATCGTTAGCCTGATAGGTGATGGTGTACTTCGTCTCCTCATTCCATCCTGGATAGAGAACGGTATTCTCAGTGATCCTGTCGTCGTGACGGTGAGAATCAAAAGTATACACCTGTCCGTCGCCACGCTTCCAGGTGTTGGCAAAGGTGAAATGAGAATCACCAACAGGAATCACATCAGGACGGATAGCAGCATCTCCGTTGGCTATCAGCTGAGCAGGAGCCAACTGGCCGTTCTTACCCATGAAGAATACGCGCCAGCCGATTTGGGCGGCATTGTTATAGACATAATCACCCTCGCTGCTACCACATTCGCCAATAGCCTTGGTGATGCCTCCGCTAATGACTGTCACCTCATCATTATAGAGGTTATTAGAACCACTCAGATAAGTATCGCCCATGATGGCTCCAGCCTTAGCACCTGTCACCGTTCCACCGATAACACGGCAGTTCGACAGCATGCCATTCCAGCCGCCACCTACCAGCATGCCTGCATAGGTGTAGTCGACATCACTGGTATTGGTTACCGTACAGTTCTCCAAGGTCAGGTTCGTCAGATGCAGGCCAGCAGCCATGTAGCCGATGAATCCTACATTATTGGCACGAGCCTCAATGGTCATACCACTGATGGTATGTCCACCACCATCGAACAATCCCTTGAAAGGTTCTTCTGTACCGACAGCGATACCCTCAAAGTCGCCGACCTCTGTCAGGTCATTGTTCAGCAGGAAGGTCATATCACTACAGCCGTTCAGGTCTTTCACTACCTGAGCCACTGTCAGCAGGTCGGTCTTGCTCTTCACCAGATAACGGTTCTGGTTGTCCTGTTCTAGACTGCTCAGCCCGTTATAGCTATAGTTTGGCATGACACACACGTTCTGACTGATGTTTGTCAACGTATAGGAATTGCCACCATTGGCTGTTAGGTTCACATCGCCATTATCACCTTCATATTTGAAGCCTCTCAGCGTATAGCCGTCTTTGTCGGCAGCAGAAAGTGTCAGGATGATGTCACTGCCAGCCTTGAAGTATCCGCCAACCTCATTGCCCTCGCTGGTTGCAGAGCTGATGATCACGCGATCATCATTAGGTTCAACAGCATAGAGAGCCGTACAACCTGTCGTTTCTCCGTTTCCAGCGCCTACTGCATTCATAGGCTTAGTATTCCAGTTACCACCCATACCAAGGAACATACAATCCTTGACAGTGCCATCGTTTCTACCAGCAATACCGCCAAACGTCATGGATGTGCCTTCATCCCTCACCTGCATCAAGCTTACGCAGTTCTGAATGGTGCCACCGCTCGAAACGGAGGAAGAAATACCTCCGACATAGTTTTGATAGCCGCCACCCTGCACAGTGCCGCGCAGTGTCAGATTCTTAACGGTACCCACAAGATAAGGGATGAAGCCCGCATTAGAACTGCTCAAAACTTTTAGACCACTAATGGTGTGACCTTGTCCGTCGAAAGTAGCCCTAAAGAAGCACGCATCGCTCGAATAGCCTGTACGCAGCCTTGGGAAACCGTCAAAGTCTGAGCCTGTGACATCGATATCGTTCATCAGCAGGATAGTCTCACCCTCCATTTCGTTGCCAGCAGCCATCCAAGTGCTTAGCAACTTCAAATCGCCTGCATTTCTAACCTCATATTGGTCGTTTGCATTCTTCAGTCCTGCCAACAGGTCGGTAGCCAGTGCAAAGCCTGCACCGATATGTACATCGTCTTTGTCTGGCATTATAAAGGTTCCAGTATTGTCGTCTGTCATGGTCACGACAAGGGAATGCATGACATTATCCTCTTCGTAGTAAGCCCTGAGGAATGATGTCACACTGCCATCGTCGGGGGTTGCCGTGATGGTCACTTCTTCGCCAACGATAGCCTGAGACACGCCTGCGGCAACAACACCTTCACCAGGACCCGTGTAGGGCGAACCATAAATATTGTGCAACTTCAGGAAGCGGGTTGTCAGCGTGATGCTCTGTGTGGTCTCAAAGTCGAGCGTGGTATCGAAGTCATACTCTTCGCCATTGATGTTCCAACCCACGAAACGGTAGCCGTTCTTGACGGGACGGTTGGCATCTGTTACTACAGGGATGGTCACCTTTCCGCCATTATTAATAATCTGTTCGGCAAACTCAGCAGCAACCAGTGCATCACCATTCTCATCGACAAACTTCACGGTATGCGGTGCATAGATCGTTGCCGTAGTGGTAGTCTGCTGATTTTCAGCAGCCAGCACATAGTTGGCAGAGTGGGTGCCAAGCAGTGTGAGGTTGCTGATGTTGACGGTCTTATTCTCGCCAACGCTACTATTATCGAAAGCAGCATCGGCACTGACTGTCACAATGTCGTTCTCCGTTTTGCCGGCAATCACAACCTGATCATAGTCCAACTGGACATCATCATTATCGTCAAATACCTTATTCTTAGCTGTGATGCCACTTACAACGACTGGTTTCTTGGCAACGTCGAAATCTTCACTTGTCGTTTCCAACTTATAGTTACCACGAGGATTATCAACAATGGTAACGGTAGCAGTACCTGCCTTTGTAGTATTCTTGGTGCTGACAGTGTACTCACTGGCAGGAACGATGGTCTCGCCGTCCTTCACCGTGACCTCTGGGATAATCTGCTCACCCGTATAGGTATATTCACCTGTCACTGTCACCGTAGGAGTAACAATCTTGCTCCATAATGCATTAAGCGTGATGTTAGCAGTTACGATAGCGTCGAAATTATAAGGCTCTGTTGCCTCGTCGAGATACCAGCCAGCAAACTCATAGCCATCAGCTGTAGGGGCTGTAGGCTCAGTGGCTGTAGTTCCATGGTCTACAATTTGCTGAACGATTTGGTCACCATGACCGTTCATATTGAACGTTACTGAATTGGTGGCAATTGCCCATAGGGCCTTCAGCGTAATATTGTTGGTCACTGTCAGTTCATCATCCTTATTATATTGTGTTTCTCCAATCTGCCAACGATAGAAAGCCATACCTTCTGCAGGAGTATAGTCACAAGCAGGCAGTTTATAGACGGAGCCTGCAGGAACAGGAATACTGTTCATGGTGCCAGAAGCGCCATTAGCATCGAAGGTAACTAAATTCATTGGAACAATAGTCTTTCCACCGATGTTGTCAGTTGTGGCTCTTGTCTCAGTATCCTTAATCATAAAGTCACTCTGCAGTGTGACATTGCCGCCATAACTGTTGGCAAAGATGACATCGGTTGTTTGGGTCCAGCTAAGGTTCACGCTACCACCATTCTTCTTCTGGCCAGGACCGATGCCACGGCCACCACTCCTACCAATGGCCGTGATAACACCGCCGCTGATATTGATGTTTCCTGCGTCACCATTCTGACCACCGCCGATACCTGCTGCGCCCCAATAGGGGTCGTCGCCGCTCTCAGCGTGTATGGTTCCACCTGTGATGTTGATGGTGCCAAGACATCCATTTTCGCCACCGCCTATACCTGCTCCAGCGTCGTAAGCGCTATTTCTCGCTCCACCTTTGGCATAGACAATACCACCACCGATATTCACTGTACCTCGCCATCCTCGGTTATATTCACCTCCAATACCAGCACTGGCTTTGCCACCATAAGCGGTCACGTCACCACCATAGATACCAATGGTACCACAGGGTATGTTGGTTTTTGCATTATTATACACATAAACGATGCAACCGCCAATACCTGTATAGAAGTCTCCATTGCCAGTATTGTTCTGGCCATTAGCAATTAGCTTTCCGCTATTGCCCTGCTGTCCGTAGATGTTCAGCGTATTGTCATTTCCGACGGTTATACCCTTGTCTGCAATCAGTTTACAGCCATTACAGAGAATGAGGTTGACCGTACCTGCTACAGAAAGCCGGTTGGCTACGGTGATTTCTTCGTCAACATACCATGTACCTTCTGTCAGCAACTCTACACTACTGGAATAGCGTTGGGCATCGACAGTCTGCTCAATGCCATTAGCATTGATGTACTTGACTGGAGCAACAGTGACGGAAGGGTCTGTCATGATGACGCTCAAATCACTTTTATGAGCAGTAACGGCAGGGAAAGTAATGCCTTTCTGATACTTGTTACTGCCGTTATCCGTAATAGAAAGCATCTGTTCCCCAGCCAATTGGCTAGAAGCAGAGATGATATAACCACTGAAGGATGCTGTACCAACCTTCTCACTGGTTCCGCTGATTTCCGGTGTAAATGAGAATGAAGTGGGAGCACTGAGGCCCAGTGTCATATTGGCTGAGTTGTTGCCAGTGTTGACACGTTTGTCATAAATCTTTCCGCTAAAGGCATAACAATACTCACCTACGGTAAGATTATTGGTTTCATTGGAAAGGGAGATATTCTCATCACTTGACCATGTCTTGGTGCCATAATCTACAATAACGGAACCACTTAGCGACAAGTGAGACGGTTTGTAGAGAACCTTAGCAGAAACAGTACCAATGCCAGGCTGGCTGACAGCTATATTACCGACAATTTTCTTGCCACCAGGCAGAAAAATGTTCGCATTTTCAACAGAAGCCGTCAACGATGCATCATACACTGTGATATTAAACGCACGACGTTCGTAATTCGTCGTACTTGGATTGATAGTACCAGAACAGCTGACCGTTGCTTCATCGTCTATCGTCACACTACCACCGATAGTTTGAGAAATAGAAGTAGTTCCACCATAACCAATATCACCATTGGCAGTAATGCTACCACCTTTTATTATAATATCAGGACATGTAAGCGATCCTGATGTAGTGTTGTTATAGCCGCATCCAATGGCATTACCGTACGATGAAGCGTTGGCTGTTACGCGACCGCCCATTATCGTGACAGACTTGACTGTACCATGGGAACCTCCACCAATAGCAGAACAGCCCAAACCTCCCTTTGCAGTTACCGTACCGCCATTGATTGTGATGTTACCAGTAATATTATTAACGAAGTTTTGAGCACCATATTGGGGATTTGGCGCGGTAACACCACTACCCTCGCTACTACCGATACCAGCAGCGCCACCACATGCTGTATAGTATAAGTACCATGTTCCACCTTGTGCATTGATGGTGCCACCATTAATGATAATATCGCCACAACCTTGGGGATACAATTCACTTTCATTTGAATGGCTGTTGGCGTGGTCACCGATAGAACCAATACCTGCACCACCGCCACAGCTATTACCACCAAAGGCATTCAGCGTGCCAGTACTGGTAGCGGTTATTTCCAACGTACAGCCATAAGGAACCGAAATACCTGCACCGCCATAGCCAGCCTTCAGTGTATTTGTTCCTTTAACGGTCAGGTGCAGCGTGGCACCGTTAATCAGCGAAATACCTGAACGGGGCGATAAGAGCTCAGAATAGTCTGTATTAAAGCCGTCGATGGTCAGGTTCAATTCGATACCATCTACGACAATGGCACCAGGACTGAAAAAGGTTCCAATACTACCTGCACTGGAATTTGCCGGCACGGTACCCGTAACACTCTTGTTGTTGTACTTAGCCTTGTTACCACTGTTAATCACTACTGCAGAATTCTGCGTAATGTCCGCTGCCCACACACATAAAGAGGTGAGCATCACCACTGCAAGCGACAACGTCCTTCGCAGTAGTGAATGTCATGATGCACATTATATATAATATGGTTAAGGCTTATGGTTGCCCTTTCCTCGCTGCAAAGGTAGTAATTTCTACGCAAAGAGAGATATTAATCTGTAACAAAAAGATATTAATCTGTAACAAAAAAGATGTGTGATCTGTTGCGAAAGGTGTGTAATTTTTAGCGAAAGGTGTGTAATTTTTAACGAAAGGTGTGTAAATTTTAGTAATTTACACACCTTTTCGCCTTTTTCTGCCATAAAAGTAGTAATTTCGCACTCTGAAATGGAATTGATGCAATTCACAGCTGTCGTATTGCTGACGCTACTCATGCTGAAGCTTTTGCTACTGCCTCGTAAGGTGGCGGTGAATCCTACTATGGGTATGGCACGTTGGCTCATGATTGCTGGCATCGCACTGCTCGACTTGCAGTTCTTACTACAGTTTACTTTGGGATTAAGAGCCATGGGGGTAACCCAAGCTGTGATGCTCAATATCGTACTGTTCGTACCCGCCAGCTGGACTATCTCACTATCAATCCTCTACTTGCAACAACGAGGGCGAGTAAGTATTATAGATAAGGTGGTAGGAGGCGTAATATGGGCTATCACATTGGCTATACTCGGCATTGCTGCTGCCATTGACGGTCAGCCACTGCTGAGTGACACGAAGGAGCTGCACTATGCGGAAATAGCGGCATCGATCATATTTCTTGGCATGCAGAACTACTATTCCAGACGGCACGTCTTCAACCTACGTTCCATGCGCCAAGTGCTGCAGAACTATTATGACCGCAATACTGACGGCATGCTGCGCTGGATGCAGTTAAGCATTCTGGTACTGATGGTGATGGCCATCATGGCGCCATTGCTCATCTTTGTTAAGAGCAAGGGGCTAGCCCTCTTTGGCATTCTTTTCTTTGTTGGCATTTTCTTCCTCGTTGACAGCTTCTGCAGCTATGTTGTGAGCTCAGCTCCCAGGCGGATTGAGGAGGCAGAAGAAAATGAAGATTACATCATGAACGATGATAAGACACTGTCACCAGATACAGCCATAGAACTATGGATTGAGAAAGGTGGCTTTTGTCAGAACGGAATCACCATGCCTGCTGCCGCCGAGGCTATCGGCATCCCCCGCTATATGCTGAAGGCATGGATAAAAGAACATTACACAAACTATGCCGACTGGATGACCGACCTACGCATTGAGGAAGCCAAACGGGTCATCATAGAACATCCAGACTGGAACAACGAAATCATTTCTGACCACTGCGGTTTCACTGACCGTAGCTATTTCCAACGTAAATTCAAGGAGAAGACAGGCATTACGCCCTCGCAATATCACCAACAGGGCTAATATCAATAAAGGACATCAAAAAATCCTGCAGAGTTCTGCAGGATTTTTGCGTTGTCCAAGGCGGATTCGAACCACCACAAACAGAACCAAAACCTGTTGTGCTACCATTACACCATTGGACATCCGAGAAGTCGAATTCGAAAATTCGGCTGCAAAGGTAAGAAATATTTGGCACATCGCCAAATATTTCTCCACCTTTTATTATTTAACTATCAAAAGATAATAGTTCTTCTTACCCTTCTGTGCCAGCAGGTACTTGCCGTCGATGAGGTCTTCGGCAGTGACAGCACGATTCTGGTCGGTGAGCTTCTCCTTATTCAGTGAGACACCCCCACCCTGCACCATCTTACGCATCTCACCCTTTGAGGGGAAGACGGGAGCAACAGTAGTGAACATCTCGATAGCGGGCTGACCCAACTGGTCCTTGCTGATCTCAAACTGGGGAACACCATCAAAGACGTCGAGGAAGGTCTGCTCGTCGAGTTTCTCCAATCCCTCCTTGGTAGACTTACCAAAGAGCAGATTACTGGCTTCGATTGCGGCATCGAGAGCCTCCTGAGAGTGTACCATGATGGTAACCTCCTCAGCCAGGCGCTTCTGCAGCACACGACGACCAGGATCCTGCTTGTGCTCCTCAACAAGGGCATCGATTGTCTCCTTCTCCAGCGAGGTAAAGATCTTGATATAGCGCTCAGCATCGTCGTCAGAAACGTTGAGCCAGAACTGGTAGAACTTATATGGCGTGGTACGCTTAGGATCGAGCCAGATGTTACCAGACTCCGTCTTACCGAACTTCTTACCGTCGCTCTTGGTAATCAGCGGGCAGGTCAGTGCGAAGGTCTCTACCTCATTGCCCAACGTGCGACGAATGAGCTCCGTACCCGTGGTCATGTTACCCCACTGGTCGTTACCACCCAGCTGCAGCTTCACGCCATAGTGCTGGTAGAGATACAGGAAGTCATAGCCCTGCAACAGCTGATAGGTGAACTCAGTAAATGACAGACCATCACGGGCGGTACCATTCAGACGCTGCTGAACACTCTCCTTGGCCATCATGTAGTTGACAGTGATGTGCTTACCCACCTCACGGGCGAAGTCGAGGAAGGTAAAGTCCTTCATCCAGTCGTAGTTGTTAACCATCAGGGCTGCGTTAGCATCCTTTGATTCGAAGTCCAGGAACTTAGCAACCTGGGCTTTGATGCACTCCTGGTTGTGACGCAGTGTCTCGTCGTTCAGCAGGTTACGCTCCTGTGACTTACCGGAGGGGTCGCCAATCATACCTGTTGCACCACCCACGAGGATGACGGGACGGTGACCGCAACGCTGCAAGTGGCGCAGCATCATGATGCCACAGAGGTGACCAATATGCAGTGAGTCGGCCGTAGGGTCAGTACCCAGATAGGCTGTCACCATCTCCTTCTGCAACAGTTCTTCCGTACCGGGCATCATCTGTGCCAGCATACCACGCCAGCGTAGTTCTTCTACAAAATTCTTCATATCTTTTATACCTATTTATTCTTTTTAGTTTGCAAAGGTACGAATAAGTGAGCACAATACAAAGCAAAAAAGCATTTTTTTGCTTTTGCCTCCATCCTATGGTACTGGGTCGTAGCCAGAACCTCCCCAAGGATTGCAACGCAGGATGCGCCAAATAGCCAGATAAAGTCCCTTGAAAGGACCATGCTTGATGATAGCCTGACGGGCATACTCACTACAAGAAGGAGTAAAACGGCAGGAAGGAGGAGTCAGCGGAGAGATAGACGTCTGATAAAAACGGATAGGCAATACCAAGAGCATTACCAACAGACGACGGAGTAAATGCCACAGCGTCTTCATAGCTTTTCCTGCAGACGCTTGACGATGCCTGCCACACGTTCTTCAACCTCTTGGGTTGACAGGAAAGTGTCGGACAGCCATACGAAAGCAACAAGTAACTGCTTGTCAGAAGCAAGAGCTTCAACAAGCAGTTGTTTATGATGACGCCACGCCTCACGGACTTGACGCTTGACGCGATTACGGTCAACAGCATGATGGAAGTGCTTCTTCGGAACACTGATAAGCATCTGCAGAGGCTCGTCATGGTCGTTGCGCTCACGCAACTTGTAGACAGCACGCAATGGAAAAGCGGCCACAGAGCGGCTGCTGCCTCCTGCAAAGAGGTCGTCGATGAGTCGCTGACTCACCATGCGCTCACGCTTACGGAATGTCAGAGCCATCATGCTAAATATAAATAGGTATTACCCTTGTTTCTCCAAGAGATAGTGCTGCAGAGCACCGGTCATCGAAGGATACTTCTCAGAAGGAGCCTCGATATCCAGACGCAGACCAGCATCCTTGGCAGCCTGTGCGGTGGTAGGACCAAAGGTCGCAATAGCAATGTCACCCTGCATGAAGTTGGGGAAGTTCTTGGTGAGCGACTCGATACCCGACGGGCTGAAGAAGATCAGCATGTCATAGTCGAAGGTCTTCACCTCCTCAGGTGTGAAGTCGTTGCTAACGGTACGATACATAACACACTCCTGATGGTTCAACTTCTTAGAGTCGAGCAATGTGGCAACGCTATCGTTATGAACGTCACTCATCGGCACGAGGTACTTCTCAGTCTTGTGCTTCACCATGGTGGGCAGCAGGTCGTCCATCTTACCAGTGGTGCCGAAGAACACCTTACGTTTACGATATTGCACGTACTTCTGGATATACAGCGAAATAGTCTCTGTCACGCAGAAATACTTCATGTCCTCAGGGATAGCGACACGCAACTCCTTGGCCAGCGTGAAGAAGTGGTCAATGGCATGACGAGAAGTGAAGACAATGGCCGTATAGTCCAGAATGTTAATCTTCTGGGTACGGAACTCCTTGGCCGTAATTCCCTCTACCTTGATAAACGGACGGAACACAAGTTCTACATCAAACTTGGAAGCGATGTCATAGTAAGGTGACTTGTCACTTGACGGTTTAGGTTGTGAAACCAAAATCTTTTTTATCATTGATGTCCTAAAAATTTATTTTCAAACTGTTTGCGGTAAAGTCCAGTACTCCCCATAATACCAACAGAGGCACTATTTCGAGCGCACAAAGGTACAAAATTATTTGCAGACTAACGACATTTTGACGAAAAAAGATGAGATAACACTTATAAAATGTCATCAATTTAACCAAAATGAGTACTGTTGCGAAATAAATCTCTACATTTCGGATAGGCATATCGAAGTATGGACCCATGATAACAGCTGGGAACGATATCATACCTTCCAAGGCGATAATGAACAGCAGGGATTTAATCCACTGTAAATTCCTTTTACCATCATAAAACACTCTATTCACCAAGGTGTACAGTCCCATCTTTACCAAGAAGTAGAACAGGAAGATGGCCCAGAATATAAAGATGAGGTAATACTGCGAACTGAGCACATAGGCATCGCCATTGTAGTGGAGCGAATAGAAATAATAGAGCGTGGCAAACATGAAACTCGTCAAGAAGACGATATACACCTGGAAGCGCGCCTCAGAGCCTGTCTCAGTCATCGTGGACGCTCCTTCACGAGGCATCTGGAAGAAGTTCTTAGCCTGACGGGTGAAGAAGCCACGCACACGAGCATAGGCCATGACCGCCAAGACAAAGAAGAGCAGCAGAAGCGATGTGATCACATCGTCACCACGGACATTATAGGGAATAGGGTCGCCCATCGTACCATAGCGTCCACCCTCCAATTCAGGATGAAAGAGGGAATCTTCAGAGAAGAATCCCTCCTTATAATACTGGGGCAGGTCAATGTTCGACTCTTCCGCCGGCATTTCAAACAGTGATATGCTGTCTGACGGTATCAATGCTTACAATGCGAATGCACGTTTAATATCCTCTACCCTATCCAGCTTCTCCCAAGTAAACAGCTCGACATCGATGGTCTTGGTCTCGTGATAGCGGCTGGTAAAGGTCTTCTTCACCACCTCGCACTGACGTCCCATATGACCATAGGCTGCAGTTTCCAGATACATGGGCTGGCGCAGCTTCAACGAACGCTCAATGGCTTTCGGGCGCAGGTCAAAGAGTTGCTCAATCTTCTTAGCAATCTCACCATCCGTCATGTTGACGTGTGAGCGGCCATAGGTATTGACATAGATATTCATGGGCTTAGCAACACCGATGGCATAGCTGATCTGCACCAGCATCTCGTCGGCAACACCTGCTGCCACCATGTTCTTAGCAATATGGCGAGCAGCATAGGCAGCACTACGGTCTACCTTGCTGGAGTCCTTACCAGAGAAGGCACCACCACCATGAGCGCCCTTACCACCATAGGTATCAACAATAATCTTACGTCCAGTCAGACCGGTATCGCCATGAGGTCCACCAATAACGAACTTACCAGTGGGGTTGACGAAGTACTTGATGTCGTCACCAAACAATGCCAACACCTTCTCTGAGTTGATTTTGCTCTTGACACGAGGTATCAGGATATTGATAACATCCTCACGAATCTTGGCAAGCATGCGCTCATCGTCGCTATCGAACTCGTCGTGCTGGGTTGAGACGACGATGGTGTCGATGCGCTCAGGAATACCGGCATCACTGTACTGGATGGTCACCTGGCTCTTGGCATCCGGACGCAGGTAGGTCATCATCTTACCTTCCTTACGGATTTCAGCCAAGGTACGCATGATGAGGTGTGCCAAGTCGAGAGAAACCGGCATGAGGTTCTCTGTCTCGTTAGTGGCATAGCCAAACATCATACCCTGGTCACCAGCGCCCTGCTCGTCCTCGTCGCCGTTGTCCACGCCACGGTTGATGTCCTCACTCTGTTCATGGATTGCGGTCAGAATACCGCAGGAGTTGCCATCGAACTGGTACTCGGCCTTGGTGTAACCTATCTTCTTGATAGTATTACGTGCAATCGTCTGCAGGTCAATATACACATCACTGTGTACCTCGCCCATCAACACTACCTGTCCTGTTGTGACAAACGACTCACAAGCCACACGGGCACGATCGTCGTAAGCCAGGAACTGGTCGAGAATGGCGTCGCTAATCTGATCGGCCACCTTATCGGGATGGCCTTCTGATACTGATTCTGATGAAAATAAATATGACATAATTTCGAAATTTGCGTGCAAAGGTACGAATAAGTGAGCGAAAATGCAAATTTATTTGCAATTTTCCGAACGAGAGTACTTTCGACGAAGTCAAAGGTACGAAAAAACGGCGAATTATACAAATTCGCCGTTCAAAAATACCTAATAATGAGGTAATTTACTTACTCTGCCGGCATCATCACCACCTCGGCGCGATGGCCCGACTTGAGCAGGTCCTTAACGAAGGCGGCAATGCTCTCGGGAGTCTGGGCATTGACCAGTGCCTCATAGTCCTTGTCGAAGTCGACACCCTTGTAACGCCACATATCGATGGTCGTCATCCAGTAGTTGTTCTGCTTCAACTGGTCGGCATGG
This sequence comes from uncultured Bacteroidales bacterium, assembly GCA_902799355.1. Taxonomy (GTDB): domain Bacteria; phylum Bacteroidota; class Bacteroidia; order Bacteroidales; family Bacteroidaceae; genus Prevotella. Next base: position 53,038 of record CADCAG010000018.1, read on the forward strand.
CTCTTGATCATATACTCCTTCACCTTGGTCAACTTGTCAGGATCGCAGCCCTTGGTCAGCGCCTGTACCTCGTCGCGCATAATCTGCAAGGCGACATCGGCCTTCTCGGGCTTCATGGGGCAATAGACATAGATGGTGGCATTGTTCTCGAAGTCGTCCGTGCTGAGATTTCCACTGGCACCTACGGTATAGGCGGCACTGGCGTCCTCACGAATCTTCTTCAGATACTCCATAGACAGAATCTGTCCGACAATGGAAGCCTTGATGCTGTTCTCTGAGGTGAACGCAATGTCTTTCGTATACCATAACATGACGGCAATCGACTTCGGTGTCTCGGCCTTATGCTTGAAGCTGTTGATGACCTCACCCTTGAAATCGGTATCAATCTTCTTTGACTTCTCTACCTTCTTCTGTGAGGGCAGTGAAGCGAGATACTGCTCGATGAGGGGACGGATGGTTTCCTCGTCGTAGTTGCCGACGATGTCGAACGTAAAGGCTGCGGCATTGGCCATACGCTCCTTAGCAATCTGCAGGATGCGGTCGTAGTTCACCTTCTTCAGGTCGTCGAGGTCGAAGGGCTTTACACGGGGATGGTGATTGCCCAACGTCAGCGTCAGTGAGTCAGAGAAGACATTCTCGGGCTGCAACAGGCGGTTCTTCAGCGTTACCTCCGTGGTCTGCATCAGGTTGTCATACGACATCTGGTCCTTATTGATATTGGTGAACATCAGGTACACCAGCTGCAGCATGGTCTCCACATCCTTAGGTGTCGAGCTACCATTGATATACTCACGATAAGCATCCAACGACATGGAAGCGCTGGCAATCTTACCAGCAAGAGCCTTCTCCAACTCAGTACGTGAGAAGTTGCCCAGACCACTGGCCCCAATCACGTCGTTGAACATCTTCAGGTTAGGCAGGTCCTCATTGCCATACAAGCCACTACCACCGTAGCCATAGCCACGCAGCAGCACCTGGTCTTTCTTCAGGTCGGTCTTCTTCAGCACCACGATGGCACCGTTCGACAGGGTCAGTTCGGTATAGCCGAAGCGGTCGTTCTTCACTTCTTTCTTGATAGAACCCTTCTTAGGCAGCGTAGTCATCAGAGGCTCGTCTTTCACATTGTCCACATAAGCCTCTATCTGGGCAGTGCGGGCAGCGGCAATGGCCTTCTTCACACCCTCCTCGGTAGGATATACGGCACCCTCCTTCTCGTTGTTGAAGTTCAGCACCACCAGATTGGTGTCGCTCTTGGAAACGAGTTCCTTCATCACCATGTTGACGACTTCGAGAGGCAGCATGGGAACAAGCTGCTTCATATTCTCATGGGTGAAGTCGATGCTGGGAATAGGCTCGCTGTTCAGGAAGTGCTGCACATACTGACCCACAAACTGGCTGTTGAAACGCTTGTCCTTGTTAGAATACTGCTTGTCGAGATTGCTTTCATAATTGGCCTTGAAACGCTTATACTCGGTAGGAGTGAAGCCAAACTCGGCAGCACGGCGGGCCTCGGTGAGGACAGCAGTCAGTGCGGCATCCATCTGACCGTCCTTGGGAAGGACATCGAGTTCGAAGGCGTCAACGGAACGGGACAGCAGATAGGTTCCGTCGCCTGCGCTGGCCTGCAGGAAGGGGCTCTCGGGTTTCTCAGCATATTCGCGCAAACGGTCGTTGAGCATGCTGACGGCAGCATCCTTGATGTAGTCGGCAACCATATAAGCCATCGAGCTCTTCAGCGAATCGGGGAACGTCTCGTGCTTCATCATCAGCGACACGATGTTGTAGCGCTGCTCCTTGTCCTTATCGATGACGATAATGGCCTCGTTATTGTCGGGAACGGGTTCCGTGGTAACAAGTGCACGGTTGGCGGGCAGCTGGATGGGCGAGAAGAGGTCTTTAATCTTCTGTTCTACCTTATCCACATCCACATCACCGACGACGATGATAGCCTGATTGTCTGGACGATACCACTTCTCGTAGTAAGCCTGCAGGAAGGGGCGCTCAAAGTTGTCGATAATCTCCATGAGTCCGATAGGCATACGATGGCCGTACTTGGAATTGGGATACAACTTGGGCAGGTCGCGCTCCAGCATACGCATCTGGGCACTGGTGCGCAGGCGCCACTCCTCGTGAATGACGCCACGCTCCTTCTCAATCTCCTCCTGTTCCAGCAGCAGGCCGTCGGCCCAGTCGTAGAGAATCAGCAGACAGGAGTCGACGATGCTCTCACGCGTGGTGGGAACATTACTGATATTGTAAACCGTCTGGTCGATAGAGGTATAGGCATTCAGGTCGGTACCGAACTTCACACCTACGCTCTCGCACCAGCGCAGCATTTCGTTGCCCTTGAAATGTTTAGAACCATTAAAGGCCATGTGCTCCAGGAAGTGTGCCAGACCGCGCTGGGTATCGTCCTCCTGAATAGAACCGACACGCTGGGCAATATAAAACTCAGCACGCTGTTCAGGCCAGTTGTTGTGACGGATGTAATAGGTCAGACCGTTGTCCAGCTTGCCAATACGTACGGCGGGGTCAACGGGAATCGGCGGCATCTGCATCTCCTGAGCCACCATGACTGACGAGCATACCAATGCCCACGCAGCCACAAACATTCTCTTCAGTTTCATCATTTTAATAGTTAGAAATATTGGATTGTTATAATACTTTCAAGAACACAAAAAAAGTCCTTTCAACCACTTTCTATGTAGCTGAAAGGACTTTTTATAATTGTAATATCTTTCTATTCTAATGAAGTCTTACCGTTCCAAGAATAGATATAGCTCTCATTCTGTTGCGTTTCTGGAGTCTTGGTATCGTTCTTCACATACAGTGTTAGTTTACCACAGATAATCACCTCGTCACCAACAGCGGGCTTAGGATCTTCTTCGTTATTATACTTCTTATTGCCAAGGTAGAGTGTACGATAGACATAGAACTGTTCGCTACTCTCCTGACCGTCGGCAGAGATGTAGAACGTGGCATTGCCGTGCTGAGTACCAAACTCGCCGCCATCCTTATACTTCACAATTTTACCCTTAACATAGTAGTCATCAGCTGTTGTTCCAGACAGCGTCATACAGAATGCATTAGCCTCAGAAGGGGTGAAAGGATTGGCTTTTGAACCAGGCTCGTTACTTGCCTTCTTCAGCTTATAGATATATACGTTGCCAGAGAACTCAGGAGTCTCACCCTTATAGTCTACCAGCTTACCGCATATTAGCACCTCGTCACCTACACCAATCTGATCCTCAGAACTAAAGTTCTCATTATTCAAGAACTTTGAACGGAATACAGTAATAGCTGCATCATCTGTACCATCATCTGAGATATTAAAGGTAGCATTACCTTTTTCTATATTAACCTCCTTAATAGATGAGATAGTACCCTTAGCATAATAGATGACACCATCAGATGTACTACCAATAGCCTTACACTTGGCAATAGCCTCTGCAACCGTAAATGGATCATCTGGATTCTCACCATGAGGCAGCACATCTGCCTCCTGAGTAATAGAGGTTTCTGCTGTGTATTCCTTGCCACCGCTAGTGGTAACGAATGTAACAGTGGCCTTACGAGCACCACCAGTGTTAGGAAGTGCTTTGAAGGTGACAGTAGAGGTCTCACCACTGATATTGATACCAGTTACGAAGAGCCAGTCCTTAGCCTCTTCTGGAATCTTCACATCCAGACCATCGCCCTTATTGCTCAGGGTAACATGGAACTCACCACCTGTCTTGGCAATAGTATTGTTCTCGATATCAAGAGCATCTACGGCGATGAGCGACTTCTCGATGGCGATAACAGTAACGTTTACCATCTCGATGGTGCCATTGTAATCCTTGCGCGGACCTTCAACAGTAACTATGTCACCAACACCGATGCCAAGGCTCAGGAAGTTCTTCTCGTTACCGTTCTTGTCGAGTGTACCATAGATATAGACCTCACCCGTCTCATCTATCAGATACCAGTTACCATAAGTGGTATTGGCGATGCTCTTTACGGTACCTTTCACACGATAGGTCTTACCGTCTTCACCAGCAATAATCTGAGCACAGGTAGAGAGAGGAATGTCAACCTTCTTGGCAATCTGCTGGACATTAACCTCCTGTTCCTGACCGTTACACAACAGTTTCAGGAAAGCAGAACGAGACTCAGTGGTCTTCTTAGCCTTAAAGACGATAGTTTGCTTACCGGCACCACCACTAACTGGAGTAATAGTGAGCCAATCAGGTACATCCTTGAACTCCCAGTCACCATTAGCATTAATGGTTATCGTTGATTCGAATTCCTTATCTTCAGGATCAGCCTCTTCACCTGCTGCGAGAGAGATAACGGACTGCGACACCTGTATCTGACTCAGTGTGCTCTTCTCTTCGTCTTCAGAACAGCCGACAAGCATAGTCACGGCTGCCATGAACATAGGGATAATATATCTAAGTTTCATATTTGTTATCATTTATCTATTCTCTCATTATTAATTAAAGAAGTACTTGATACCAATAGATGCATACCAACACTGGCCCAAAGAGTGATAGGGCTTCCACTTCGTAGTGTTGCCACTGATTGAAGCGGGAGTAGAGAATACAGGATAGCCCTCTGCATCCATACGCTCGTACTTGATGATGCGTGAATACTGTACACCATTAGAAGGAGCAGAGCTATAGTCCAGATTAGCAATCTTCTGAACACCCCAGCTGGAGTCGAAGAAGTTGAGTACGTTCTTCATATCAAAGCCAATCTGCAGGGTATGCTTGGTCTTACCAACATTCAGTTTGAAGTCGTGCTTGTAGCTGAAGTCGATACGGTGTACCCAAGGAGAGTAGTCGCTATAAGCCTCTGCATACTTGCCCTGACGGTCTTCCAGATAGTCGCAGTTGTGGACGAAGTCCATGAAGCGCTGCTGGTCGTCAGCAGATATGAAGCGGAAGTCACCCTTACCAGTCCAGTTGCCATTAGCATCAAAGTTGCCTGCTACCTGTGCATCGGTGGGGATATAAGCCACATCGTATGTGAAGCCATCAGCATTGATGTCGTTCTGGACAAGATAGGTTGTATTGTTGCCGCCACGCCAAGTCTCATAGATGATACTATAGTGGTTGTTCGACTTGTCATGAATTGTTGCGCTGGCAACGATACGGTCAGGCGTAACAAACTGTGAGTTGTGCAGCATCACGCTGTTAGGACCTTCATAAGAAGGAATATAGGTGAATGCTGACGAAGCGTCAGAACCAGGCATACCTGTCAACTCCTTGCTGACGGTATGGGTATAGGCAGCCATCAGACTCATCCACTCAAAGGGCTGAGCGTTCAAGGTGAAGTTGAATGACCATCCGTAGCCTTTGCTGGTATTGTCGAGCACATAAGCATTGGGCAGGGGCTTACCTGTTTCGGGATCCTTCAACATGTAGTCTTGATAGATGGGGCGATTGTCTACGCCATTGAAACGTGCATATCCGGCAACATCCTTTACTGCCCAGTCAGAGATACATGCAGCATTGACGGTCTTGTTGAAAATAAACTCTGCCGTAGCTGACAATGGGAATGACACCGGAATCTGGTAGTCGACAGCAATAGAAGACTTCCATACCTGCGGCATCTTGAAGTCGGGATTCACGGCATTGATGGTAGACCCCCTCTCACCATCCTCAGGACGGATAGTAGCAGGGCCAAGACCATTGTTGATGATGTAGTCACGCAGTGTGTTACCAGTCATGATGTTGCCAGCAAACTGCGTCATATCGGTCTGCTTACCACCGTTCTTGCCAGTAGCATTCCATGCGCCCTTATACTGAACCATGTTCGAGTTGGTAGGCATGTTGGTGAAGAACACCAAGGGCAGACGACCTGAGAAGAGACCCGTACCACCACGCACCTTCAGCGACTTGTTGCCAAACACGTCATAGGTGAAGCCCAGACGTGGAGAGAACGTGTAGGAAGAAGATGGCCATGTGCCAGTATCAATATGACGTCCGTTATAGTCAAGGTCGTAGATGGCCTTATTTGTCATCAAGTCCTTGTTGTTGAAGAAGAGACCGTCGACGCGCAAGCCGTAAGTGAGCTTCAGTTTGTCGTTAACGTTCCATTCGTCCTGAGCATAAATGCCAAGCTTATTGAACTGTACACGAGCAGCCGGCTCTGTCTCACCATTATAGCCATAGGTCAGGGCAACAATCTCAGGAGTGCTATTAAACAGCATCTCTGCGTCGAGGACACCATTCTTCCACATAGCCTCAGTAGTGTTGAAGCGATAGTAGCCAGTACCATTGCGCATATACATATTGTCAGCCATCTGATGCTCATAGCTTACACCAGCCATAATCTTATGATTGTTACCATAATAGGTCACATCATCCTTGATGTTCCAGATGGTGTTATGAACGGCATTGTTCCAGGTAAACAGTTCATAGCCCAGCGAGATATAGTTGTTGTCATCTTTCGTAATATCGATGAAAGGGAATGGCGATGACTCTGAGCTGCGCAGGTCGTCAAGCTTTGAATAGGTAGCCAGCAACTGGTTTGACAGCTTCTCTGACAGACGGCTATTCAGGTCGAACGTCCATGAGTTCACCTCATTGTCCATAGAGTACAGAGAGTTGGCATATGACATGGCCATCTCTGACATACGAGAGTCTGGCAGACGGGGACCACCGTCCATAGAGGTCTTATTGGGCGCATTCCATACCTTATTCTTCGTATAGTTATAGCGCAGTGCGAGGTGATGTTTGTCAGTGATGTTCCAGTCCAGACGAATCAGAAACTTGGTATTCTTCTCGTCAGCGGGGAAGCTGGTATAGCTACCAGTGTCGTAACCGTACTTGCTGGCAACATAGTCAGAAACAGCCTGCAAGTCAGCCTTCGTAGCACGTGACACATAGTTCTCCGGATCAGCAGGATTATCATCGTCAGCACCCTGCCAGCGGTTAACCACTGTAGGAACATTCATAAACTCAGCATTAGCGAAGAAGAACAGCTTGTTCTTGATGATAGGACCACCGAGTGTGAATCCGTAGGTGGTCTTCTGATTCTTCTCACGTGCGCCACTGATCTGCTCGCGATCTACAGCGTCACCCTGCATCTGCTCATTCTGGTGATAGATGTAGGCAGTACCCTTGAACGTGTTGGTACCTGACTTGGTAATAGCGTTGACACCACCACCGATGAAGTTGGTCTGACGAACGTCGTAAGGTGATACGACAACCTGCATTTCCTCGATGGCATCAATAGAGATTGGGTTACCGCCACCAGGCAGGTTGGGGCTCAAACCAAAGTTGTTATTGAAGTTGGCACCGTCAACCGTGAAATTGGCATTACGTCCGTCAGAACCGGCAAAGCTCATACCGTTACCTCCATAAGGTGACAGACGGGTATAGTCTGTGATGCTGCGGCTGACAGTAGGCATGTTGGCAATCATCTGATTATTGATGTTGGTAGATGCACCAGTCTTCTCGGCAGCAAACTTAGAAGCCTTACCGCTCACAACAACTTCCGTAAGCTCGTTAGCATCCTCTGAAATCACCACAGGAAGATTGTAGGTTTCACCCAACTGCAAGACAACGCCCTTGATAACCTTAGTTTGGAAGCCAATATAGCTCACCGTCACAGTGTAAGGGCCTCCGGTACGCATACCCTGAATACTAAAGCGTCCATCTACATTTGTCACTGCAGCATAGCGCGTGCCAGAAGGCTCGTGTACTACCTGCACAGAAGCTCCAATTACCTCTTCCTTAGTATCCTGAATAGACACTTTACCTGCTAAGGCAGAGGTAGTAATCTGGGCCATGACAGCCACTGTTGACATCAGCAACAGGACCATCAGAAACAAAATCCTTTTTCTCATAGCAATTTTAACGTTTCGTAAATTTTAATTTTTGCGCTGCAAAGGTAATCATTTTTTTATAAATATACGCAAACTTTACGCTTCTTTTTGTCTCAGACCCATACGAGCCTCTACCACATTGACGACGTAGTCGCCTAACTTCTCACACTCGTTGATGAGATCCATATAGATGGTACCGACAGCGTAGGTGTATTCGCGGTTGTTGACATCATTGATGTTCTGCGACTTCAACTGGTTGCGGTAGTTATTGATTTCGTTCTCGATATTGAAGGTACGATTCACGTCGAACGACTCCTTGCGGCCACCCATCAGACGGTTCATCTGAGAGAGGCTCTGGTCTGTCAGCTCCATCATCTGGTGCAGGTGGTCGTACTGCTTCTCGACGAAGTGGTCCTGCTTGCCATTGTATTTGCGAGAAATGGTACGGGCCATATTGAAGCAGGCGTCACCAATAGACTCCAGCTCAGAGACCTCACGGAGCATGGCACGGATCTTGGCCTTGGTATCGTCAGAGAGGTGAGCATCACTGACCGAATTCAGGTAGTTGGCAATCTCCAGCTCCATATTGTCTGAGATACCTTCATATTTCTCAATACGGGTATAGAGCTTATTGAACTCGCCAGCCTGGTTGTCCTTCTTCTTACCACTCGAGCTGGACGACAGCGTCAACAGCTCTCTCACCATACCAAACATGCGTTGCATACGATTAGAGAATTGCTGAATCTCCTTTTGTGCCTCCAACACTGAGAGCTCAGGAGTCTTCATGAAGCCAGCAGTAATGAAGTGCAGACGGAAGTCTTCCTCCTCGTCAATCTTCTTGGGTTTGATAACCCAGCAGACGAAGCGTTCTATCTGTGGGATGAACCAGATTAAGATGAAGGTATTCACCACGTTGAAGGAAGTATGGAAGGCTGCCAGCACGAAGCTCAGCTTAGCAGAGTTCGCCAAGACTGCATGGGTACCTGCATGCTCTGCCGTCATATTGACGTCATAGCCTACCCAACCGCATACCATGTCGATGAAGGGACGGAATACGAAGAGTATCCAGACGACGCCAAAGACATTGAAGAACATATGAGCCAGCGCAGCACGGCGTGCCTGCGTATTCGCTGACATCGCTGCCAGGTTAGAGGTCACGGTAGTACCGATGTTCTCACCCATCACCAGCGCAATACCTTGATAGATGGGCAAAGCACCACTCGAACAGAGTATCATGGTGATAGCCATCACTGCTGCCGAAGACTGTACACAGAACGTCAGCACACCACCCAGCAACAGGAAGATCAGCGTGGTCAGGAAGGAGTTGGGGTCAAACGAGGCAAAGAAGTCAAGCACCGTCTGGTTCTCACCCAGATGCATATTCTGACCAGTGACACGTAGTGTTGCCAAGGCGAATATCAAGAAGGCGACACCAAAGAGGAAGTCGCCAATGTAGCGGTACTTCTTCTGGTATATCAGGATGATACCCACGAAGAATGCAGGGAAGGCCAGCTGACTGATGTCGAACGACATACCAGCAGACATGATCCATGCCGTCAGCGTGGTACCGATGTTGGCACCCATAATGACGGAGATAGCTTGGGCCAACGTCAACAAACCTGCGTTAACGAACGACACCGTCATCACTGTGGTAGCCGTTGACGACTGGACAGAAGCTGTCACCAACATACCAGTAAGCATTCCCGTAAATCTGTTTGTGGTCATAGCGCCTAACACGTGGCGCAACTGGGGACCAGCCATCTTCTGCAAGGCTTCACTCATTGACTTCATACCATACATCAGCAGTGCCAAGGAGCCCAGAAGCGTGAAAATTACCCAAATGGACATAAACTTTGATTTAGTGTTTTGAAATATTTCGGTGCAAATATACAAAAAAAAACACTCAATAACAAATGGAAATACATTTTTTTTCGTAACTTTGGCTACGCCGAACTTACTTAGCACTCGGAAATGAAAAGAAAAGTTTGCTTTTGTTTTGCATTTCTCTCGTTTTTTCGTAACTTTGCGACATCAATAACGAATGATACTATGACTGAACAAAGCGTTAGAATTATTTGCCGCAACACAGGACAGACAATGGATGTGCCTGTCGGTTGCAATTTGGAGGAGGTTTTTCAGCAGACAGGACTGACGATGGAGTATGGTCCCGTCAGTGCTAAAGTAAATAACAAGGTAGAGGGCATGCACTACCGCATCTACAAGCAGAAGACCATCGAATTTCTGGACTTGCAGTCTGCCAGTGGCATCCGTGCCTATACCCGTACATTATTCTTTGTATTATGTAAGGCTGCCCACGACATCTGGCCGAAGTGCCGTGTCATGATTGACATCCCTATCAGCAACGGCTACTATGTGGACATTGAACGGAAGGATGAGCAAGGCAACAAGATAGAGATGACTCCTGACGACATCGCCGAGTTGAGAGAACGCATGACAACCACCATTGCCGAAAACCATCCCATCCACCGCTTTGAGGCTACTACCGAAGAAGCCATTGAGATGTTCCGCAAGGCTGGAAGCATGTCGAAGGTGAAACTGCTGGAGTATTCCGGCAGACTGTTTACCACCTATTACGACCTGGACGGCTACAAGGACTACTACTATGGCAATCTGCTTACCACGACAGGTAAGCTGCACCTCTTTGGTTTGGAATACTACTATAATGGCATCCTGCTGCGCATACCGTCACGCGAGAATCCAGCAAAGTTGGGTGCCTTCATCCGCCAGGACAAGATGTTCGAAATCTTCCAGGAGCACCACCAATGGCAGGACATCCTGAAGTTGCGTACCGTTGGTGACCTGAATGCTGCCATTGAACACGGCTACGCCAATAATCTGATACAGATCAGCGAGGCCCTACAAGAGAAGAAGATAGCTCAGATTGCTGACGAGATAGCACACCTCAAGGGCGTAAGGATGGTACTTATTGCCGGTCCTTCATCAAGTGGTAAGACGACGACGTGCAAGCGCTTGTCCGTACAGCTGGCCGTCAATGGCATACAACCCATAGGCATCTCGCTGGACGACTACTTCCTGGATCGCGACCTGACACCCCGCGACGAGGATGGAGACTTCGACTTCGAGCACCTGCATGCGCTGAACATCCCGCTGCTTAACGAGCAGATGAACGCTCTGTTCCGTGGAGAGGAGGTAGAACTGCCCCGCTACAACTTCCAGAAAGGCAAGAGCGAATGGAGTGGCAAGAAGCTGAAGCTGAAAGGCAACGAGATACTGGTAGTGGAGGGTATCCATGCACTGAATCCAGAGCTGACGGCTCAGATTCCCGACGAACAGATATACCGCATCTATGCTTCGGCACTCACCACCATTCTCCTCGACTCACACAACTATATCCCCACGACGGACAACCGCCTGCTACGCCGCATCATCCGCGACCACAAGTATCGTGGTGTCTCTGCCAAGGAGACCATACGCCGCTGGCCCAGCGTGCGCAAGGGTGAGAACCGCTGGATATTCCCCTTCCAGGAGAATGCCGACGCCATGTTCAACTCAGCCATGCTCTTCGAGTTGGCCGTCATTAAGAAACAGGCCGAGCCGCTGTTGGAGGAGGTCTATGAGAACTGTGAGGAACATGCAGAGGCTTACCGCCTGCTGAAGTTCCTTCGCTATATCAAACCCATATCAGAAGACCAGATACCACCCACCTCACTGCTACGTGAGTTCTTAGGGGGCTCGTCATTCGAGTATTGAATATAGGGAGCAATATGTTGTATAAAAATGCAGGTTTAGCAATAAATTGTAGCTAAATCTGCATTTTTATTGCAATTTATTTGGATATTACATAATAATTTGCGACCTTTGCACACGTTTGTTTACAAGGAAAGAAATACGTACATTCTTTAATAAATATTATGGCTGAACAATTAGAAGTGAAGGAGCTGGACCAGGTTGTTGTCCGCTTCTCTGGTGACTCTGGCGACGGTATGCAGTTGGCCGGAAACATCTTCTCTACGGTTAGTGCCACCGTTGGTAACGGCATTTCAACATTTCCCGACTATCCTGCCGACATCCGCGCCCCGCAAGGTTCGCTGACGGGTGTATCTGGTTTCCAGGTACACATTGGTGCTGGCAAGGTGTACACCCCTGGTGACAAGTGCGACGTGCTGGTAGCAATGAATGCTGCTGCGCTGAAGACACAGTATCGCTATGCCAAGCCGGGAGCAACCATCCTCATCGACACCGACTCTTTCGGTCCTAAGGACCTGGAGAAGGCACAGTTCCAGACGGAGGACTATCTGGGCGAGATGGGCATCGACCCCGACCGCGTCATCCAGTGCCCGCTGACCACGATGGTCAAGGACTGTCTGGCAGACTCCGGCATGGACAACAAGGCGATGATGAAGTGCCGTAACATGTTTGCGCTGGGTCTGGTCTGCTGGCTCTTCGACCGCGACCTGAACCTCGTAGCTAACTTCCTGAAAGATAAGTTCGCCAAGAAGCCTGCCATTGCCGAGGCAAACATCAAGGTTATCCAGGCTGGTTGGGACTACGGACACAACACGCACTCCAGTGCTATCAATGTATATCGCGTAGAGACCAAGGAGAAAACTCCTGGCCGCTATATGGACATCACGGGTAACAAGGCTACTGCCTACGGCTTCATCGCTGCTGCCGAGAAGGCTGGCCTGCGCCTCTATCTGGGTTCTTATCCTATCACTCCTGCTACCGACGTGCTCCACGAGCTCTCTAAGCACAAGTCTTGCGGTGTCATCACCGTTCAGTGCGAGGACGAGATTTCGGGTTGTGCCTCTGCCCTGGGTGCTTCTTTTGCCGGTGCACTGGGCGTCACCTCTACCTCTGGTCCTGGCGTCTGCTTGAAGAGTGAGGCCATGAACTTGGCTGTCATCATGGAGCTGCCTCTGGTTGTCCTCGACGTACAGCGTGGTGGTCCTGCTACTGGTCTGCCCACCAAGTCTGAACAGACCGACCTGCTACAGGCTCTCTTCGGCCGTAATGGTGAGAGTCCCATGCCAGTGATAGCTGCCACCAGTCCTGCCGACTGCTTCGACGCTGCCTATCAGGCTTCCAAGATTGCCCTTGAGCACATGACACCTGTTGTACTGCTCACCGATGCTTATATCGCTAATGGTTCGGGTGCTTTCAAACTGCCCCAGATGGCTCAGCTCGACGCCATCAATCCTCCTTACGTTCCTGAGGAACTGAAGGGTAAGTGGACCCCCTACATGCGTGCTGAGAACGGCACCCGCTACTGGGCAGTGCCTGGTCGTCTAACACGGGTGCTATCTCTACCAATCCAGAGAACCACGACCTGATGACGCGTCTGCGCCAGCAGAAGATTGACAACATCCAGATGCCCGACCTCGAGGTAGAGGGCGACGTCAACGACGCCGACCTGCTCATCGTAGGCTTCGGCTCTACCTACGGTCACCTGCACGCTGCCATGGACGAGCTCCGCGCTGCCGGCAACAAGGTTGCATTGGCTCAGTTCAAATACCTGAACCCGCTGCCTAAGAACACGGCTGCCGTACTCTCTAAATATAATAAGGTGGTGGTGGCCGAACAGAACATGGGTCAGCTGGCAGCCTACCTCCGCATGAAGGTCGACGGCTTTGTTCCTTACCAGTTCAATCAGGTCAAGGGTCAGCCGTTTATCGTAGAAGAGTTAGTCAACGCATTCGAGGACATTTTAAAGAAGTAAACGATTATGAGTTATACAGCACAAGATTTCAAGAAAGGCCAGCCTCGTTGGTGCCCTGGATGTGGTGACCACTTCTTCCTGGCTTCACTCCATAAGGCTATGGCCGAGATTGGCGTAGCTCCCGAGAACGTAGCAGTAATCAGTGGTATCGGCTGTTCCAGCCGTCTGCCCCACTACATGGCTACCTACGGCATGAACACCATCCACGGTCGTGCTGCCGCCATCGCTACTGGTGCCAAGGTGGCTAACCCCAACCTCACCGTATGGCAGGTGTCTGGCGACGGCGATGGTCTGGCTATCGGTGGTAACCACTTCATCCATGCCAACCGTCGTAACATCGACCTGAACATGATTCTTCTGAACAACCGCATCTATGGTTTGACAAAGGGTCAGTACTCCCCCACCTCACCCCGTGGCTTCGTCTCTAAGTCAAGCCCCTACGGAACTGTCGAGGATCCGTTCCGTCCTGCCGAGCTCTGCTTTGGTGCCCGCGGCCACTTCTTCGCCCGTTGTGTGGCAACCGATGCCCAGGGTACTGTCGAGGTGCTGAAGGCTGCCTATGAGCATAAGGGTGCCAGCGTCACGGAGGTACTGCAGAACTGCGTCATCTTCAACGACGGCTGCCACGAGGCCGTCTATAACAAGGAAGGCCGTAAGAAGAATGCCATCTACGTAAAGCACGGCGAGAAGCTCGTCTTCGGTGAGAACAACGAGTTCGGACTGGTACAGCAGGGCTTTGGTCTGAAGGTGGTAGAAATCGGCAAGGACGGCTACACCATCGACGACGTACTCGTTCACGATGCTCACTGCGAGGACAACACCCTGCAGCTGAAGCTCGCCCTCATGGGCAATGGCGACGGCTTCCCCGTAGCGTTGGGTGTCATCCGCGACGTAGAGGCTCCTACCTACAACGATGCCGTACACGCTCAGCTCGCTGAGGTCAGCGCTCAGAAGAAGTACCACAACTTTGAGGAACTCCTCGAAACCAACGACATCTGGGAGGTTAAGTAAACAGAATAATACTCACACGAAGGGTCTTTAAGGTCACACAAGCCTTAAAGACCTTTTTTATATATAATAAGGTGTAATAAGGTGATTATTTTTCGGCTTCAGCCGCCTCTGCGGCGGCCTCAGCAGCATGCTCGCGAGCCAGATTCACCTGGTGGCGATAGACCAGACAGGCCACAATGAAGTAGACCACCACCTGGCACCAGAGGATGCGGTACTCCGTGAGTACGTCGCTCAGCGTACCACCCATGGAGTTCAGACGGATATAGGCACGTGCACCGAAGGTGGAAGGGAACAGGCAAGACACACCCTGCCAGAAACCAGGAATCTCCGTCTGTGGCCATGACACACCTGTCAGGAACAGCAACGGCACAGAGACAAACACCATAATGAGCATCACATTCTCACGATAGCGTACCAGACAGCTCACCGTCATACCAAAGAAGATGCAGGCCAGCGTATAGGGAATCATGACGATCAACAAGTCCTGCCAGTGTGCCAGACAGGGGAAGTGGAACATGCGTGGTACGATCACGGTAAGCCATGTCACC
>CADCAG010000019.1 GCA_902799355.1 uncultured Bacteroidales bacterium
CCACTTCTCTTCGAAGTTGACGCAGTAGCCGTTGGTGAACTTGATGCTCTTCATCTCCTTGTTGGTCTTCGTCTCTAAGAACTTGATTTCTCCGTTCTTGGGAAGACTGCGCTCGGTCATCCAAGCCAGCAGGTCGGGAGTACCATCGTTGAGAGCCTTAACGCGGACTGTGATCTTTCCACCTCGTGGAATACCTGCCATCTGTCCTTCTACGTCGGTTGCCTGACTGAACTCATAGGTTACCATCAGTACTTCTCTTTCTTTGTAACCATCGATTGTCATCGATACTGGAGTCTTTGCCATAATTCGTTTCCTTTCTTTTTTTAGTTAATAAATTGTTGTTGTTTGATTTTCTTGATGCAAAGTTATGGTAAAAAAAGTCTAGTTCCAACTTTTTTTCTGGTTTTTAGTCCGGTTATATGCGACAGTATTGTTGTATTGCGACAAACCGGGGACGATGCCCCGATTTGTGTCGCAAACAGATGATTATTCAAGCGCTGCTTCCTTGTCTTTCTTGTCAGCAGCCACCTTGATGATGAAGTTCTTGGCAGCATAGAACGGTGTCAGCGTGATGTCGCAGGTCACACGCTTGGTGACAGGATCCATGCGCGGCTCGCCAATCTCGTAGTTCTGGAAGAGGTTGCCGTAGCCCTTGTACTGGTTCAGGAACTCCTGGATCTTTGCCTTCAGGTTCTTCGGGCTGTTGTATGGATCCCAGTTCTCGAGTGCTACCTCGTGGACGAAGTTCATGAGCACCTTCTTCACCCAGTCGAAGACGCGGACAATGGGGTACTCCTTCATGGCGTCGAGGTCACCGTTATACAGTGTGGTGTTGTTGAAAGCCATCACGCGGCCCTCGCTGTAGACCATAGGAACCACCTGGTTGTCCATCAGGGCGGCAATCTCTGACTTCAGCAGGTCGCTCTTGACACCCTTCACGCCGTCCAGCGTACCGTACTTCTTACCACCGGCACCCTGCGCCATGTTGGCGGTCTCGTTGTACAGCTTACCGCAGAGCGCTGCTGAGGGAGCGATGTAGAATGCTGCAGCGTCTTCCTCGTCAGCCGACATCTTCTCTGCCTCGCGGCCTACCAGCCAGTTGGCGCACATTACTACGTTCATCAGTTCCTGATCGCTGTCGCGATAGCCCTCGGTGTTGGCCTGCAGGTCGTCGAACGAGTACTCGTCAGCGTGGTCGGTGAGCAGCATGACCTTATATTTAAAGGCCATCTTAGCCCACTGCAGCAGATCTACCTTGTCGTTGAGTACGGCACCGGGGATACATACCAGACTGTAGGCATCCTTCAGGCTCAGGCGGTCGAAGCCGTTGCGCAGGATGTTCTCCACCTCGTTGGCGAAGCCTGAGTCGGCGTCGGCGATGTCTTCCTTCAGCACGTTGATGATGCGCAGGTTCTTTACCTTGTCGGTACCGCAGGTCTTGAAGAACGAGTCGAGCTCACGGTATGAGCGCTCCAGGTTCTGGGTAGCATACAGTGCATCGGTGATACCCTGCTTCAGCACGTTGGTATATTTCTCCTCGTCCTGCTTGCAGGCGTCGGCATAGCCTGTAGCGCCCTCAATGTCTGCCTGGTTGAGCAGGTCTATCCAGCGTGTAATCTCGCGGGCCAGGGCAGCACGCTTGTCCTTGAAGCGCTTGTCCTTCAGGAACACGTCCTTGGCGGCTTTGCGTGCGGGGTTCATGTTGTCTGCATCCGGCATAAAGCTGCGGATGGCATTAAAACCACCAAAAGATGACAACAGCTTGCTGACATCTTTTCCTTTCTCTTGAAGCTCACCACCAGCCTGTTGGGCGGTAGTTGCTTTCTGCATTTCTGTTTCTGCCATAATAATATTCTGTTTTTGTTTTTATAATTGTTTCTTGGCTTGGTCTACAAGCATGCGGAATTCTACAGGACTCATGCCCACAGCCTCGTTGCATTTGCGCTGGAAGGTGCGGACCGAGTTGAAGCCTGCATCCTCGCTGATGGCTGCTATGCCGTATTCGGGGTGTTCGCGCAGCATCTGCATGCCGCGCAGCAGTCGCAGGTAGTCCAGGTAGTCGTCTGCCGACTTGTAGGTCGTGTTACGGAAGAGACGGGCCAGACGGTTTTGCGACACGCCGAGCATCTGTGCCAGCTGTGCGGCATTGAACTCGCCGTTCACCGTGGCGGGCTCTTGTTCCAGCCGTGTCTCGATGATGGCCAGCAGTTCGGCGTCGTCAGCCATGTCTGCCTTGAGCATCATGCGCTGGTTGTCCTGCAGCTCTTCTTTCAGCCAGTTGACGCGCTGGCGCATCTCGAACCACATGCAGAGCTGATCGCTCAGCTGCAGGTTGCGGCTGATGAGTTGCGTGTTCTCCTCTTTCAGCTTGTCGAAGGCTTCACGGAGTTGCCTGAGTTCTTCTGCCTGACTCATATTCTCTACCTTATTATATTAAAGTGTATTACTCTGCAGCCTTCAGTTCGTCCAGCATCGACTGCAGCATCTCCTTCAGTTCGGCACGGTTGTCGGCCTCCTTCAGGATGTCGCGCAGCTTGCGGTTCTGCTCAATGCTCTTGCGAATCTTCTGGTTGGTCTCAATCTTCATCTTGACACCTGAGAGGAATGGGCTGTTCTCTACCAGACGCCCCTTGCCGCCGTTGGCTTCGAAGTCGCGCAGCTCACCGAACTTCAGCGTCTCTTCCACTGAACCGCCTTCTTCGTCGGTGAAGGTCACGTCTACCTTCGGCTTGAAGCGCTCGAAGGCGTCGTTGATGTTCTGGATATCTTCCACAAATTCAGGGGCGCCGGCCTCTACGTCTGATGTGTACTGATCAATCATCAGGGTTTTGTTCTGATCAATCAAACTGACTTTCGCGTTGCTCTCTTCATCGGGAGCCATCGAAATGAAATTCTCTTTCATTGCCATAGTTGTAATGGTTTTTAAGTTAATAAATTATTTGATGTTTTCGTTTTTTTCTATTCTTTTACCTCGAATGTGGCGTTGCCGTCTTTGTCGAGTCCTACCACGAGGTGGTCGCCGGGCTTCACCTTGCCCGCAATCATCATCTTCGAGATGGGGTGGCGCAGCTCCTTGCGGATGACGCCCAGGACGGGACGTGCACCATATTGCTGGTTGTAACCGCGCAGGGCAATGGTCTCGCGGGCCTCGGGTGTCAGCTCCAGAGTGATGTTCTGCTCGTCGAGCAACTTCAGCAGTCCCTTCATGTGAATGTCGAAGATGGCGGTGACGGTCTTGTCGGTGATAGGTGCGAAAGGCACAATCTCTGTCAGACGTGCCAGGAACTCCGGACGGAAGTAGCCCTGCATGATGTCCATCAACTCGTTGTTCTCAGGAACCTGACCGCTGTTGAACTTGGCCACGATATCCTTGGCGCCGATGTTCGAGGTAAACAGGATGAGCGCGTTCGAGAAGTCGCCCACACGCCCCAGACGGTCGTGCAGCTTACCCTCGTCGAGAATCTGCAGGAACAGATCGAAGACGCTCTTGTGAGCCTTTTCTATCTCGTCGAACAGCACGACAGAGTAGGGATTCTGGCGAATCTTGTTGACCAGCAGACCGCCTTCCTCATAGCCTACATATCCCGGAGGGGCACCGTAGAGCAGGGCCACCGAGTGCTCTTCCTTGAATTCTGACATATCGAAACGCAGCAGGGCGCTCTCGTCGCCAAATAGGAACTCGGCCAGTGCCTTCGACAGCTCCGTCTTACCTGTACCCGTCGGACCCAGGAAGAAGAACGAACCCATGGGCTGTCCCTTCTTGCTCAGACCAGAGCGCGCCTCGTAGACGGCGTCGAGCACCTTCTTTACGGCAAGGTCCTGACCTACTACGCGCTTCTTCAGCGCATCTTCGCCACCCATCAGTCGCTCGCGCTCGCCTGTCTGTACCTTACCCAAAGGAATACCCGTCTGGCGTGCTACGGCGCCTGTCAGGTCCTCGGTGGTCAGTGCGAAGGTGTCCTCGCCCTCCTGTGGTGTCTCTTTCTCCTTTTCTATCTTGACGTGCGACATGGTGCGGTCCAGCAGGTCGATGGCCGATGCTGGCAGACACTTCTCCGTGAGATAGCGCTTGGCCAGACGGATTGACTCGTTGAGCACCTCTTCGCTGACTGTCAGCTTGTGATACTCCTCGTAGGCAGGCATCACACCCTGCAGAATCTCCAGCGTGCGGGTGGCGTCGGGCTCGTCGATGGATATTTTCTCGATGTTCGACGTCATCTCCTTGTCTGTCTCGATATTCTTGGTAAAGCCGTCAATGCTCGATGTGCAGAGCAGTTGCAGACGACCCTTCGACAGCTCGTTCTTCAGTAGGGTAGAGCAGCCGAACAGCGCACCCTGCTTGTCGAACAGCTTGTCAATCTTCTCGATGATGAGCACGGCATTGGGCAGCGCCTCAATCTCGTTGATGACGTTCTTGAAGCGGTCTTCCACCTCGCCCTTATACTGGGCGTCACTGCCCAGCACGGCAGTGTCCAGCTCGTAGGCTATGGCACCGCTTAGGAATCCGGGCACCGTGTCGGCAGCCAGACGGCTCACAAAACCGTTGACCAACGACGTCTTGCCGACGCCTGCCTCACCAGTGATGAGCAGGTTGGCCTTCGACTTACGACCCAATATCTCGAAAATGATGGCTATCTCGTCTTCAAAACCTACCACTGCATCGATGTTTCCCGAACGTGCTACCGCCGTCTTGTCAATGCAGTATTTGGCCAGCGTACCCTTGCCCTTCGCCGGAGTGCTACTCTTCAGCTCAGCACCTCCCATATCGGGGGCTGCTACGCTCACACCACCGCCCATCTTGTTGCTGATGTCCTGAGGAGTCAGCGGCAACGTCTTCAGCTGGTCGAAGGAGAAACCTACGCCAGGGGTTACCAGCGCGGCCAGCACACAAACAGCCGTCGTCTCGTCCAGGTTGAATTTCACCTTGTAGTCGTCGGCCTGTTCCATCACCTCTACCGACTCGTCGCTCAGCGACAGGTCGCGCATCGGACGCACCGCACGCGGAGCCAGCTGCATCTGCACGTCGGCCCAGTCCTGCAAGTAGTAATAGTCCTTGTCCAGCTCTATCTCAAGAAAGTGCACAAGGCCCATTTCCTTGTGGAGAATAGCCTTGAAAAGATGTGCCGGATAGATTGCGTCGCTACAGTATTCCTCAGCGAACGAGTTAGCTATAGTTTTCAGTTCCTCAATCATATAGTAATTATCTATAGGTTTAAAAGTTTATAAATTACTTGCAAAGATAATGTTTTTTTCCGTTTTTCCTTAATTTTTTTCCGTTTTTTTTCAAAAAAACTGCTTTTTTGTCACTATTTATCCCTTATTTCATGCCGAATGCCCTGATAACGTCATTCTATTTTAGCTCCATTTCATGTCAGTTTAGTTTTTTGAATTAATAATATCTGCAAAGGTATGAAAAAATGAAGAATATTTGCTACCTTTGTACCAATTATTAACAAAAGTTGATTCTTGACATTTGCGCCAAAACTATTTATGCTCGTACAAATGGAAGTTTGTCAATAATGGCTACATTGCCTACACATCTAGCACTCTATGCTGATAGTCAGTAGTTTATGTGATGTATGCAAATCTATACTCGATGTAGGCACTGCTACTGCTATCAGAAGGATATGAACTTTTTCGCACCGTGGAATAATTTTTCCAGACTGTGGAAAAAATATTCCAGGCTGTGGAAAAATCATTCCAAGCCCTGGAAATATTCCCTGACTGTTATTGCTTTGCCTACATGTATGCTCGTTGCTTACATTGTGTAACATGCTGTATAATAGATAGGAATGTAAGATGTGTAAGCAATGTAGGCAAATATGTAAGATTGAAGATGTAAGAGGGAAGATGTAAGAAGGAAGATGGAAGAGGGAAGAAGACGTTTTTCGGAAAAACTCAAATAAATTTGGCTTTTCGCTCAACTTTTATTACTTTTGCAGCAGATATGTCATAAACAAGGAACAATGGACTTTAAGGATTTAGTACAGCAGCGCCGTTCGCACCGTAAATTTACGGACGAGGAAGTGAGCGCAGAGGATGTGAAGACAATACTGCGTGCAGGCTTGATGGCACCCACATCGAAGGGACAGAGAGCATGGCAGTTTGTAGTGGTTGACGACAAGACCGACCTGGAGAAGCTGAGCGATGCCAAGGATATGGGCGGACAGCTGATAAAGGGTGCCGCACTGGCCATCGTGGTGCTGGGCGACCCTCTGCAGAACGACTGTTGGGTGGAGGACGGCAGCATTGCCGCTATCTCGATGCAGTACCAGATAGAGGACCTGGGACTGGGCTCTTGCTGGGTGCAGATGCGTGGTCGTGGACTGAGCGACGGCACCAGCGCCGACACTGTCATCCAGGGCGTGCTGAATATTCCTGAGAACCTGTCGTGTCTGTGCGTGCTGGCTGTTGGTCATAAGGCAGACGAGCGCAAGCCACAGAACGAGGATAAGCTGAAGTGGGAGAACGTACACTTGGAGAAGTATTAGTTTCGAAACATCGAAATGAGAATCGCATTAATCGGACGGGGTCGTGTGGCTACGCACATGGGCAAGGCATTGCTCAAGGCGGGGCACAAGGTGGTGAGCGTCAACAGTCGCACGTTGGCGGAACTGCCGCAGGTGGCTGACCTCTATATCATCGCCGTGAAGGACAGCGCATTGTTGGAGGTCATCAGTAAGGTCACAAAGGGTAGGGAAGGGCAGTTGTTTTTGCATACTGCCGGCTCTATGCCGCTGAGCGTGTTCGAGGGCTATGCCGAGCGTTGTGGCGTGCTGTATCCCATGCAGACTTTCTCGATGGACCGCGAGGTGGACTTCCGCGAGATTCCGTTGTTCATCGAGGCCTCTGATGCCGCCAGCCTCCAGCAAATCCGTGCATTGGCTGATTCCATTAGCCAACACGTCTACGAGCTGAGCACTGCTGACCGCAAATACCTGCACTTGGCGGCAGTCTTCGCCTGCAACTTCGCCAACCACTGCTATACGTTGGCTGCTGACGTGCTGCAGAAGAAGGGCCTGCCCTTCGACGTGATGCTGCCATTGGTGGACGAGACGGCGCGCAAGGTCCATGAGCTGCATCCGAAAGACGCCCAGACGGGTCCCGCTGCTCGTGGCGACCAGAACGTGATGCAGGCGCAGGCGGCGCTGTTGGACGGCAAGGCAAAGGAAATCTACGAACTATTGTCACAGAGTATTCAAGAACACCAAGAATAATATGATCAATTACGACTTACAGAAGATACGGGCCATCGTGTTTGACCTCGACGGCGTGCTCTCGGCAGAGACCATCACACTGGGCACCGATGGCACTCCGCTGCGTACCGTCAATATCAAGGACGGCTATGCCATCCAGTTGGCCATCAAGATGGGACTGCGCATCGCCATCATCAGCGGCTGTAAGATAGAGGCCGTGCGCCACCGCTATGAGGGCTTGGGCATGGAGGACATCTATCTGGGTGCTGCCGTGAAAATCAAGGTCTACGAGGATTTCAAGCAGAAGTACGGCCTGAAGGACGACGAGGTGATGTTTATGGGCGACGATATCCCTGACCTGGAGGTGATGCGCCTGGTGGGCTGTCCTGTATGTCCGCAGGATGCCTGTCATGAGGTCAGAGACGTCAGCTGCTATGTCAGCCAGTATCGTGGCGGCTACGGCTGTGGTCGTGACGTCATAGAGCAAACGCTGCGTGCACAGGGTAAGTGGTTGAAGGACGAGAAAGCATTCGGATGGTAAATTATAAAATTATTCTGGCGAGTAATTCGCCAAGAAGAAAGGAGCTGTTGGCGGGCCTGGACGTGGACTTCGAGGTGCGCGTGCTGAAAGGTGTCGACGAGAGCTATCCTGCTACGCTGCCAACGGCGGAGATTGCAGAGTATATCGCACTGAAGAAGGCGGCAGCCTATCGTGAGGCGATGGCTGCTGACGAGCTCATCATTACGGCGGATACCATCGTGGTGCTGAACGACGAGGTGCTGGGCAAACCCAAGGATGCCGCTGATGCATGTCGCATGCTGCATGAGCTGAGCGGCAAGACGCATCAGGTGGTGACGGGTGTGGTGCTGACCACCATAGGACAACAGGAACACTTCTCCGTAGTCAGCAACGTGACATTCAAGGAGCTGACGGACGACGAGATAGACTATTACGTGGAGACCTACAAGCCGATGGACAAGGCGGGTGCCTATGGCATCCAGGAATGGATAGGCTATGTGGGCGTGACGCGATTGGAAGGCAGCTACTTCAACGTGATGGGACTGCCCGTACAGCGCATTTACGAGGCGCTGAAGCGCTTCTAACTATCGACGGCGGAACTCTGAACAGGTGATGGCGGTTGCTATCGCTACGTTGAGGCTTTCGGCCGTCTCGCTGTTTTTATTGAAGTTAGGTATCAAGAGCTTGTGGGTAACAAGTGGACGGACATTCTGCGAGATGCCGTTGCCCTCGTTACCCATGACGATAATGCCCTGCTGTGACAGCTCCTGCTGGTAGATGTCGTTGCCGTCGAGCAACGTGCCGTAGATGGGGCCGTCGTACTGCTGCAACAGCTCTACGAGGTCGCAATAGACGATGTGGATATGTGCCAGTGAACCCATCGTGGCCTGTACCACCTTGGGATTATACACGTCGGCGGTATCTTCCGAACAGTAGATGGTGTCGATGCCAAACCAGTCGGCAATGCGGATAATGGTGCCTAAATTGCCTGGATCCTGCACGCTGTCTAAAGCCAGCGAGAGGCCTGATGGCTGATGGCTGATGGTTGATGGCTGAGGGATTTCAAAGACGGCTAGAACCTCCTGTGGATGCTGCAGGAAGCTGAGCTTGCGCAACTCATCGTCAGTACAAAGTACACAAAGAGAACCGTCCCTTTTGTGTAGTTCTGCTTGTTCGGTGCAGAAAATGGTACGGGCACGATAGCCAGCACGTAGCAAATCGCCCACAACTTTGGGACCTTCTGCAACGAAAAGACCCTCTTTTTTGCGATTTTTCTTCAGCTCCAGCGAGCGTACCAGCTTCAATTGATTCTTCGACAGCATATCTTCTTTTCTGTTTTTGGTGGCAAAGTTACGAAATAATTTTCATTCAACGAGCCAGTTTGGTGATAAAGTATTCGTACGGTGTAAAATGTACACATATGAAAATATTATACATAATAAATGTTTGTTCTGAGTCAAAAAGTGGATTAAAATTGTAAAGAAAGATTTTTCTATTAAGAATGGATAGCTGTGGCTGCTGATGTGAAATGTGACGAGGAAATGTATGTGGCGTGGAGAGTCGTTCCTCTGGTTCAGCTGACTGTCATTTTCAGATTTTGAGAAATGAAGTGAAGGGTAGGGGAGATGTAGAAGGATGAGGGCTGATGGTTGAAGGATGAAGGGACTCGATGGTCATATCGATGCTAAAAAAGGGAGAAGAAGAGAGTAATCTAATGTAAAATAAATAGAATGGTTTTGGTGTCAGGAGCGGCACGCTGGCTGAAAGAGTGGAAATTGGAGGCTTTGTAGGCAAAAGAAGAGACTGTTGATGTGGACAGTCTCTTTTGTAGTGTAATTTATAAAACGTTAATAACGAATGGTTTATAAAATAATCATTAAAGTAACGGGTTAGATGTTGACTTTCCACGATCCATTTTTGTTAGCTCCCACGCGTTCTATGACATTTTTCTTGCGTAAAGCCGCTAAAACCTTGTTTACACCGGCCTCAGAGAGCTGTAGACGGCGGGAGAGAACACCGATAGTGATACGCGGCTCGGCAGCCAGGAGCTTGACAACACGCTGTTCAGACTTCGATAATTGGGTCTCAGAGTCCTCGTCAACAGCGTTTTCGGCCGATTTATCCTGCACTTTTCCTCTACTTTTATTCTTTACTTTATTCTCTACTTTATTCTTTACCTCCTGGAGTATAGTATCCAGTAGACAGCGCAAAATGAACTCGATGAAATGGGTAATTTTTGCGTTTTCACCGAAATACGCTAATACGCGACGATATTCCTCTTGCCGCTCCGTGACTACAGACTCGAACGGAAGACCCGCTAAAATGGGGCGCCATTGTGCTAAAAGGAGCGTCTGCCAGTACAATCCAAGGCGCTCGTTACCCTCAGAAAAGGGGTGTATGGAGGTCAAATTGTAATGAAAAATGCAGCTACAAATGAGCGGATGCTCCTCTGTGTGTGTCAGCCAGTCGAAGAGCATCGCCATGTGTAATTTGATGCGTGGATCATTCTGGCTGTAGTGACCCACTCTTTCACTGAGTCCGTCGACCATTCTGCGATGAGCTCGTAAAAGTTCGTCCTCCAGGAAGGGGTCAATAGGCTCTACTTGATTCTCTGGATTGGGTGTAGAGAGCGTCTCAAGTATTCCAATCTGTTCTGAAATTTCAGAAACTAGTGTGATAGCTTCCGGTGATAGCTGATACGTTGATGTGAACATAATATTTTACATTTTTAGTTTTCTTTTCTTGTCTTAAGTTAGAAAGTATGGTGCAAAGTCATGCTGTACCTTATTATTAGCACCATTTTTCTCTTGCAAAAGTAATTAATTTATTTTGCATTTCGCTCGTTTTTTCGTACTTTTGCCAAGAAATGCGACGTAGAATCATTTTTTATGTGCTTTTGGCACTTCTTTTTGCCAGCTGTTCAGAGACGAAATTCGTCCCTGAGGGCGAATATTTGCTCGACCGTGCTGACCTGCGTTGTCCAGAACCGGCACGTTATATGAGTCTGAGTGATATGCGCTCGTTTATCCGTCAGCATGGTAATTCCAGATGGTTCTCTACCTATAAACTACCCTTGAAAACCTATTCTCTGTCGGGTCGTGACAGTACGAAATGGATGAACCGTCTGCTGCGGCGCATGGGTGAGCCCCCCGAGCTCTATGACTCGACGCAGACCGTTCAGTCGTTGGAGGCCCTGCAGATGCAGATGCAGAATCTGGGTTATCTGCGTGCTACGGCCGATGTGGCTATTACGCGTAAAGGAAAGAAGTTGCGCACGCTCTATACGCTGCATCCAGGTGTAGCCTATTTCCTGCGTAGTGTGAGCTATGATATTCAAGACACCGCTATCGCCCGTATCCTAGACGGTATACCCCAGGAACGTCGTGTGCTGCAGAAGGATATGGTGTTCAATGCCGATAACCTCGATCGCGAGCGCACACAGATTACGCAGTATCTCGTCAATCGTGGCTACTACCGTTTTAATAAGGACTTCATCACCTATCGTGCCGACTCTATCGAGGGTACCAACAAGATAGACCTCACGCTGGTGCTGCATCCCTATCAGGACAACATGTCGGCGCCACGCCCCCACTATGTCTATACCATCGGACGCATCAACTACCTGAGCGGCAATCCTGACAACCCCGTCATTCCGCTGCGTGAGAAGGTGCTTCGTCATAATACGTTCATCACTGAGGGCGATATCTATTCTGCTCGTGACCTGCGAAACACGTACAACCACTTCGGTCGACTGGGCATTGTGCGCTATACCAGCATTAACTTCCGCGAGCACGACAACGAACCCGTGCTGGACTGTGACATCAACCTGAGTACCAACAAGTCGTCGACCATCTCCTTCCAGCCGGAAGGTACCAATACCGCTGGTGACTTCGGTGCTGCCGCCACCGTCACCTTCCAGAACCGTAACATCTTCCGTGGTTCGGAGAATCTGTCTATCGAGCTGCGTGGCGCCTATGAGGCCATCAGGAATCTGGAGGGATATGCCGGTAACGACTTTATAGAATATAGTATAGGTTCGCGCCTGACGTTCCCCCGCTTCATTGCGCCCTTCCTCAGCCGCAGCTTCCGTCGACGTATCAATGCCACCTCTGAGCTGGGTGTCAACTACGATATGCAGAACCGTCCCGAGTTCCACCGCCGTGTGTTCTCTATGGGCTGGAAGTACCGCTGGAACGACCAGCGACACCACGACCGCTACCAGATAGACCTGCTGGACCTGAACTATATCAGCATGCCGTGGATCAGTCCTACCTTCGAGAAGGAGTACCTGGACAATACCACGTCGCGCAACTCTATTCTGCGCTATAACTATGAGGACCTCTTTATTATGAAGTTCGGTGTGGGCTACTCGTACAACAATAACCGCTGGGCCATCAAGGCGAATGTGGAGACGGCAGGTAATGTGCTCAACTGGGCAGCACGTGCCCTACACTTCCATACCAATGCCGACGGACAGTACACGTTCCTGGATATTGCCTATGCGCAGTATGTGCGTGGCACGTTCGACTTCACCCGTAATATCAATCTCGACTTCAACAACCAGCTGGTGTTCCACATCGGACTGGGTCTGGCCTATCCATACGGAAACAGCAGCATCCTGCCCTTTGAAAAGCGCTACTTCTCGGGTGGTGCCAACAGTGTGCGTGGATGGAGCGTGAGATCGCTGGGACCTGGTAAGTTTGTGGGTACTGACGGTCGTATCGACTTCATCAACCAGACGGGTGACATGAAGCTGGACCTGAATATGGAGTATCGTGCCAAGCTGTTCTGGAAATTCAGCGGCGCCTTGTTCATTGATGCCGGTAACATCTGGACATTGCGTGAATATGAAGACCAGCCTGGCGGACAGTTTAAGTTTGAGGAGTTCTTTGAACAGCTGGCAGCCAGCTATGGCTTAGGCATCCGTCTGAACTTCGACTATTTCCTGGTACGTTTCGATATGGGTATGAAGGCGGTGAATCCTGCTTACGAGGATCATGACGGGCATTTCCCGATACTGCATCCGAGTCTCAGTCGCGACTTTGCTTTTCACTTCGCGGTAGGTCTGCCATTCTAACCAGCCAGCTGCCGTTGCGCTTGACAACGGTGATGTGGAACAACGCCTTTTCTTCCTGTGACGACTCTCCTGCATGGATACTGGGGCTGATGCTGTTGCTTACTGCCAGTTCCACCACCCGCAGGGTGTCGTTGGCGTCAGGAAAGAAGTCGGTAGCCTCTACCTCTGCAGCATGCTGTTTCAGCAAGTCGAGGTCGTGCTGGGTGGTGTTGGAGGCTGCAAACTGTAACCAGCGGCGACTCTCAGGGGTGCTTAGCGCTTCGGCGGCGTGGTAGTCGCAGTTGAAGAATGCTTCGCCCCATTCTACAGCAACGGCTGTAGCTTGGTCGTCGTCACGTTGTATCATGTTACAGGCTGTCAGCGACAGCATCAGTGTCCATATCAGGAGTTTCTTCATTGTTTACGGTATCTTTTGCGTGCAAAGATATAAAATAATTGAGAATTGAGAATGGAGAATTGAGATTTTTTTTGTACTTTTGCAGTCAAATTACAAAAAAAGTCATGCTGAAATTCATCTCTTTCGGTAGTGGTAGTAGCGGTAACTGCTATCTGTTGGCAACCCCAACCGACACACTACTCATCGATATAGGGGTAGGGCTGAGAGGCCTGAAGAAAGCCTGTCGCGACTATGGCGTCAGTCTTTCCAGCGTGAAGCATGTGCTCATTACGCACGACCACGCTGACCATATTAAGTCGGTAGGCGCTTTCAGCAACGACTATCAGGTACCTATCTATGCCACTCGCGAGGTGCACGACGGCATAAACCGCAACTATTGTGTGGTCAAGAAGGTGGCAGCAGAGCAGGTAGGACTGGTAGAGAAGGGCAAGACGCTGCAGCTGGGCGATTTCACGGTGACCCCGTTTGCTGTGCCGCACGATAGTGCCGACAATGTGGGCTATTTCATTGAGGCAGAGGGTACGAACTTCTGTCTGATGACCGATGCAGGTAGTGTCACTGACGAGATGAAGCAGTATATCAGTCGGGCGCATCATCTGGTCATTGAGGCCAACCACGATATTGAGATGGTGCAGAACGGTCCTTATCCGCCATTCCTCAAGGAGCGCATCCTCTCGGGTACGGGCCATCTGAACAATCACGACTGTGGTGTAGCGATAGCAGAGAATATGTCAGAGCAGCTGAAGAACGTATGGCTCTGTCACCTCAGCGAGGAAAACAACCATCCGGAACTGGCTCGCAAGACGGTAGAGAGTGTTCTGCGCAGCTATGGTATTATTGCTGGTGTCGATGTCCGTCTGGAAGTGCTTAAGCGTACCACTCCCACTGGTCCTTTTGAATTAGAGTAGACTCACCTCTAGCTTCTCACCCCCCTATATATATAATAAGGTGTAACTAGTCAAACTGCATCGCTTTGACTGGCTGGATGTGTGATACCAGATAGCTGGGTGCTATCAGTACGAAGACAGAGATGAGCAGCGTAGCCACGTTGAGGGCGACGATGATGGGGATGTTGAGTTCCATGGGTGCTGTGTCCACATAGTAGCTGGCGGGGTCGAGGTGTATGAAACTCGTCTGCTGTTGTAATACGACTAAGCCGATGCCTATCACGTCGCCAATGAGCAATCCCTGACTGATGATGAAGGCTGCAAACCATAGGAAGGTGTGGCGCACCGACTTGTTGCGCGCTCCCAAAGCCTTCAGGATGCCAATCATCTGTGTACGTTCCAGAATGATGATGAGCAGACCGCTAATCATGGTGAAGCCTGCCACACAAATCATCAGTGCCAGGATAATCCATACGTTGATGTCCAGCAGCGAGAGCCACGAGAATATCTGCGGATAGGCCTCGAAGATGGTTTGTGAGGAGAGCGTCTCGCCATAGCGGTCGGTATGGTTCTTGATCAGCTCGACAACTGCCATATTGGTTTCGTTGATGTGCTCAAAGTCCTTGACGAGAATCTCTGCACCGCTGCACTGGTCGCTCTCCCAGTCGTTCAGACGGCTGGTGGTGCGCTGGTCGGTCAGACAGAGCACGTCGTCAAACTGCTTCATATTGCTCTGATAGATGCCGCTGACGGTAAAGCGTCGCGCACGGACATCGTCGTAGGCAATGAAGTAGGCATACACCTTGTCGCCCACATGCAGGTGCAGCTTGTCGGCCATCTTACGCGACACCACTACCTGGTTGCTGCTCTTCTGGCTGCTGAACGTCGGCAGCTTGCCTTCTTGCATGTTCTGGCGGATGAACGAGAGGTCGTAGTCTTCACCAACACCCTTGAAGGCTACACCCAGGAAGTCGCTATCGGTTTTCAGTATGCCCTGCGTCATCGTGTAACACTCCACGTGACGGACGTTGGGAATCTTCTTGAGTTTGCGCATCAGCGTGTCACTGATGGCGATGGGGGCGGGTACGGCAGTCTGCTGGGTAACGAAGTTGGTCATTTGTATGTGGCTGCCAAAGCCTACCACCTTGTCGCGGATGGTGTGCTTAAAGCCCAGTATCACGCTGACCGTTATAATCATGACAGCTAATCCTATCGCTACCCCCACGGTAGCGATACGAATAGCAGGACGACTCACCTCGTGGCGGTCGCCCTCAGAAAAATAGATTCGTTTAGCTATGAATAGCGGGAAGTTCAATTGTCAACTTTCAACTTTCAACTCTCAACTTTCAACTCTCCCAGGGTAGGCCTCAAGCGCCTTCTGCAATACGACGAGTGCACGCTCCAGGTCTTCTTTCTTCAGCACGTAGGCGATACGCACCTGATTGATGCCAGCACCGGGCGTGGTGTAGAAACCTGCGGCAGGTGCCATCATGACCGTCTCACCTTCGTATTCGAAGTCGGCCAGACACCAGCGACAGAACTTCTCTGCATCGTCGACAGGCAGTTTCGCTACGGTATAGAAGGCACCCATAGGAATGGGCGAGTAGACACCGGGAATACGGTTCAGTCCGTCAATCAGACACTTACGGCGCTCTACATATTCATCATAGACGTCGCGATAGTACTCCTCGGGAGCATCCAGTGATGCCTCGGCAACAATCTGTCCGATGAGGGGAGGAGAGAGGCGTGCCTGACAGAACTTCATCACGGCCTTGCGAACCTCTGCATTCTTCGTAATCAGTGCACCAATGCGGATACCACACTCGGAATAGCGCTTGGATACGGAGTCGATAAGAATGACGTTCTGTTCGATGCCTTCCAGGTGGCAGGCAGAGATATAGGGTGAACCCGTATAGATGTACTCACGATAAACCTCATCAGAGAAGAGGTACAGGTCGTACTTCTTCACCAGGTCGCGAATCTGATTCATCTCGCGACGCGTATAGAGGTAGCCCGTGGGGTTGTTAGGGTTACAAATCATGATGGCACGTGTGCGGTCGTTGATGAGTTCCTCAAACTTCTCCACCTTGGGGAGCGAGAAACCTTCGTCAATCGTGGTCGCAATGGTGCGGATCTTGGCGCCGGCACTGATGGCAAAAGCCATATAGTTGGCGTAGGCGGGTTCTGGCACGATGATTTCATCGCCAGGATTCAGACATGACAGAAAGGCAAACAGTACCGCCTCACTACCACCACTGGTGATAATGATGTCATCGGCTGTCACGTTGATGTTGTACTTGGCATAGTAGTCCACCAACTTCTCGCGATAGCTCTGATAGCCCTGTGAGGGTGAGTACTCCAGGATGTTGCGGTCAATAGTCTTCAACGCGTCAAGACCTACCTGTGGCGTGGGCAGATCGGGCTGTCCGATGTTCAGGTGATACACGCGTGTTCCACGTTTCTTGGCTGCGGCAGCGAGAGGTGCGAGTTTTCTGATGGGTGACTCAGGCATCTCTACTCCGCGTACTGATATTTCTGGCATGTTGTTTAATTTACGTAAATCGCATGCAAAGGTACGAAATAATTCATAATTAATAATGCATAATTCATATTTTTTTTGTACTTTTGCGCCACGAAAAGTAAAAAATAAGGTATGAACTACGAAGAAATGCTGGCTGCCAAAAACGAAGGGAAGCTGAACAAGACACTCCTGCCCATCGGTGAATACTATCGTATTCAGATGGATGGGAAATACCGTGCTGTCGTTAGTATCCGTCAGGAGCTGAACAGTAGCATTGTCTTCTCTGGTGCACTGAAGACAGAGTGTGAGCGTAACAAGACACTGGTGAATCGCTATCAGCTGCACTATACTCCCGTGATGAATGAGAGTGGCGAGGTGGAGCAATTGGAGGTTGAGGCTGGTGTCTTTCTCTCGATGGAGCAGCTGCTCAACGAGAATCCTGCCGTCGTTGCGGAGAAGGGGTTCATAGACAATACCTTGCAGGCATTGGTGGACATCACCTCCTATCTGCATAGCCAGGGCATCAGACATATCTGCTATTCGCCCAAGACCGTGATGGTGCGTAAGGGAGACCATGCTGTGATGCTGCTCTCTCATGGCTCGTTCTACTTGGCGATGGACGACCAGCGGGGACTCTATGGTGACGATGCCGTATATGTTGCTCCCGAGGTGTTGGAACACGGCACCATCGATGACCGTTGTGATGTCTACTCTATCGGTAAGTTCATGGAGGCTATCTTCCTGCATGCAGGAATGTCTGTGGAATATCGCAAGGCCATGAAAAAGGCTACCAGCGAGAAGCCGGAAGACCGCTATGACACCCCTTTGGCGTTGTTGAAGGCGGTACAGTCGCGCCGCAGCATGATGCGTTCAGCTATGATGCTGGTAGCTGCTGTCATCGTAGCACTTGTCATCTTTGAGATTTATGCGGAAATGGTACCGGAGCCCACACAGGTGGAGTATGTGAAACCCGCACCGCGTCAGGCTACTGACGACCTGTTGGATGACGGCTTTAAGCCCGAAGACCTGGGAGTGGTCAGTGCCGATTCGATGACTGAGGAGGATATAGAGGCACAGCGTGTCTATAAGGCTAAGGCTGAAGAGATATTCCGTAAGAACTACGAGAAGGAGGCTGACCGCATCCTCTCGAAGATATATAATAAGGATTATATGAACTCTACGGAGAAGCAGTTTGCCGCACAGAGCCAGTCGACCATCGAGGAACTGATGAAGGTTCAGCAGAAGATGGGGCAGGAGGCCAGTCTGACTCCTGAGCGTGCACAGCTTATTGCCAGCGAGATCATTGAGCGTATCACCAACGAGAAGAAGAAACAACTGAAAAACAATAAATAAAAGAATAAACAAACAATATGAGATCAAGAACAGCAATTTGGTTTGAGTGCAAGATTGCCTACGAGAAAGTGATGGACGATGGCTTGCAGAAGAAGGTGACAGAGAACTACGTGGTTGACGCCCTCAGCTTTACAGAGGCTGAGAAGCGCATCATGGAGGAGATGTCAAGCTATATCAGTGGTGAGTTTACCGTCAAGGATATTAAGATAGCCCCTTATGGTGAGATTTTCTTCTCTGACGAGGAGATGGCTGACCGTTGGTATAAGTGTAAGCTGCAGTTTATCACCATCGACGAGAAGACCGAGAAAGAAAAGCGTTCTAACGTCAACTACCTGGTACAGGCCGGTACGCTGAATGCTGCCGTAAGAAATATCGACGAGGTGATGGGTGGCACGATGATTGACTATGTTATCGCCTCTGTCGCTGAGACCACGCTGATGGATGTCTTCGAGTATGGCAAAGACAAGAAGGACGACAAGCCCGAATACGAGGGATGATGTACGACGTTAAAGGAAATCTGAAGCAGGTACTGGGAAATTTGCCACAGGGTGTACGCCTTGTGGCCATCTCCAAGTATCATCCCAACGAGTATATCGAGGCTGCCTACGAAGAGGGACAACGTATCTTCGGAGAGAGCCACGAGCAGGAGCTGCGCCAGAAGCACGAGACGTTGCCAAAGGATATCCAGTGGCATTTCATTGGTCATCTGCAGACGAATAAGGTGAAGTATATCGCACCCTACGTCACGATGATTGAGGCTGTCGATTCGTTGAAGCTACTTAAGGAGATTGACAAGCAAGCTGCTAAGTGTGAGCGTGTTATCGATGTTTTGCTGGAGCTTCACATTGCTGAAGAAGAGACAAAGTACGGTCTGACACCTGATGCCTTGCGACAGCTGTTGGCTGATGGTGAATGGCGCGGGCTCAGTCATGTGCGCATCTGCGGCTTGATGATGATGGCGTCGTATGTGGATGATGAAAACCAGATACGTAGTGAGTTCCAGTTGGCACATAGCCTCTTTGACGAAATCAAAGAGCGTTACTTTGCTGACGCCCCCTGGTTCTGTGAGCGTTCATGGGGCATGAGCCACGACTATCCGATAGCCGTGCAGGAGGGGTCGACGATGGTGCGTGTGGGCACAACTATTTTTGGTCCCCGCGTCTATTGAAGTAATACTGGTCTCGCTTTCTCGTGATACTGCCGTAGTTGATGGCATGGACGGGACAATAGTGATAACAAGCCAGACAGCAGGTACATTGTCCGTTGTGTAACCACGTTGGAGGTGCACCTGCGATATTGTCTACAGGACACACCTTGCTACACTTACCGCAGCGGGTGCATACGTCTTCATCGACGGTGAACTTCTTGTCAGTAACCATCTTCTGGTTGAAGTAAGCCCCAATGACGTATGAGTAGAGTCGGGGAGTGGCCCCTTTCTCCAGCTCCACAATGCCGCGCTCGCTATCTTTGATGATGCTGGTAATATGCTGTAGCTGTTGTCGGGCGTGCTCAATCTTCCTGCGTTCCATATCTATAGGATCGGTCTTCATGAATGGCAGGCAGACGTACGACTCTGGCATAATCACTGAGAAGACGCTCTCTGCCTGCAGAGGACTGCCGTCTTCCGCATGTAGCGCCTCGTTCTTGGCAAGTTCTTTGTTGAAGATCGTCATGGCCTCGCCCATGTTGTCGCCACAGGTCGTCAGGGCCCAGCAGAAATGGGAGTGATAGCCTTTCAGTACCAGTCGGCTGATGAACTCTCGCACAATCCTGGGTGGTTGCCAGCCGTGTGTCGGGAAGCAGAATCCTATCCGTTCCTTCTCCTGCAGTTCGAACTGATAGCGTTGCTCTTTGATGAGTTGAGGTATGGATAGCAGTTCCTCTCCGATGGCTTCTGCAATCTCCTTCGCTACCCAACGAGTGTTACCTGTTCCAGTGAAATAAAAGATCATTTGTTAAGAAAATTAGCGTTATAAATGGTCATATTTGACTCTAAATCATAAATTTTCTACAAAATTAATCATTTTTTTGGATAATAATAACAATTGTATTATTTTTTTTTGTATATTTGCAAGTGAAATGTATAAATAAATTCTTCACAGGGTATGGCAAAGTATAATATCACAGAAAAAAAAGCTAAAGAGGCTGTGTATCGCAGTCTCGTCAGCCCTAAGTTGATGGATGAGATGAAGGAGAAGATCCTGAACATCATCGTGATGGAGAAGAAGTACAAGGACAAGGATTATTCAGCCAAGAAGTTAGCCGAGGATTTAGGTACTAATACCCGATATATCTCAGCCGTGGTGAATGTCCGTTTCCACATGAACTACACTTCTTTCGTCAACAAGTTCCGAATAGAAGAGGCTATGACCATTCTCGTAGACCGCAGATACCAAGACCTGCGTATGGAGGAGGTCAGCGATATGGTAGGTTTTGCCAATCGTCAGTCGTTCTATGCTTCTTTCTACAAGCTGATGCACATGACGCCTCGCGAGTATCGTCTGCAACATCTGGCTCAACACCCTGCCGAGAAGGTGAAACAGGATAAAAAGTCGCATTGAACACACGATGAACTATTCGGACGAATGCACGCCACACTTTGGTTATGCGACCAAAGAGCGTTTCGCGGACATTCAATTGCTCAGATACCGTTTAAACGGATTTGAGCAATTGTCTTTGTTGCAGAAACAGTACATCTATTATCTGTCGAAAGCCACGCTCTATGGGCGCGACATCACTTTCGACCAGTTTGGAAAATATAACCTCCGCATCCGTAAGATGCTGGAGGCAGTCTATACTGACCTTACCGTCGACCACGATACTGACGACTTCCGTGCCTTAGAGATCTATCTCAAGCGGATATGGTTCTCTAACGGCATCTACCACCATTATGGCTCTGAGAAGTTCCAGCCAGGCTTTACGGCTGACTATCTGCGTGATGTCTTACAGCAGGTAGCCCCCACAAGACTGCCTTTACGCTCTGGTGAGACGGTAGGGGAGATGTGTGAGGAGCTGTTCCCTGACATCTTCGATTCTACGGTGTTACCCAAGCGTGTCAATAAGGCTGATGGTGAGGATCTCATCCAGACCTCTGCTTGTAATTTCTATGAGGGTGTGACGCAACAGGAGGCTGAGGAGTACTATGCCCAGCAGAAAGCGCTGGATGCCAACAATCCTGCGCCAGCATCCTATGGTTTGAACTCCACACTCGTCAAGCGTGATGGTGTCGTGGCAGAAGACGTATGGTCTGCCAACGGCCGCTATGCCAATCCCATCCGTCATATCGTCTATTGGTTGCGTAAGGCTCAGGGCGTGGCAGAGAACCAACGCCAGCAGCGCGTCTTGGAGTTGCTGATACGCTATTATGAAACGGGTGATCTGAAATGCTTTAATGACTACTGTATAGAATGGGTTTCTGAGCATGAGGGACATATTGATTTCGTCAATGGATTCATAGAGGTCTATGGCGACCCCTTGGGACTGAAAGGTTCGTGGGAAGGCATTGTGGAGTATAAGGACGAGGAGGCTACCAAGCGTACACAGACCATCAGCCAGAATGCCCAGTGGTTTGAAGACCATTCGCCTGTCGATCCCCGTTTCCGCAAACCCCATGTGAAGGGTGTCACTGCTAACGCCATCTGTGCTGCCATGCTGGGCGGCGACGAGTATCCCTCAACGGCTATTGGCATTAATCTGCCCAATGCCGACTGGATACGTGCTGAGTATGGTTCGAAGAGCATTACCATTTCGAATATTACTGAAGCCTACAATAAGGCTGCTCATGGTAGTGGTTTCAAGGAAGAGTTTGTCATTGACCAGCAGACGCTGGCATTGATAGAGAAGTATGGTGATAAATGTGACGATTTACATACCGACCTCCATGAGTGTCTGGGACACGGTAGTGGGCAGCTGTTGCCAGGCACTGATCCCGATGCTCTGAAAGCGTATGGAAATACTATCGAGGAGGCGCGTGCCGACCTCTTCGGACTCTACTATATCGCTGATCCTAAGCTGGTTGAGTTAGGTCTGTTGCCAGACGATGAGGCTTATAAGGCACAGTACTATAGCTATATCATGAACGGTATGATGACGCAGTTGATACGCATCGAGCCTGGTCACCAGATTGAGGAAGCACACATGCGTAACCGTTCGCTGATAGCCCACTGGTGCTATGAACAAAGTGATGTAATCCGGATGGAGCAGCACGAAGGGAAAACCTTTGTGCGCATCACCGACTATGAGGCTTTACGTACCCTCTTTGCACGCCTGTTGGCAGAGATTCAACGCATCAAGAGTGAGGGCGACTATGAGGCTGCCCGTCAACTGGTGGAACGCTATGCCGTAAAGGTTGACGCACAGTTGCATGAAGAGGTCTTGGAACGCTATAAGAAGCTGAACCTTGCACCTTACAAGGGTTTCATTAACCCTGTGATGTTGCCCGTCAGGGATGAGGAGGGGAATATCTGTGATATCCAGTTGGATTATTCTGAAAGTTATGTTCACCAAATGTTACGCTATGGACAAGAATATGGTACCCTCTAAGGTCAAGGAAATCAAGCAGTCGTTCCGTCAGATGATGGATGGCTCCATTGCCCAATCCATGCGCGACAAAGGGTTGAACTATCATCTCAATTGGGGTGCTACGCTGCCTCGTTTGCAGGAGATGGCCAAGGAACTTGGACCTGACTATGATTTGGCGATAGCCCTGTGGAAAGAAAATGTCCGTGAGTGTAAGATCCTGGCTACCATGCTGATGCCTGCTGACCAGATACTTCCAGAGGTCGTGGACATCTGGATGGAACAGATTCCCTCGCAGGAGATTGCCGAGCAGGTCGCTTTCAACCTGTGGCAGCATCTGGCCTTTGCGCCAGAGAAGGCGTATCAGTGGATGGCATCTGACAAGGAGTACGAACAGCTTTGTGGCTTTCATGTGCTAACCCGTTTGTTCATGAATCATCAGGAACCTAACGAACGAGGCATCAATGAGTATCTCGACCAGTTGCTGGTAGCTCTCCAGGGACCGTATTCCTCTGTGCGTAAGGCTGCTATGCAGAGCGCTTATCGTTTTGCTGAACTGGGCCTGATGTATGAGCGACTGGCAAAAAGTGCAGTGAAAAGCATCAATTTAGAAATTTTTTAAATTATTGTTGCCTGTTTCTCCCAAAAAAGTAGTAATTTTGTGCGGTTTTTAACCACTGTAACCACATAAAATGAGAGAGAATATCAAGGCAACGGTCAAGAATATCCTGACCGCTTATCTGGAACTGAACAAGCATAGAAAGACCCCAGAGCGCTTTACCATCCTTGATGCGGTGTATAGCATGGACGGGCATTTCTCGCTGGAAGAACTGGGCGACAAGCTGACAAACGAATACAACTTCCCTGTCAGTCGTGCCACACTATACAATACGCTGCGCCTGCTGATTAAGCTGCGCCTGGTGGTGTGTCACCGTTTCCAGTCGACCACGAAGTATGAGGCTTGTTTCGACAATAACAGCCACTGCCACCAGATATGCACCATGTGTGGCAAGGTGACAGAGGTAAAGTCCCAAGGGGTGATTGATGCCATCAACAAGATGCCTACACGACGTTTTCATAAAGATGGCTTCACGCTCTATGTCTATGGCATCTGCAGTTCGTGTCAAACGAAGATGAGACGCCATACGGCGAAGGGTAATGAAACGAAGAAAGTTCAAAAATCTAAATAACAAAAACAATGAATCAAGGTAAAGTAGATGTCCTGCTCGGCTTGCAGTGGGGCGATGAAGGTAAGGGAAAGGTTGTTGATGTGCTGACACCGCATTACGACGTTGTTGCTCGTTTCCAGGGTGGACCCAACGCAGGTCATACGCTGGAGTTCAATGGCGAGAAGTATGTGCTCCGTTCTATTCCTTCAGGTATTTTCCAGGGTGGTAAGGTAAATATCATCGGTAATGGTGTGGTGCTCGCTCCCGACCTCTTTATGGAGGAAGCTAAGGCACTGGAGGCTTCTGGTCACCCGTTGAAGGAACGTCTTCACATTTCCAAGAAGGCTCACCTGATTATGCCTACCCATCGTGTGCTCGATGCTGCC
Source organism: uncultured Bacteroidales bacterium (assembly GCA_902799355.1). GTDB lineage: Bacteria > Bacteroidota > Bacteroidia > Bacteroidales > Bacteroidaceae > Prevotella. Next base: position 24,025 of record CADCAG010000019.1, read on the forward strand.
TATGAGGCTCAGAAGGGTAAGAACAAGGTAGGTACTACTGGTAAGGGCATTGGTCCGACGTATACTGATAAGGTCAGCCGTACGGGTCTGCGTGTCGGTGATATCCTGGAGAACTTCCCTGAGAAGTATGCTGCTGCTAAGGCCCGTCATGAGGCTATCCTGAAGTCGCTGAACTTCGACTACGACATCGCTGAGGTCGAGAAGAAGTGGCTGGAGGGTATCGAGTATCTGCGTCAGTTCCCCATCGTTGATTCGGAGCACGAGATCAACCAGATTCTGCGTTCTGGCAAGAGTGTGCTGTGCGAAGGTGCACAAGGTACTATGCTTGATGTAGACTTTGGTAGCTATCCTTTCGTGACATCTTCAAATACTATCTGTGCAGGTGCTTGCACCGGTCTGGGTATCGGTCCTAACAAGATTGGCGAGGTATTCGGCATTATGAAGGCTTACTGCACACGTGTCGGTGCCGGTCCTTTCCCCACAGAGCTCTTCGACGAGACGGGCAAGAAGATTCGTGACCTTGGTCATGAGTATGGTGCTGTAACTGGACGTGAGCGCCGTTGTGGTTGGATAGACCTCGTAGCTCTGCGCTATTCTATCATGGTCAACGGTGTTACCCAGCTGATTATGATGAAGAGTGACGTGCTCGATGGCTTCGACACCATCAAGGCTTGTACTTCATATAAGGTTCATGGCGTAGAAACTCGCGACTTCCCCTATAACATCGAAGAGGGTATCGAACCTGTCTATGTAGAACTGCCTGGCTGGAAGACCGATATGACCAAGTTTACCAGCGAGAGTCAGTTCCCCAAGCAGTTCAGTGACTATATCGCTTTCCTTGAGAAGGAACTCGAAACGCCCATCACCATTATCAGCATCGGTCCTGATCGTGAACAAACAATCGTAAGAAAATAAATGGCAAATAAACCTTCTATTCCCAAAGGAACACGCGACTTCGGCCCCGTAGAGATGGCCAAGCGCAACTATATCTTCAACACCATCCGTAGCGTCTATGAGCTCTACGGATTCCAGCAGATTGAGACCCCTGCCCAGGAAACCCTACAGACACTGATGGGTAAGTATGGCGAGGAGGGTGACAAACTGCTCTTCAAGATTCTGAATTCGGGCGACTATCTGAATAAGATTGAGGACAGTGAACTCACGGAGCGTAACACGCTGCGCCTGGCATCCAAGATTTGTGAGAAAGGTCTGCGCTACGACCTCACCGTACCCTTTGCCCGTTATGTGGTGATGCACCGCGAGGAACTGCAACTGCCCTTTAAGCGCTATCAGGTGCAGCCCGTATGGCGTGCTGACCGTCCACAGAAGGGCCGCTATCGTGAGTTCTATCAGTTTGACGGCGATGTCGTCGGTTCTGACTCTCTGCTCAACGAGGTAGAGCTGATGCAGATTGTCGACACCGTATTTACCCGCTTTGGGGTGCGTGTACAGATAAAGATTAACAACCGCAAGATTCTCACAGGAATTGCCGAAGTCATCGGCGCTGCCGACAAGATTGTCGACATCACTGTGGCTATCGACAAACTCGACAAGATTGGTATCGATAATGTCAATCAGGAACTACGTGAAGATGGTCTTAGCGAGGAGCAGATTCAGAAACTGCAGCCTATCATCATGCTGGAAGGTACCAACGAGCAGAAACTCGAAACCATTGCTGAGGTACTGAAGGAAAGTGAGACAGGTCTTAAGGGTGTCGAGGAGACGAAGTATATCCTTGGCTTCCTGACATCGCTGAACAACGAGATCCAGCTGGATCTCACGCTGGCTCGTGGCTTGAGCTATTATACCGGTGCCATCTTTGAGGTGAAAGCACTCGATACCCCCATGGGTAGCATCTCTGGTGGTGGTCGCTATGACAACCTGACGGGCATCTTCGGAATGCCAGGTCTGTCGGGTGTCGGCATCTCGTTTGGTGTAGACCGCATCTACGATGTGCTTAATGCCCTCGACCTCTATCCTAAGGATTCGCTCAACACCACACAGGTGCTCTTTATTAACTTTGGTGAGAAGGAGACGGCCTACTGTCTGCCTATTATAAATAAGGTACGCGAGGAAGGCATTCGTGCTGAGATTTATCCTGACAGTGCAAAGATGAAGAAGCAGATGTCGTATGCCAACGCTAAGCAGATTCCCTTTGTTGTGCTTGCTGGCGACAACGAGATTGCAGCCCAGAAGGTGACGCTGAAAAACATGGAGACGGGCGAACAGCAGCTCGTAACACCAGAAGAACTCATCAGTGCTTTGCAATGAAAGAGTGAATTCTTTTGACATGTGAAATAAAATCCTCCAAAAATTTGGAGGATTTATTTTTTCTACGTATCTTTGCAAAAAGATAATTCCATTATTTACTAACTAAACAAATACTTTAAGATTTATGAAGAAAAAGTTTATCTGCGCCGTTTGTGGATATATCTATGAAGGCGATGCTGCTCCCGAGAAGTGCCCCATCTGTAAGGCTCCTGCCTCTAAGTTCTCTGAACTGAAGGACGAAGGTGAGACTACCTATGCTACTGTTCACCGCATTGGCGATGGTAAGCCCGAGGGTGTTTCACAAGAGATGATTGACGACCTGCGCAACCACTTCAATGGTGAGTGCGGTGAGGTAGGTATGTATCTGGCTATGAGTCGTCAGGCAGACCGCGAGGGCTATCCCGAGATTGCTGAGGCTTTCAAGCGTTACGCCTTCGAGGAGGCTGATCACGCTTCTAAGTTTGCTGAACTGCTGGGCGAGTGCGTATGGGATACCAAGACCAATCTGGAGAAGCGTGCTGCTGCTGAGGCTGGCGCTTGCGAAGATAAGTTCCGTATTGCTAAGAATGCCAAGGCTGCTGGTTTCGATGCTATCCATGATACTGTTCACGAAATGGCTAAGGACGAGGCCCGTCATGGAGCAGGTTTCGCTGGCCTGTTGAAGCGTTATTTTGGAAAGTAAGCGACAAGACAATAAATTAGGAGAAAAGACGTTTTATCAGTATATGATAAAGCGGCTTTTCTTTTTCTTCATAGTAGCGTTGGCGTTGCTGACAGCCTGCTCTGATAACGACTCGTTTACGACCGATCGTAACCATCGATTGACGTTTACGACGGATACCGTTCGTATGGATACGCTCTTCGCTACCATACCGTCGTCGACCTACAGCTTTTGGGTACATAACAAGTCGGGAGATGGCCTACGTCTGCGCTCCGTACGTTTGGAGCGTAGTGGACAGTCGGGATTCCGAGTCAATGTCGATGGCACCTTTCTGAATCCTGTGACCAACAATCTGGAGATTCGTGAAGGTGACAGCATCCGCGTATTTGTTGAGGTGACAGCTTTTGAAAATGCCTCTGCAGAACCACAGCTGATAGAGGACAACCTGCTGTTTACCTTGGAGAGTGGGGTGGAGCAGAAAGTCAACCTGCGCACTTACAGCTGGAATGCCGACCAGTGGCGTGATGTGGAGATTACAGAGAGTAAAACCATTGAGTCGTCGAAACCTATCGTTGTCTATGGTGGCATCAGTGTTGCCGCCACTGCTACGCTGACCATCAAGAATACCGAGTTGTACTTCCACGATGGGGCGGGTATCACCGTTGAGGGTGCCCTTGTTGCTGAGAATAGCTTGTTCCGGGGTGACCGTCTTGACCACATGTTCGACTATCTGCCCTACGACCGCATCAGTGGTCAGTGGCAGGGTATTACCATCAAACCCCATGCTGACGGTTGCCAACTGACAGACTGTGAGATACGTAATGCTTGTGACGGACTGGTAGCAGACACTACGACCGTCGAACTCTATGGCAGTACCATTCATAATTGTAAGGGCTCTGGCCTTTGGGCGCACGACTCCGAAGTCACTGTCAGCAACTGCGTGTTGTCGAATACGTTGAAAGACTGTATGACGCTCCTGGGTTGTCAGACCGACCTTGACCACGTCACCCTGGCACAGTTCTATCCGTTGTCGGCCAATCGAGGCTTTGCCTTACGCTTCGAACCCTCTGAACAACCCTTTACGCTGACCTGTACTAACACACTTGTCACAGGCTATGCGGAGGATGTCGTTGATGGAGAGGTCGACGAGAACTCGAAATACAGTTTCACCAACTGTCTGCTGCGGACAGTGATACCCGACGATACCCAGTTTTTTAAGGACATTATCTGGGAGAAAAAAGACGACGAAATACAGGGCACGAAACACTTTGTGCTGATTGATGACCGTAATATGATTTATGACTTCCGACTGAAAGAGGAGTCGCCAGCATACGAAAAGAAAATAGGAAAACAATGAAGAATATCTGTATCTTTACGGGCGCACGCCCCAACTTTATCAAGGTCGCTCCGCTCATTCGTGCGATAAAGCGTACTGACAACTGTCAATACCAGCTAGTCTATGCTGGTACAGCCGATGACCCTACACTGGAGGCGTCACTCTTCGATGACTTACAGATTCCGCGTCCCGATGTCTTCTTAGGTGTCGACTGCGAGAACCTCAACGAGCTGACGGGTAGGGTGATGGCTGAGTTCGAGCGTTATCTCGAACAGCATGCTACAGATACTGTTATCGTGGTCGACGACCTGGCATCGACGATGGCTGCTGCTATCGTCACCAAGAAACGTGGCCTCCGTCTGGCACATCTGGTGGCTGGCACACGTTCCTTTGATATTAATATGCCTAAGGAAATCAACCGTTTGGTAATCGATGGACTTAGTGACCTGCTGTTTACCGCTGGCGTAGGCTCCAGCAGCATTGCCACACGTGAAGGTGCCGAGAACCATAAGATATATATGGTGGGTAACATCCTGATGGACACCCTGCGCTACAATCATGACCGTTGGACGCGTCCCGCTTGTCTCGAGGGTATTGAGGACGGTCATTACCTCGTCTTCACACTTAACCGCAAGGCCTTGTTGGCTAATGAGGACAACCTGAAGCGCATGCTCTCTGCCATCAGCGAGGTCGCTGGCGACATCCCCGTCATCGCTCCGTTGCGTGGCCGTGCTCTTGAAACGGTGAAGATTCTCAATTCTCAATTCTCAATTCTCAATTCATTAAGCTACCTCGACTTCGGTTATCTTACCAGTCATGCTATGGGTATCATCACTGACTCTGGCAACGTTGCTGAGGAGGCAACGTTCAACCAAGTGCCGTGCATCACCCTCAATTCTTATACCGAGCATATCGAAACCGTTAAGCAAGGTACCAATGTTCTGGTTGGCGAGGATACCAACCGTCTGCGTGAGGAACTGCAGCGTATGGTTACTGGTCAGTGGAAGACATCCTCTTTGCCCGACCGTTGGGACGGCCGTACTGCCGAACGTATCGTTCAGATATTGATGAACTAACTTCTTGTCGTGCAGACAGACATGACAGAACATATTGAGCGATTGAGAGAAGCTGCTGAAAAGAAAGTCGGCAGACGGATGCATACGCCCAAAGATTTTGACCTCCTGCGTGATAGTATCTACGAGGAGTGTCATGAGATGGTTAGTATTTCGACGCTGAAAAGACTCTGGGGCTACAATCGCTATGAAGGTACACCACGCGTCTCTTCGCTGAATCCTATTGCCCGTTATGTCGGTTACCGTGACTGGGACGAATACACGCTCAATTGTTCTTCCAATGAAGAACAAGACGTTTCTAACGAGTCGCTTCCCCCAGCCAAACAAAAGCCTAACGGACATTTAGGAATCTATGTTCTTGCTGCCCTTGTTCTCCTAATTGTAGCTATTGGTTATGGGTTACTCTTGAATCGCCATTCATCAACTGAACCGGTTGATGCTTTGACAGCAACAGACTTCTTTGTCCCTTCTGGTAAGCGAGTGCTGCGAAAAGGACAGGACTGCTTCCGTACCATCGATGACTATCTTGTGCTGTTTGGCATGGAGGCTACTGATACAGCCTACTTTCGTCCATTGCCCAATAGCAAAGATGTCTATTTGTGGGGACCGGAATATCTGCACCCTGTTTGGCATAACGAGGGTGACAGCACTCTGCTCTTGCCCACCATTACTGAGTACTGGACACCACTGGTTGGTGAAAAGGGATATCAGAATATGGAATATATCAGACTTGCAAACGAGAAACTCTATTATGAACGATTGGAGAAAGACGAGTTGCGTCTAACGTTTATGAAGAATCTCGTAGATGGATTTTATATATTCATCGGCATCTATCGCATGGACCGAGAACAATCTACCACAGAGAAGACTGTTTGGAAACGCATTTCCGATGAGTGCGACTTAGGTAATCTTGACAAGATAGAGCAGTTGAGGAATATCTGAAACACTCTATTTTATCGACAAAACCTGATTTGAACTTATTTGAATCAATTTGAACTGGCGAAAGAACCGTATATGTTACTTTGTCAGTCTTTTGTTTTGTGTAACTTTGTGGCATATTTTTCACTAACAACAATATGTCATGAAGAAACTGGATATTTTTGTGCTGTTCTTGATAGCAGCAATGGTGATGCCGGCAACTATGCAGGCGGGGAAAATCAAGTATGGCAAAGGGCTTATTTATGAAGGAAATCACCCCGGTAAAGGCACTTTGACATGTGGAAATTTAGTTGTCACTGGAGATTTTGAAGGATGGATGCACAAGTCGTCCGAAAAGTTTAAGGTAGCTGTCCTTGACTGCAAACTATCTGGTACGACAGTCGATGGTGAAGAAATATCGTTTGAAGGAAAAGGATCATGGGAGAAATCTGTGTTCAAGCATAAAGGAGGGCCATATCATTTTATTATGAATGAAGGAAGATTAACCTATAATGGGATAGTATTAACAGGGAGTAATAACTATATTTGGCTTGCTCTTTCGGAAGACGGAACTTGTTGGGTGCTAAGGAAAAATATTGCATATTGGGAGAAAACACCTGTATCTATAGACGAAGTGAAACCTTGTGATGGTAATTTCATCCCGAAACCGTTTCCCATTTTTGAAGGGACTTCTCCATGTCATGTCTACAGATATATTCATGATCAATTACAAGGAGGTGCAGGAGCAATCTATAATAAAAAGGTAGAATATGAAAAATGTGCAATTGAATACGAAAGTGGTCTTATTGCATACTACAGCTTAGATAAGAACAGGGTTCAGGTAGATTATTTTACTAAGCTTGAAAACCCACGTGGCGATTATTACAATAGACCTCAGGGTGGTGGCGTAAATGAAACGCTCAAAAGGACTTATGACGACGGAACCATTATTGCAGATGGAAAGGAGTCTGCGCATACTACACAAGATGGGCTTGGTAATAAAGACCGCACCACAGCATACACTCATATTTTTATAAACTATAAAGATGGTTCAACGTTTGATGGTGGCATTTGGGATTCAAAGCATTCGGAATGTTTTGCTTTAACAAATCCAGAGTTTATTAAGACCTTGTTTAATGGCACAAAGATAAAGAATCTTAACCTCAAGCTGCATGGTGTTCTTGTTAGTCCAGACGGTAAAGAGTCAATGTATTACAAAGGGAAACCATATAATGAGTATAAGGAAAAATTCGATAGAGATCTAGCTAACAATAGGTCTGCAAGACTAAAGGCAGAGAACAAGGTGAAAGACAAGTACAAAGCACTAAGAGCTAAATACAACCAGAAATATGGTGCAAATGTCGTAACACAGGTAGTGGGCAAAAATGAACAATTATGTACACCGATATATTCATTTGACATTCCTGTTGGTACGCCTTGGGCACTCATCCCTGAGTTGAAAGCCGATTTAGATGTAGTCAACAAACTCATCGACAAGACCAACAATGAAGTCCGAAAAGAATTGGGTAATGACAAAGCTATCGATTTTTCACGAGACTTCCCAATGCATTATATAACATGGGAAGAGCGAATTCCACTTACAAATGCCCAAATACGCTATGGTCGCAATGTGAAACTCTATATAGTTACTTGTCTCTCAAGTAATATGGGTTCCTCACAATGTGCTGTCTATGTTGTTAACGGAAAAGTGGTCGGTGCCTCTAGGTAAGCAGTTTTGTCGTCGATGCCTGCCAGCGCAAAGGCTTCGCGACGTTCTACGCAGGTTCCACACTTGCCACAGTGTTGTTCGCCACCTTTGTAGCACGACCACGTCTTCGAGTAGTCAATGCCCAGAGCCTTGCCACGATGGGCAATATCGGCCTTGGTGATATTGGTGTAGGGTGAGCGCAGATGGACGTTGACATAGGTGCCAGCACAGGCTGCTTGGTCGAAGGCGTCGACGAACTCTGGTCGGCAGTCGGGGTAAATGGTGTGGTCGCCGCCATGGTTAGCCATCATGACATATTTCAAGCCATTGCTCTCTGCGACACCTACGGCAATGGACAGCATAATGCCGTTACGGAAGGGAACTACCGTTGACTTCATATTGTCGTCAGCATAGTGGCCTTCTGGAATCTCCTCGCCACCCTCTAACAGCGAGCTGACGAAATACTTCGTCATGAAGTCGAGAGGGATGGTGATGTGCTTGATGCCTAATTGCTCACAATGCCACTTGGCAAACGGAATCTCTCGTTTGTTATGCTTGGAACCGTAGTCGAACGAGATGGCCAGGGCAATGCGCTCCTGTTCATCATATAGTAAGGTGACACTGTCTACGCCACCGCTTAATATCAATACTGAGTCTTTCATATTATCCAAATAATGCTCTAAGTGCTTCCTCTACTTTGCGGACAGGTACGAGTTCGATGTTGAACTTCTTGCGGTTCAGTCCGCTGAGGTTATATTTCGGTATGATGATATGCTGGAATCCTAACTTCTCAGCCTCGCTGATGCGCTGTTCGATGCGTGCTACGGGGCGTACCTCGCCAGAGAGTCCCACCTCGCCAGCCATACACCAGCCTTCCTCTATCGGTGTATCTACATTGCTCGACAGCACGGCAGCTATGACACTCAAGTCCATGGCCATATCCGTCACACGCAGACCTCCCGCAATATTCAAGAACACGTCTTTTTGCATCAGCTTGAAACCTACACGTTTCTCCAGCACAGCCAGCAGCATGTTCAGACGGCGCTGGTCGAAGCCCGTGGCCGAACGCTGAGGTGTTCCGTAGGCAGCCGATGACACCAGCGCCTGCGTTTCTACAAGGAATGGGCGCACACCCTCTATGGCACTCGAGATAGCTACACCACTGAGTCCGTCGTGGTCTTCTGTGAGCAACAGCTCTGATGGGTTACTGACCTGCCTTAGTCCTGTTTGCTGCATTTCGTAAATGCCTAACTCTGAGGTGCTTCCGAAACGATTCTTAATGCTTCGCAGAATGCGATACATGTAGTGCTGATCACCTTCAAACTGGATGACGGTATCGACGATGTGCTCTAAAATTTTAGGACCTGCCAGCGTTCCCTCCTTGGTGATATGGCCTATTAGGATGACAGGTACTCCACTGGTCTTGGCAAAACGGAGTAGGGCGGAGGCACATTCACGCACTTGGGCTATCGAGCCCGCACTGCTCTCTACATCTTCTGTTGATATAGTCTGTATGGAGTCTACCACCACCACTTCCGGCTGTACCTCTTTGATGTGGTCGAAGATGGCTTCTAGCGAGTTCTCACAGAGCAGCAAGAAGTTGTCGTCAGCGGGTAAACCGCTGACCGCTAATCTTTCCGCACGCATCTTTAGCTGATGAGCGCTTTCCTCACCGCTGACGTATAGCACCTTCTTGTCTGTCAGTTGGAGCATGGTCTGTAGCGACAATGTAGACTTGCCGATACCAGGCTCTCCACCCAGCAGTACAATGCTCCCAGGCACCAGTCCACCACCCAGCACGCGGTTTAACTCTGCATCGTGCATGTCGATGCGCGGGTCGTCGTGTGATGAGATGTCCTTCAGTCGCAACACTTTATTCTGGCGTAACTGATGGCCAGCAGATGCTGCAGCACTGGTGGCTGTCACCTGTTTGCGAGTGTCTGCCACCTTGATTTCCTTGAACGTATTCCACTGACCGCAGGCAGGACATTTACCTATCCATTTCGCTGACTCCTGTCCGCAATTGTCGCAGACATACATTGTTTTGTCTTTTGCCATAACGATTGCAAAATTACGAAATTATTATGAACCAGAGGTCGCGAACACCGTTAAAAGTTAATAATCGTGAGCAATAATGCATTATGAATTATGAATTATTTCGTAACTTTGCAGGCAATATGAAGAAATTGATACCGATGATTGTTGTGCTAGTGCTATTGGTTGCCTGCGGACAGTCGTATGAAGAGACGAAACGTATTACGCGTGAACAGCGTCGCGAGGCGTGGCGAAAGGACTCAGCAGCCCTGAAGATTGCCGTGATGCCTACGCTGGACTGTCTGCCGCTGTTTGTGGCGCAGCAGTATGAACTGTTTGATACCGTCAATGGTGGCGTGCGTCTGAAGGTCTACCAGGCACAGATGGATTGCGACACGGCTGTCCAACGTGGCAGGGTAGAGGGCTTTGTTACCGACCTGGTGAGGGCAATGCGCATAGACAAGCAGGGCGTGAAGATGCGCTATGTGGCTGCGACGAACGCCTACTGGCAACTGGTGACGAACCGCAATGCACGTATCCGTCAGTTGAAGCAACTAGACGACAAGATGGTGGCGATGACACGCTTCTCTGCAACGGACCTGTTGACAGACTGTGCTCGCGACTCGGTGAAGTTGCTGCCTGAGCGAGTGTATAAGGTGCAGATTAACGACCTGAACGTGCGCATGCAAATGTTGCTGAACAATGAGATTGACGCCTTGTGGTTGCCCGAGCCGCTGGCCACGCAGGCTCGTGTAATGAAACACCCCGTAGTGCTGGACTCGCGCGACGTGAAGATGCAGTTGGGCGTGATGGCTTTCCGCGACAAGGAGATGCAGCGTAAGGAACGTGCCAAGCAGTTGGCTTTGTTTACGCAAGCCTACAACCAGGCATGCGACTCTATCAATAAATATGGAGTTGCCTACTACCGTAACATCTTGACAGGTCGCATAAAGATGAAGTCGTCAGTGGTCGACTCGATACCTCAGGACATTCGCTATCAGCATGCACGTGCTCCGCGTCAGCAGGATATGACGCTCGTAGAACAGTGGCTGGAGAAACCGGTTACTATATCAGTAAACAATAACCAATAGCCGTTAACAATAATCGTGGTGATGAATGAGAGTCTGAAACTGGTCGACGAGGCATTGCGAGCAGGCAATGCGGGCAGGGCTATCCGTCAGATGGAGAACTATCTGGCAGCATGGCCAGAGCAGCATACTGCCGAGAAACTGGCACAGGTGCGCGAGGACTACGACCGCATGGAAGCATATTGGCAGCAGGGTGGTGAAGACCCTCAGCGCGAGACGCTCTATCAGCGGCTCTTGCAGCGCGTGTATGTACTCTATGCCAATGTGATGCACTACCACCGCATGAAGGTGTCGCCTTATCAGAACAGTCTCTACACTCGCGTTCGCCAAGGACATCGCGACTGGTCGCTGACTGCTATCCGTCAGGAGATGGAGGGTTTTGTCAGTAATGTTGCCATGCTGCAGCTGGAGCCTGACAATAAGCGTACCACGAAGAGCGAGGCACTCTATCGAGACCACCAGCAGCAAATGAACCAGCTGTTCGAATATGTGCTGACGTCACGTCAATGGTCAGATACTGTGGGTGGTCAGTTTACGGAAATGATGACGTCGCCAACTATTGACACTATCGACCAACAGTTATTGATTGCTGCCGTCACGCTGTCGTTGCTGAACCAGTTTGATATGGCTAAGTTCCGCATGTTGGTAGAGGTCTACCAACAGTCACAGGACGAGGCAGTGCGCCAGCGTGCTTTGGTGGGGTGGACATTATCTGCATCAGATACCTATCAGCAGGTCTATCCTGAACAGCGCGAACTGATAGCTGGTTTGCTGCAATCAGAAGAGGTGTGCCAAGAACTCACCGAGCTACAGATACAACTCATTTACTGCCTGAACGAAGAGAATGCCAGTCGTACCATCCAGAAGGAGATTATGCCCGACCTGCTGAAGAACTCGTCGAAGATGATGGCCCAAGATATCGAGGGTACGGAGGAGGAAAGACTGGAAGAGGTGCTGCACCCTGAAGTTTCTGAGGAGCGTATGGAACATCTGGAGGCTTCTATGCGTCGCATGCAAGACATGCAGAAGGAGGGTGTCGACGTCTTCTATCACGGTTTCTCGCAGATTAAGCGCTATCCTTTCTTTTATGACATCAGCAACTGGCTGGTGCCGTTCTATTGGCAACATGCCGACATCGCACAGATTGTCGCTAAGCAGGAAAATCTGTTCTTTTTGAATAAGGTGTTTGCCAGCAATGCTTTCTGCAATAGTGACAAGTATTCATTTGTCTTAGCTATGCAGGAAGTGATGGGACGTTTACCACAGCAGATGCGCGATATGCTTCAACGTGGTGAATATACCGCAGATGAATTGGGCGAAAAAGTGGAACAGTCGGCAGCCTACGAGCGCCGTCTCTACCTGATGGATATCTACCGTTTCTTCCGTCTGTATCCGCACCGTGCCGAACTCTATAATCCTTTTGAGACCACGACTGACGAGATGGGAGGCTGTGGATTCTTTGCGTTGAACGTGCTGGCTGATACACCGATAGAAAAGTACAAGGCACAGATAGTCAGGCAGTTGAAGAAACATAAGATGCAACATGCTGCCCAGCGCTTGCTGGAGACTTTTGCAGAGCCTTATCGCGACATGCAGTATTTCTTGTGGACACACGACTATGACCATGCCTTGGAACTGAATCCCAAACATGAGCGTGCACTGTTGGGCAAGGGGCGCCAACTGTATGATGAGGGACGCTATGATGAGGCGTTGACGTGGTTTGAGCAGCTGTCGGATGCCTATCCAGAGAAGGCGAACAATCAGTTGTATGTCGCCATCTGTCTGGTGCAGCTGGAACGCTATGAGGAGGCTTTGAAACCACTTTACCGATTGAACTACGAACAGCCCGACAACGACGCAGTTAGTAGAGTGTTAGCATGGGCGCAGACCTGTCAGGGAAAACTGGAACAGGCAGCTAACATCTATGAACAGCTGACGAGTCGTGAACAGCAAATGGATGACGATCTGAAGAACTATGGCTACTGTCTATGGTTGCAAGGCCAGGTGGGCAGGGCAGGGGAGCTGTTTCGCCAGTACTGTCAGCGTCGTGGACAGTCGGCTGTCAGCCAATCAGACTTCTTTGATGTCGACTGGCTTAAGAAACGTGGCATCAGCATGGTGGAAATCAATATGATGCTGTCCACCCTTTGACATTTATCTGTTACAGGAACGGCTGTAGCAGGTGGGCAAACCAGCCACGGAACTTTTGCCAGCCCGTGCGGAATTCGTTCCATGACTCTTCTGTCAATTGGAAGCTCTGCTGCTTGTCGCGCCAGAACATATCGTCAAGTTCGCGGGTGGTACGTTGATCAATGATAACGGCATTCTCCTCGAAATCACACTTAAGGCTGCGGGCATCTAGATTAGTGCTACCCACCGTACAGTATTTGCCATCGACCATCATAATCTTGGAATGGTGGAAGCCAGGCTCATAGAGCCAGACGATGGCGCCGCGCTTCATCAATTTATGAGCCTGATACAAGGCACAGTCGGGCGTCAGGGGAATGTCACTCCTTGATGACAGCATAATCTCTACCTTCACACCACGACGGATGGCGCGTGTTAGTGCCCTCGTAACGGTGGGTATCAGCGTGAAGTAGGGGTTGATGATATGAATGGAGTCCTTGGCCTGATTGATGGCATTGACATAGAAAGTGCGCATGATCTTGGGTGTGACGCCAGGTTCACGATTGAGGATGCCCACCATTTTGTGACCACTCGTGTAGGTGGTGTCGGGTTTCAGTCCGTCGAAATGCGTCAGCGTGCCACCATTATAGTATTTCATGCCACCAATGTTTTGGCCAGTCGTACGATTCCATATCCTGAGGAAGATGGTCTGCAGCTCGTTGACCACGTCACCTTCTAGACGACAGTGCATGTCGCGCCATTCACCTACCTGTTCCGTACCTTTTATATAATAGTCGGCTACGTTCATACCTCCCGTATAAGCTATCTTACCGTCAATAACCACTATCTTGCGGTGGTCGCGACCATAGATGTGGTTAACCCACGGGAAGCGGATGGGGGAGTATTCTACAATCTCAATGCCTTCCTCACGCAAGGGTTTCAAGTGGCGTTTCTTCAGTGGCTGATTGTTAGAATCGTTGCCGAAACCGTCGAACATGGCACGTACCTCGACACCTTCTTTACTTTTCAGACGCAACAGGTCGAAGAGCAGGAAGGCAATAGAGTCGTTGCGGAAATTGAAGTACTCCAGATGAATGCTGCTCTTAGCCTGAAGGATGGCATGAAACATGTCGTCAAACTTCTCCTGGCCAGAGAATAGGAGAGCCACGCTGTTGTTATTGGTAAAGCGAACTCCGCTATCGCGCAGCGTGTGAACTATTAAAGAATCGCTTGTCTGCGCAGTGGCAGACAGGCTGATGATGGTCATAAAAATGAGTGCAAATCGTCTTAACATGGTTTATTTCTTATTCTTCAGACGATATTCAAGTGGAGTCATACCGTACTTATCCTTAAAGATATTGATAAAGTTCTCTGCCGTCATAAATCCAACGTTGAGAGCCAACTCGCTGAGGTTGATGTTGGTGGTAACGAGCAGTGTGCAGGCATGCTTCAGGCGTATCTCACGTACCACCTCGGCAGGTGTCTTGGTGGTGATGGCACGTATCTTATGGAAGAATGGTACACGTCCCATACCCATTGCGGCAGCGATATCCTCCAGGCTGATCTGTCCACGACTCATGTTCTGTAGTACGAACTGTTCGACATTACGCATCAGCTGCTGGTCCATGATGTTGTTCATTGAGTAATCGCCAATAGTGTTGTCGTCGTAGTACTTGGCCAGCATATTGGTCTGTTCTTGCTTAGCAGCGACCTCCATCTTGTCGATATCTTCCTGAGTCTGAGGTGCTTCGGACTCTTCCTGTTTCTGGGCAACATTGCCACTCGTGAGTTCTTCAAAACTCATAGTGGCAGTGGTCATACTGGCGTTCTGGCCTTCCAGCATGCGCGTCTCCTTACCCTCGATGACGTTCTGGTTAATCTCAATAGGAGCCAGACCCATCACCTTGTTGAAACGCATGACGGCTTCCTGAACGTTGAACGGCTTAGCCAAGTAGTCGTCAGCAGCCAGCGTGATGTTCAGGTCGCTCATGGTCTCTGGTGTCAGCACGGTGTCAGTCATTAGCACAAACTTGGTCTTGTTCTTGCTATGACTGGACTTGAATTGGTTACACAACTCACTACCCGTGATGCTATCGCCCATATTGTGCTTGCAGACCACAAGGTCGGCTTTGAGCGTCTCGATGTCAGGGATGGCATCCTTGATATTGTCATAGATGTGGAAGTCGTAGATTTCGCAGAGGTGGGCACGCATGAAGTGCAGGAACTCGCGGTTGTTGTCGATGAAGACCACGCAGAACTTCTGAGTCTGTCCCTCGAAGCGCAGGGGTTTGATGTCGAGCGACAACTGCTGGCCTGTCTCAACAGCCAATTCAATCTCACCCTCCTCATTCAACTCCAGACGATCCTTGGCAGTCGACTCAGCCTTCTTCTCAGGATTCTCCAGCGTGCTCTGCATCTCGGAGATGCGCGTGATAACCTGCAACAACTGGAAATGCAGCGAGTTGAGCTGTTCACGACCCTCCAGCGACTGTTCACGCATAGACATATCACCAATGATGGTGGTCATGCGAGCCATAGGCTGACGGAGCTCGTCACTGGCCAACTTGATTTCCTCGCGCTGACGCTTCAGTTCCTCGATAACGGTGTTGCGCTTCTTCCATGCTTTCTTATACTTCTTGATGCCAAAGCGCCAAATGAGGACGATGACGATGAGGATTATGACATAGAAGGTAAGCATCCACCATGACAGCCACCATGGACGGTCAATATGGATTTCGAGAATTCGCTCCTGGTTGCTGACAGCACCTTCCGCACTGACAGCCTTGACATGCAGCTTATAGTCGCCACTGCTCAGATTCTCGAAACGGACACCATGGAGTAGGGCATCGCCATTGCGCCAGTCATTATCCATACCCTCCATCCAGTACATGAACTGTAGGCGCTCGCCTTGGTTGTAGTTACCAGCGGCAAACTTAATAGTGATGGTATTCTGACTGTTGAACAGCTCTATCTTATTACTCTCGTTGAGAGATTGCGGAAGAATGATGTTGCCATCGTAGTTGACACCTGTCAGGATTTCCTGTTCTCCGACAAACAGTTGTGTCAGCATGACGCGAGGCAGTGAGACCTGATCGTCCTTGTTGCTGTGACGAACCCAGTTGACACCATAGAGTCCTCCAAACAGCACCTCTCCATCCTTTTTGGTAAGGATAGAACCCATGTTGAACTCATTGCTCTGCAGACCATCGCTGATGGTGTAGTTGTAGAGACCGTAGTTGAAGGTCTCGTCTTCATGGTTACGCTGTACGACGATACGGCTCACACCATTGCTGGTGGTAATCCAGATGCTGTGGTTCTTGTCCTCAGCAATACCGCAGATAGTGTTATTGCACAGTCCGTCTTTCTCTGTGACCTTGCTCAACTCGTCATTGACAGGGTTCAAGATGTTTATACCTTCGCGAGTACCTATCCATAATAGACCTCTGGAGTCTTCGTAGATTTGGGTGATATAGTTGTTCGTAAACGACTTCATATTTGAAGCGTTACCCGTCAGTACGGTCTTCTCGCGTGTAGACAGGTTGAGGATTACCAGACCTTCTGCAGTACCAATCAGCATGTTGTTGTTGGTACCATAGAACAGTGCTGTTATGTTGTTGGTAGTCAGCATGCCGTTCTCACGAGTGTACGACGAGAAGGTGTTCATCCTGGGGTTGTACACCTGCAGACCGCCATTGGTGGCAATCCAGAGGTTACCACTCTTATCACAGCTCAGTGCGTTGATATGGTCATCGATGAGCGTCTTCATGCTGTCGCGAGCAGCAGAGTAGAAAGTGCTGACGCCATCCTTGATACGTGTCAGACCGTTCTGCTTGGAACCTACCCACAAGCTACCGTCAGGCGTAGTGGTCATGGTGGTAATCTTTTGGCTTGCCAGTGCCCCCTCATAGTCTACGAGACCCTTGTCGCCTGTACCGTACCATATCTTTCCATTGCTGTCTTCTGCGATAGCCGTAATGTCACCATTAATCAATGACTGGAACTTATAGATGTTGTCACCGTAGTACGCCAATCCTGACTTTTCAGTACCTACCCATAACAGGTCGGTGTCATCTATATAGACACTCTGGATGCTGATAATATCCTCAGCCATCTGGAATCTGTTCACACCCTTGGGACGTACAGGTTCCATCTCCAGTGTTTTTACGTCACAGCGAATCAGTCCCTTACGGTCAGTAGCTATCCAGATGTTACCCTTGCTGTCGCCAACCATACCGTTGACACTGTGGTCTGTGTTGTTGCCCGTCATACCCAACTGGTCGCCAATGGTGGTGTTCCACGTGTTGGTGTTCTTGTTATAGAGCATCAGCGTGCCCTGTCCGTAGAGCCAGATATTGTCCTGCTGGTCGGCAAAGGCACTCAGCGTGCTTGACTTGCGCAGATGCTGTTGGGCAATAACATCGTTTTTCCAAACTGTATGCTGCTGGCGCATGACGTCGCAGCAGAC
This sequence comes from uncultured Bacteroidales bacterium, assembly GCA_902799355.1. Taxonomy (GTDB): domain Bacteria; phylum Bacteroidota; class Bacteroidia; order Bacteroidales; family Bacteroidaceae; genus Prevotella. Next base: position 41,706 of record CADCAG010000019.1, read on the forward strand.
GATGCGGCCGTCATCATAGACAATCATAGCACCATCACGACACTCACTGATAGAGGTGATCACACCCTGCGGAACACCATGGGAATCGTTAGTATAGCCAAACTCAAAGAGCAGCTGCTGTTGCATGTTATAAGCTACCACACCTTTGTTGGGGATGGCTGCCCAAAAGTTCTTATGACTGTCAATATATACCACACTGGGAGAGCCCTCTATGCCCATTCGGCCATAGACCTGCTTCATGTCACGCTCGAAAGTCTCGGTCTGTGGGTGGTAGATGCAGAAACCTGCTGAGGTCTCTATCCATAGCGTTCCTTCCAGTGTTTCCTGGATACTGATAATATAGCTGTCAGGCAGTGAAGAACCGTCCTGTGAGTTACACTGGAAGTTGTGGAACGTATAGCCGTCGTAACGGTATAGTCCTGCAGGTGTTCCGAACCATACATAGCCTCGCGAGTCTTTCAGTATGCAGTTAATCTGGCTGATGGTCAGACCACTACGGGCATCCAACGTCTTAAACAGGTAAACACCAGCAGCTGCCAATGGCAATGCCAGCATCAGGATGAGCAATATCTTTCTCAGTATCTTCATATACCTATTATATATATTTATAGTACGCACGCGTAGCGGTCGACAATACCCATGAGGTGGTTGTCGTTATCCACTACTAGCACGTTATGGATTTTATGCTTGTTCATAATCTTCTGAATGTCTGAGATCTTAGCCTGCGGACCAACGGTCTTCGGCGTGCGTGTCATGATGTCTTCAACGGTGTGGTTGAAGAACTCTGCTTGCCACTTCTCCATAGCACGACGGATGTCACCATCGGTAATCAGGCCCGCAATCTTACCATCCTCTATGGCAACGCCCAGTCCTAGCTTGCCTTTGCTGACATTGATAATTGCCTTACCTAAATGCATGTCGGCAGACAGCACAGGCAGGTTCTCGGTAATCATGACATCCTGAGCGGTGGTCAGCAGACGCTTACCCAGCTCTCCACCAGGGTGGAACTGTGCAAAGTCCTGTGGACGGAAGTGACGCTTCTCCATCAGCGCGATAGCCAGTGCGTCGCCCATAGCCAGCGTGGCCGTGGTACTGCTGGTCGGTGCCAGATTCAACGGGCAGGCTTCTTTCTCTACGCTGACATTCAGGTGACAGGTAGAATATTTCGCCAACAGCGATTGTGGGTTACCGCTCATACCGATAATAGGTATCTGCATGTGCAACACCATTGGGATGAAGCGCAACAGCTCGTCAGTCTGTCCAGAGTTAGAGATGGCCAGCACCACGTCACCTTGCGACATCACGCCCAGGTCTCCATGATATACATCCAGCGGATTGATAAAGAACGATGGTGTTCCTGTCGATGCCAGCGTAGCCGCAATCTTGGCTCCAATATGGCCGCTCTTGCCCACGCCAGTCACGATAACCTTTCCCTTACACTCCAACATCATGTCGACGGCACGTTCAAAGTCGTCGTCCATCTTGGGTATCAGGTCGAGTATGGCCTGTGCCTCATCCTTTAAACTCTGTATAGCGATCTCTCTTGTTGTCATTTCTGTTTTCGTTATTCTTTTATCAGCTTTGCGACTAAATCGTAAAGCGCACTCAACTCCAGCATATTGGCTGCGTCGCTGAGACCTTGGTCTGGGGTGGGGTGTACCTCAAAGAAGAATCCTGTGGCACCAAAGGCTTTGGCTGCCATTGCCATCTGTGGTACGAAACGGCGGTCGCCACCCGTCTTGCCGTCAGCACCGCCAGGGCGCTGTACGCTGTGGGTACAGTCCATGATTACGTTGTTAGTGATTTCCAACATGTCGGGGATGTTGCGGAAGTCTACCACCAGGTTGTTGTAGCCCATCATATTGCCACGCTCCGTGAGCCATACTTCCTTGGCACCTCCGTCGAGTGCTTTCTCTACGGGGTACTTCATGTCGTGGCCACTCAGGAACTGCGCCTTCTTAATATTGACAGTCTTACCCGTCTTGGCAGCTGCCAGCAACAGATCTGTCTGGCGGCAAAGGAAAGCGGGAATCTGCAGCACGTCACACACCTGACCAGCGGGTTCTGCCTGCCAAGATTCATGAATATCTGTTAACACGCGCAGACCATATTTTGATTTAACATCACTCAACATTAGTAGTCCATGATCAATACCAGGACCACGGAATGAATGTACAGAGGTGCGATTGGCCTTGTCAAATGAGGCCTTAAAAATGATGTCGGTACCCAGTTTCTTGTTGATTTCCACCAACTTAGCAGCCACCGTGTCCAGCAACTCGGCAGACTCTATCACACAGGGACCAGCTATAAACGTCTGTTTCATGTGTATTTTCCTTACATAATACCTTGCAAAGATACGCATTTTTCTCATAAAAACCATGATTTTCATCAATTTTTTGCCTAAAATGTAAAAAAGTCGAGAAAACATTTGGTGGTTTCAAAGTTTTTTCTTTAACTTTGCACCGTCGAAACGAAAAAATACGTTAAGACACCTATTAAATTAGAAAACAATTATTTCATTAATCTATTAAAAAAGACAATTATGAAAAAGATTATGATGACTCTGGCTGCAGTCGCAGTAGCAGCTACTATGAATGCACAGATGTACATTGGTGGTACTTTTAATCTTGGTTTTGAGAACAAGTTGACTGACGTAGATGGTAACGAAGCTACTGGTATGGCTTTCCAGATTAAGCCTGAAATCGGCTTCGGACTTGACGAGAAATCTTCTGTTGGTTTCGTTATTGGTTTTGGTATGACCAACAATACTAATGAGATGCTCGGTGGTGCTGCTGCACTCTTTGGTAATGGTGTTAAGACCGATAAGTCTGCTATTCAGTTCGAGATTGCTCCTTACTACCGTTACAAGTTCCTGCAGTTCGACAAGATCGATATCTTTGTTGATGCTCAGGTAGGTTTCATCTACACAAAGCTGGATGAGTGGAACAACACTACTTTCAACATTGGTGTTCGTCCTGGTGTTGCTTACAATGCAAACGACAAGTTCAGCTTCGTTGCTAAGTTCGGTCAGGGTCTGTTCTTCCAGTCTTCAAAGGATAAGGACAGCGATGCTAAGAGCAAGTTCGGTCTGAACGCCAACACTCTGGCTCCCCTGGAGATTGGTATGTACTACAACTTCTAATTCGGAGAGTTTAGTTTAAAAAACAAATATTAATTAATAAGGTGAGTCGCAAGGCTCACCTTATTTTTGTTATTGGCTATTTGATATTTGGATAATGTTGTATAATTATACGTTTCTATTTTAATAGGTCGAAAATTTTATGATAAAGACTGACAGACTGACAAAACATCGATGTGCAAAGGGATTGAGCGCATTTTGAAGACTGTCAAGACTGACAGAAGACTGACAGAAGACTGACAAGATCTTAGCTCGTATTAGCTATTGAAATGATAAATTCTCTAGAGAATTTCTGTCATATACAACTGACAATCGCAAAATTCTCTAGAGAATTTCAGAAATTGTCTAGAGAAAGCTGTCAGTCTTCTGTCAGTCTTGACAGTCTCTAAACTGACTGCAAACGCCCTGTACATCGGGGTTTTGTCAGTCTGTCAGTCTCTAACTGCTAATGGCTAACTGCGAATATGCACATCCTGCTGTGGGAACGGAATCTCAATGTCGTTCTCGTTCAAGGTGTCGTAGATGGCTGTGAGTACCTGACTGGAAACAACGCCACGCATCAAGGCTAACGTTGGTTCACTGACCTTCGGTGTATACTACAACTTCTAATTAATAAAAGAATAATAGTTTGACAACTAATAAGAACCGCATCTCATTCAGGGATGCGGTTCTTGTTTTGCTTGTAACGGTTCATCCAGCCGTCAATAAAGGAGAAGACGACATAGGTGAATAGTCCTGCTACGATGCCGTCGGTGATGCTACCTGTAACAGGCATGATCAAAATAGTTAGGAAGGCAGGCATGGTTTCTGCGGGACGTGCCAGACGAATATGGCGAATGGAACCAAAGAGGTAGTAACCAGCCATAACCATGATAGGAGCTGTTGCAGCAGCAGGGATCGCTAAGAACAAGGGAGCGAGGAACAGGCTGATGCCAAAGCAAGAAGCAATGACGAGAGCGGTAAGTCCTGTACGTCCTCCTTCAGCAACACCTGTAGCACTCTCCACATAGGTGGTTACCGTGCTACAACCTAGACAGGCACCCGTTATGGTGGCAATAGCATCACTCAGCATAATGTTGCGCATGTGGGGAATACGACCGTTAGGACGGATATGTCCCGTATTTGCCATCAGACCCACAACAGAACCCAGCGTGTCAAAGACGTCGAAGAACAGCATGGTGAGCACACAAACCCAGAGGTCTGGTGTGAGCAGATCTTCCCATGAGAACTGGCAGAAGAGTGGGGCAGGCGAGGTAGGCATGCTGAACAGGTGGTCGGGAATAGTCGTGACACCAGCAGGAATACCAATAAGGGTTATGATAATAATGGTGAGCAACAGGCCGCCACGCACTCGTAATACGATGAAAATACCTGCGAGCACCAGTCCCAGCAGGAATAGCAGCGATGGTGCGCTGACTAATGTGTGGATATGATTGAAGATCGTGCCTTCTGCCAGCAGGCCGCTGTTCTTGAATCCTATCATGGCGATGAAGAAGCCGATACCTGCTGCAATAGCGTATTTTAGCGAGGCGGGTATCATCTCGAAGATAATCTGTCGCAGGTTGCTGATGCAGAGCAAGACGAAGAGGACACCTTCCAAGAATACAGCTGTAAGTGCGAACTGCCACGTATAACCCAACGACAGACAAACCGTCTCGACAAAGAATAGGTTGATAGCCAGACCTGGTGCCTGTCCAAAGGGACGCTTGGCGAGAAATGCCATGAGCAGCGTACCAACGATGGTAGCCAGCGTGGTGGCGGTGAGCAGCGATTCTACAGGATAACCTTGTGCGGCGATTGGTGCAAACATGATGGGCATCAACGCCAGGATGTACGACATGGTGGTGAAGGTGGTGAGTCCTGAGAGCACTTCTGTCTTCAGGCTATGCTGTTGCAGAGAAAAACCTACGAGTGATAATAACTTAGCTTTCATCTATTTATGAGTTATTCGTAAAGCGTTATGAAAGATGCGATGGGATGATGAGGTCAAATTTAGAACCTACCGTATTGGTGGTATCGAGTGTCAGTGTACCACCGAGGCGCTCGGCAATCATGCGGGCAATGGTCAGACCAAGACCGATACCTTGTGAGAAGCTGTCAAGCTTGGAGAACCGTTCAAAGATAAACTCCTTCTTGTCTTCCGGAATACCCATTCCTGTATCGATTACTGAGAAGTGCAACTGTCCCTCTTCCTCACTCAGGCGTAGCGTGATGCTACCCTCGGTGGTGAACTTCGCAGCATTGTCGAGTAGCTTATTAAGAACAATGTGAATCATGCGAGGATAAGTGTTCACCATCTGACCTTCGGGAATGGTGCACTCGCTGTTCAGCTTGACGCCCTCGGCAACAATCTGGCTGATGGAGTCCATGGCCTGTTCTATGATAGTGGCACCCAGACAAGGCTCTGCTGGTGGCAGTTCGTTGTTGCTCTCAAGGTCTGAGATAAAGAGCAGGTCATCGAGAATATTGGTGAGCAGGCGAGCGTTGTCCTCAATGCGTTGGCAGCAGTCAAGGCGCTCGGCTTCCTGCATCTCCACACCAGGCATATTCAGTATCTGCGTAAAGCCGTTGATGGCGTTGAGGGGTGTGCGGATCTCGTGGGTCATACTTTGTATGAACGAGGTCTTGGCCTTGGATGCTGCCTCGGCACGGTCACGCTCTATGGCCAGCTGTTTGTTCTGAGCCACCACCACGTTGCGCTCGCGCTGCAGTTGCTGGTTCTTGATTTCCAGCCTACGTGTCCAGCGGCTATTGACAGCCAAGAATGCCAACAGCGCCACAATACCCAGTATCATAGCCACGCTACCCGTAGTGAAGCGGGAACGTTGCTGCAGCAACTCGTTCTGCGTCTTCAGCTCGTTGATGTCTGTGGTTGTGTCAGCAGCCCTCATAGTACCATATTGGCTGGATGCCGCCATGGTAAGAATGAATGCTGTCAACACCATGACCCGCGTGAGTCGCTGGCCTATTCTTCTTATCATTTCTCTCATTTTATGGTTGCAGTTTTTATCATTTAATTCTTAATATGTACATCCTGCTGTGGGAACGGAATCTCAATGTCGTTCTCGTTCAAGGTGTCGTAGATGGCTGTGAGTACCTGACTGGAAACAACGCCACGCATCAAGGCTTGTCACCCAACTCAGAGACACGGACAAAGGCATCTTTTGCAGGGTCTGTACCATCCAGATGAAGGTCGTTGATGGCGTCCTCTATCAGTCGCTTTACCTGAGCAATATTCGAGCCATAGGCCACACCGAAGGGAATGATTTGCAGCACATAGCCGTGGTTGCGCGTCAGGTTCTTATAGTTCTTTGCAAAGAGCTGGGCGTTCTGGAAGGTTATAACTTCACCGGTCAGGGCCTCGATGACTGTCGATGTGTAGTTGATGCTGGTAACGCGACCCGTCGTGTCGTCAATCTGTATCAGGTCGCCCACCTTGATGCGTCCCGTCATGAGTGAGATGCCGTAGTAGATATTTTCGATGATGTCTTTCGACGCGAAACCGATACCTGTTGACAAACCGCCTGTGATCACAAGCAACCACTGCATGGAAACGTTAAGGATGCCCATCGATATCAGGAACCAGGTGCCCCATACCACTACTTGCAGCACGTTCTTGCCCATCACCTCACGGCTGGCTGCCGTTTCAGGGTCTTTGTTCTCGAAGTGCATGCGCATCAGCTGTAGGATGGTGCGGTTGACGTAGCTGAAGAAGAACCACAGCGTGATCACCATCGCCAGCGTCAGGATGCTGAGCTTCAGGTTCTTCAGGTCAACGAAGTAGGTCTTGAAGATGCGCCAGCAGAGGTCGCTGAGGTTGAAGACGTCAGCAGCCCAATAGATACTAATCATAACTGAGCAGACACCCATAACGGGCAGCAACACCTCGTCAGCCAGGTCGTAAGCCCATGTTTGGGTGATAGGACGCTCGTTGAAGTGATGGCGCATACCATAGAGCTTCAGATAGCGGCTTACGCAGGTGATGGTCAGGATGCAGGTCAGCTGCATGGTCCACCAGATCAGTATCTGTACGGCCAACAGCGTATAGCCAGCCCATGAACAGCCCACGCTGATCAGGAAGACGGTCAGTGAGATATAGGTATAGAACATATCCCAGCGGGGCACGTTCTGGTTGTGGCGTCGTATCACGCTCCACTGCCATAGTGCACAGACGAGCAGGATGGGTGGGAAGGTGATATTGACCAGTTCGTTAGGAATCAGGATGATACGGATGGCTATAACCAGGAATCCTACGAAGAGTAGGGGGGTGTAGATGCGGAAGGCACTCTTGATTTGGTCGCCCGTCACACGCAGCAACAGCGAGAAGAGGATGACGCCCAACAGCCATGCATATTCCACCAGCAGATTGGCTGCCATGATGAAGAAGTTCTGGTCGGTCAGTGCCAGCGTGATACCCAGAATAAGCGCGAAGGTAATCGTCGTGGTGGCTATCGTGATGCAGGCACGCTTCTTCATGAATTCTGACGTGCGGAAACGCTTGGGCACCACAAAGCGGATGGCCAGGAAGTTCAGCAACGTGGCAATGATGGCATAGAAGATGGTGGAGATCAACAAACCGAATATCCAGCGGCTGTCCCACTGCGAGTGGGCGTTCGGCTGGTATTTCTTCTTCACCGTGCGCTCCATGGCGCTCCAGTAGCGGCTCCAGTTGGTAACAATGGTGAAATAGCTGTCGCCACCGTTCTTGAAGATGTTGGTCTGTATGTCTGAGTAGCGCTTCTGGGCATAGTCATTCAGATTGCTCAAGCGCTTCTCTGTTCTGTCATAGATGCGGATGTAGTCGCTCAGCGTAGTACGGTTCTCTACGAGTGAGTTGCGGATATTCGTGGCCAGCGTCATACAAACGTTGCGGTCGGTCTTTCCCTTGTCGTCAAGCAGATTGATGGGCATGGATTTCAGCGAGGTGATCAGCGAGTCGTAGCGCGCAATCTCGGCATCAGCCTTCTCCATGAACATCTGGAAAGGCAACTGCTGGCGACGGAAGTCGTGGAACTGCTCGGTGGCCTCGTGGCAGGCATAGGTCAGGTCGAAGACATAGTCCAGCTTCTGTGAGTAAAGCATCAGCGAGTTCTGGTCAGAGCGTTGCATGGTTGTGATCAGTCGCTGGCGCACCTGGTCGCTCTGCTTGCGGTTCATCTCTATCTGTTGCGACAGTTCGCGATGGTGCATGGTCAGCTCCGTGCGCAGTATCTGCAGGGTCTTCTGCAGGTCTTTCTCTTTCAACACAGCCTGTGCGCTCAAGGTGGTGAGCAGCACCAGCAAGATGGTCAGTATCCTTTTCATCCGGTTTTATTTTCAGTTTTGTGTGCAAAGTTACAAAAAAACGAGGGAAAAGCAAAAGGATTTCTTCTTTTTTCTTGTTAAAGATATTTTAACTCTGTAATCTTGTCAGTATCGATGAAAAACCGTATCTTTGCAACTTATATAAAACTAACTCTAACCAACATGAAGAAACTATTATCAACTGTATTGTGCGCTATGCTGGTGCTGTCACCAGTATCAGCCCAGAAGAAGAGTGCTCTCTCATTCGATGCTTACGAGTGGGACTTCGGTACTGTCAATGCTGCAGCAGGTGCTGTATGTCACACATTTACGTTCAAGAACAAGTCTAAGGCCGATGTGAAGGTCGCCAAGATCAATCCCAGTTGCGAGTGCATCACGGCCATCGTTCCTGACGGTGTCGTCGCTCCAGGTGCCACCGCCGAGGTACTGGTGGTGTTCACCCCTGCCAAGTCGCTGGGCAAGAGCTTCCGTAGCGTGGAACTGCTCGACGCCAATGGCAAGACGCTGGGCGCCCTGTCCATCAAGGCCATGGTGAATGATGGCGGTGCTGTCACGCAATATCCTTACCAGAATACCCAACTCTCCTATGCTGAGCGCGTGGAGAACCTGTTGTCGCTGCTGACTCCTGAGGAGAAGGTGGGACTCATGATGAACAAGTCTGTTTCTATCGACCGACTGGGCATTCCTTCCTACAACTGGTGGAGTGAGGCCTGCCATGGTGTGCGCCAGGGCGGCTATACCGTCTATCCGCAACCCATCGGCATGGCGGCAGCCTTCAATCCTCAGCAGGTCTACGACGTCTTCTCAACGGTCAGCGATGAGGCTCGTGCCAACTGGAACCGCACCGACCATAACGACCCGAAGCTGTATAACGTGCCCATGGGCGTCACCTACTATCCTGGCAATCCTGAGTTGACATTCTGGTGTCCTAACGTGAACATCTTCCGTGACCCGCGCTGGGGTAGAGGACAGGAGACCTGTGGCGAAGACCCCTATCTGAATGCCGTCTTAGGTGTTCAGACTGTGCTCGGCATGCAGGGCAACAACGATAAGTATTTCAAGACCCACGCCTGTGCCAAACACTATGCCGTACACAGTGGTCCAGAGCCTCTGCGCCACACCTATAACGCCTCGGTGTCGATGCGCGACCTGTGGGAGACCTATCTGCCAGCCTTCAAGGCCTTGGTTAAGAAAGGTAATGTCCGCGAGGTGATGTGTGCCTACAACCGCTACGAGGGTGTTCCCTGCTGTACCAGCGACCGCCTGTTGGTCGACATCCTCCGTCGCAAGTGGAACTACGACGCCATCGTGCTCACCGACTGCGATGCCATCAACAACTTCTATAATAAGGGCCAGCACGAGACGCACAAAGACCCGCTGTCTGCCTCTGTCGACGCTGTTCTCAACGGTACCGACCTGGAATGTGGTAAGGTCTTTATGGTGCTGACGGAAGCTCTGCAGAAGGGACTCATCCAGGAGAGCACCCTCGACTTCCACCTGCGCAAGACGCTCTATGGCCGCTTCGAGTTGGGTATGTTCGACCCCGCTGAGATGCTTCCCTGGGCTAATCTAAAGGCCGATGTCATTAGTAGTGAGGCCAACGACGCCCTCGCCACACAGGCCGCCCGCGAATCCATGGTGCTGCTTGAGAACAAGGGCATTCTCCCGCTTTCAAAGAGTCTGAAGAATATCGCCGTCGTCGGTCCTAATGCCGACGATGTGGAACTGCTGAACGGTAACTACGGTGGCACTCCTACCAAGGAACACCAGCACTCGTTGCTCGAGGGCATTAAGAAGGCAGTACCTGGCGCTAATGTTTTCTATAAGAAAGCCTGCGAACTCGCTGATGGTGAGACTACTATACATCATCTGCAGGACTTCAACGATGGCAAGGGTGTGCTCGTAGAGTTCTATAACAATAAGGAGTTGAGTGGCCAGCCAGCTACGACGGGTTACTATAACGAGCTGAACTTCTCTACCTTCGGCGCGTGGGGTTTTGCCCAGGGCGTCAGCAAGGACACGCTCTCTGTACGCGTCAGCGGACAGTATAAGGCCACCTTCACGGGCGACATGAAATATACGCTCTCGACCGATAACGGCTATGTGCTCAAGGTGAATGGTCATGTGGTTGAAGAGGCTAAGGGCGGCCGTGGTCGCGGCTTCGGCTTCGGACGCCGCACTCCCGACTACAAGTCGTTCCCAGTCAAGGAGGGTGAGACCTATGACGTTGTCATCGAATACCGTCACGGCAACGGCCAGTTTGCTATGCTGCGTGGCGACATCTGCGAGCGCAAGCCCGTGCTGTTCGACGACCTCGCCCAGCAGGTGAAGGATATGGATGTTATTATTATAATAGGTGGTATCTCTGCCCGCATGGAGGGCGAGGGTGGTGACAAGCAGGACATCGAGTTGCCTGCCGTCCAGCAGCGCCTCGTGAAGGCCATGCACGCCACTGGCAAGCCCGTCGTCTTCGTCAACTGCTCTGGCTCAGCCATTGCCTTCGGTAGTGTCGAGGGACAGTACGACGCCCTGCTGCAGGCCTGGTATCCTGGTCAGGGTGGTGCCAAGGCGCTGGCTGATGTGCTCTTTGGCGACTACAACCCCAGCGGCAAGCTGCCCGTCACATTCTATCGCTCTAACAACGACCTGCCCGACTTCCTCGACTACTCCATGGAGAACCGCACCTACCGCTATTTCCGTGGTGTGCCGCAGTATGCCTTCGGTTATGGTCTAAGCTATACCTCGTTTGCTTACGGGAAAGGCAAGCTTTCGCGCGCCAGCATGAAGGCTGACGGCAAGGTGACGCTCACCGTTCCTGTCACCAATACTGGCAGTCGCGAGGGTGCTGAGATTGTGCAGGTTTATGTCAAGGCTCTCGACTATCCCGAGGCTCCCATCAAGTCGCTCAAGGGCTTCCAGAAGCTGACGCTGGCTGCTGGTCAGACGGCTACCGCTTCTATCACCCTCGACGGTGAGGCCTTCGAATACTACGACGCCTCTATCGACGAACTCTCCACGCGTCCTGGCCGCTACCAGATACTCTATGGCAGCTCGTCGCTCGACAAAGACCTGCAGTCGCTCGACTTCGTGGTCAAATAACATGCTCTGATAAATCTAAATACAAACAAATTATATTTGCCAACTATGATGATACTTATTGCTGACAGCGGTAGCACCAAGACTGATTGGACGCTCCTGCACTCTTCTAACCCACAATTGAAAAGTGAGGTTATCGCTACGTTCCGTACCCAAGGCATCACGCCCATCCACCAGACAGCGGGTGACATCCGCGACATCATTGAGCGTGAATTGATGCCCCAGTTGTCGAGTTTTCCCCGTGCCAAGCTCATCGAGTCGGGCGTGCTGGAGAGTCCGCTGTTGCAGAACCTGAACCTCTATTTCTATGGTAGTGGCTGTACACCGGCACATGTGCCCATGATGATTCAGCTGATGAACGAGGAACTCTCGCCCAAGACTGTTGAGGTGCATAGCGACCTGACGGCTGCTGCCCGTGCGTTGTGTCAGCATGAGGCTGGCATGGCCTGCATCCTGGGAACGGGTGCCAATAGTTGTCTGTATGATGGTGAGAACATCGTTCAGAACACGCCCGCTCTGGGCTATATTCTGGGCGACGAGGGTAGCGGTTCGGTGCTGGGCCGCCTGTTCCTGAATGCCATCTTCAAGAATCCCGCCCTGGCAACTGTCCGTGACGAATTCCTGAAGGCAAACAAGATGGAGTTGAAGGACATTATCGAGAAGGTCTATCGTGGCACGCTGGTCAACCGCTGGCTGGCCTCGCTGTCACCATTCATCATGGAGCATATCGACAACCCCTTTATCCGCGAGATTGTCGTCTACAACTTCCGCGAGTTCTTCCGCAAGAATATTGTGCCCTACAACCATCCTGACCTGCAGGTACACTTTGTAGGGTCTATGGCTCACCACTACCGTGAGGAGCTGGAGGAAGCTGCCAAGGCTGAAGGCTTTGAGCTGGGCAACATCCTGCAGAGCCCGATGGAAGGTCTGCTGACCTACCACGGAGCCTGATGACGAAGGTTATTTGAAGATGTCGAAGTCTTTGTCGTAGTCTGGCGACTCGATAGACAGCAGGTTCAGCACGGAGTGGAAGATGTAATGCTGCTCCAGCACCTCAGGCAGGTCGCTCCTGTATTCTCTGAAGTCTTTCGACATCCATACCAGGAAGGGTATCTCGTATTGCACTTTGGGCGCCAGTTTCATGGGCAGTCCGTGCATGAAAATCTGATTCTCACCGAGTGATTCGCCATGGTCTGATATAAAGATCATGGCGCTTTTCCATGCTGTCATGCCGCGCAACGTGCTGATCAGGTTGTCCAGCAGGTAGTCGGTATAGCGGATGGTGTTGTCGTAGGCATTGACCAGCGTGGCAATGTTCTTCTCACCCTCTTCCACGTTCTTGGCCACGGGCGTGTAGACCTCAAACTCCTTGGGGTATTTGTCGGCATATTTCGGACCGTGGCTGGTGCTGGTGTGCAGGACTATCAGCACCTTGTTCTTCTTGCTCGACTCGATGCGCTCGCGGAGTCCTGCAAACAGGATGCCGTCGTAGTTCTTGTCGACGTCGGGATATTGGTCGGCCAGGTCGGTGTCTGTCACATATTCGTCGATGTGGATGGGTGGCTCTCCCCAGTTCGAGGTGCGCCATGCCACGTCAACGCCAGTCCTGAAGGCATAGTTCGGCAGTAGCTCATACAGGTCGCCAGAGTTCTTGGGCTCCAGGATGGCCTTGGAACCAGCAGTGGTATAGGTGGCACACGACTGGGCTTCAAAGACCTTCAGGTCTTTCTGCTTCGACAGCAGCGGGTTGGTGTCGCGCTTGTAGCCGTAGAGCTGGAAGTTGGCTTTTCTGGCTGACTCACCGATGACGAGCACCACGACGGTCTTCTCGTTGTCGGTGATTTTTCCGTCGGCCAGCTTGATTTCCTCAGCTTGCTCGTCTTGGCTGAAGCTGATTATTCGGCATGTGTTGGCGACATAAGACCAGGGCTGTATCAGTCCGCCCAGCTCCGTGTCGTGCTGACTGATCCATAGTGTCTGCCCGACGTTCAGCAAGCCGACCACCAGGATGACAGCCAGCGAGCTGCCACAGTAGATGCCCAGCTTCTTCACCTTGCCCACTACGACGGGTTGCAGCAGACAGTAGACTGCCGGCACCACGCCACACAGCAAGATGAAGAGCCACAGCGACCAACTGAAGAATCCCGATGCCTCTGAATATCTGGTATTGAAAACGTTCTCGATGGTTGTCGCGTTAATCATTACGCTATAGGTCACGATGAAGTACACCGCCGTGGCGTTGATGATGGCGAAGATGGCCAGCAGGATGCGTCCCACGATGCGCAGGCAGTAGATGGCCAGATAGGTCAGCATGAAGTGCAACAGCAGCATGATAACTACCAGCGATGCCAGCAACATGAATTTTCCGCCCGCACTCTCATTGCTGTTTTCCGCTACGTAGTTGAAGAAGGGGATGTTGTACAGTAATAGCGTGCCGAGGCTGATGATACACGAAAAAGTAAATAGCGAAAGGGGTCTTGTGAAGACCTTTTTCAGGTTGATTATCTTGTGTAATAGTTCCATCATTTGGTGGGTTGCTCTTCTTGTTGTTTGGGCTTAATTATCTTGTGACCAATATAGTAGCTCATCAGTATCGGCGTGGTGAAGCCGATGACGCTACCCATGCAGATGTCCGACAGGAAGTGCTGCGACAGGTAGACGCGCGAGTAGGCGCCCAGCGTGGCCAGCAGCAGCAGTCCCAGCATCGAGGCGCCATACAGCAGCCACCTCTTGCCGCTCTGCTCGCGCAGCGTGAAGCGATAGGCCATCAACAGCGCACAGCAGGTGCAGAATACGAAGAATGTCGAGGCATGGCCTGAGGGAAACGAGTTGCTGTGGTGCATATTGATGCCGTCCACCAAGGGTAGCACCATGTCCTTGCAGTTCTCAAAGGCGCTGACGGGGCGCTCCATGTCGATGGTGTGCTTCAGGATTTGCAGTAGTGCACCAGCTGTCAGCTCGCACAGGGCAAAGAATCCGGTAAACCGTATCTTCTTCCAGCACAGGGGCAGCAGCGCCAGCACATACAAGGGCCACTCTGCCAGTTGGGTGTAATAGGTGAAGAAGGTGTCCAGGAAGCTGTTATGGTAGCCGTTCAACATCAGGTGCAGCTCCAGTTTGGGGTATATCATCTGCAAGGCCAGCACATACACCAGCAACAACAGATATGCCACACCGTATACTGAAAATATCTTCTTGAGCACAATTCTCTTATTCATGGGTGCAAAGGTAGTGGTTTTTTTTCACTTGAAGAAATTATAAGCATAAAAAATGGAAAAATGAATATTGTCGAATGATGTTTTTCTAAATTCTTTGTTTGTTTTCGACAAAAAGTTATATCTTTGCATCTTGAAATACTACAAAACTAATCTAAATGCATCTGCATCCAATGAAGAAACTATCCATGAGAATCGGTGTGGCCATCGTGGTGGCAGCCTGTGTGATGGCTTGTCATCAGCGTGTGGCTGAGACGAGCGACTTTGTGCGCGTGGAGAACGGCCATTTTGTGCGCGACGGTAAGCCCTACTATTATGTCGGTACCAACTTCTGGTATGGTGCCATTCTCGCCTCAGAAGGGCAGGGCGGCGACCGTGAGCGTCTGACGCGCGAGCTCGACGAGATGAAGCGTATGGGCATTGACAACCTGCGCATCTTGGTGGGTGCCGATGGTGAGCGGGGCGTGAAGACCAAGGTGGAGCCGACGCTGCAGGTAGCGCCAGGCGTCTATAACGACACCATCCTGGCGGGTCTCGACTACCTGCTCATGGAGATGGGCAAGCGCCACATGGTCGCCGTGCTCTATCTGAACAACTCGTGGGAGTGGAGTGGGGGCTACGGCTTCTATCTGGAGCATGCAGGACTGGGCAAGCAGCCGCGCCCCGACGAGGTGGGCTACCCTGCCTTTATGGAGGCTATGGCGCAGTATGCGGGCAACGAGAAGGCCCACCAGCTGTTCTACGACCATGTGCGCTACATCTTGTCGCGTACCAATCAATATACCGGCGTGAAGTATGTCGACGATCCTGCCATCATGTCGTGGCAGATAGGCAACGAGCCGCGAGCTTTCTCGCGTGAGGCGCTGCCTGCCTTCGAGAAGTGGCTGGCTGAGGCTTCTGCCCTCATCCGTTCGCTCGACAAGAACCACCTTATCAGCATTGGCAGCGAGGGCTCGTGGGGCTGTGAGAACGACTACGACTGCTACGAGCGCATCTGTGCCGACAAGAATGTCGACTACTGCAACGTCCATCTGTGGCCCTACAACTGGGGCTGGTCGAAGCCCGACTCGCTGGTGGAGCACCTGCCTATAGCCTGCCAGAATACCAAGGAGTATATCGACCGCCATCTGGCCATCTGTGACCGTCTGAACAAGCCGCTGGTCATGGAGGAGTTCGGCTATCCGCGCGACGGCTTCAAGTTCACGCTCGACACGCCGACCAAGGGGCGCGACGGCTATTACCGCTACGTCTTCTCGCTGGTGGCCGACAATGCCGAGCAGGGCGGCAAGTTTGCGGGCTGCAACTTCTGGGGCTGGGGCGGCTTCGCCATTCCTCAGCACGAACAGTGGCAGGTGGGCGACCCCTATACCAACGATCCCGCACAGGAGGCGCAGGGACTGAACAGCGTCTTTGCCTCTGACACTACCACGCTGGCCGTGGTTCGCGAGCAGGTAGCACGCATGCAACAGGTGAAATAAGAATGTAAGAGACTATGGAGACAGGAGTATTACGCGAGATTACCCCACTGGGCGACCACGACTTCATGTATGTCGCCGACCGTCATAAGAAGGAGTTCGACTACCCCATCCACTGCCACGACATCATGGAGCTGAACTTCGTGGAGAATGGTGCTGGAGCACGCCGCGTGGTGGGCGACTCCAGCGAGGTCATTGGTGACTACGACCTGACGCTTATCACCAGTAGCGACTTGGAACATGTCTGGGAGCAGCACGAGTGTCACAGCGACGACATCCACGAGGTGACGATACAGTTCTTCATCCACTTCGATGACGAGCACAGCATCTTCCACACCAACCCCTACAAGTCTATCTACAATATGATGATGCGCGCCAAGCGCGGACTGGCCTTCTCCATGCCTGCCATCATGGCCGTCTACCACCGTCTGGCACGCCTCTCGTCAATGGACGACAAGTTCTACATGGCGCAGGAGCTCATCTCCATCCTCTATGAGTTGTCCAAGTTCGACGATGCCCACGAGCTGTCGTCCTCCACATTCGCCAAGGTCGACGTGAGCAGCGAGTCGCGCCGCGTCCTGAAGGTCAAGGACTTCATCAATACGCACATCAGCGACACCCTGCGACTGGAACAGCTGGCCGACCTCGTCGGCATGACGCCCACGGCTTTCAGCCGCTTCTTCAAGTTGCGCACAGGCAAGAACCTCAGCGAGTACATCATCGACATCCGACTGGGACTGGCTGCCCGCCGACTGGTCGACACCGCCGACAGTGTCAGCGAGATATGCTGGAGCTGCGGGTTCAACAACCTCAGCAACTTCAACCGGCTGTTCCGCAGCCGTAAGGGGTGCAACCCCACGGAGTTCCGCGAGAAGTACCAGAAGACGAAAATCATCGTTTGACGGCCAAAGTATCAGCATCTGTCAATAGGGTGTCATCCCGTTTGAAAAATTATCCATACCTTTGCAGGCGAAATCATATCAAAGCTAAATGAAACCGTATAAATTTGAACCGTATCTGAAGACCACCATCTGGGGAGGCTA
>CADCAG010000020.1 GCA_902799355.1 uncultured Bacteroidales bacterium
GTACCAGCCTGCAGAGCCTTAGCATCCTCAATCTTCTTGGGAACCCAGATACGACCATCGTTACGCAGTGACTCAGACATCAGCGTCAGCTTAGACTGCTTGTCACCATGAACGGGGATACAGGTGGGGTGAATCTGAACGTAAGAGGGGTTAGCAAAGTAAGCACCCTTACGATAGCACTGAACAGCAGCGGTACAGTTACATCCCATAGCGTTGGTAGAGAGGAAGTAGGTGTTACCATAACCACCAGTAGCGATCACTACGGCATTGGCGCTGAAACGCTCCAGCTTACCAGTACAGAGGTTCTTGGCGATGATACCACGAGCACGGCCATCAACGATGACTACGTCTTCCATCTCGTAACGGGTGTAGAGCTTTACCTTACCGGCCTTTACCTGACAGCTCAGTGAGCTATAAGCACCCAGCAGCAGCTGCTGACCAGTCTGACCCTTAGCATAGAACGTACGGCTTACCTGAGCACCACCGAAAGAACGGTTAGCCAGCATGCCACCATACTCACGGGCAAAGGGAACACCCTGAGCTACGCACTGGTCGATAATATTGTTAGAAACCTCAGCCAGACGATAAACGTTGGCCTCGCGAGCACGATAGTCACCACCCTTTACGGTATCGTAGAACAAACGGTAGATAGAGTCACCGTCGTTCTGATAGCACTTAGCAGCATTGATACCACCCTGAGCAGCGATAGAGTGAGCGCGACGAGGAGAGTCCTGAATGCACAGGTTAATCACGTTGAAACCCATCTCACCAAGAGAAGCAGCTGCAGAAGCACCTGCCAAGCCAGTACCTACGACGATGACGTCGAGCTTCAGCTTGTTCTTGGGGTTTACGAGACGCTGATGAGCCTTATATTCCTTCCATTTCTCAGGTACTGGACCTGCGGGAATCTTTGAATCTATTACTTTAGCCATAATTCTGATAATTTACAATTGATAATTACTTGCAGCACTCAGCAGCCTCTTTGCAGCACTCGATAGCCTGCTGACAGCAGTCAGCATCAGCACACTGAAGTGAAGGAGCACAGCCGAAGGCAAAGCCCAAGACAACAACTGCGAAGCCCAGCATGAGCAGGGTAACATAGATGAGACCAATGCAGTTCCAGCGCTTCTGCCATACCTTACCGCTGATACCCAGCGTCTGCATAGCTGACCAGAAACCGTGAGCCAGATGGAACCAGATAGCAGCGAACCAAACGAGGTAGAGCACTACGAACACGGGGTTCGAGAAGGTCTCGATGATCCAGCCAAAGCCATCCGTAGGACTCAGCTTAGTTTCCATACCAACAATCTCAGCGAACATCATGTTGTACCAGAAATCCTTCAGGTGCAGCAACAGACCAACCAGGATGATGAGTCCCAGAACGAGCATGTTCTTAGAAGCCCACTCCACCTTGCCAGCATTCACTGTAGTAGCCACATCATAGCGGCTATTGCCACGAGCGGTACGGTTCTGTGCGGTCAAGATGAACGCAAAAACGATGTGAATCACAGCCAAAGCAGCCAGACCCAGTGTTGCCACGATGGCATACCAGTTGGCACCCAGCATTTCGCAAATCATGTTGTAAGCCTTGCCAGAGAAGAGCGCGACAATGTTCATGCAACCGTGGAATGTCAGGAACAGAATCAACGCTAAGCCTGTAACTGACATTACAACCTTACGACCAATTGATGAATTGATTAACCACATAAAAATATTGAATTAAAATTAATAATAAATACAGAGTAATAAGTACATGCGTAGACTTTTAGGGTACAAAAGTACTATAAAAATATGAAATTAGCAAACGTTTTCACAAAAAAATTCACCTGCCTTGCAAATCCGATTGCAAAGCAGGTGATATTCTACGTAGAAGGAAGACTAATATTCCACTTCTTTCGTGTATTGCTGTCCACCAACAACAGTGAAATTAATCACCACCTTAGGATTGTAAACTTGGATGATTCTGGGGAAGTTAACAACCAAATCATCTCCTGACGAGAGTACATTATTATTGATAGTAGGACTCGTTGGTAAGATGACAGAATCACCATCGTCACCTACGATCTTAACAGATTGTAGACTAATGGCCTTATGATAGGCATTGGTGATGGTAATGGGACATTCGGCAGTGACATAGCCATTGGTCTTTACATAGTCACCATAGTTACGTTTGACGAGAAGACTATCCCTTGCATCAAACACTTTCACCGTACAATAGTCACTATAATCAGAGATGCCTTTGTAAGTGCCTATCGATACCTTCACCTGAGCACTACCACGTTTATGAGCTGTAATCAATCCACTACTGTTGACCGAGACAACAGAGGCGTTGGCACTGGACCAAGCTACGGGATTGTTCGTCTTATTTGTCACTACAAGCTGGTGTGTTTTACCTACCTCCAACTTCACTTCTGTCTCAGATAAGTAAAGGTACTTGTCTTGCGAGACAACAAATTTCTTAGTCACCTCGTCATTCTTGACATAGATGGTATCCATACGTAATGGACCCTCACCAGTATATTTCTGGACGGTAATCATGTGATAGTATTTGCCCATACTTTCACGCGTCTTACTGCCTACAGTAATCCACGAGGCCTTCTTTTCAACTTTATAGTCAGGTGTCAGGGTGCTTACAAGAAGTTGGAACTGGCCACCGTCCTTTCTGAAACTCCAGTTGGGGGTTTCACCTTCAAACAAGGTGATGGCAGGGTTAGTCTTCTGAGTAACATACAGGTCTGCCTTCACATTACTGTTTGTGCTGCTGACTAGGTGTAACGTATCCTTGAGGACCTCATCAATCTTGTTTTCCTTAAAACTAAGAATAATTTTATGGGTCGTGCCTTCTACATGATAACCGGAAATAGTAATGCGTTGCTCCGTAATTGCTCTTCCCTGAATGACAATACCCACATTGCTCATCACAGACACCTCAACGTTCTGAGCTTCATAAGACACTGTCAGCGACTTATTTTCCAGGACGATCTGCTCCTTCTTGCTCTGGCGAACATAGAAGGTTGTCTTGACAGTATTCTCGCCGACAGTGGTACCGTTATTCGGATAATAGAGCGTTACCGTAGCCTTACGATCCGACATATCGGCATTGGCCTTAGCAGTCAACAGCACCTTCTTTCCTTCAATTTTGAGTGTCAGCCATTTGGGTGAAGCATTGGTAGCACTATCTACCATCACACTCTTGATGTCAGTAAGTTCACTGCCGAAGGTCAGCGTAGCATTGGAAGCTTCAGAAGGCATCTGGACATCAGTGGTGGTAAAGTCGTCAAAGATGGTATTGTGTCGCTGTGTCACTCGATAAGAGGTCTTAACCGTAGACGTGTCATTAACATCCTTACTATTAGGATAATAGAGCGTCACTAGCGCTGAACGGTCTTTTTTATTCTTGTGAACAGAAGTCTTCATTACTACAGAGTCAGCAGCTGCCTGAATACTGAGCCAACTGGCATCAGCATGTGTTTCCTCATCTGTCACCTTGGCCTTGATGCCTTTCATGGGATTCTTCAACCTCAACCTCAGAACTGTCTTTGTCTGATTGTATGAAATAGTCGTATCCGGAATATTCATACCATCAAATACAGCGTTGTGATGCTGAACAACGTTGAAGGTATGAGTGATGGTGGTAGAATCAATTACCGTACCATTATTGGGCAGATAAAGAGTTACCTGTGCGGAACGATCTTGCTTGGTATTAAGGGTTGTCGCTTTTACTGTCAGAGAGTCGCCAGCAATGGTAACATTACACCAGGAAGCAGCACCTAATGTCTCGTTGTCAATGATCTGTGCCTTGATATTTCTCAGCTGGCGGTCAGTCTTTACCACCTGACTGCTGGCTTCGTAATCAAACTCCAGTTCCTTAAATGCCAAACTGTCCAATACGGTATTCTGGTGCTGGGTAACAAGGAATGCCGTACTGGCTGTCAGGGAGTCAACAGGTGTTTTGCTGTTGGGTAACAAACGGATAAGTGCCTGACGAATGCCACGTGACTTATGCTCATTCACCCTGACTATCAACTCGTTACCTCCGTTAAGGCGTGCCAAACACCAATTAACGTCATTAAAGCCATCAACACCTTGCACTTCCACCTTTGCCTTTTGAATATCCTTACCCAACACGACTGTGGTGTCAGCAGCAAGACTCGTCATGATCAATTCCGAAATCTGTAAGCCCTCAAACTGATCGTTCATCTTTTGTGTGACAAGGAATTCTGTTTCCAGGTCAGGATTGCGAACATTATCCCTATTTGGACCCATATAGAGTGTCACCTTTGCCTGTCGGTCTTGGATACTAATATTCTCCTCCAGGTTCAGGGTAATCTTACCTTTACTCAATGTCACCTTTAACCATGTTGCTTCTTGGTTGGTGCTGAGATCCGTCGTCCGAGCAAAGATGCCAGTAAATGTAGACTGTGCCTCAATGACCTTTTGAGTTTCATATGAATTGAGAACCACATTACTAATCGACACACCCATCAGGGGAGAATCATTAGAATGATCTTCCATACAAGATGTCAGCAAAAAGAATAATAGTAGTAAAACGGATGAGTATTTTTTCATCTTGCCAGTAATTCTTCAAAGTAAGCTATAACGTAAATAATGTGACAAAAGTAATACATATTGCTGAAATATCCAAATATTTCCATCAAATAATGACTTTTTTGCAAAAGATTTCGTACCTTTGTACACAATTATTATGTATTTATGGCATCACACAACGAATTAGGGAAATGGGGCGAAGAGGTAGCAGCAGACTATCTGCTACGTCAAGGATATACCATTATGGAGCGCGACTGGAAGTCAGGGCATCGCGATCTGGACATCATTGCACTGGATGGCGACACTGTGGTCTTTGTGGAAGTCAAGACACGTAGCAACCGCATGTTCACTGACCCAGAAACAGCGGTAGACTACCAAAAGATTTGCCATCTCCAACAAGCCGCCAACCACTACATCAAATATCGGCATATCGACCAAGAAATCCGTTTCGATATCATCACGGTGGTGGGTACCATGGGTGACAACTATGATGTGGACCATATAAAAGACGCTTTTTGAAATGATACTGAACTATGATGTTATAGTGATTGGTGGTGGCCATGCTGGTTGCGAGGCTGCGACAGCTTCAGCTAACATGGGAGCAAAGACGCTATTGGTCACGATGGATATGAACAAGATTGCACAGATGTCGTGCAATCCTGCTATTGGTGGCATTGCCAAAGGACAGATTGTCCGCGAGATTGATGCCTTAGGAGGAAACATGGGATTAGTGACAGATGCTACTGCCATTCAATTCCGTATGTTGAACAGAAGCAAAGGTCCTGCTGTATGGAGCCCTCGAGCCCAATGTGACAGAGGAAAGTTTATCTGGAAGTGGCGCTCTGTACTGGATAACACCCCTAATCTCGACGTCTGGCAAGACCAGGCTGACGAGTTGCTCGTTGAAACTGTGCCTGACGCTTCCCCCGTCAGGAAACAGGTTACTGGCGTCAAAACTATCTGGGGTGCAGAAATTAGGGCAAAAGCGGTAGTCATCACCGCTGGCACCTTCCTGAATGGTTTAATGCACATCGGACGAAAGATGGTTCCTGGTGGACGTATCGCAGAACCTGCTGTACCCCACTTTACAGAGAGCATCACCCGTCATGGCATTCGCTCTGCTCGCATGAAGACAGGCACCCCGGTACGTATTGACAAACGTAGCGTACACTTTGAAGATATGGAACGACAGGATGGTGAAAACGGCTATTACAAGTTTTCATATATGGGTGAGCAACGTCCACTGCAACAACTCCCCTGTTGGGTATGCTATACCAACGAAGAGGTCCACGAGACACTGCGTAGCGGATTGGCAGACTCTCCACTTTATAACGGACAGATTCAATCGATAGGTCCGCGTTATTGTCCGTCAATAGAAACAAAGTTAGTTACCTTCCCTGATCGTCCACAACATCTACTGTTCCTGGAACCTGAGGGTGAAGATACTAATGAGATGTACCTGAACGGCTTTTCGTCAAGCCTACCTATGGATGTACAGATAGCAGCCTTGAAACATATCCCAGCACTTCGCGACCTCAAGGTATATCGCCCTGGCTATGCCATCGAGTACGACTTCTTTGATCCGACCCAGTTAAAACACTCGTTGGAATCAAAAGTTATCGATGGACTATTTATGGCAGGACAGGTTAACGGTACCACTGGTTACGAAGAAGCGGGTGGACAGGGAACACTGGCAGGCATCAATGCAGCCCTCAAGGCTGGTGGTGTGTGTGGCGATTCAGTTGCCACGAACCGCACCTTCGAACTACAACGCGACGAAGCCTACATCGGCGTACTGGTTGACGACCTCGTAACGAAAGGTGTAGACGAACCATACCGTATGTTTACCTCCAGAGCGGAATACCGTATCTTACTTCGTCAAGACGATGCTGACGCTCGCCTGACAGAAAAAGCCTATGAACTAGGCATTGCTAAACGTGACCGCTACGACTGGTGGCTTGAGAAAAAGGAAGCAATTAGACAGATTGAGGAATTCTGTCACAATTACCCCATCAAACCAAAGGTAATAAATGGTGCTTTAGAAGCTATGGGTTCTACCCCACTCGTCTATGGCTGTAAGTTGGAAGATATGGTAGCACGACCAGAACTGAACTTTGAAAAGCTGATGAATATCGTGCCAGATTTCAAGGAAATGATAGACAAGTTACCTAACAGAAAAGAGGAGATTGCCGAAGCCGCAGAAATCCATATCAAGTATAAAGGATATATCGAACGAGAAAGAATGGTGGCAGAAAAGATGCACCGCTTAGAGAACATCAAAATCAAAGGACACTTCGATTATCCCAATCTGACAGCCGTATCAACAGAAGCAAGACAGAAATTGGAACGTATTCAACCCGAAACACTCGCACAAGCCAGTCGTATTCCTGGTGTTTCACCTAGTGACATCAATGCCATGTTGGTGCTAATGGGTAGATAAGTTTCACGTGAAACAATAATAGTAATAACTATCATATTATAACGCTAAAACCAAGAATTATGAACAACAAAGTATTATTGGACAATCTGCGTTGTATACCAGATTTCCCAAAGAAAGGTATCAACTTCCGTGACGTAACGACACTGTACAAGAATGCAGAGTGTATGCAAATCATGGTTAACGAACTCTACGAAATTTACAAAGACAAAGGAATCACCAAGATTGTCGGCATAGAGAGTCGCGGTTTTATCATGGCTGCTGCATTAGCTGTTAAGCTTGGTGCTGGTGTCGTATTGGCAAGAAAACCAGGAAAACTGCCATCTACTACAATTAAAGAGTCCTTTTCGAAGGAATATGGCGTTGATACCATCGAAATGCACCTAGACTCCATCAACGAAAACGACATTGTCTTGATTCACGATGATTTGTTGGCAACGGGCGGAACTGCTAAAGCTTGTTGGAAATTAGTAAAGCACTTTAATCCCAAAGAAATCTTTATGAACTTTATCATCGAGATCAAAGACGAAGGTCTGCATGGTCGAGATGAATTTGATGGACTGTGTGAGGTTAGTACCTTGCTAACTATTTAATGTTTCACGTGAAACTTACTGTATGAAAAAAGAAGAGAATGAGGCACGACTAGAGAAGCTAAAGCGTATTGTAAGTGCCCTACCCGAAAAACCAGGAAGCTATCAGTATTATGATGCTGAGGGTACAATCATCTATGTGGGTAAGGCCAAGAATCTCAAGAGTCGTGTCTCATCCTACTTCCACACAGAGGTTGACCGTTTCAAAACAAAGGTTTTAGTCTCAAAAATCTACGATATTAGCTACACAGTAGTTAATACGGAGGAGGATGCTCTATTGCTAGAAAATTCGCTGATAAAGAAGTATAATCCTCGCTACAACGTACTACTGAAAGACGGTAAGACCTACCCTTCTATCTGCGTTACCAACGAATATTTCCCACGAATCTTCAAAACGCGCACCATTAATAAGAAATGGGGAACCTATTACGGGCCCTATTCACATGTAGGTTCAATGTATGCGATACTGGATATTATCAAAGAATTGTATCATCCTCGCACGTGCAACCAACCTATCACAAAAGAAGGAGTGAATAGTGGTAAATACAAGGTTTGCTTGGACTATCATATCAAGAAATGCATGGGTCCTTGTATGGGTAAACAGTCATACGAAGACTATCAGAAAAATATTCAGCAAGCACGCGAAATATTAAAAGGAAATACACGTCAGGTACTGCGCGATTTAAAGGAGGAGATGCTCCGTTTAAGTGAAGAACTGAGGTTTGAAGAGGCTGAGGAGATCAAACGTAAATACCTGGCATTAGAGGGTTTTGTCAGCAAGAGTGAGGTGGTAAGCCATACCATTAATAATGTAGATGTTTTCTCCATTACGAGTGATGAAAAAGTAGCCTTTATCAACTATCTGCACGTGTCAAATGGTAGTACCAACCAGAGCTTCACCATTGAATATAGGAAAAAGTTGTCAGAAAGTGATGAAGAACTACTACAATTGGGTATTATTGAGCTTAGAGAACGTTTTAAGAGCAATGCTAAAGAGATCATAGTACCCTTTGAAATGCCTGAGATCCTAACAGATGTGAAGTTTACAGTGCCTAAGATGGGCGATAAGAAGACACTCCTTGACCTCTCAATCATGAACGGTAAACAGTATAAGTTCGACCGTTTGAAACAGGCAGAAAAGCTTAATCCAGAACAGAAACAGGTACGTCTGATGAAGGAACTGCAAGACCTACTGCACCTACCCAAGATGCCCTATCAGATAGAGTGTTTTGACAACTCCAATATCTCTGGATCAGATGCTGTAGCTGCTTGTGTAGTCTTTAAGAAGATGAAACCCTCCAAGCAGGATTATCGAAAATACAACATTAAAACCGTCGTTGGTCCAGACGATTACGCATCCATGAAAGAGGTTGTTTACAGACGATATAAACGTCTGATAGACGAAGAGCAACCCCTACCCGACCTCATTGTTGCTGATGGTGGAAAAGGCCAAATGGAGGTCATTCGGCAGGCCATACAAGACGAGCTGAATCTTGATATTCCTATTGCTGGCCTTGCTAAAAACGACAAACATCGTACCAACGAGCTATTATACGGTTTCCCACCCAGAGTGGTAGGAATGAAAGATACATCAGAGCTGTTCAGAGTACTCACTCAGCTACAAGATGAGGTACATCGCTTTGCCATTACCTTCCATCGTGACAAGCGTTCTAAGCACGCTTTACACTCGGAGCTGGATGATATCAAGGGAATAGGTCCAAAAACGCGTGACGAGCTTCTTAAGGCACTAAAATCAGTCAAAAAGATACGCAATACTGACATGACTGAGTTGGCTGATATTATTGGGCAGGCAAAAGCAAAAATAGTTTATGACTATTTTCATGCCTGATTTTCTTGGTTATATCAGAATAATTACTTATCTTTGCAGAATGAGAACTGTGATACAACGCGTCAGCAAGGCTAGTGTGACCATAGAAGGTACTATCAAGTCAGAGATCAAGCAAGGCTTTCTTATATTGATTGGTATCTGTGAGGAGGACAGTCTGGAAGACGTAGAATGGTTGGTTAAAAAGATAGCAAATCTCAGAGTCTTTGATGACGATAATGGAGTCATGAACCGTAGCATCATTGACGTGGATGGAGAAATACTGGTAATAAGCCAGTTTACCCTCTTTGCCAGCTACAAGAAAGGCAATCGTCCATCATGGTTCAGAGCAGGTAGCCACGAGCACTCTATACCGCTCTACGAGGCTTTCTGCCAGCAGCTCTCAGCAGTTATAGGAAAACCTGTAGGCACAGGAGAATTTGGTGCTGACATGAAGGTAGAGCTACTTAACGATGGTCCTGTAACCATCTGCATGGACACTAAGAATAAAGAATGAAAAAATATCTACGCGAGATACAATTAGCAGGCATGCTACTCCTTTTGATTGGTGTGGTGATGACCTTCACTATCGGCTTGAGATACGGCGTTTGGCCATGTGCGGCAGGCTTGTTGCTATGGCTCGTCAACGTAGTATACAAAGCTTTCCATTGGCAGGAATATGCCAGAGAGAACAGGCAGAATATTGTCATTATGCTGCTGACCATTATGCTGTTAATCCTACAAATGATAAGGGCCGTATGACGATTAAGGAAGCACAAAATGCTGTAGATCAGTGGATTAAGACCTATGGAGTGCGATATTTCTCTGAACTGACAAATATGGCTGTACTCACTGAAGAAGTAGGCGAACTGGCTCGTGTCATGGCCCGCAAATATGGCGACCAAAGTTTCAAAGCAGGCGAGAAAGACAACTTAGGAGACGAGATGGCTGACGTATTATGGGTATTACTTTGCCTGGCAAACCAGACAGGTGTAGACCTGACAGAAGAGCTGAAGAAAAACATAGAAAAGAAAACACTTAGAGATAAGGAAAGACATATACGAAACGAAAAACTCTAATCTTATATTGACTAAAAAACTAGTATTATGACAGAAAATCACATTCACACAGAGCTGAGAAGCAAGTATGACGAAGCACTCAGCAAGTACAACTGCAATGTCGATGAAGCCGCTGTAGCAGCTGCTTTGAAGAAAATTGTAGAAGAGCGAGTACCAAAGAACGACACAGAGAAGATTAAAAAGTTCCTCTTTAGCTGTGTATGTATGACCACACTGACCACTCAGGACAGTGCTGAGAGCGTATTGAGACTGGTAGAGAAGGTAAACAACTTTGCTCACGAATACCCTGATATGCCGCATGTAGCAACTGTTGTCACCTACCCCCGTTTTGCTAAATTGGTAGCAGAGTCACTCGAGGTAGAAGGCGTTATTCCTACCGTTGTCAGTGGTGCATTCCCCTCTTCCCAGGCACTCATTGAGATTAAGGTTGCTGAGACCAAACTGGCAGTCAACGATGGTGCTAAGAACGTTGATATCGTCATGCATGTAGGCGAGTTCCTGGCTGGTGACTACGAGACTGTTTGCGACGAAATTTCCGAGCAGAAAGCCGCTTGCGGTGATGTGCCCATGAAGGTCATTCTGGAGACTGGTGACCTGCTGAATCTATCGAACGTAAAGAAGGCTGCTTTACTGTCGATGTATGCAGGAGCTGACTACATCAAGACATCTACTGGTAAAGAGAAAGTTGGTGCAACACCCGAAGCAGTATACGTCATGTGCCAGGCCATTAAGGAGTATTACGAGGAGACAGGCATCATGATAGGTTTGAAGCCAGCAGGAGGCATCAATACCGTCAAGGACGCCATTACCTACTACAGCATAGTAGAGGAAGTGCTTGGCGAGAAATGGCTCACCGACTATTACTTCCGTCTGGGAACCAGTCGTCTGCCCAACTTGGTGCTGAGCGATCTGGCTGGAAAAGAAGTAAAATTCTTCTAATAGTTACGCTGAACTACGTAATCTACATAGGCTGTCAGGGCTTCCCTGATGGCCTTTTCTTTTACATTTTCAACAATATAATTCTTACAGAGTTGACTGAATTCAGCCATCTTCTGCTCAGCATATTCTATGCCACCCTGTTGTTTGGTAAACTCCACAAGAACAGCTATTTCATCGGGGTTAATAGTTCCTGCTTTCACCTTCTTTGCCAACGTCAGCATGGAATCAAAATCAGTATTGTTCAATGCATAGATAACCGGTAACGTAAGTTTTCCTTCCGTCATATCATTACCAGTGGGTTTGCCTATCTCCTTAGAGTCAAAATAGTCAAAGATATCATCACGAATCTGGAACATAATGCCCAGATTCTTGCCGAATTCACCAGCCTTCTGGACCTGTTCGTCAGTAGCGCCCGCTGACAAAGCACCTATGGCGGCACATGACTGGAACAGAGCAGCCGTCTTCTGCTGGATTACCTGATAATACACCTCTTCCGAGAAGTCCTGGTTCTGGATATTCGACAACTGTAGTATCTCACCAGCGGCCAATGTACGGCCAAGCTCAGAAAGCTCCTGCACAATACGCTGATGACCAGTAAAAGAGACATGCAGCAGGGCCGTTGATAAGATATAGTCGCCTACCAGCACTGCTACCTTATTATTATAAGTAGCATTGACAGAAGCCTGTCCACGACGCTCCCCACTCTCATCGACCACATCATCGTGTACCAGGGAAGCTGTATGCAACAATTCAAGACCCACAGCCGAGTGTTGCGTGACACTAGATATAGCACCATAATTCTTCGCCATCAGCAACATCAGAATAGGACGCATGCGCTTGCCTCCACGCTTTCGGATATGACTTAATGCCGATGATAGCATACCGTCCTGATGCGTCAGAGACTGTTCAAACAATGCGATGAACTCGTTTAAATCGCCTTCTATGGGCTGTTTTATGGTGCTTAAATAATCCATGAGAAATATTATTTTGATGCAAAATTAATGAAAATAATTGGATATTCCCTAATTTATTAGTAATTTTACACGAAATTTCAGAAAAACAACATGGAGAAGCTATTCCTTTTAGACGCTTATGCGCTTATCTATCGCTCGTACTACGCATTCATCAAGAATCCGCGTATCAACTCAAAGGGCTTGAACACCAGTGCCATTGTGGGTTTTCTCAATACCCTTCAAGAGGTACTGACCAAAGAACAGCCTACTCACCTTGGAGTAGCCTTCGACCCTCATGGTCCCACGTTCCGTTCTGACGTCTACCCAGCCTACAAAGCACAGCGCGAGGCAACGCCAGAGGATATCAGACGCGCAGTACCCATCATTAAAGATCTGATGAATGCGTGGAACATACCCATTCTTCAAGTCGACGGCTACGAAGCTGACGATGTGATTGGCACGTTAGCTACCAAGGCTGGTGCTAAGGGGATTAAGACCTACATGCTGACTCCAGACAAAGACTATGGTCAGTTGGTTAGTGATAATGTATTCATTTTCCGTCCTCGTCATGGTGGTGGCTATGAGACGATGGGGCCTGAGGAAGTGAAAGCAAAATATGCCATTCCATCGACACAAGCTGTCATTGACCTGTTGGCACTCATGGGTGACTCAGCAGATAACTTTCCAGGCTGTCCTGGCGTTGGTGAGAAGACTGCCGTCAAACTGATTAATGAGTTTGGCTCCATCGACGAGATGTTGAGCAGAACATCAGAAATCAAAGGTGCCCTTCAGAAGAAAGTAGAAGAACATGTTGACGACATCCGCATGTCGAAGTTCTTGGCAACCATCAAGACTGATGTTCCTATTGAACTCAACATGGACGATTTGAAGGTGACACAACCCAACGAAGATAAATTAGGCAAACTCTTCGAAGAGTTGGAGCTGAGAAGCTTCGCCAGCAAGATTCTTAAAAAGTCTGAAAAAGTAGTAAAACCTGTAAATCAACAACTCGATCTCTTTGCAGAATTTACGTCCAGTGAGTCGAGCGAACCAGAATTTTCAAGTTTTGAGACGTTAAAAACGGTAGCTCACGAATACAAACTTGTTGAAAATGAGGAAGATTTAAAGAAATTATATGATTATTTCTTGACAAAACCATTTCTCGTTCTAGATACAGAGACCACTTCTACCAATGCTATTGATGCTGAACTGGTAGGTTTGAGCTTCTCTGTGAAGGAACATGAGGCATTTTACGTCCCTGTCCCTGCCGAACGTGAAAAAGCTCAACAGGTGGTCGACATTTTCAAACCACTCTATGAAGACGAGCATATTTTGAAGATTGGACAAAATCTGAAGTACGACCTGGAAGTGTTACGCAACTATGACGTTGAGTTGAAGGGTCAGCTATGGGATACCATGATTGCCCACTACCTCATCCAACCCGAGTTGCATCACAATATGGACTACATGGCCGAGGTGTATCTGCATTACAAGACCATCCATATCGACGAGTTGATTGGTCCGAAGGGTAAGAACCAGCGTTCCATGCGCGACCTCTCCCCCACCCTCGTCTACGAATATGCCTGTGAGGATGCTGACATCACCCTGCAATTGAAGAACAAGCTGGAGCAAGAACTGAAGCAGCACGACTGCGAACGACTGTTCTATGATATAGAGATGCCTCTGATGCCAGTCTTGGCAGAGATGGAGATGAATGGTGTCTGCCTCGATACTGCATCGCTGGCTGAGACCAGCAAGCAGTTTACTGCTCGCATGAACGAGATAGAGGCACGCATCTACGAACTGGCTGGTGAGCAATTCAATATTGCCTCACCCAAACAAGTCGGTGAGATTCTTTTTGACAAACTAAAGATTGTCGAGAAGGCCAAGAAGACAAAGACAGGTCAGTATGTCACCTCCGAAGAAGTATTGCAACAGCTCAAGAACAAGCACGAAATCGTGGCAGACATCTTGGAGCATCGTGGACTGAAGAAACTCATCGGCACCTATATCGACGCCCTTCCCAAGCTGATTAATCCGCGTACAGGACATATCCATACCTCTTTCAATCAGACCATTACGGCAACTGGTCGCCTGTCATCGTCTGACCCTAACCTGCAGAATATTCCTATTCGTGGAGAGGACGGCAAGGAGATTCGCAAAGCCTTCATTCCAGAACCAGGATGCCTGTTCTTCTCTGCAGACTATAGTCAGATAGAACTTCGCGTGATGGCTCATCTCTCGCAAGACCCCAATATGATTGAGGTGTTCCAGGAGGGTAAAGACCTGCACGCTGCTACAGCCGCCAACATCTATAAGAAACCTATCGAAGAGGTTACACGCGACGAGCGCACCAAGTCTAAACGTGCCAATTTCGGTATCATCTATGGCATTACAGTCTTTGGTCTCGCAGAGCGCTTGGATATTCCTCGCGACGAGGCTAAGATGCTGATAGATGGTTACTTCCAGACCTTCCCAGAGGTGCACGACTACATGGAGAAATCCAAGGAAGTAGCCCGTCAGCAAGGCTACGTCACTACCCTATTCGGACGTCGTCGCTACTTGCCAGACATCAACTCCGCCAACAGCGTGGTACGTGGTTTTGCTGAACGTAACGCCATCAATGCGCCCATCCAGGGTACAGCTGCCGACATCATCAAGGTGGCAATGATTCATATCTTCCAGCGCTTCAAGGCTGAAGGCATTCGCTCCAAGATGATTCTCCAGGTACACGATGAACTCAACTTCAGCGTCTATCCTGACGAGAAGGAAAAGGTAGAGCGTATCGTCCTGGAAGAGATGCAGAACGCCTTCCACATGTCCGTTCCCCTCGTTGCCGACTCAGGCTTTGGCGAGAACTGGCTTGAGGCCCACTAACATCAATAGCCGCCCACAAATGGATGGCTATTGATATAATCTACATCTTTCTTCTACCAGTCGTAATCCTCGACGTAATCATCAAGTTTGATGGGTTCGTTCCATCCTATTTTGCGAAATAGGACGCGTATTTCCTTTTGAACAGCAGGAGACATGAGGCGTTTGCCATTACGAAACTCGTAATAGTATGTCCGTTCTACTTCGGACTCCCAGTCCGAAGCCTACGGACTCACTGTTCGCTCCCTACGGACAAAAAGACACCCTGTAATACTTCTTATTGACACCTAATATCTCTTTGAAGAATGTTGTCTTATGTTTACAAAATGTACTCTAATTATTTGTATATATAATAAGAAATATCTACCTTTGCAAAGTTTTTCAATAAATATACACAAATAATTATAACACACAACAATAAAAATGAAACAAATGAAAAAGCAATTGTTTTTATTAGTGTTTATGCTCCTGCCATTGGTAGCGAGTGCAGAAAAGGTCGAAATCGGCGGTATCTTTTACAATTTGAATACTAATGCCCAAACGGCAGAAGTAACATATGGCTCACAAGCGTATGTTGGAGATATTGTGATTCCAGCATCAATAACAGTTGATGATGTTGTTTATAACGTAACGAGTATTGGAGAAGAAGCTTTCAGCTATTGTCAGAATTTGACTTCAGTAGATATTCCTGAAGGAGTGACAACCATAGGAAGTAATGCTTTCTACTTGTGTCAGAATCTGGTTTCTGTCACCATACCAAGCACTTTGGAAAACATTGACAATGGTATGTTCCGTTATTGTAATTTGAAAAAAGTTACAATTAATAGTAATGCCATCATATCAAAAAACCGAAGTTGGATGGGAGAAGTGCTTCTTAAAGATATTTTTGGCAGCACTGTTGAAGAAATTAATTTGGGAGAAAATATAACGAGGATTGGAAATCTTGCATTCCACGAGTTTAAAAAATTGACTTCTATCCAGATGACTCATCATGTTACGAGTATTGGAAGTGGTGCTTTTCAAGACTGTGTTAGCTTAACTTCTATCATTATTCCCAATAGTGTGACAGATATGGACGACAATCCATTTTATGGATGCGAAAATCTATCCTCTATTCAGGTTGAAAGCGGTAATACAGTGTTTGATTCTCGCGATAACTGTAATGCTATCATTAGGACTGCAGACAATGTATTGATAACGGGCGGTCCCAATACAGTTATTCCCAATAGCGTGACAGAGATAGGAGGGGGAGCCTTTTATAACAATGCGAATTTAACCTCTATCACCATTCCCAATAGTGTAACAAAGATTGGAAATGGTGCGTTTTGGCAGTGCACAAGTCTGACATCAATCAGTATTCCCAGTAGTATGAAGACTATTGAAGAATGGGCATTCTTTAATTGTAAAAATTTAGCTTCGGTTAGTATCTCTGATGGCATAATGAGAATAGAAAAATATGTGTTTGAGGGCTGTCAATCACTTACCTCCTTCACTATTCCTACAACAGTAACGAGTATTGGTGAGGAGGCATTTTCTGGCTGTAAGCTGACTTCAATTACTATCCCTAAGAGTGTCACATCTATAGAAATAAATGCTTTCTGGGGCTGTGCTTTTGGTGCTACTACGATTCAAGTAGAAGAGGGAAACACTGTTTATGATTCTCGCAACAACTGTAATGCTATCATCAGAACAGCAGACAACACTTTGATATTGGGATGTCGAAATACGATTATTCCTAATAATATAACAACCATTGGAACAAGTGCATTTAGTGGGTGTGAAGAACTTAGCTCTATCAATATTCCCGATGGTATAATGACAATAGAAGATAATGCATTTAATTATTCAGGCTTAACTTCTGTTGTTATCCCCAGTAGTGTAACGACCATAGGTAGTAGAGCATTCTATGGTTGTCAGCTTAGCGATATATACTGCTATGCAGAACAGTTGCCTGAAGCTGGTGAAGATGCTTTCGGGTATCAGACTCGCAATATAAAACTTCATGTACCCGCAGTTTCATTAGATGTATATAAAAACGCAGAGTTTTGGAAACTATTTATATATATCGTTGCACTGACAGATGAAGATCCGAAACCAACCACAGGAATTGCAGTACCAACAACTACACAGATACCTATTGTTGTAGGTCGCTATACGCTTGATGGTAAGCGCATCAGCAAACCTCAGCACGGATTGAACATCATCAAGATGAGTGACGGAACAACGAGAAAAGAATTTGTGAAGTAAGGACAATATAAAAAACATGAAAAAGAGCCATTTAAACTTATTGCTTGTCCTGCTATTATGCATGACTTCTATTAATATCTCAGCTTATTATGATATCCAAGTTCCAAATGCTGATGGTGTTACTATATATTACAATATTAATTATTTAGAGAATGCGGAATTGGAGGTTACTTCCCGTGATTATAACAAAAGTAATTATAGTGGAGATGTTGTTATTCCTGAAGAGGTAACGTATGAAGATCATGTATATAAGGTGACATCTATTGGACGTTCTGCTTTCTACAATTGTTCTGACCTTACCTCTATCACCATTCCTAATAGCGTGACAACAATCGAAGAATATGCATTCGGAAATTGTACTAGTCTTACCTCTGTAAATATAGGCAATGGTCTTACGTATATAGGTAACTATGCATTCGACAAGTGTAACGCTCTTACGTCAATTAATATTTCAGACATTGCAGCATGGTGTGGAATCTGTTTTGATGGTATAAATAGCAATCCCGTTACTATGCAGAATCGCTTGCACCTAAATGGTGAGGTCGTTAGAGAATTGGTCATCCCTGAAGGAGTGACATCTATCGAAAATTATGCATTCGATAATTGTGTGTCGCTAATCTCTATCAGCCTTCCGAATAGTCTGACAAGTATTGGCACTGATGCTTTCAAAAATACGAATCTAACTACTATCAATTTTCCTAATAAATTAAAAAGTATTGGTACTGGTGCGTTCGAATATTGCAATCTTACATCTATTAGTATTCCTAAAAGCGTAGAAACTATTAGAAGTATGGCATTTAGAGGCAACCCAAATATAGTTAATATAACTGTAGAAGAAGGAAATACCGCCTATGACTCTCGTAATAATTGTAATGCTTTGATTGAAACTGCCAGTAACACGCTTTTGAAAGGATGTCAGAACACGATTATTCCTGAAAGTGTAACAGCTATTGCAAACTATGCATTTCAGGGTTGTTCTGGCCTAACCTCTATTGTTATTCCAGATGGTGTTACGAGTATTGGTGGTTCTGCATATTTAGGATGTATTAATCTTGCTTCGGTAACAATTTCAAGTAGTGTTACTACAATAGGTGGTTTTGCATTCGCTCGTTGTGAAGCACTCACCTCTATTGATATTCCTGGCAACGTTACAAAAATAGAGCGATATACATTCGAAGGTTGCACTAATCTTAGTGCTGTAAAAATTGGTAATGGGGTCACTATCATTGATCAATACGCATTTTATAGTTGTCCGAGAATAGCCTCAATTACTATTCCTAATAGCGTGACAGTAATAGGAGATTATTCGTTCTCGGGTTGTGTATCATTAACTAATCTTATCATAGGTAATAGCGTAAAGGGTATTGGAACAAGCGCATTCGGATCAGGCTTTAATCTGATAAATGTGTTTTGTTATACAGAACAAGCACCTATTGCATATAGCAGCTTTAATAATTCAAATTACACAAATGCTACCCTCCACGTGCCTGCTGCATCTTTAGAAGCATATAAAAACGTAGAACAATGGAAAAACTTTGGAACTATCATAGCGTTGACAGATGAAGATCCTAAGCCAACAACAGATATTGCAGTAACAACAGCCACACAAGAGCCTGCAATTGTAGAGCACTATACCATTGATGGAAAGCGCGTCAATCAGCCACAGCGTGGCCTGAACATCATCAAGATGAGTGATGGTACAACAAAGAAGGTCGTCGTTAAGTAAGGATTAATGACTCTGCAAACTTATAGATAACGATGCCCGTTGTCACAGAGACATTCATAGAGTGCTTAGTGCCTAGCTGAGGTATCTCCAAACAGCCATCTGAGGCGTCTACTACTTCCTGGTGGACGCCTTTTACTTCGTTACCCATCACTATGGCGTATTTTAAGCCCCGCTGAGGCACGAACGTGTGCAGTTTGGTACTATGTTCCACCTGCTCTACTGAAAAGACCGTATAGCCGTTCTTTTTCAGTTCTTCCACTGCCTCCAGTGCTGTCTTGAAGTATCGCCAGCTGACACTCTCCTCTGCACCAAGTGCCGTCTTATGGATTTCTGTTGATGGCGGCGTACAACTGATGCCACATAAGTAGACAGCCTCTACGCGGAAACTGTCGCAAGTACGAAACACGCTGCCAATATTGTACATGGACCTGACATCGTCCAACACTACTATCAGTGGCAGTTTCTCAGCCTCACGATATTCTTCTATCGTCAGGCGCTGCATCTCTATGGTTCGTACTTTTCTCATATCCGTCTGCAAAATTACGAAATTATTCACAGTTTCACAGTTTCACAGTTAGTTTTTTAAGGGGTACCCTTGTTTTCTTGTAATTATATTTATATAATTATATATATATTTAAATATATTAACACTCCCCATGCAAGTCTAATGGGGGTATGGTTCGAAAATAAACTGTGAAACTGTGAAACTGTGAATAGTGGGTGCGTATCAGCTGTAGAAATTTCCGTAATAGCTTATCCCAATCACGGGAACAGCTAATACAGCGCTGGCTTAGGCTGATACGGAGAAAATTCTCTAGAGAATTTCTAGCGTATCAGCTGTATATTTCGTGTTATTTTTAGTAAAAAGCTTTCCAGGTTCAGAAATTCTTACTATTTTTGCACATTATTCATTATCAAACTATTATCTAAACACATTCTTAACTATGAAGAGAAAACTAACAACTATGGCTGTGCTACTTGCCACGATGGTCATGCAAGCCCAGACAGCAAGACAGTTTACCATTAACCTTACTGACGACGGACAAGCCAACATGGTATGTTTCCTGGCAGACCATCCTACAGGTAGAGCCATTGTAGGTGTTCCTGGTGGTGGCTACTCTATGTTATCAAACACGCACGAAGGTACGCAGGCCCACGAATGGCTGAACAAGCAAGGTATCTCGTATTTTGTCGTCAACTACCGACTGCCCAAGGGTGATCGTACTATTCCTATTGGCGACGTAGAACACGGCATCCGCACAGTACGCGACTCTGCTAAGGTATGGCATATCAATCCCAGCGACGTTGGTATCATGGGATTCTCAGCAGGCGGCCATCTGTCATCTGTCATCTCTACCCTCTCCGACTTCGAGGTGCGTCCTAATTTCAGCATTCTTTTCTATCCTGTCATCTCGATGGACATCCCCAAGTCACATAGGTGGTCGTGCATCAATTTTCTGGGCGAGGAAGGTCACAAAGATCGTAACCTGATTAACAAATATTCTACCAACAATGCCGTACGCCGCCATCTGACACCTCCTGCCATTATCCTCACAGCCAGCGACGATGGTCTGGTGAATCCTGTCACCAATGGCTTAGAGTACTATAAGGCTATGCACGATGCCGGCAACGAATGCACCTTGTACAGCTATCCTACTGGCAACCACGGCTGGGGTTTTGGTCCTTGGTTTAAGTACCATGAACAAATGCTGAGCGATCTTGGCAACTGGCTGAAGAACCTCCAGGCACCTAAAGAGGACGCTATCAAGGTGGCTTGCATAGGCAACAGCATTACCGATGGCCACGGCATCGACTTTGCACCAGTCAACGGCTATCCTGCTCAGCTGCAAAAGCTGTTGGGCAACGACTACTACGTCAAGAACTTTGGCGTCAGTGCCCGTACCATGCTCAACAAGGGCGACTATCCTTATATGAACGAGATGGCGTGGAAAGATGCGCTGGCATTCAAACCCGATATTGTCATCATCAAGTTAGGTACTAACGATTCAAAGCCAGAGAACTGGCAGTATAATGCTGACTTCAAAAAAGACCTGCAGCAGATGATTACTACCCTGCGCCCTGACCTGTTGAAGCCTGCCAAGAAAGGCAAGAAGAATAAGAAGCAGGTTGTCAAGAACGAAGGTCCACAGATATTCCTCTGCACACCTATTCCTGCCTTCAAGAGCACATGGAACATCAATGATAGCATCATTGCCAACAACATCATTCCTATCCAGCAGCAGGTAGCTCAGGAGTATAACCTACAAGTCATTGACCTGCACAGCCTCTTTGGCGATGGTAAAGGTACTATGCTTGACGATGGCATCCATCCGAATGCCAAAGGAGCTCAGAAGATGGCAAAGATTATAGCTGACGCCATTAAACAATAAATAATCAACATCAAGACAGAAAAAACTGTTGATAACTGTGTGGAAAACTTGTGAATAACGCTGGAATAACGCTTCAATATCCCACTATGCACCATCAAAAGAGTGGATAAAAAGCATAAAATAACAGCTTATTCGCAAGTTTTCCATTATTTTTCGCTCAAAAAAGATATAAACTTATTAATTTTGCACCGAAATAGAGAATTGTGGATAAACTACTTATCATATTCAAAATCAATAAGTAAGTATTCACAGTAGGTGTGGATAGCGACATTTTATGTGGGGATAAACAATCTGGCAAGAAAAATCACCAAAAGTTTTGCACATATCAACGTCACATCATCCTATTCATTCTCTTTTTATTAAAAAGAAAAAAGGAAAAGTAAAAAATAATATGATGTTGAAAACTGAGTGGAAAGAGCAAGGGTTCATTGATGAACCCGTAGCAGCAGGAACAGATCTGAAAGCAGAGATTCGTCGGTTATGTAAAGAGAAAGATGCTATTATCCTTGCACACTATTATACGATAGGCGATATTCAGGATATTGCTGACTTCGTAGGCGACTCACTGGCATTAGCCCGCAAGGCTGCAGAGACAGATGCGAAGATGATGGTGATGTGTGGCGTACATTTCATGGCAGAAACCTGTAAGTTGCTGTCTCCAGAAAAGACGGTACTTTGTCCAGACCTCAATGCTGGCTGTTCGTTGGCTGACTCTTGCAAGGCCGCAGACCTGAAGAAGTTCAAGGACGAGCATCCAGGTTATCAGGTTATCTCGTATGTCAACACCACAGCTGCTGTCAAAGCATTGACAGATGTCGTCGTTACCAGTGGTAATGCTAAGAAGGTAGTCGATCAGCTGCCTAAGGATGCCAAGCTCATCTTTGGTCCTGATTATAACCTGGGTAACTACATCAATGAGGTGACAGGTCGTCAGATGCTGTTATGGAATGGTGGCTGTCATGTACACGAGCGTTTCTCAGTAACGAAAATATTGGAGTTGAAGAAGCAATATCCAGAGGCTGTAGTGATGGCTCACTTGGAGTGTAAAGGTCCTGTGTTGGCTGTTGCCGACGTCAAGGGAAGCACGGCAGATATGCTGAAATATGCCAAGCAGAGCGACGCTAAGCAATATATTGTGGCCACAGAGGCCGGTATTTTGCACGAGCTGCAGCGAAATTGTCCTGACAAGGAATTTATCCCCGTGCCTCCAGAAATCAGCGAGAGCGGCCTGGAATGCAGCTGTAACGAGTGTCAGTATATGAAGATGAACACGCTCTTGAAGATTTACAACTGTCTGAAGCATGAGTGGCCCTCCATTGAGGTAGACCCTAAGATAGCAAAAGATGCTGTCAAACCTATAGAAAAAATGCTGGAGTTGAGTTAAGCTCCAGCATTTATCTTACTATTATTTTATTGCTATTACTAATAAACAGTCCTTTATGGGGTGACTTAACCTTTATTCCATATAAATTATATATTTCACCTCCTTTACAACTTCTAACTTCATTCATGTTGGTACTGGTATTTTGTTTTGAGCAAATGAATCGCGAAAGAATGATATAAACAATAGTATAAAAAGACAACGAAGAATCATCTTATAATGGCTATTTTGCATACAGTACCTTTACTTCCATCATTGGTGGCTACAGCCACCATATATACGCCAGAGGCCACTCTCCTACCCTGTTTATCACAGCCATCCCAAATGAACGAACCACCATTGGAGCGTCCATCAGCAACGAGAGCACCATTAGCTGCTAATATTTTCACATCAGCATCATAAGAAAGACCTGTAATGGTAATAGGACCCGTATAATCAGGCTTTACAGGATTAGGATAAGCCCAGACATTGTCTTTAGTCATCTCCTCATTAGGTGTTGTAGCATCGCTGATATAAGAGCAGAGTCCTTTATCGGTAAGAATAAATACTTCACCTGTTGTTCCGTTGATAGAAATATCGTAAATATTGTCTGAGATAAGTGGAGAATTGTTTGTAGTGAAGTGATGAACCTGAGTCATATTATCTTCACTGATAAGGAATACTCCATTGCCTTCTGTACCTACCCATTTTCTTCCTCCTCCATCAATTTTGATGCATCGAGAACTTATACCTGTAAGCAGATAGTCAGCGAGATTAGTGCCATCATTACGAGGAACTTTCTCTTGATAGAAGGTGACGTTACTTTGTCCAATATCGTCTTTTTTAATATAAAAGATACCCTTATTTGTTGCTACCCATATATTCTCTTCTTTGTCTTCAGTAACATCATAGACAAGAACATTCGTATTATATGAGACACCATCCTGATTAGTGAAATCTGTGTAGACAAAGACCTGATCTGTTGTTATATCGTAGCAGAAGACAGCAGGAACAGTCCAACTGGTATTAACAAACCACAGCATGTTTCTACTGTCAATGACGGCTCTTCTCATACCTCTGTAACTTAGAACATTGTCATATTTAAGTTCAGGCTTTGACAAAGATTTCCATTGTCCCTCTTTATTCAGTAACAAGAGATTAACCTCTTTTGCTTGACTGTTAAGAACATATAGATTACCTTTTGCATCATATTTGATGCCATTGACTAATGTATAGGAATCTTCATATTCTCTGTCAGCTGAAGTACTTGATGCAGGTCTTAAAGGACTGTTTCCTTTATAATGGTATTTTTTTAACTGGCCATTGTAAAACTCATAAAGACCACAGCGACCAGCAACAGCTATGTGGTTTCCGTCTGTAGGATCTATATCAATACAGTTGATATCCTCGTAGCGAAAACCTGTTGTCTTA
Organism: uncultured Bacteroidales bacterium; assembly: GCA_902799355.1. GTDB lineage: Bacteria > Bacteroidota > Bacteroidia > Bacteroidales > Bacteroidaceae > Prevotella. The sequence goes on from CADCAG010000020.1 coordinate 24,400, forward strand.
CTGATATCCTGTGGATATAATGTCCAGTTGGTGCCATCGAATATTTGTACTGTTCCAGCATGGTTCATACCATAAATACCTGACAGAAATTGTCCACCAGTAGTGTAAAGCTTGCCATTGGCGAATTTTGACTCGTAGAACCAGTTGTAATTAGGTCCACCAGACTGTAGCGTCTTGACAATGTCTATATACTTGTCGTAATCACTATTGTCTTCTGCAGGAAGAGATTCAGGATAGTCAGGATGGTCGGGTGTATAGGTATCTGCTATTTCTACTCGTTGGACATTGACTTTGACGATGCCAAAGCCACAGACGAGATAAGCGTAGACGCCATCAATACGAATGCTTTTGACAGTTTTGTCACCTATTATTGACTTAGTATACAGGTCACTGATATTGGTAATGGTACCATTAGTCTCTACTAAGTCTATATTCGAATTACTGTAGACTACTACAAGACGCTTAGCCTGCTGACACCAACGAATATGCGTGATGTCGACATCACTCATGCCGTTGACCTTATCATAGGTATAGATGCTCTGATCGTTCATATTGTACTGATAGAGCGCTCCTGAAGCCATTACAAAAAGACTGTTGCCTGCAGCCTGTATCTCTTTTGGTCCGGCATACGACAGATAGTTACGCCATGAGCCTATCTGAGCAATTGACAATTGGTAATTGACAATTGATAATAGTAGGATGATGACGTATTTCTTCATATTGTTATAGCGTCTTTAAGTATTCTGCCAACTTCTGTGTAGCTCGAGCACGATGGCTTATCTGGTTCTTGATGTCAGCACCCAGTTCAGCAAATGTCTGGTCGTAACCCTCAGGCTGGAAGATGGGATCGTAGCCGAAACCCTCTCCTCCCCTACGCTCACGGATAATCTCACCATTGACGATGCCTTCAAAGGTGTGTACCTTCTTAATGGCTGTACAGCCACAGGGACAGACATCTTTCTTTTCTATTAACGCTATAACGGTACGAAATCGTGCCTTACGATTGTTATTATTTCCTAATTCGTGTAAAAGACGCGCCATATTGGCTTCGCTGTCGTGGCTGATAGCTGTTGAACCATTGTCTGCCATAGCAGCATAGCGGGCGCTATAAACGCCAGGGGCACCATTCAGCGCATCAACTTCCAGGCCTGTGTCGTCTGCAAAGCAGCTCAGCTGATATTTGTTATAGACGTATTCCGCTTTCATCATGGCGTTTTCTTCCAGCGTCTGGCCTGTCTCAGGGATATCCTCATGACAGCCTATATCAGCTAAAGAGACTACTTCAAACGAAGGACCTAGAATAGCTCTTATTTCCTGTAGTTTATGAGTATTATTGGTAGCAAATACTATCTTCATGTATGCTTCTCTCCTTCAATTTTTTTCTCTTTGATCTTCACCTTCATCTCGTCGAAGCCCTCACCATAGACACCAATGACAGCACTCTGCGATACGAATGCATTAGGGTCAATCATCTTGATGAGTCGGAAAATGTTGATACTCTCGTTCTTCTTAGCCAGAATACAGAGCACCTTCATCTGGCGGCCAGTGTACCATCCGTGACCATCGAGAATGGTTACGCCATGATTCATCTGAGTACCTATGGCATTGGCTATCTCCTGCCATTTCTGTGAGAATATCATGAACTGTACAGACTGTCTGCGTGCATTCATCACGTAGTCGAGCACATAGTTCTCCATAGTCATCACACAAAAGCCGAACATCACTTTGTGGGCGCGCTCCATGTAGGTGCCGAATTGTGGGAAGAACATACACGATCCAATGATACAGAAGTCAGCGGCAATTAAGACGCTACCCAACGACACATTGCTGTGGTATTTGTTGACAGAGGCAGCAATGATGTCCGTGCCACCTGTAGAACCATTGTTCATGAAGACGGTGGCCAGTGCAATACCCGTCATGACGCAGCCTATAATCATCGACATGAAGTCCTGTCCCTCGCCCATCAGTTTGAAGGGCAGCCCATTCGCCTGCTTGGGTATTAAGTCTTGGGCTATGACCAGCATGAAGTAAAGCGTGAAGATGGCAAAGATGGTCTTCATCAGAAACTTCACACCCAGTATCTTTAGCGCCACTATGAGCAGAATACCGTTGATGATAATATACGTATTCTCCAAATGGAAACCTGTGGCGTAGTAGATAATGGCTGAAAGACCTGTTACACCGCCAGCCACAATCTCGTAGGGCATCAGAAATACCGTAAAGGCAATCGTATAAATGGCAAGGCCAAGGGCTATAAACATATAGTCCTTGACCTCGTTCAAGATGATTTTATGATCAATAGTCATTTACTTCTTAAAAACGATGTTCACCATACGCTTCGGGACGATGATAACCTTGATGATGTCTCCCTCAATGTACTTTTGAGCACGCTCGTCAGCCAATACCGTCTTTTGGATGGTATCGTTGTCTGCATCAGCGGCAAATTCCATATCGAAGCGGGTCTTACCGTTGAAGGCTACACCCAGCTTGACAGTGTTCTCTACCAGATATTCTTCGTTCCATGTAGGCCACTTAGCGTCACAGACACTACCCTGCTCTCCCAGTGCCTCCCAGAGTTCTTCAGCAATGTGGGGTGCGAAGGGAGCCATGAGGACAACCAGCGTCTTCAGCAGTTCGCGGTTCTTACACTTTTGCTGAGCCAGCTCGTTCACGCAAATCATGAAGGCAGAGATAGAGGTGTTGTAAGAGAATACCTCGATGTCCTGTGTCACCTTCTTGATGAGCTTATGAACGCTCTTCAGCGACTCCTTTGAAGGCTCTGCATCGTCTGCGATGATGGCGTCAGCATTGTCGCGGCTGTTGCCATAGTAGAGGGCCCAGAACTTCTTCAGGAAGCGGTGACAGCCGTCAATACCATTGGTGTCCCAAGGCTTCGATTGCTCCACAGGACCCAGGAACATCTCGTAGAGACGGAGGGTGTCAGCACCATACTTCTCGACAATCATGTCTGGATTGACCACGTTGAACATCGACTTCGACATCTTCTCCACGGCCCATCCGCAGATGTATTTGCCGTCTTCCAAGATAAACTCAGCGTTGTTGTATTCTGGGCGCCAAGTCTTAAATGCCTCAATATCAAGCACATCGGCAGATACGATATTCACGTCAACGTGGATAGGAGTGGTGTCCTTGTAGTTGACACGCAAGTTGAGACTGACGAACTTACCCTTGTCAGCGCCTTCGTCCTCGATACGATAAACGAAGTTTGAGCGACCCTGAATCATACCCTGGTTGACCAGCTTCTTGAAGGGCTCATCCTCGCAAGAGTAGCCAGAATCATAGAGGAACTTATTCCAAAAACGACTGTAGATCAAGTGACCCGTAGCGTGCTCAGTACCACCCACATAGAGGTCTACGTTGCGCCAGTATTCGTCGGCATCACGGCTGACTAGTGCCTTCTCGTTCTTGGGGTCCATATAGCGCAGATAGTAGGCGCTGGAGCCTGCAAAGCCAGGCATCGTGTTCAGCTCCAAGGGGAAGACGGACTTGTTGTCGATAGCCGAACAATCGACCACTGTATCGGTCTTGGTGTCCCAAGCCCAGTGCTTAGCGCGTCCCAATGGGGGCTCACCAGTCTCTGTGGGCTGGTATTTGTCAATCTCAGGCAGCTCCAGGGGCAGACACTCCTTGGGAATCATATAAGGCATGTCGTCCTTGTAGTAAACGGGGAATGGCTCACCCCAGTAGCGCTGGCGAGAGAAGATGGCATCGCGCAGGCGGTAGTTGACCTTCACGCGACCAATACCCTGCTCTGTGACGTATTTCTTCGTAGCAGCAATGGCCTCCTTGACTGTCAGGCCGTTCAGCGAGAACTTGCTGCTTGCTGAGTTGCAGACGATACCCTCCTTGGCGTCGTAGCTCTCTTCACTAACGTCAGCACCCTCAATCAGAGGAATGATGGGCAGGTTGAAGTGCTTGGCGAAGGCGTAGTCGCGAGAGTCGTGGGCAGGTACAGCCATGATGGCACCTGTACCATAGCCAGCCAGTACGTATTCAGAAATCCAGATAGGAATCTTCTCATCGGTAAACGGATTGATAGCATAGCTTCCAGAGAACACACCCGTTACCTTGTGGTCCATCTGACGCTCACGCTCTGTGCGCTTCTTGACGTAGTCAAGGTACTTGTCAACCTCTGCCTTCTGGTCAGCAGTAGTCAGCTCTGCCACGAGGTCTGATTCTGGAGCCAGCACCATGAAGGTGACACCAAACATCGTGTCTGCACGGGTAGTGAAGATGGTAAAGTGCTTGTCAGAGTCAGCCACGTTGAACTCTACCTCTGTACCCTCTGAGCGACCAATCCAATTGCGCTGGGTTTCTTTCAGTGAGTCTGTCCAGTCAATGTCCTCCAAGCCGTCCAACAGGCGCTGGGCGTAAGCTGATACGCGCAGACACCACTGGCGCATCTTCTTCTGCTCAACAGGATAGCCGCCACGCTCAGAGACACCATTGATGACCTCATCATTGGCCAATACGGTACCCAATGCAGGACACCAGTTAACCATTGTCTCTGCCAGATAGGCAATACGATAGTTCATCAGCACTTCCTGCTTCTTTTTCTCCGAGAAGTTGTGCCAGTCGGCAGCAGTGAAGTGCAGCTCTTCAGTACCCAGAGCATGACAGTCCTCGGTACCCATCAGTTCGAAGTGCTCAATGAGCTTGATGGTGGGCTGAGCCTTGTGCGACGAGGTGCTGTAGTAGCTCTTGAACATGCGCTGGAAGGCCCACTGTGTCCACTTGTAGTAGATGGGGTCGCATGTGCGTACCTCGCGTTCCCAGTCGAACGAGAAGCCAATCTTGTCCAGCTGTGAGCGATAGCGGTTGATGTTCTCAACAGTGGTCTTCTCAGGGTGCTGACCGGTCTGGATAGCATACTGTTCAGCAGGCAGTCCGTATGCATCGTAACCCATAGGGTTCAGTACGTTATAACCCTGCAAGCGCTTGAAGCGGGCATAGATGTCTGAGGCGATGTAGCCCAGAGGATGACCTACGTGAAGTCCCGCACCAGAAGGGTAGGGGAACATGTTCAATACGTAGAACTTCTTCTTCGTTGGGTCCTCCGTCACGCGATAGGTTTTCATCTCCACCCATCGCTTTTGCCATTTCTGTTCAATGTCTCTGAAGTTGTATTCCATAACTATATTGTGTTTTATTTTTGTTTTCTACATTATATTAGTGCGCAAAGTTACATATTTTCTATGATATGACCAAATTTCCATAAATTTTTCAGAGTAAGTCACCTATCAGTAACTCTTATACACATCATGGTAAGGTCATCGTTGGGCTCGGCACCATTGCGGTGTTTTTCGACTTCTTTGGCAAGAGTTTCTATCACTTGCTCTGAAGATTCGAAGTGAGTGTTGCGCAGTATGTTGAGCAGACGGTTTTCGCCAAACTGCTGTTGTTGCTGGTTTTCTGCTTCATTGAGACCATCGGTATAGAGGAACAAAGGACGTCCCTTGATATTGTCTATCTCTTCACCGACATATTGCAGTCCGGACCACAGACCAAAGGGTGCGTTTGACTCCATCTGCAGGAAGTCGCCATGTGATGATGCTCCACCAATGACAGGCGGATTATGTCCTGCATTGCAGAACGACAGATGCCCACTATTCAGGTCGATGAGTCCTAAGAAGAAGGTAACAAACATTAGGCTCTCGTTGTCTTTGCCAGAGAGTGCATCATTGATTTGCGTACAGATTTCTGCAGGCTGTAAGCCTTGTTTAGCCAGCGTCTGGAACAGGCGTGTGACCTGTGCCATAAATAATGAGGCGGGTACTCCCTTGCCACTGACGTCTCCCAAACAGAAGTAGAGTTTATCATCATTCATCACATAACCATAGAGATCACCACCAACTTCACGGGCAGGCGTCATGGAGGCATACATGTCCAGTCCCTCACAATTGGGGAAGTTGCTGGGAATCATTGACATCTGTATGTCGCGGGCAATGCGTAACTCATTTTCTATACGGTCTTGTTCGGCCTTGATCTCAGCCAATCGTCTGGCAGCACGCTGTCTCAATAGGAAGAAGGTGACAACGGCCATAATCACAATCGCTCCAATAATGAAAATCAGATACATCAGTCGTCGCTCGTTCTCCATCTTTTCGCGTTCGTGTTGTATCTTCTCTCGTTCCTGTTGGGCGCGTAGCTCATCCAGTTCGAAGCGTTTGTTCAGCTCGTTCAACTGTTGGCGCGACTCCACCTTATTAATCGAGTCCACCAATTCGTAATGGCTGTCAAGAGCGTTATAAGCCTCTTGCCATTGTCCCAGATTAGATAGAATGATGGCACGCTGTAGCAATACATCAGAATAAGCGTTGATATCAAGACTCTTGGCTTCAGGAAGCTGGAGATTGTTCAGTCTCAGTGCCTCAGTATATTTCTTGCGCGCAATGGCCAGCCTGGTACGGAAGCCAGCGACTTCATTGCGAGTAACCTTTGACCAACCGTTACTCTCAATATGCTTCACCACGGAGTCTACATGTTGAGCGGCCTTATCGAGGTCCTTCTTATTCATATAATAGAAGTAACATGAGTGGTGATAGTAGTAGAGCCAGTTGTCGAACTGCTTACGAGGAATGGTCGTGTCGTTGCGGCGCTCTTCAATATATGTTTTCCACTCATTGAGTATCTTCTCCATCTTGTCCATCTTATTCATCGTCCTTAACTCATTGACGTAGTATACGTAGATGGAGTTTTTCAGGAAGGCTTCAGCATCAGTAGGGTAGTTGGCCAGTGCTCGTTCAAAGCTGCGTGCAGACTCTTCGCGATTCAGCTGATTGTCGTACACCAGTCCCTCGATGAATTCTGCAACGGTCAGTCCATACTTATTATTTCGCTCTGTTGCATCGTCGTGTATCTCTTGGGCAACCTCAATGGCTTTGCTCGACTCGCCACTGAAATTATATTCCTGACCCAGCAGCAACCATGTGTCGTAGTAGTCGTTCCATAACTCATGTTCACGACAGAAGACGAGGACTTCGGGCACTTTCATCACCATCGTATCGTGAATGTTGTTGTTGTAGTAATAAGTCAGCACACCATATAACTTTCGTGCTGAGTCACTCCAGTTGATAGCGTCTTTCTTTGAAGCCTTTTCAGGGTCATTGGTATTGTTACCGCTACGAGGGCTGCAGGCACCAATCAGTACCAGCAGCAGGAGTGCGATAGGGTAGTGGAATTTCTTCATATTTTATGGAAGTAAGATGATGGCAGTGAAAATACGACCTGAGTTAATGCCCAGCCGGCGGGCGGAGAAGAAAGAATCAGCCTGTTTAAAAGTACAGATGGGAGATACTGTGATATGTTGGATGGGAACACCCATCGACTCTAGTTGCAGCCGATTGCACGCTGGTAGATCGATGTGCCACTTTTCTCTTCTCTTGCTGATCAATTCCATCGGAAAACCCTCATTAGCGAAAGTTTCATAGACCTCGTCACCAACCTCAAAACTGTCAAGACTGATACCTGGACCTATCTGGGCAACGATGTCCGTAGCATGGGTACCATAGACAACAGACATCTTCTTGACAGCATGTTCAACAATACGCTTCACTGTACCGCGCCAACCAGCATGGATGGCGCAGACGGCTCGGTGCTCAGGGTCATAAAGCAATACAGGAATACAATCAGCTGTAGAAACACCTATGCACACCCCCTTCAAGTTAGTCATCAGCGCATCTACGCCATCAAGAGCCTGTCGACGCTCTTCAATACCACGATGCATAAAGTCGTCATCAATAATGGCTATTTCTGTCAGGTGCACTTGGTGGGGCATTAGCAAATGATCTTCGCTGATTCCTAATAGTGTACACAGTGCTTTACGGTTTTTCTTGATAGCCTCCTCTTCATCACCACAATAGCTGTTGATATTAAAATCGGCATAGTTCCCCTTGCTATAGCCACCTTGGCGCATGGTGCTGAATGCGCTCACACCCTCGCCAAAGTGATAATAATGTAGTTTAGGTTCTATCATTGTTAACACCATAGTTGCTAATAAAGCTAAATTTTCAGTTGCAAAGATACAGAATTTTTGGCTTATTATAGCTATTTTCAATAAAAAAACGTACTTTTGCACCTATGGAACAAAATAACGAGTTGCTTACTGCATGGGACTTCGTGGAGAATACGGGCCACAGCATCTTTCTGACAGGTAAGGCAGGAACGGGTAAAACGACATTCTTGAAAATGGTCGTGGAGCAGTCGCGTAAACGTCCTATAGTAGTGGCTCCAACGGGTGTGGCGGCAATCAATGCCGGGGGTGTCACCATTCATTCTTTTTTTCAGTTGCCCTTCTCGCCGTATGTTCCAGGTGCGAAGGTAGAGAGTAAGTTCGACTTCAGTCGTGAGAAGCGTAAAATCATTGCTTCTATCGACCTGCTGATTATCGACGAGATATCGATGGTACGCGCAGACCTGCTGGATGCCATTGATGCGGTGTTAAGACGCTTTCGCGACCACATGCTGCCCTTTGGAGGTGTACAGCTGTTGATGATTGGTGATTTGGCGCAGCTGACACCTGTCGTGACGCCAGAAGACGAACGTATGCTGAAGCCTTATTACGATACGCCTTATTTCTTTGGTTCGAAGGCTTTGCAGCAGATAGACTATGTGACCATCCAACTGGAGCACGTCTATCGTCAGCAGGATGCCTCGTTCATCAACCTGCTTAACGAGGTGCGTACAGGTCATCCATCGGCTAAGACCATGGCGCAGCTAAATAGTAGGGTAGGTCAGTCAAACGCCAGTCTGGCTATTCGTCTGACGACACACAATAATTTAGCCAACTACTATAATGAGTCCGAACTGCAGAAGTTACCAGCGCAATCTTACAGCTATCGGGCAGAGATTAATGGAACCTTTCCTGACTATTCCTATCCTACGGCAGAAACGTTGGAGTTGAAGGTAGGTGCACAGGTGATGTTTGTGAAAAACGACCCTTCTGGTGAACACCGCTATTATAATGGGCGTATCGGACGCGTGATGGAGGCAGGTGAGAAGCACCTTACCGTCTATTGCGAGGGCGATGCCAATGCCATAGAGGTGGAACCATTGGAATGGGAAAATACCCGTTATACACTGAATGAGAAGACGCGCGAGATAGAGTCGGAAGTGCAGGGTACTTTCAAGCAGTTACCGTTGCGACTGGCATGGGCTATCACCATTCACAAAAGTCAAGGACTGACGTTCGACCACGCTATCATCGATGCTAATCAGTCGTTTGCTCCTGGTCAGGTGTATGTGGCTCTGAGTCGTTGCCGTACACTTGAAGGCTTAGTACTCGCTACTCCTTTGGAGGCTCGTGCTGTCATAAGTGACGAGCGTGTCGACAGTTATATCGAACAGCAAGAGAGTGAGGCGGAGCGTAGCATCCGGCAACTGCCTATGCTGAAACAAGAGTATGAGCGCTATTTGCTGCTCCAGCTCTTCGACTTCCGTTCTATACTCTATTTGGAAGAGACAATGGTTCGTATTTTTGCAGAGTTTTTCTACCACAGTCATGCTTCGCTGAAACAGTTACACGACCAAGCACTCTTCGACCTTCGTCAACATGTTATTACTGTTGCTGAACGCTGGCAGCAGAAGATACAGTCGATGCCTATCGAAGGATTACGCGATGCCGAATTCTTGGAGCGAGTTAAGCGTAGTGCAGATTATTTCTATGACCAGTTACGTAATATTCTCAGCAAACCTATTGAGCTCTCTGCTAAAGTGGAGACAGGCAATAAACAAGCAGCACGTCGTTTAGACAATGCTTTACCTGATCTGCGCCAGACATGGATTGCCCGTCGTTATCTGCTGTTGAAAATAGCTGAGAAAGGTTACACTGTTGACAACTATTTGCATGAAAAACAGATGTCTATGCTTGATGCAGTCGATGAGGAAAAAAAGAAAGTCAAGCGTGGAAGAAAGACAAAGAAAAATACATAAAAAGGACCCGATGCTACCCGCACCAGGTCCTCACACACACGTTCAATGTATTATAACTATCTTATGAATAGCAGTTCTCTGTATTTGGGTAGAGGCCACAGGGCATCGTCAACGATCAGCTCCAGTTTGTCAATCTGATAACGGATCTCGTCAAGTTTCGGCTCTACCTTGTCGTGGTAAGCGATGGCCTTCTCGTGTTCGCCATCAATCTTGTTGGCTTTCTTGCGAGCTTCAACGAGTTCTTCGACGCCCTTCTCAATGGCAGAGGTGCGCTCAGCAATCTCCTGAATGATTTTCTTGTTGCGGGCAGAAAGTTTGTCAGCAGTATCTATGGGGAAGACGACAGCCATGTTGCCCACATTCTTCAGCAGTTCGCTTTGGTAACTGGTAGCCACTGGTATGATATGATTCATCGACAGGTCGCCCAGCACGCGGGCTTCAATCTGGATTTTCTTGGTGTAGGTCTCCCACTTCACCTCGTTGCGGGCCTCCAGTTCTTTCTGAGTCATCACACCCAGACTTTCGAACATATCTATGCTTTCCTTGTCAAGGTAGCGCTCGAAGATTTTCGGACAGCTCTTCTCAACATCCAAGCCACGCTTCTCTGCTTCAGCGACCCACTCGTCAGAATAGCCGTTACCATCAAAACGGATGGGCTTACAAGTCTTAATATCTTCGCGAAGCACATCAATGATAGCATGGAACTTAGCGCTATGCTCTGTACCAGCCAACTGTTTCTCAAATGCCGGAATACGGGCATCCACACGTTTCTTGAAGTCGACAAGGGCTTCAGCAACGGCACTGTTCAGAGCTATCATGGCACTGGCACAGTTGGCCTCAGAACCCACAGCACGGAATTCAAAACGGTTGCCAGTGAAGGCGAAAGGTGAAGTGCGGTTGCGGTCCGTATTGTCGATAAGCAACTCAGGAATCTCGGGGATGTCCATCTTCAGACCCTGTTTGCCAGCCATAGCCAGGAAGTCCTTGTCTGCTGTCTCAATATGGTCAAGCAATTCGCTGACCTGTTTGCCGAGGAATGACGAGACAATAGCGGGAGGAGCTTCGTTGGCACCCAGACGGTGAGCATTGGTAGCACTCATGATGGATGCTTTGAGCAAACCGTTGTGACGATAGACACCCATCAGTGTTTCTACGATAAAGGTAGCAAAGCGCAGGTTCTGTTCAGGGGTCTTACCAGGAGCATGCAATAAGATGCCATTGTCTGTGCTCAGTGACCAGTTGTTGTGCTTACCAGATCCGTTGATGCCTGCAAAAGGTTTTTCGTGTAACAGTACGCGGAAGCCATGCTTGCGGGCTATCTTCTTCATGAGCGACATCAACATCATGTTGTGGTCGACAGCCAGGTTGGTCTCTTCGAAGATTGGTGCCAGCTCAAACTGGTTAGGAGCTACCTCGTTATGGCGGGTCTTACAGGGAACACCCAACTCAAGAGCCTGAATCTCGAGGTCGCGCATGAAGGCAGCAACACGCTCGGGGATGGCTCCAAAGTAATGGTCGTCCATCTGCTGGTTCTTGGCAGAGTCGTGGCCCATCAGCGTGCGACCTGTGAGCAACAGGTCTGGGCGTGCAGCATAGAGTCCTTCGTCTACGAGGAAGTACTCCTGCTCCCAACCCAGGTTAGAGGTTACCTTCTTCACGCTTGGGTCGAAATAGTGGCAGACATCAGTAGCTGCCACATTCACTGCATGTAGGGCACGCAGCAGTGGTGCTTTATAGTCAAGTGCCTCACCGCTATAAGATATAAATACGGTGGGAATACACAGCGTGTCGTCGATGATGAATACAGGACTTGTGGGATCCCAGGCAGAATATCCGCGAGCCTCAAAGGTAGAACGTATACCACCAGAGGGGAAGGATGAGGCGTCAGGTTCCTGCTGGACAAGCAGTTTGCCAGTAAACTCTTCTACCATACCGCCTTTGCCGTCGTGCTCAATGAAGGAGTCGTGTTTCTCAGCAGTACCTTCGGTCAGCGGTTGGAACCAGTGTGTGTAGTGAGTGACACCGTTCTCAACAGCCCACTGCTTCATGCCGGCAGCCACTGCGTCGGCCACTGTGCGGTCCAGACGTGCGCCATTGTCGATGACATCAATCATCTTCTCATACACGTCCTTGGGCAGGTACTTGTACATCTTCTCACGGTTGAAGACCTTTTTGCCAAAATACTCATAAGGTCTCTCACTTGGTGCTTTTACGTCGAGGGGCTTCTTTTTGAAGGCCTCACCGACAACCTGAAATCTTAATGCTTCCATCTTTTTTCCTATTTTGGTTACACTTTGTTAGTTTACGGTTGCAAAGATACGACATTCTGAAAGTAAAGGCTATAATTCAATGACAGTAAAAATATAAATATGTATGCATAATTACAATTTGAAACAAAAATCCCCACTTTTAGTTACAAACTGAAAGTGGGGGATAGGGGAGAAAAGGTGGTTTTTATTTGCTCCACTTTTTTATTCTGTCCAGTGCTTCTTCTGTCTTCTCGTGACTGCCAAAGGCTGTGAAGCGAACATATCCTTCGCCAGCAGGACCGAAGCCTACGCCAGGGGTGCAGACTACGTTGGCCCCATAAAGCAAGTTCTCGAAGAACTGCCAGGAGCTGTTGCCTTCGGGTACGCGCAACCAAATATAAGGAGCATTCTCGCCACCATAGACCTCGAAGCCCAGTGAGCGAAGAGTAGTCAACATCTTCTTGGCATTCTGCATATAGTAGTTAATGGTGGCTTTAATCTGTTCTTTACCCTCAGGAGTGTAGATGGCTTCAGCAGCACGCTGAGAAATATAGCTGGTACCATTGAATTTGGTACACTGACGACGATACCATAGAGGATTCAGGGGGATGCGCTCACCAGTCAGTGTGGCAGCAGTGAGGTCTTTTGGAACCACCGTATAACCACAACGGATACCGGTAAAGCCTGCTGTCTTGGAGTATGAGTGGAACTCGATGGCGCAACGGCGGGCTCCACGAATCTCATAGATAGAGTGGGGGATGTCGTCATCTTGGATATAGGCCTGGTAGGCTGCATCGTAGAAGATGAGTGTGTCGTTTTTCAGGGCGTAGTTAACCCACTTGCGCAATTCTTCGCGTGTGATAACCATACCCGTCGGATTGTTGGGGTAACAGAGATAGATAACGTCGACACGACGATTGGGAATCTGTGGTACAAAACCATTCTCAGCATTACATGGCATATAGATGACATTCGACCACTTGCCGTCTTCTACAGTGCCGGCACGGCCAATCATCACATTCGAGTCGATATAGACAGGATAGATAGGGTCTGTAACACCGATAGAGTTGTCCCAGCGGATGAGTTCCTGGATATTGCCCGTGTCACTCTTGGCACCGTCGTTGACAAAGATCTCGTCAATGTCGAGGTGGACACCACGTGGCAGGAAGTCGTTCTTCAGAATGGCCTCACGCAAGAAGTCGTATCCCTGTTCAGGTCCATAGCCATGAAATCCGCTGGCCGTACCCATCTCGTCTGCAGCTTTGTGCATGGCTTCAATAACTGCAGGACATAATGGCTGTGTTACATCACCGATGCCCAATGAGATGATGTCGGCTTTGGGGTGAGTCACTTTGAAGGCATTGACCTTCTTAGCAATATCTGCAAACAAATAATTGTTTGGCAACTTGAGGAAGTGTTCGTTAACTAATGCCATGAATCTTTATTTTTGAAGATTATTTACTATTTCACTATTTCGATTTCACCATCGAAGACAAAGGCTGCTGGGCCAGTCTTATAGATATGATTGTCTTTAGGGTTCCACTCAATGCTCAGTGTACCTCCGTCCATGATGATTTCCGATTGGCGTCCTGCCCGTCCTGTCAGGGCTGCAGCTACGGCAGTAGCACAAGCACCTGTTCCGCAGGCTTGTGTGATACCACTGCCACGCTCCCAAACCCTTGTCCTGATACTTCCATCAGCCTCTATACGGGCAAACTCGATGTTGCAACGTTGAGGAAAGGCAGGATGCTGTTCAAGCATGCGCCCCGTCTCACCAACTTGGTCGACATTGTCAGTGAAGATGACATAATGAGGGTTTCCCATGGAGACGAATGTTCCTTGATTCAAATCTCGTGAGGGTATGTATTGGCCAGTATTCTCCAACATCGGCTCGCCCATATCCACTGTGACGCTCTCCACGATGCTATGATTAATATGCAGTAGAAGTATTTTTATGCCTGACAGTGTCAGCAGCCGAATTTCGGTCTTGTTGGTCAGTCCGCGTTCATAGAGATATTTGCCAACGCAGCGGCTGGCATTGCCACACATCATTGCTTCACTGCCGTCGGCATTGAAGATGCGCATGCTAAAGTCAGCCTCAGGAATACGGGCCTTGTCAATGAGCACCAGTCCGTCAGAACCGATGCCTTGATGCCGGTCGCTCCAGCAGATTGCTGCTTGAGCAGGATTGTCAATGGGATGCTGCGACACATCAACATATATGTAGTCGTTGCTGCAGCCATGCATCTTGGTGAAGGGAATCTTGCTCATCGTGCTATCCTTTTGTCATAAATCGGGCGCAAAGATAATACAAAAAGTAAAATAATCAAAAGGGATTCCAACTTTTTGTATCTTCAAATCGATATATACTAACAAATTATCACAAATAGTTGTATTATTGTTAACAATTGAAACAAATAATCCTATTTATCATACCAAGCCCCCTCTTCCGTTGAAGTAGAAGAGGGGGCAGGTTCACCTGGTGAAGATTATGGTTGTAGCGTGAAACCCAAAACCAGGTAAGACATCTGTGAACAGGGATTGGCGACAACCTGTGCAAAGACGGGAATTGAAAACGTATCACTAATCTTAATGTCTTTTGTAGCCTTCAGTGCGAGGTTGGTAAAGGCAAAACCGCTTGTGCCGTACTGAACGGATTCGTTGAGGACGGCGCCAGCTGTAGCAGTCCATTCTATGGTAGAAAGTTTAAATGGGACAACTGCTTCTATGTAACTGCTGTAAGCTCGCTCGCCGTCCTCTTTATAATCATTACCCGAGAAGTTGGTGAACCACTGCAGTGAAGCAAATCCAAAGTCGTAGCCGATAATACCCTCAAAGACGTGGTTTGTACCATGGGCATCGTACTTAAAATATCGTCCATCCGGATCAAGACCACCTTGATTAAACCAGTAGTCTGTAATACCGATGTTCAGACCACCGAGTGTATAGCTGAGTGTCCAGTCATACTCTTTGGTGTCAGCAGCATTGGACAGCCCTACACTTCCCCATGCGGTCAGCGACAGTCCTTTATAAGAGATGCCCAGTGTGGGCTGTAATGCAACGTTGCCTAAGTTCTGACCACGCCAGATATACTGACTAACCACATCGGCACCAATAGCCGTCTCAATACCCTCCTGTGCTTTAGCACACACTCCTGTAGCAATCATCATCGCTAATAAAACAACCTTTTTCATACTCATTTCCTTTCTTAACTCTTAATTTTTAACTCTTAATTAGTTATAGCACATTTCTCCATGCTCATAGACGTCAAGACCTTCTTCTTCAATACGCTTGTCTACGCGCAGACCATGCAGTTTCTTGATACCATAGAACAAGGCGACACCGCAGGCGGCAGCCCAGAGGTCGATGACCAATATGCCAAAGCACTCAGCACCGAAGAAGCCCCATCCATAACCATAGAAGGCACCATTACTGGTAGATAACAGACCTGTCATCAGTGTACCAAGGATACCGCATACGCCATGTACACTGCTGGCACCTACAGGGTCGTCGATATGGAGTTTATGGTCAATAAATTCAATGGCATAGACCAGTACGATACCACATACAAAACCGATGACAACAGCTCCTAAAGGAGAGACGAGGTCACAACCGGCAGTGATACCTACCAGACCAGCCAGAACACCGTTAAGTGTCAGTGATAGTGAGGGTTTACCGTATTTCAGCCATGTCAGGAACATGGTTGCTGTTCCACCGGCTACAGCAGCTAAGTTGGTGGTCAGGAATACGTGTGAGATGGCAACGCGGTTGACCTCGCCAGAAGCAGCGAGCTGAGAACCAGGGTTGAAACCAAACCAGCCCAGCCACAAGATGAATACGCCGAGTGCAGCCATGGCCAGGTTATGGCCAGGGATGGCGCGGCTTTTACCGTCTTCGCTGTATTTGCCTACACGGGGACCCAGAGCGATGGCGCCGATTAAGGCAAGCACTCCACCTACGCTATGAACAATAGCAGAACCGGCAAAGTCATGGAACACATCTCCGAAAGTAGTCATCATAAAACTGTCGGCAGCATCGTTGCAGAGCCATCCGCCGCCCCAGGTCCAGTGACCCTCGATAGGATAGATGAACAGGGAGATGACAGCTGAGTAAATCAGATACATGGAGAATTTTGTGCGCTCTGCCATAGCACCGCTGACAATTGTCGCAGATGTAGCACAGAAGACGGTCTCGAAAATCAAGAATCCCTCAACGGGCAGGTCGCCCTTGTAGAAAGAGAGGTCGCCCCAGTTGGCCATGCCGATGAATCCGGCACCTTCGCTACCAAACATAAAACCGAATCCCAGAAAGAAGAACAATAGTGAGCCGAACATAAAGTCGACAAAGTTCTTCATCAGGATGTTTGCCGTATTCTTACTGCGGGTAAATCCTGCTTCACACAGCGCAAAACCAGGCTGCATCCAAAAAACCAACATGGCTGCCAGTAGCATCCATACGGTATCGAGTGAAAATCCTATTTCGTTCATAATTATGAGCCTCCCCCTAACCCCCTCCAAAAAGAGGGGGAACCCGAACGGAGGTACGGGGTTTATATTTGTGTTTGGTCTCCCCCTCCCTTTGGAGGGGCCGGGGGAGGCTTTACTTCTTGTCCCTCAATACGGTATCGCCGTTCTCGCCCGTACGTATAGAATAGGTGTCGATGACGTCGCTGACAAAGATACGACCATCGCCGATTTCGCCAGTGTGGGCTACTCTCAGAATAACCTGTACGGTGGGATCGAGGAATATGTCACGACACACAATGGTGATGGCCACGCGCTCGATGACATCCGTGCTATACTGTACACCACGATAGATGCGTTCCTGACGGCTCTGTCCGATGCCGTGTACGTCGTGGTACTCAAACCAGTCGATGTCAGAGGAGAGCAAGGCTGCCTTGACCTCTTCGAACTTGGTCTTTCGGATAATTGCTTCAATCTTCTTCATACCTTTTTACCTTTTGTTAATACTAACGTCACTGTGACTATTTCTGAATTCGAAGGCAAAATTACAATGATTCTCTGAGATGGCAATACTACTTTCCCGTCTTTCATTCTATCTTTTTGTTGGTAGTAACAGTTTGCAATGAATTGCGGATATTTTACTTACAAATTGTTACTTTTGCCCAAAATGTAGATAAATTGGTACGTAAAATGCTTTGTTATTCTGACAATATGTATAATTTTGCGCCCGATTTTGTAATATAAGAAGGTTTTTAGTTAGGATAATATGGAAAGAATAAAAAGGAAAGGACTCTACCAGAGTGACTACGAGCATGACGCTTGTGGTGTGGGAATGGTGGTAAATATCCATGGCGGAAAGAGCCACGAATTGGTGGACAATGCACTGAAGGTGCTGGAAAACATGGAGCATCGCGGAGCTGAGACTCGCGACAAGACGGGTGATGGTGCTGGTATCATGGTACAGATTCCCCACGAGTTTATTCTGCTTCAGGGTATTCCTGTTCCAGAAAAGGGGAAGTATGGTACAGGTCTGGTATTCCTTCCAAAAGAAGAGAAAGCCCAACAAGAGATCTTGAGCGTAATCATCGAAGAGATAGAGCGCGAGGGCCTGACATTGATGCATCTGAGAGCTGTACCCACGAACC
Source organism: uncultured Bacteroidales bacterium (assembly GCA_902799355.1). Classification (GTDB taxonomy): domain Bacteria; phylum Bacteroidota; class Bacteroidia; order Bacteroidales; family Bacteroidaceae; genus Prevotella. Next base: position 42,208 of record CADCAG010000020.1, read on the forward strand.
CCGAGGTTCTTGGTGCTGCTGCTCGCGAAGTGGAACCAGACATCAAGCAGCTATTTGTCACAGGAATAGCTGATGAGAATGTACCTGTTTTTGAGCGTATCTTATATAAGGTACGTAAGCGTATAGAAAATCGTATTGACGACGAGGACTTCTACATCTGTTCGTTGTCGAACAAAAATATTATCTATAAGGGTATGCTGACCAGCGGACAGCTGCGACGCTACTTCCCAGACCTCTCGAACGACTATTTTACCAGCGGACTGGCCTTGGTGCACTCACGCTTTTCGACCAACACCTTCCCTAAGTGGAAGTTGGCACAGCCTTTCCGTCTGTTGGCACACAATGGTGAGATCAACACCATCCGTGGCAACCGCGGATGGATGAAGGCCCGCGAGAGTGTGCTGAACAGCGAGGCACTGGGCGACATCAAAGACCTGCGCCCCATTGTGCAGGAGGGTATGAGCGACTCCGCATCACTCGACAACGTCTTTGAGTTCTTGATGATGAGCGGACTGTCGTTGCCTCAGGCGATGGCCATCCTCGTGCCCGAGAGCTTCAACGACAAGAACCCCATCAGCGAAGACTTGAAGGCTTTCTACGAGTATCACTCTATCCTGATGGAACCATGGGACGGACCTGCTGCGCTGCTGTTCAGCGATGGACGTTATGCAGGTGGCATGCTGGACAGAAACGGTTTGCGCCCCAGCCGCTATACCATTACCAAACAGGGTATGATGGTGGTAGCCTCAGAAGTAGGCGTGATGGACTTTGAGCCTGGCGATGTGGTGTCGAAAGGACGCCTGCAACCAGGAAAGATTCTGCTCATCGACACACAGGAAGGAAAGATTTACTACGATGGTGAAATCAAGGAGCAGTTGGCTAAGGCCCATCCTTACCGCGAGTGGCTCTCTGAGAACCGCGTACAGCTGGAGAAGTTGAAGAGCGGTCGTAAGGTTGACAATAGTGTGAGCGATCTTGAACAGAAACTCGTTACCTTTGGCTTTGGCCAGGAGGATATCGACAAGACCATCATCCCGATGGCTACCGCTGGACAGGAACCTGTAGCTGCTATGGGTAACGACACCCCGTTGGCAGTGATTAGCGACCGTCCGCAGGTGTTCTTCAACTACTTCCGTCAGCAGTTTGCACAAGTGACCAACCCTGCCATCGATCCTATCCGTGAGGAACTGGTGATGTCGCTGACGGAGTACATTGGTGCCGTGGGAACGAACATCCTGACGCCCGATGCCTCGAACTGTAAGATGGTACGCCTGCCACAACCCGTACTGACCAACACACAACTTGATATACTGTGTAATATCCGTTATAAGGGATTTAACACCAGGAAGTTACCGATTCTCTTTGAGATGACACAGGGTGAGAGCGGACTTCGTCAGGCTCTCGAAGACCTTTGCAAGAAGGCTGAGGAGAGCGTTGATGAAGGTGTGAACTACATCATCCTCTCTGACCGCGACCTCGACGAGACACATGCCGCCATCCCGAGTTTGCTGGCTGTTTCTGCTGTCCACCACTATCTGATTAGCGTGGGTAAGCGTGTGCAGACCGCCCTGATTGTGGAGAGCGGTGAGATTCGCGAAGTGATGCACGCTGCCCTGCTGCTGGGTTATGGTGCCAGCGCTCTCTGTCCTTACATGACCTTCGCCGTACTCGATGACCTTGTAAAGAAAGGAAAAATCCAGGAGGAGTATGCCACTGCGGAAGAACATTATATCAAAGCGGTCGACAAGGGTCTGAAGAAGATTATGTCGAAGATGGGTATCTCTACCATTCGCAGCTATCGTGGTGCCAAGATTTTCGAGAGCATCGGACTGAGCGAAGAACTGCTGCGCCGTTACTTCGGCACCGAGGTGAGCACCATTGGTGGTATTGGTCTGAAGGAGATTGCCCGCGACGCCATCCGTCTGCATGAGGCTGCCAAAGAGCAGAGCCTCTTACAGAACCAGGGTCAGTTTGCTTGGCGTAAGGACGGTATCAAACATGCCTGGAATCCTGAGACAATTGCCAAACTGCAACTGGCTACCCGACAGGGTAACTACGAGAAGTTTAAGGATTGGGCTAAGATTGTCGACGAGAAGGAATCGCCCATCTTTATCCGCGACTTCTTTGGTTTCAAGAAGGCTGCCAAGCCGACTCCTATCGACGAGGTGGAGCCCGTGGAGAGGTGCCATGAGTTTCGGAGCCCTGAGCATCGAGGCCCACGAGGCTTTGGCATTGGCCATGAACAAACTGGGAGCTCGCTCGAATACTGGTGAAGGTGGCGAGGATAATGCCCGCTATCACACAGCGGTGGATGGCGTGAGCCTGTCAAGCAAGACCAAGCAGATTGCTAGCGGACGTTTTGGCGTGACAGCCGAATACTTGGTGAATGCAGAGGAGATACAGATTAAGGTGGCGCAGGGTGCTAAGCCTGGCGAGGGCGGACAGTTGCCCGGCTTCAAGGTCAACGATATTATCGCCAAGACGCGTAACGCCATTCCTGGCATCTCGCTCATCTCGCCGCCACCGCATCACGACATCTACTCTATCGAAGACCTGGCACAGCTCATCTTCGACCTGAAGAATATCAACAAACTGGTGGCTGAGAGTGGTGTGGGCACCATCGCCGCAGGTGTTGCCAAAGCTAAGGCCGACCTTATCGTGATTAGTGGTGCCGAAGGTGGTACAGGTGCCAGCCCTGCCAGTTCAATGCGTTTTGCTGGTATCTCGCCCGAGATAGGTCTCGCTGAGACGCAGCAGACGCTGGTGATGAATGGTCTGCGTAACCAGGTACGTCTGCAGACCGACGGACAGTTGAAGACCGCTAAGGACGTGATTATCATGGCCATGCTGGGAGCCGATGAGTTCTCGTTTGGTACACTGCCACTCATTGTGCTGGGCTGTGTCATGATGCGTAAGTGTAACACCAATACCTGTCCGATGGGTGTAGCTACTCAGAACCCAGAGTTGCGTAAGCACTTCGAAGGCCGTGCCGAGTACGTGGTGAACTTCTTTACATTCCTGGCCGAACAGGTGCGCGAATACCTCTCCGAGATTGGTGTGCACAGTCTGAAGGAGATTATCGGTCATACTGAGCTGATTGAGGTGAACACCACTAATGCTACGGATAAGCAGAAGACTATTGACTTCGCTCGCCTGTTGCACAAGCCTGATACAGACAAGGCCCTCTACTGGGATCGCGGCGCATTTACAAAGGTTAGCGGCGTGAAGGACGAAGAGATTATCAAAGCTGCACAGAAGGCTATCGACAGTCAGGAGGAGGTAACACTCGACTATGCCATCAAGAATACGGATCGTGCCGTTACCACGATGCTGAGCGGTGTCATCGCCAAGAAATATGGCGAGGCAGGTCTGCCCGACAATACGATTAACATCAAGTTCAAGGGCTCGGCAGGTCAGAGCTTTGGTGCCTTCGCCGTGAAAGGTGTTAACCTGAAGCTTGAGGGTGAGTGTAACGACTACTTCGGTAAGGGTCTCTCAGGTGGTCGCATCTCTATTCTGCCTCCTGCCCGTAGTGGTGAGGATTTCCATGCCGAGGATAACATCATCGCAGGAAATACAGGATTGTATGGTGCTACCTCGGGCGAGCTCTATATCAACGGTAAGGTGGGCGAGCGCTTCGGTGTGCGTAACTCTGGTGCCATCGCTGTGATTGAGGGCGCTGGCGACCACTGCTGCGAATACATGACGGGCGGTCGTGTTGTTGTGCTGGGTAAGACCGGCCGTAACTTCGCCGCTGGTATGTCGGGTGGCGTGGCCTACGTCTATGACCCGGACCATTCGTTCGACTACTTCTGTAACATGGACATGGTGGAGCTGTCGCTGGTTGAGGATTCTGTATCACGCAAGGAACTGTTGGAACTCATCCGTCAGCACTATCTGCATACGGGCTCTGCTCTCGCAGGACGCATGCTCGACGACTGGCATCGCTATATCGAGGACTTCATCCAGGTGGTGCCCATCGAGTACAAGCGCGTGCTGCAGGAAGAGCAGAACAAGAAACTGCAAGAGAAGATCGCCAACATCCAGCGAGACTATTAATTTTCAATTGTCAATTTTCAATTATCAATTAGAAAAATGGGAAATCCAAAAGCATTTTTAGAGATACACCGCCAGGAGGCGGGATACCGTCCGATTCACGATAGAATCCTCGACTTCGGCGAGGTTGAGCAGACGCTCAGCACTCGCGAACGCAAACTGCAGGCAAGCCGCTGCATGGACTGCGGCGTACCCTTCTGCCACTGGGCCTGTCCGCTGGGCAACAA
>CADCAG010000021.1 GCA_902799355.1 uncultured Bacteroidales bacterium
CATTATGAGTGTATTATTCAGATTGCATCAGGATCAGAGTGTAGGAACCAAGCGTAGCGGCAAGTGGTATGCCCGTGCCGTGCCCATCGGCGTCATCGATACCCGTGGCCTGTCAGAGATCATCCAGCGTAACTGTACCGTGAAGCGCTCGGACGTCATGGCCGTCATCGAGGAGCTCGTGGAGGTCATGAAGGACCAGATGCAGGACTCCAAACGTGTGAAGCTCGACGGCTTCGGCTCGTTCAAAATCGGTCTGAACTGTCGCGGTGCCCGTTCTGCCAAGGCCTTCACCATCACCGACAACATCGAGGGCATGCATGTGGTGTTCACCCCCGAGCGTAGCCACGACCAGGCTGGCAACCGCACCAAGCAGTTCCTGCAGGGCGTGAAGGTCGAGGAGCTGCCTGAGAACAAGGTGGATAAGGATCAGGAGGGTGGCGAATGAAAAACAAGGAATTTTGGAAGACGGTGATTCAAGTCATCGTGACGGTGCTGACGGCACTGACCACCACGCTGGGCGTTAGCGCTTGCGCCATCTGAGCGCTTCGCTAATGAAGAACGAACAGTGAATAGTGAATAAGGGCACAAAGGGGTATGACTCCTTTGTGCCCTTCATTTGTAGCGGGACCCAGGATTGAACTGGGGACCTCATGATTATGAATCATGCGCTCTAACCAGCTGAGCTATCCCGCCATCATTGCTGTTAAGCGGGTGCAAAGGTAGACATTTATTTCGAATTACCAAAATTTTTTCTAAAAAATCTTCGTAATTCCATTTCTTTTTTGTACTTTTGCACTGTCAAATGACAATATTGACCACCTAAAACGCACAAAATTATGCAGAAACTTACCATTGAATACCCTCTGGCAACAAACTCCATCAAGATAGTATGGGATATGATCAGTAATGCCGCAGGCATGCAAAAGTGGCTGGCAGACAAAGTGGTGGAAGAAGACGACAACGAGACGATGACGTTCACGTGGGGACAGCCCTGGACAGAACGCGACACCAAACAGTCGCGCATACTGAATAAGGAGAAGTTCGACCACATCCGCCTGATGTGGGACTACCACGAGGACACTCCCGAGGCTTACTGGGAGCTGCGCATCGCACAGAGCAAGGAGACGGGTCACCTGACGCTGCTGATTACCGACTATGCTGCCGATGACGACGAGGCGGCTGACCTGCGCGGCATCTGGGACGACAACCTGGAGCGCCTGCACCGCGTCAGCGGACTATAATGCGTTAAGAGTTAAGAGTTAAGAATTAAGAGTTAAGAGTTAAGAATTAAGAGTTAAGAAATAAGAAATTTTGCCCACATAGCACTTTTTTTCTTAACTCTTAACTCTTAACTCTTAATTATTTCGTATCTTTGCAGGCTGAAACATGTTTCGCATAAAGAAGTTAGACATATTTATTGCCAAGCAGTTCGGTTTACTGTTTCTTGCCGCCTTCGTCATCTGCCAGTTCGTGCTGATGATGCAGTTCCTGTGGCGTTATGTCGACGAGCTGATTGGTAAAGGCCTGTCAATGGACGTGCTGGCACAGTTCTTCTGGTACATGGGTATCATGCTGATGCCACAGGCATTCCCACTGGCTATCCTCCTGTCGTCGCTGATAACCTTCGGCAACCTGGGAGAGAGCTCGGAGCTGACGGCCATCAAGGCTGCCGGCATCTCGCTGATGCAGGCCATGCGCTCGCTGATAGTCATCACCATCACCATAGCCTGTATCTCGTTCTACTTCCAGGAGGTCATCGGTCCGCGTGCCTTCATCGCCTTCCAGCAGCTGCTCATCTCCATGAAGCAGACGAACCCCGAGGTAGAGATTCCGGAGGGCATCTTCTATGACGGCATTCCCAACTCGAACCTCTATGTACAGAAGAAAGACCTGGATCGCGGTGTACTCTATGGCATCATGATATACCGCATGAATGGCGGCTACGAGGATGCTGCCGTCATCCTGGCCGACTCGGGACGCATCCAGACGACGGAAGAGAAGAAGCACCTGCTGCTGACACTGTATAGCGGTGAGTGGTTTGAGAACATGCGCCAGTCGAATATCGGCGTCAACGCCAATGTGCCCTATCGCCGAGAGACCTTCTCGACAAAGCAGATACTGCTGGACTTTGACAGCGGCTTCAACCTGACAGAGATGGGCGGCATCTCTGCTGACGCCCGTTCGAAAGGACTGAGCCGTATCGTCCACGACCTGGACTCCATTCGTGAGTTCAACGACTCGGTGGGCCATCAGTACTACCGCGAAGCCAAGCAGCTGACTTTCTTGCGAGCATCGCTGATCAACGACGACTCCGCAAAGGTAAAGAAAGAGGTGGCAGGACGTAGCGAGCTCTACGACTCCATCTACCATAAGATGAGTGCCGAGGACAAGCAGCGCGTCATCACGCAGGCCTCGAACGATGTACAGATGACGCTGGCCAACATGGACTACAAGGCCGAATGGACATACTGGCTGAACCGCGAAGAGCGCATGCACATGATGGAAGCCATCAACAAGTTCACACTGTCGCTGTCGTGCATCATCTTCTTCTTCATCGGAGCACCGCTGGGTGCCATCATCCGTAAGGGTGGTCTGGGTGTGCCTGTCATCATCTCCGTCATCGTGTTCATCATCTTCTACATCCTTGACAACACGGGTATGCGTATGGCACGTATCGACGAGTGGACGGTATGGTTCGGCAAGCTGCTGGGTACCGTGGTACTGTCGCCCATCGCCATCTTCTTCACGTACAAGGCCAACAAGGACTCTACGGTATTCAATATCGACATGTACAAGAATCTCGCGATGCGCCTGCTGGGACTGCGTACCAAGCGTAGCATCATGAGTAAGGAAGTGATCATAGAAGACCCGGACTATCAGACCGACAGCGACAAGCTGGCAGCCATCACGGCACAGACCTCCAGCTACATGGAGGTCCACAAGCTGCTGCGCTGGCCGAACCCGATAGAGGTATTCTTCCGCCCAGGCAACGACCAGGAGATAGCCACGCTGAACGACGAGTTGGAGGCCACCATCGAGAACCTGTCGTACACCCGCGACAAGCGCATCATCATGCTGCTGAACCGCTACCCCATCATTGCGCCGAACGCCCACACACGACCCTTCAGACGTAAATGGCTGAACATCATCACAGGACTGTTCCTGCCCACGGGCGTCTTCTTCTACATCCGCATGATACGCTTCCGCTTCCGTCTGTATAAGGACCTGCAGCACATCCAGCGCACCAACGGCAAACTCATCAGCCGTATTGCGGAGCTATATAATAATAAGGTATAAAACAAACAACTAAGATATGGAACCACTGAAACTCAACACCATCGAGGAGGCACTCGAGGACTTCAAGGCCGGCAAATTCGTCATCGTGGTAGACGACGAAGACCGCGAGAACGAAGGCGACCTCATCTGTGCCGCTGAGAAGATCACACCAGAGATGGTGAACTTCATGCTGAAAAAGGCCCGTGGCGTGCTGTGCGCCCCAGTGACCATCAGCCGTGCTGACGAGTTGAACCTGCCCCATCAGGTGCAGGACAACACCTCACTGCTGGGCACCCCCTTCACGGTAACCGTTGACAAGATAGAAGGCTGCACCACCGGAGTCTCAGCCCACGACCGCTGCGCCACCATCCGCGCACTGGCCGACCCGAACTCTAAGGCCGAGACCTTTGCCCGTCCAGGACATATCAACCCGCTATATGCGCAGGACAATGGCGTTCTGCGCCGCTCAGGACATACCGAGGCAGCCATTGACCTTTGCAAACTCTGCGATTTGCAACCCGTTGGCGCCCTCATCGAAATCATGAACGAGGACGGCACGATGGCCCGCATGCCGGAGCTGCAAGTGTTTGCCAAAGAGCACGACCTGAAGATTATCACCATCAAGGACCTCATCGCCTACCGACTGAAGAAGGAGTCGCTGATAGAGATTGGCAACAGTGCCGACATGCCCACCAAGTACGGCCACTTCCGCCTCATACCGTTCCGCCAGAAGTCGAACGGTCTGGAGCACATGGCACTCATCAAGGGTGAGTGGCGCGACGACGAACCCGTACTGGTCCGCGTACACTCCAGTTGTGCTACGGGCGACATTCTCGGCTCTATGCGCTGCGACTGCGGTGAACAGTTGCACAAGGCCATGGAGATGATTGAACGCGAAGGCAAGGGTGTCGTCATCTACATGCAGCAGGAAGGCCGCGGCATCGGTCTGATGAACAAGATTGCCGCCTACAAGTTGCAGGAGCAGGGCATGGACACCGTAGAAGCCAACGTACACCTGGGCTTCAAGCCCGACGAGCGCGACTACGGCTGTGGTGCACAGATGCTGCGCCACCTGGGCATCCACAAAATGCGCCTCATGACCAACAACCCCACCAAGCGTGTCGGCCTGGAGGCCTACGGTCTGGAAATCGTCGAGAACGTGCCCATCGAGGTGACACCCAACGAGTACGACTACCGCTACCTGAAGACCAAGCAGGAGCGCATGGGACATACGCTGCACCTGAAATAAGAGTTAAGAATTAATAAAATGCCGTTTTTTTTCGTGTATCACGAATAAAATGTGTACTTTTGCAAGTTAATAATACACATAACGCAAGACTATGGCACAATTATCCGACCGTTTGCAACGACTGGCACCATCAGCAACGCTGGCTATGTCGCAAAAGAGCTCTGAGATGAAAGCTCAGGGCATCGACGTGATTAACATGAGTGTGGGTGAGCCCGACTTCAACACGCCCGACCACATTAAACAGGCTGCCAAACAGGCTATCGACGAGAACTATTCTCGCTACTCGCCCGTTCCTGGCTACCCTGATTTGCGCAAGGCCATCGTTGCCAAGCTCAAGAACGAGAATCAGTTGGACTACACCATCAACGAGATACTGGTGAGCAACGGTGCCAAGCAGAGTGTCTGCAACACCGTCATGGCACTGGTCAACGACGGCGAGGAGGTCATCATCCCTACACCTTACTGGGTCAGCTACCCGCAGATGGCACTGTTGGCAGGTGGCAAGCCTGTCTTCGTAGAGGCCGGTTTCGAGCAGAACTTCAAGATGACTGCCGCCCAGTTGGAGGCCGCCATCACGCCCAAAACCCGCTTGATCATCCTCTGCTCACCCAGCAATCCTACAGGTAGCGTGTACAGTCACGAAGAGCTGAAAGCCCTGGCTGACGTCATCCTGAAGCATGAGGACCTGTTCGTTCTCGCAGATGAAATCTACGAGCACATCAACTATATTGGCAAGCACGAGAGCATCGCCCAGTTCCCGGGCATGAAGGAGCGCTCCATCATTGTCAACGGTGTCTCTAAGGCATACGCCATGACCGGTTGGCGCATCGGTTACATCGCTGCTCCCGAATGGATTGTCAAAGGCTGCAACAAATTGCAGGGACAGTACACCAGCGGACCATGCTCCGTCAGCCAGAAGGCTGCCGAGTTTGCCTACACCCAGAGTCAGCAGTGCGTAGAGGATATGCGCCAGGCCTTTGAGCGCCGTCGCGACCTCATCGTCAAGCTGGCCAAGGACATCCCCGGACTGGAAGTCAACGTACCGGAGGGAGCATTCTATCTGTTCCCCAAGTGCTCGTCGTTCTATGGCAAGAAGACACCCGACGGAAAGGTCATTGAGAACAGTACCGACCTGGCCATGTACCTGCTGGAGCAAGGCCATGTAGCTACCGTTGGCGGCGACGCATTCGGCGACCCACAATGTTTCCGTATGAGCTATGCCACCAGTGACGAAAATATCGTCGAAGCAATGCGTAGAATCAAAGAAACACTGGCAGAGTTACGATAAATTGAGAAATATCAAGTTAAAAGTTCTTAATTCGGCTGTTAGTACAACCGAATTTACTATCTTTGCCGAGAAATACAAATCTGAAACATAACAACATTAATTCATTTAATAACTAAAAAAACATTATTTATGGCAACAACAACAAAGGCTACAGCCCAGGCCAAAAAGTCGGGCTTCGGAGGTGTTAAGGAAGCATGGATTATCCTCGCTATCTGCTGCGCAGCTGGTTACAGTGTATGGTATTTCGTAATGGGTAACCCCGACAACTTCATCGGTGGCGACCGTTCTGGCCATCCCGCAAACCTGCTGGGTACCGTTTATAAGGGAGGTTTCGTTGTAGGTCTGATCCTTACCCTTCTGTTCACCGTTATCTGCCTCGGCTTCGAGCGTTTCTTCGCTATCAAGTCTGCTTCTGGTAAGATGAACCTCGCTAAGTTCACTGCTCAGGTAAAGGCTGCCGTTAAGGCTCAGAAGTTCGACGAGGCTAAAGCTCTCTGCGACAAGATGCAGGGTTCTGTAGCTAACGTAGTATTGGCTTCTATCAATATGTACCAGACCGTAGAGACTGACTCTACTCTGAAGAAGGCTGCTAAGATTGCTAAGATCCAGCAGGCTCACGAGGAGGCTACTCAGCTGGAGATGCCTACTCTGCAGATGAACATGCCTATGGTTGCAACCATCGTATCTCTGGGTACCCTGACCGCTCTGTTCGGTACTGTGCTCGGTATGATTGGTTCGTTCCAGGCTCTGTCTGCTGGTGGTGGTGCTGACTCTATGGCTCTGTCTGCCGGTATTTCTGAGGCCCTTGTGAACACAGCTTCTGGTATTTTGACTTCTTGGGTTGCTACCGTTGTTTACAACTTCTTCTCTAACAAGATCGATAAGCTGACCTACGCTCTCGACGAGATTGGTTTCACCATCGCAGCTACTTACGATTCAACCCACAACGAGGCTTAATCTTTAGTTCCATTTCCAAAAACACTTTTAAACAGTTTTAGAATGGCTAAAGTTAAGATACAGAAAAAAGACATCTGGATCGACATGACACCAATGTCGGACGTGATGACTCTGTTGCTCTGCTTCTTCATGTTGACATCAACATTCTTGACGCCAGAGCCTATCCAGGTCACCACCCCGAGTTCTGTGTCTGAGAAAAAGGTGCCTGAGAGTGACGTCCTGAACATTCTGGTATCACCAAAGGGACAGATCTTCCTCGGCACTGAAAACAAGAACTACATGAAGGCGATGATGGAAGAGATGACCGACCGCTTCGGTGTCTCTCTCAACGCTACCCAGCAGAAGCACTTCCTGGAAGATGCTATGGTGGGCGCCCCCATGGAGAAGCTTGCTCAATACCTCAGCCTCGAGCCCGAGAAGATGGCAGAGGCTATCCAGATGCTCGGCATTCCCACTGACAGTATCAGTGGCGGAATGAGCGAGTTCCAGATGTGGGTGAAAGCCGCCCGCGATGCTAATCCTGACATCAAGATTGCCATTAAGGCAGACGCCAAGACTTCTTACAAGACTGTCAAGGCCATGATGAACGAACTTCAGGACATGAGTGAGAACCGTTATAATTTGATTACAAACCTTCAAACTGCATCGGAGGAGGAATAAACTATGGCAAAAAAGAATCTATCCAAGCAAAAGAAAATGGATACCCGCGTGAACTTCACGCCAATGGTAGACATGATGATGCTGTTGATTACCTTCTTCATGCTGTGTACTACTCTGGCTAAGCCCCAGTCCATGCAGCTGACGATGCCGTCAAACGACGAAAACGTATCGAAGGAAGATAAGTCAGTAACAAAGGCTTCTCACACCATCACACTGTATTTGGGTGCTAACGACCAGATCTGGTATATTGCCGGTCTGCCCAACTACGAGGACCCCTCATGCGTCAAGAAGACCACCTACGGTTCTAAGGGCGTACGTGACGTGCTCATCAAGCACACCACTGAGGAAGGTGTAAACCCCGTAGCCAAGATCATGATGGCAAAGAAGGAGTTGGATGCTAAGAAATCAGCATACAACAGTCAGATGACTGACAAGCAGTACGAGGAACAGCTCTCTCGCATCAAGAAGGGTGAACTGCCCAACGGTGAGAAGGTTCCTACCATGACTGTCATCATCCGTCCTCTTGAGACTGCCACTTACGAGAACATGATCTCAGCACTCGACGAGATGCTCATTTGCAATATTGATAAGTATGTCATCGATAAGATTGGCCCCGAAGATCAGGAACTGATCGAGAAAGCTGGTGTAAAGTAAATCGGTGTCTAACATTTAAAAACGTAAACGAATATGTCAAAAATAGATCTTATTCAAGACAGCTGGGTTGAACTTGTCTTCGAAGGCAAGAACCACGCTTACGGTGCTTATCAACTGCGCAAGGAAACGGGCAAGCGTAACTTCTATGCTCTACTTACCATGTTTATCATTGCCGCTGTCATCGGTGCCGTTGTCATTGTCAAGGGTGTCGTTGAAAACGCCATGAAGACAGACGTAGCCATCGAGGCCGATGTAGAGTTGGCTAAGCTGGCAGAGAAGAAGGAAGCTAAGGTTGAGAAGAAAGAAGAACCGAAGATTGAGAAAGTTGAAGTAGAAAAGGTTAAGAGCTCTGTGAAGTTCACCGCTCCTGAAATCAAGAAGGACGATGAAGTAAAACCGGAAGAAGAGTTGAAGTCACAGGAAGACCTGAGCAAGACCAACACCGCCATCGGTGCGTTCGATGTGAAGGGTAACGACGAGGCTGCAGGCGAAGTGCTGAAGGCTAAGGAAGTTATCGCACAGCCAGAGCCTCCGAAGGAGGAAGAGACGAAGGTGTTCGACGTTGTTGAGCAGATGCCGTCATTCCCCGGTGGTCCTTCGGCCCTGTTCGAGTACCTGTCAAAGAACATCAAGTATCCGGTTGTTGCTGAGGAGAACGGTATCCAGGGACGTGTTATCGTAACGTTCGTCGTTGAGAAGGACGGTTCGATTACCGACGTTCGCGTCGTCAAGTCCGTAGACCCGTCACTCGACAAGGAAGCACAGCGCGTGGTTAAGTCCATGCCTCGCTGGATTCCTGGTAAGCAGAACGGCTCAGCAGTACGTGTGCTAAAAATACTAAAACCGAGCAGGACTATCAGCGCGCTGCCCGTTACTTCACTGCCGACGAGAGTTTCAGTCCCATCCTGAACGAAGCTCTTGATGTGTTCCTCTATAACAATGTCCTCGACACGTTAGAGGCCGAATACACCAATGAGCAGGACGCCATCAAAAAGCTGATGAAGTTAGAGACATGGCTGGCATTCTCCACCCGTGACCTCACAGAGAAAGAGCGCCAGAACCTGATAGACCGTTCATACCGTCCACGTACCATACCCATTGCGTACGACGGACTGGCTATCATCGTCAACAACGAGAACCCAGACACCTGCATCACCGTCAAGGACTTCAAGCGCATCCTCAAAGGTGAGCTGGTCAACTGGAACGACCTCTACCCCACCTCGAAGTTAGGCACCATCGATGTCGTCTTCGACAATCCCCTGTCGAGTACCGTGCGTTGGTGTGTCGACTCACTGCTGGAGGGTAAAGAGTTCAAGGCTCCCAATATCGGAGCAGTAGAGACCAGCGCTGCCGTGATAGACTATGTGGAGAAACACAAGAACTCCCTGGGCATCATCGGTTCCAACTGGCTCAACGACAGCCGTGACACTACTAATGTCACCTTTAAGAAGAACATCACTGTAATGAAAGTTAGCCGTATGGACTCAGCAACCGTGGCTAACAGCTGGCGCCCCTACCAGTATTACATATACAACGGCAACTACCCACTCATCCGCACCATCTACGCCCTGCTCAACGAGCCGCGTAGCGGATTGCCATCCAACTTTGCCCACTTCTGCCGACTGCCCAAGGGACAGTTGATCATCCAGAAGTCAGGCCTGCTGCCCATACAGGCAGGAATGAATACAAGAACGGTATTTGTGAATAATCAATAAAAAACGAAACATTTCTCCGTTCTATTCGTCAGATAAGAAAACCCTACTATCAACTAAATAATGTAGAATTATGAAAGCAATTAAATATCTATTCATCGCTGCGCTGACCGCAGGTTACAGCGCAAGCGCTACGGCACAGAACGGCACAGAAGCCGATGTACAGGCCGTAAAGGACATTATCAGTAAGAAACCCGCCGATCTGGACAAGCAGATGAAACCCTTCTACAAGGCTAACAAAAAGAATCCAACAAATCTGGTAGCCTTCGGTCGTGCCTTCTACGAGGTAAAGGATACAGCAAACGCCAAGACGTATGCTCACCATGCACTGACAGCTTCTAAGAACCAGTGCGCTCCTGCTTACATCCTGCTGGGTGACATCGAGGCCTACGGTGACAACGGTGGTGGTGCTGCCGCTCAGTACGAGCAGGCCATCTATGCTGCTCCCACAGAGCCAGAGGCTTACTACAAGTATGCTAACGTATATCGTAAGATCAGTCCCCGTGGTGCTGTCAGCAAGCTCGAGGAGCTGCGCTCACAGCGTCCCGACGTACCCGTTGACGCCCTGATTGGCCGCATCTACTACATGTCTAACGACTTCGATGCTGCTCTTCGTGCCTACAACAAGGCTGACAAGTCACTGATGGAAGACCGCGACCTCAGCGACTACGCCATGACTGCCTTCTTCAAGCAGAAGTATGACGTAGCCCTCGACGTTGCCAAGTTCGGCCTCAGCAAGAACCCACGTCACGCTGCCTTCAACCGTCTGGCCTTCTTTAACAGCACCGAGCTGAAGAAGTGGGACGACGCCCTGATGTATGCTGACGCCCTGTTCAACAAGTCTGACTCTGCCAAGTTCTCTTACTACGACTACACCTACTATGGCAACGCCTTCAGCGGTGCTGGTCAGCACGACAAGGCCGTAGAGATGTACCAGAAGGCTCTGCAGCAGGAGGACATGGACAACAAGGCTAAGCGTGCCGGTGTCATCAAGCAGCTCTCTGACGCCTACAAGGCTCAGGAGGACTACCCCAATGCCATCAAGAACTATGAGGAATATCTGAACACTGTCGAGAAGGCTTCTGCCAACGACATCGCTGCCCTGGCACAGCTTCACCTGCAGCACGCCAACAAGAAGACCACTCCTGAGGAGCAGGCAGAGTGCTTCATCCTGGCCGACAAGACCTATCAGGACCTGGAGAACAAGTATGAGGATGCCGCCGAGTATGCAACCTTCATGCGTGCCCGTGTCAACGGTTACATGGACCCCGACCAGAAGAAGGGTCTCGCCAAGCCTTACTACGAGAAGCTCGACCAGCTCATCGGTGGCAAGGACAACAAGGACGCTACCGACAAGGCCCGTCTGACCGAGAGCTACCGTTACCTCATCTCTTACTACTTCGTCATCCAGGACAACAAGGACACTGCTAAGCAGTATGCCCAGAAGCTGCTGGAGATCGACCCAGAAAACGAGATTGCCAAGCAGGTGATGGAGTCTAAGTAAGTATCAATACACGACATAACATAGAAAAGGCAAGACCAATCATCTTGCCTTTTTCTTTGCCTTGAGAATCATAAGGACAGTTTTGGGATGATGAAAAAAGCAATGATATGCATGCTGCTCCTGATGCCGTTGACGCTGTGGGCAGCAAAGAACGACCTCAAGCCACGACTGGTGGTATGTACGGACATTGCGCCAGCCGACGTGGAGCCTGACGACATGGAGTCGATGGTGAGGCTGATGGCCTATGCCGATCGTTTTGAGATAGAGGCGCTCATCACGAGCGTAGGGTGGAACTGCGACCCCTACCCGTTGGAGTGGCAGCAGTATCTGTTTCGCGTGATTACGGCCTATGCCAAGGACGTGCCAAACCTCATGAGGCGCTCCGGACAAAAGAAACACCTATCACTCAAGAAGGAAAACGGCCAGCAGAAGCTTGGCTATTGGCCCAGTGCGAAGTACATCACGAGTCGCGCCGTCATGGGCAGCATGTATGGTGGCATCAAGGCCATTGGTGAGCGCAACGATTCGCCAGGCAGCGAACTGCTTATCCGTCTGGCCGATGAGGACGACCCACGTCCGATATACGTGGCGGCATGGGGCGGTGCGAACACGCTGGCACAGGCCATCTGGCGCGTGAAGCAGACGCGGAGCGATGACGAAGTGAGAAACTTCGTCCGTAAGTTCCGCCTCTTCACCATCACCGACCAAGACATGCAATACAGCATGCGCATGAATCGCGCCTACAGCTCGCACATGTGGCTGCGTAAGGACTTTGCCAACGACCTGCAGTTCATCTGGGACGAGGGTGCTTGGCAGGAGCAGTGCGAATTGGGCAAGCAACACTGGGCTCAGCATCAGCAGCATATCCAGGGACATGGTGCACTGGGCCAAGAATACCCCAACTACAAGTGGGGTGTGGAGGGCGACACGCCGAGTTTCCTCTACGTGATGCCCAACGGGCTGAACGACCCTGAAGACCCGCATCAATGCGGTTGGGCAGGCTATCACGAACGTGGCCTCTGTGCCGACTCGCTCACCACGGCCTGGACCTCCTGGCATGAACCTGTGTGCAGCATCAGCGTTGGCTATAAACGTCGCTTCTATCCCGATGAGCTCAACGACTTCTGCGCCCGTATGCAATGGGCTGCCGAGGGTAAGGGTAACCGCAATCCTCAGGTTGTCGTCACCCCTCTCCACATGACGGCTAAGGCTGGCGATACCATCCGTCTCGATGCTTCGAAGTCAAAAGACCCTGATGGTGACGGACTCACCTTCCTTTGGTGGCAACAGCCGGAGATTGGCAGGACGAAAGTGACCATTGAGCAGTCTGACCAGGCGATAGCAACCCTACGCATTCCCGCAGACGCCAAGGACGACACCATCCACCTCATCTGCGAAGTCCACGACGACGGTCCTTTCCACCTCGTCGCCTATCGCCGCATCATGATCGCTATCAAACGGTAATCAAACGAAGCCTGCGACAGAAATTGAAATTCTTTCTTATTTATTTGGAATGTTCGGATATTCTTCATACCTTTGCGAACTAAATGAGTAAGGAGACACTGAAGGAGAAGACGACGCGCGGCCTGTTCTGGGGCGGCATGAATAATGTGGTGCAGCAGGGACTTGGCTTGCTGTTCGGCATCATTCTGGGTCGTCTGCTGGGGCCGGAAGACTATGGTATGATAGCCATGATACTGGTCTTCCAACTGATAGCCACCGCCCTACAGGAGAGTGGTTTCAAGAGTGCCATCGGCAATCTCAAGGAGCCTCAGCACAACGACTACAACAGTGTCTTCTGGTTTAACATCATCGTGGGTGTCACGTGCTATGTCATCCTCTTCTTCGTAGCACCGTTCATTGCCGACTACTACCACACGCCAGAGTTGGTTCTCCTCTGTCGCGTAGCCTTCCTCACCATCATCTTCGCAGCGCTGGGTACGGCACAGTCGGCCTATCTGTTCCGTAACATGATGGTCAAAGAACAGGCCAAGTGTAACATGACAGCCACACTCTTGTCGAGCATCATCGGCGTGACGCTGGCCTTCCTCGGATACGGCTACTGGGCACTGGCCATCCAGTCGATGGCATATATCGGACTGAACAGTCTGCTGCTATGGTATTTCTCACCATGGCGCCCCACCCTATACCTCGACTTCGCCCCCGTCAGGCACATGTTTAAGTTCAGCAGCAAACTGCTGGCAACGACCATCCTGGAACGTATCAATACCAACGTGATGAACATCCTGCTGGGTCGCCACTTCACCAAGCACGAGGTGGGTAACTACAACCAGGCCTACCAATGGAACAGCAAGGTGTTCTACCTGTTGCAAGGTACGCTGGCACAGGTGGCACAACCCGTCTTCACCAATGTCGCCGACGAGCAGGAACGACAACTGCGCATTCTCCGCAAGCTGATGCGCTTCACCGCCTTCCTCGCCTTCCCCTTGCTGTTTGGCTTCGGCATGGTAGCCCAGGAGTTCATCGTGCTGACCATCGGCGAGAAATGGCTGGAGTCCGCCCGTCTGCTGCAGCTGCTCTGCATCAGCGGCGCCTTCATACCCATCAGCAGCGTGTTGACCAATATGCTGATCAGCAAGGGCAAGAGCGGTACGTATTTCTGGGTGACCTTCGCCCTCTGCGTCACACTCATCGCCACCATGCAGGTGCTCTATCCCTATGGCATCCGTACCATGGTCATCGCTTACGTCATCATCTACGTGCTCTGGACGCTTGTGTGGCACTTCTTCGTCAGCCGACTGACGGGCTATACCCTGTGGGCCCTGCTGCTCGACATCATGCCCTTTGCCGTGATAGCTTTGGGTGTCATGGCTGCCACGTGGTGGGCTACGCAGAGCATCAACATACTGGCTCTACTCTTAGCAGCACGTATCGTGATGGCAGTGGTGCTGTACTACGTTGTCATGCGCCTGCTTCGAGTAAAGATACTCGAAGAGTGCATGAACTTTATTAAGAAGAAGCAATGAACGGATCGTTACTCTTTGTACCCTCAGGAGGATTGGCCAACAGGATGCGGGCCGTGGCATCTGCCTACGAACTCTGCCAGAAGGTAGACAGCACGCTGCAGGTGGTGTGGTTTCAGGACTGGGCGCTGCATGCCCCGTTCCGTAGCATCTTCGAAAAGACACCGCTGGTAGCCATCCGAGAGGCTACCGTGCTAGATCATCTCATCTATGACCGTGCCCGCAAGAAGAACCTCTTCCTGCCAGCACTGCCCCAGCGCATCCTCTTCCAGCGACATATCAAGGAACAGGATGTGACACCCCTGAAGAAGCAGTCGTTTGACTTCGAACAATGGGCACGTGGCAAGCGTTGCTATATGAGTTGCTACCAGGTCTTTGGCAGCTTCCCTAACGAGCGCTATCAGCAGCTGTTCCGTCCTGTCAAGGCCGTGATGGATGTCGTCGACGGCTACCGCAGCCAGTTCAATAGCCACACCATCGGCCTGCACATCCGTCGTACCGACAATGCCGAGTCGATAGCCAAGAGTCCCACAGCTTTATTTATTAATAAGGTACGTGAAGAGATTGACCAGCATGACGATACCAAGGTCTTTCTGGCCACGGACTCGATGGACGTCAAGAAGGAGTTTATCGCAGCCTTCGGTGCTCGTATCATCACGCCACAGGAGGAAGCCTGTCGTGATAGCATCAGCGGCATACGCGGTGGTGTCGTCGACCTCTGGACACTGGCCTCCACACAGAAAATCTACGGTTCTGCAGGGTCTTCCTTCTCACCTATGGCCGCCAGCATCGGTGGTGTACCTCTGGAGATTATGAACGCCCAAACAGCCACTTTCTAAAGAACGGACTGACGCGCAGGATGTTGCTGGCAATGACGCAGAAGGCTATCACCAGCAGCGCCGTTACCACCGTCGTCAGCGTATCGAGCACAAAGTTGTGGCGGTACTTGTCGAAGAAGGCACCGATAGTCGGCAGGTCGGGCAGGAACAAATAGTGTATCAGGTAGATATCCAGCGTGCGTCGACCGATATACTGCAAGGAGGCACCCACTACACTGAATTTGGTAAAGTACTCCTGATAATGGCGGAAATACATCACCACCATCGTCAGCAGGATGAAGCGAGCCAGCGTCAATGGCAGGATAGCCCATGCCATGCGCAGGGTGTGCCACTTCAGTGTGTCCATAGCCGCAAAGATTACCACCACGACGATGATGGGATAGAACCACCGCGAGTCCATCACCTTCTGTGCCTGTTCCCAGTAGCGGTGTACGATATTGCCGTAGATGAAGAACGGGAAATACTGGAACAGCAGCGTCAGACTGCTATAGTTCATGAACTCATTAGGACGGCCGCGCCAGCCGAAAGCCCACGAGAAGACTTTGGGCAGGTAGCACGACTCATAGAACGCCAGCGACACGAGGAACAGCAGCGTGATGGGTATCCACGACTTCACCCGTAGCTTGCTCTCCAGGTAGGCAAAAACGTAGTATATCAGGAACATGTAGAGCAGCACGATGGTAAACCAATAGCCGCCCTTCGTAGGTCTGCTGAGCCAGTCGGGTATCGTGGCCCACAGGTCTTTTGTCAACAGCATGGCGGCAAACAGGAAGAACACCACCGTAGGGATAATCTGCACCCTGAGTTTCTTACCCACCAGCTGGCCGAAGGTCGCCAGGTTCCACACCTGCGAGGCCTTGTAGGCCAGGAAGCCGCTGACAAAGAAGAACAGCGGCATGCGGAACAGCACCAGGAACTGCAGTGATGTCGACACACCATGAGGTATCTCAAACGCCATAGCACCCACGTGGTTGGCCACGACGAGTATCATGGTGAATCCGCGCATGGCATCGAGCCATTCCAATCGTTGTTTCTTCTGTGGTTCCATCCTTATTGATAATGTTTCTTTCCTGATAGTTTCACCATACGGTTCTTAATACCTTTCCAGATAAATGTCCAGTTGCCATAGCGCATGTTCAGCCACAGCTCCTGTAGCGAATAGCCTATCTTCCGCCACGGATGGCCATAGGCATTGATGCGGTAGAAGCGGTGCAGGTAGTCGACATTCTCTATGACATACCGTGGATGCTTCAGCGGGAACTGCACCTCGTAGCGCTGCATGGTAAACATCCGGCGCAAAGCCTTGGGCAGGGTGCGCAGCGTACCGGCATAGTGGGTAGAGTCGCCACCGGCAGCATTACCCAGGTTGTTGATCATATTCCTGGTGGGCATGATGGCCAGTCCGTGGTTGAACATCATGCAGGGCCAGAAGATGCTCTCGTAGTACGCCTTGCCCAGCGCACGGTGGTCGTAGGTCATGCGCAACATGGTGGTGCGATAGCCACGTTCCTTGGTCAACGTCTCCAACTGGTGCATGTTATACTTGTCGTCGAGGAAGGTGTAGTGCTCGTCCCACTGGTCGATGACCCTGCGCCACGATGCCCAGCCCCAGATGCTGAACACGGTGGTGAAGAAGTAGTCGTCGGGGATGTCGGGCGACACCTCGTCGGTATTGAAGCCCTCAACCATCACGATGCGCTCGTCGTGTTCATAGCGGTCGAGCATCTCCTTGCAGAAGCGGATGAACGACACACTGGGTATGCTGTCGTCCTCGAAGATGACACACTTGTCACTCAGC
Organism: uncultured Bacteroidales bacterium; assembly: GCA_902799355.1. Taxonomy (GTDB): domain Bacteria; phylum Bacteroidota; class Bacteroidia; order Bacteroidales; family Bacteroidaceae; genus Prevotella. The sequence goes on from CADCAG010000021.1 coordinate 16,922, forward strand.
GAGAACGCCCACTTCTGGGCATTGAAGTTCGAGGGGTCACAGCCAGCATTCACCGTCTGGTAGTTACGCTGCACGTCGCACTCCCAGTCTATCTCGTCGTCTGACACCACCTGCCGACAGGCCTCGATGCCTGCCATATCCTGTGGTCCCCGAGGGCCGTCCTGATAGAGGTACAGCTTGGAGGGGCGTGCCTGACGGATGGCGTCAAACACCTTCTTCAACGGCTCAGGGCGCGTAAAGAACAGGATGAGTACTGCTACGTCTACTTCTGCTGGATGTTTCATGTTATTCATAGAATTCTAGTTCGCCAACGTGGGGCGCCAACTTACTCAGGTCAGGCAACTGCATATAGTCGCCATAGATATGACGCAAATGGGCATCGGCATTGCATGGTACGGGCAACTGATGTCCTTCAAACGCATGGGTCGTCAGTGGGAATATCTCGTCAGCATAGCGTGGGTTATGGAACGGGATGCCCATGCCGCTCGTTATCATTGAAAATTGAGAATTGAAAATTGAGAGGAGGGTGCGGAGGCAGGGGTACAGCACGCTGTTGTTCAACCGGAAGATGCGACGTACCGACTTGATGGCCTTGGCATCGTCCGTGCTGGTGCGCCACACCTTATACATGTGTCCGATGGTCTTCTCCGTCAGCTTATGCAACCAGATGGGATGCTGCTCCATAGGGAAGATATCGATATAGATGCCCTGCTCTTTCCACATGCGGTCATAGGCGTTCTGCTCCAGCATCTTCGAGCGACGGTCGCGCACCTTGGCATAGCAGTAGAAGTAGTTGGCGTCGGTCTTGTCGTTCTGTAGCGCCAGCCAGTCGGGCAACTCCTGCGGCAGCACGTCCATCAGTCGCACATAGTCTGAGCGCATCATCTCGATGTCGAGGTCGTCATCCCAGGGAATGAAACCGTTATGGCGCAGGGCACCAATCAGCGTGCCACTGCTCAGCCAATACTTGATGTCGTGCTTCTTACATATCTTGTCGACCTCCAGCAGGATGTCGAGCATGCGCATCTGCTGGCGACGAAGGAGCGAACCTTCTGGGTTAAACTTCTGATGAGCCAGCTGGGTCATTCCCCAACGCAGTATCTCGTCAATCATGGGCGTCTTGACACCATGCTGATGAGCCAGCCGTTGCACGATTTGCAAACCATAGGGGAAGTCTTCTGCGAAGTAGCGACTCTCAAAGTCGGGCACATAGCCCCCTTCGACCTTCTTCATGGGCGACTTAATGCCCTTGAAGGCCTGTATGGACTGTAGCTTAGCGGTCAGTGATGCGGCATCGGTACTCTCGTAATAGTCCAGGATGGTGGGGATGCTACCTTTGGTGACTGGCAACACATCGAGCAGTTGATTGAACTCCTCGTCCATCTTGATCAGGTTGTTGGAAGCCTCAACAGTCCACTGCTCATAGAACAGGCTCTCCTCAGGATAGACCACACCCTCGTGCCAGTCCTTCCAGAGGCTATACAGGCGTGCCGGATGCAACAATGGATTGCTATTCGTCAGGCTCACCTCGTAGTAGCTGCCTAACAGTTGGACAGGCACCTTGAACAGTTGCTCGATGGTAGCTCGCAACGACTCTTTATCGGCTGTCTGTTCAATAGCGATGCTCAGGTTGGGCTTATATCCCAACAAGTCGGCAGAGCGACCGTATTCCTTCAGACGCGAGATGAACGGCACACGCTGGAAACCAAACAGAGGCGTCTCTTTAGACAGTATCTTGAAGGCTTCAAAGAAGAATCCCGTACTGCTGACGATGCTGCCCACAGCCGTTCCCGGCATGAGTACAGGGGCTATCTGCTGCAGCACCTCACGAATGGAGAAGCCAGGCAAACAGAGCAGGACGATGTCTGCCTGAGGAACGACCTCGGCAGGGGCTGACGTAATCTGCTGGATGGTACCTTTCAGCACGCTACCCTCTGGCGTCGTAATCTCCAGCGACTGTTGCCAGCGCCCAGGATGACGCGTCAGCAGCGACACCTCACAGTCTCCATGGGCAGCGAGGAACCCCGTTACCACATGGCCCAGATTGCCACCTCCACAAATACATACCTTTGTCATAGCTGTTAGCGATTAGCGGTTAGCGCCTTCAGTCCTGCTACCAGACGACTATTCTCTTCATGGTTGCGGACAGCGATGCGCATATATTGCTTGTTGGGATCAAGACCTGGTTTCAGGCTACAATCGCGCGTCAGGATGTTGTGCTGGCGCAACATGTAGATGACAATCTCCGTAGCGCTATAGGGTGGCAACACCTCGCAGAGGAAGTAGTTCGCCTGGGTAGGCATCACACGCAGATAGGGAATTGTACGCAACTGCTGTTCGAAGTCTGCACGCTCGGCAACAAACTTGGCACAAGCCTTCTGGTAGTCCTTCTCGTGCTTGTTGTATATCTGCATGAAGAACTCGGCAAACGAGTTGAGGTTCCATATCGACACCTCTTTCTTTATCTGTGCGATGAGTGCGGTGTCTGCCGATGCCAGGATGCCCAGGCGCAGGCCTGGCACACCATAGCTCTTCGAGATACTCTTCATCACCGCCATGTGGGGATAGCTCTCGAGGATCTTGTCAGAGAGCAGCGAGTTCGTAGCATAGTCGACGCTGAAGTCCACAAAACTCTCATCGACCACCAGACGGATGCCACGTTCCTCGCACCACTGGGCGAGTCGCAGCACATCAGCCTTGGGGATGAAGTTACCCGAAGGGTTGTCAGGATTAATCAGCATTAGCTGGCGGATGTTCTTATCCGCAAAGAATGCCATCAGTTCGTCTGCCGTATAGCGGTAGTCCTCGTTCTGAGGCACAAAGACTATCTGTTGTTCCTTGTCGTAGCGGTTAGGATATTCCTCGAAGGTGGGACGGATGAAACCAATCTTGAAGGCTGAGGACTGAGGGCTGAGGGCTGAAGCATCTTCCATCAGCACCTTGATGAGCTCTGCTGCACCATTACCTGGCACGATATACTGTTCGCTGACACCAAAGCACTTGCTAGCAATCAGCGTGTTGACCTTCATGCCCGACGGATACTCCGTCAACAGCGTATCGAAATTGCTGCGCAGCTCGTCCTTCAAACGCTTCGAGGGGAAGTAAGGATTCACCAGATAGCAGTAGTCGAGCATCTGTGGGAAGCGCCAGAAGCCACCGTAGCGACCATAGTACTTACGGATGACGTCCTTGTCCTCGGCAAAGATAGCCTCAGCGATGTCCAGATCTTGCTTGTCATCTATCTCATACCATTTCTCATGGCCTACGGGCAGTGCTTTCAGGTCGTGGTCGTTGAGCATGGAGATGATGCGCAGCACGTTCTCGTAATACTCGTTGTTACCCACCGCCCTGGTATAGGCGTCGAGGAATGGCACATACTTGTTCTGCAGGAACTCCTTGCTGAACTTATAGATGTTGACAGTCTTGTAGTAGGAGTCGACATCGTTGTAGTCGAAGGCCTCCTTCGATACGAAGTTGACGATATGGCGTTCTTCGTCCAGACGTACCATCGTGCCGTCCATCCACGACTCGTACTTGGCGACCAGTGCCAGATTGGGATAGGTATTCTCTACAATCATGGGGAAGAAGCGGTCGCTGAATATCAGGTCGCTCTCTATCAACAGCGTATCATCCTGCTGCAACTGGTCCTTCACGATGGACAGCGAATAGATATTGTTGGTCTTGTCGTAGATGGGGTTCTCGGCGAACTGCAGGTGGCAACTGGCAGATAGCTGTTGGCCATACTGTGAGGTGACATACTCCTGCAACTCCTTACCCTTATAGCCCACCACAATGATGACGCGCTGCAGGTCCAGCACCGACAGTTGTCTCAACAGACGGTCTATCAGTCTGACTCCGTTTACCTCGACCATACACTTCGTATTGTCGCGTGTCTTCTCGCCCAGTCGGCGACCCATTCCTGCCGCCAGTATGATTGCTTGCATAGCTGTTATTGATAATATTGTTCTACCAAAGGAATGATGCTGTCAGGCACCAGCCCCTGGATGCTTTGTCCCTGTTTGACCTTCTCACGTATCTCCGTGCTCGACACGTTGACGAGTGGAGCATCGAACGTCCCTGCATAGCCCTCACGCGGATAGACGGCGATGTCGCACATGCACTGGATATCCTCCCAGTGGTACCACTGCTGGAAGTGCGCCCTGTTGTCGCCGCCAATCAGCAGTGTGAAGCGGCAGTCGGGGTAGTCCTTCGCCAGTGCCTGCAGCGTATGCCACGTATAGCTGGGCTTGGGCAGGTGCATCTCGTAGTCCGAGGCCTTCACGCCCTCAACACCCTCCAGTGCCTTCTGCGCCATCTCCAGCCGCAGCTGGTCGTCCAACAGCGTCATATTCCTCTTCAGCGGATTCTGTGGACTCACCATCAGCCACACCTCATCCAGCCCACATGCCTCCCGTGCCGCCTTCGCCAGCGCCACATGTCCTACATGTATCGGGTTAAACGATCCTCCGAAGAGACCTATGCTTCTCATCCAAGAAAATCCTTTACCACTTTCAGTGTTTCTTGCTTAGCGGTCTCCAAGTCGTCATTAACGATGATTTTGTCGAACTGTGGAGCGAAAGTCATCTCATACTCAGCCTTAGCCAGACGTTCAGCAATAGCTTCAGGAGTATCGGTGGCACGGCCTTCCAACCTGCGACGCAGTTCCTCCACCGATGGTGGTTGGATAAACAGGCTTAGTGCCTCGTCACCATAGAATTTCTTGATATTGATGCCACCTTTCACGTCAACATCGAAGACTACATTCTGACCAGCCTCACGCTGACGTTCCACTTGTGCCTTCAATGTACCATAGAAACGATCTTGATAAACCTCTTCGTACTCCAAGAACTCATCGTTCTGTATCTTTGCACGGAATTCTTCTGGTGTCAAGAAGAAGTACTCTACCCCATTCTGTTCTGTACCACGAGGGGCTCGTGAGGTACATGATATTGAAAAGTACAGCTTCAACTCCGGATGCTCCTTCATCAGCCACTGTACGATGGTGCTCTTTCCGCTACCGCTGGGAGCACTTACAATCAGCATCTTTCCTTTCATTAGAGTGCGTTCAGTACTTGTTCCTTAATCTGCTCCAACTCGTCCTTCATCTTCACCACGATGTTCTGCATCTCGGCCTGGTTAGACTTCGAGCCGGTGGTATTGATTTCGCGTCCCATCTCCTGGGCGATAAAGCCTAGTTTCTTACCCTGTCCAGCGGCGTCGGCCATCGTCTCACGGAAGTACTTCAGGTGGTTCGTCAGACGCTGCTTCTCCTCGCTGATGTCCAGCTTCTCGATATAGTAGATGAGCTCCTGTTCCAGGCGGTTCTTGTCGTACTCAGCGCCAGGAATCTGCTTCAGGCCATCGATGATGCGCTGACGGATCTTCTCCACACGCGACTTCTCGTAGGGTTCTATCGATGCCAGCAGCTGTTCGATGTTATCAATCTTCTCGCCAAACTTCTTCTCCAGAGCGGCACCCTCCTGTGTACGGAAGTCCACCAGATGCTGCACAGCCTCCTGTACACCACCCTTCACGGCCTGCCACTCCTCGTCACTGAGCAGCTCTACCTCCGTCTTTGTCAGCACGTCGGGCATGCGCACCAGCAGCGACATCCAGTCGGTGTCCGACAGCTGGTGTTCCTGGGCAAAGCCTGTCAGCTGCTGATAGTAGTTCTCCATCAGTGCCTTGTTGACCTGCGCAGCATCGACAGCAGCATCCTTTTCTATCCAGATGTTAAACTCTACCTTACCTCTGATGACACGCTCGGCAATGAGCTGACGAATCTCCATCTCCTTCTCTCTGTAGAGCGGAGCAATACGTGTCGACAGGTCAAGCTGCTTAGAGTTGAGCGACTTGATTTCCACATTGATTTTCTTTCCCTCAAAGGCCACGACAGTCTTGCCATAGCCAGTCATTGATTGTATCATAATGTTAGATTTCTATAATATGTTTGCAAAGGTACACAATATTTCGGACACAGCCAAAAGTATCACAGAATTATTCTGTGCTTTCTTCATCAAGAAGCTAAAACCACCTCATAACGTTTTAGCATAAAAAAAGGGTTCACACTCACGCGCAAGTCGTTGATATACTGCATGGTAAGTGTGAACCTTTTTTTTGTATGGAGAAAAAGTAAATTACAATGTCTTGGTCCATTCTGCTATTTCATCGGACAGCAGACTGGTAAGCTTCATATAGTAGGCGGTAAGTTCCTCTTTTGATTTTCTGTTTAGTCCTGCCATATTGTGTTGCAAGGTTAGCAGGATGCGGAACATTTTGCGAGTAAACTGGTTGTCGTCAAAATAACAGATAAGGGCGATGATATGCTTGTAGGGACAGATGCGATGGCCACATTCCCAGGCATTATATGTCGCCTGGGATATGTCTAAGGCAAAGGCAATCTGCTCTTGTGTCACATTCTTGTTCTGGCGTGCTTGCAGGAGGGCAGAAGAGAACTCATAGAGGATATTCATTTCCTACCTCCTTTCATGTAATAGGGCATGAATTCGTCTGGTTCATTCACACTAATTGCAATAGGCATGCCTTTCGTGCGATAAATCACAAACGCCTTCTTGTCATCGGTCACATACGAACGGAACGTACCAACGCCCTTGGTGCGGAACAAGCCGATATATCCAAACACACCACCCATACCAAACAGACGTATCGTTTTGGTAGCGCCAAACAACTCGTCTACTCGTTCAATGCGGTCGATGTCTTCATACGATATCCGCTTTGTTCGAAGCAATGTACGTATACCGATTCCCTCATCTTCTGCGATGATATACATCGGAAAAACGAGGAAGCAGGAGAAGGTCACGACAAGCAGAAATGCCGTCACGATGATTGCCTCAGTAACGTTAACTCCTTTAGACACTGTATAAATCGACAACAGAATGGAGAAAATCATAATTAGGAAGAAAATGACGGTAATCCATTTCACTCCTTTGCTTTGTGAGCATTCATAAATTGTTTTCATACTAATATTTTCTAATTGACGTTGCAAAGATACAACTATTATTTGTTTCTTCTTATCAGTTTTGCTGATAAAAGGTGACTTTTTACGCTTTCTGAGCCCCCAGCCAGTTCTTTTCCTTTCGTCCGACGGCCGTCGGACAATCAAGAAAAGTATGTCTTTTCCTTGCACATCTCGGTAAAAGTCGCTACCTTTGCAGTACTCAGACATGAACTAGGAGATCAACACAATGAACATACAAGAATTACTCAATCGCACAGACCGCTTTGCAGCAAATGCGGGGTGTAAGATAACAGAAGTGGACGCAGCGCATGCTGTGGCTGAAATGCGCGTAACGACAAGTCATCTGAATGGTGCGAATGTGTGTCAGGGAGGTGCCTTGTTTACCTTGGCCGACCTAGCTATCGCTGCCCTGATGAATGTGCGAGGACAGCTCACCGTAGGCATCAACAACAGTATCATGTTTGTGGCAAGTGCCAAAGAGGGTGACCTTCTTCGTGCTGAGGCCGTCAGCGTCTGTGACCATCACAAAATTCCCGCCGTGGAAGTACGCGTCACCAACCAGGATGGTCGCCTCATCTGTCATGTTACAGGCATGGGCTACCGCAAATCCGTTTCCTTGAGCGAATAAAAAACAGGGTTCACACTTACCACACAGTATATCAACGACTTGCACGTGAGTGTGAACCCTTTTTTCAAGCAATTTTCTATATTACAAGGAGTAATAGCTATCTTCCCTCGTAGGCGTCACGAGTCATATAGAGGGCCACGGCATCGCGCCAGAGGCGACGGACAGGCATATAGACAAGACCTTCGTGAGGCTGATTGGTGCCCCAAGAGTTCTTCAGGATATAGTAAGCATGACCCTTCTCGTCGCGTGCCATACCCACAATCGTCATGGCATGCTCACGACTCTCATAGCAGACGGGATGGCGACGCTTCAGGGCTCTGTTGACATGCTTACGCAGGGTGTCTGATGGAATATTCAGCAGTCGGTTGTGTTCCCAGTTGTCAGGGATGGGTACATCAATCTTCTTATAATAAGGAGAGTCAGGGAAGCTGGTCAACGAGACGTATTCGTCAGGAGCACACACGGAGTGGGCAAACTCCAACGGCGTGTAGGTAGCACCCAGCAGAAAGACGTTCTTGGGTGTGGGCAGGTCTGGCGTAGCATCGTCAGGCATCACATCGAAACCCACGACACCATACTGCTCCAACAGGTTGAGGGCCGTCTGACACATGGCTCGCTGGTTCTTACGCTTGAGCATGCGACCCAGATACTGGGGGGAGAGGTTGACAGAGTCGCCACGCAACAGGTGTTCCGTCTCAATGGTGGCCAACATGGCATAGGCCCAACAGAGCTCCGTATCACCCTGATCCTTCACAGGCGTCATAGGTAATAGCAACTCGTTGGTGAAGGTATGCTGGGGCTGCTCGCTACAAGCAACGAACAACAAAGCCAGCAACAAGAAATATCTACTCTTCAAACTCTTCATCTCCTTCCAACACCTCCGGCTTGGGGGCATTCTTCATCATATCAGTATAGGCATTCTTCAGTTCGCTACGCTCGATGGTGATGTCCCGATTGATGGGGCGACCCTTGTCACGCAACGAATGGGAGAATAGCCACTCGTAGGTCTTCTTCAGATAGAACACACGGGCTGGTGCTCCATGGTTGGCACCCTGCCACCAGTCGTAGCGCAGACGGCTGTCGTTATGTTCAGCCTCAAGGGCACTGACCACCTTCTTCGACTCCTTGACGTTGACGGCACGGTCGGCAGTACCATGAATGATCCATAGCGGTACCTGACCTAATGGCTGTACGTCGCGCAGACTGCAACCACCACACATGGCCAAAGCAGCAGCGACCCTGTCAGGATAGGTTCCCGCAAAGTCCATCGTGCCATAGCCACCCAGCGACATACCTAGTACATAGACACGGGTGGAGTCGCAGGCATAGTGCTTGCGTGTCCACTCCAGCACGTCGAGTACCTTCTTGGGGTTCCACGCGCCGCCAGGATTCTGGGGAACGATGACCAGCGCAGGAATCTCACGACCACGAACGATGGCATCCAGCGGACCATAGCGTCGTGAGCGATTGATATTACGACCACAGAGGCTGGCACCATGCAGGAAGATGACCACAGGGGTCTGCTCCTGTGAGAAATAGTAGTCCTCAGGGGTATATACCCAGAAGTCGTAGCCTCCCTTAATGACCCCACGATGGGCCGTCAGGAAGTCGTACTGGGCAGTAGCTGTCAGCGTCATCATCAAGACGCTAATAATGAATAGCGATCTCTTCATGGGTGCAAAAATACATAGAATTATGATAACAACCAAATAATTAGGCAAAATTTGGCTATTTGCGTACTTCTTCGTACCTTTGAGCTAAAGCTCGAAAGTAGGCTGCACCTCGGAAAAACCCAAATTTATTTGGTTTTTCTCTCGGTTTGCACTACCTTTGCAGCATGAATCAGATAACAGACTATGAAATAATGGCTCCTGTGGGCAGCCGCGACTCACTGGCAGCAGCGCTGAAGGCTGGTGCAGGGTCGGTGTATTTCGGTGTGGAACAGTTGAATATGCGGTCACACTCCGCCAACCACTTCACCATCGATGACCTGCGCGAGATTGCCGCTACCTGTAATGAGGCAGGCGTAAAGACATACCTCACGGTAAATACGATTATCTATGGTGAGGACATAGAGACGATGCACCAGATAGTGGATGCTGCCGTAGAGGCGAAGATTACGGCCGTCATTGCCTGTGACATTGCCGTGATGACCTACTGCCGCAAGGTGGGCATGGAGGTACACCTCTCTACACAGCTGAACATCTCGAATGTGGAGGCCCTGAAGTTCTATGCACAGTTTGCCGACGTGGTGGTGCTGGCGCGTGAGCTAAAGATGGAACAGGTGGCCGACATCTACCGCCAGATAGAGGAGCAGCACATCACGGGTCCTTCAGGTGAACTGGTACGCATCGAGATGTTCTGCCATGGTGCCTTGTGTATGGCCGTCAGCGGTAAGTGCTATATGAGTCTCGACAACACAGGGCGTTCAGCCAACCGCGGTGCCTGCATGCAGATATGTCGCCGCAGCTATATCGTCACCGACCGTGAGACGGGTACGGAACTGGAGATAGACAACAAGTATATCATGTCACCCAAGGACCTGAAGACCATCCGCTTTATCGACAAGATGATGCAGAGCGGTGTCCGAGTCTTCAAGATAGAAGGGCGCGCCCGTGGTCCTGAATATGTGCTCACCGTAGTGCAGTGCTACAAGGAGGCCATCCAGAGTGTACTCGACGGCACCTTTACCGAAGACAAGAAGGATGCTTGGGACGAGCGTCTGGCCACCGTCTTCAACCGCGGTTTCTGGGACGGCTACTACCAGGGCCAGCTATTGGGTGAATGGAACTCGAACTACGGCTCGAATGCCACAGAGAAGAAACAGTATATCGGCAAGGGTGTAAAGTACTTCTCGAAGCTGGGCGTGGCAGAGTTTACCGTCGAGGCCGACACCTTCTCTGTAGGCGACAAGATGCTTATCACGGGGCCGACGACGGGTGCGCTGTATGTCACCGTCGACGAGATACACGACGACGTACAGGCTGTGCAGACTGCACAGCAGGGCACGCGCGTCAGTATTAAGGTGCCAGAGAAGGTAAGACCATCAGACAAACTATTTAAAATTATCAAGCAATGACGATTAACGAGATACAAGACGAGATTATTGACGAGTTCTCTGGTTTTGACGACTGGATGGACAAGTACCAGCTACTCATTGACCTCGGCAACGAGCAGGAGCCGCTGGACGAGAAATACAAGATAGAGAGCAACCTCATTGACGGTTGCCAGAGTCGTGTATGGCTGCAAGCCGACTATGTGGATGGCAAGATTAACTTCACCGCCGAGAGTGATGCCCTGATTGTCAAGGGCATCGTGGCCCTGCTGATCCGTGTGCTGTCAGGCCACACACCACAGGAGATACTGGATGCAGACCTCTACTTCATAGAACAGATAGGATTGAAGGAGCATCTGTCGCCCACCCGCAGCAACGGACTGCTGGCCATGGTCAAGCAGATGCGCGTCTACGCGTTAGCGTTTAGCAGTGCTAAGAGTTGATTTACCTTCAGCAACCTTCCGAAGGTAGAAGTCACGGAAATCACTCCATCGATAATAGGGGGCTAAGTCGCTCGGCAAGGGCAACGTAGCCTCTTTTTCGTTGAGCAACACCTTGATGAGTGGTTGGCGGTCTGTAGCCTCCTTACGGTAGAAGATGATTTGCAGATTGCCAGCCATCGGGAACACACTACTAGCCCACCAGCCCTTCTGTTCCAGCTCTTCCAGGTTGTCGGTTTGGAGGTCATAGCCGTTGATACCCATCAGACAGACCAGAGGCAGCAACACTGTCTCATGACCAAAGCGCAATGAGGCACCATGCAGGTTGTTGGTAACGATGCTGTCAGCCTCGCTGATAATCTTACCCAATAGGTAGGACTGCAGGTATGGCAGTTTGGCACCGTTCAGCGTACAGAAACCCGACTGGAGATAGCTCCACGCATTTTCTACCTGCCAGAAGAGGTAGTAATCATCGCAGGAGAAGAACTGCTGCAACCGGTTAGGTTCACCGCTACGTCCTGTATTCTGTTGGGTGAACGACGCCTTCATCAGATAATAGGCCAGCCACTGTATATCGACATGCTGACGCACATAGGCGGTATCATTGAAGAGGCTGTTCATCTTCTTGTCCTGATGCCAGCGTCGCATCAAAAATCTGTCAATAGCCTTCTGACCTTGGCGACTGGCGGCAGCGTCACGCAGCTTGTTCTGGTGGTTCATATACCACATGGTGCTATAGGAATTGAACATTGAGACCTTCAGGTCTGCACGTTCCTTAACCATCTGCAGGATGAAACTACCCATCGACAGCGCACAGCGGGTAACGATGGTGCTATGGGCATCAACTCTGGCTCCGTCGCTGAACACTTCAGGAAAGTTCTGAAGCATGCGATGGGCAATCTGTCGCTGCTGTTCCTCGCCTTTCTCCGACAGATCGCCCCAACGGCCTTCAGCGTCGACGATATACTTGCGTATCTCTTCCAGGGCCATCTTACCTGTTGCAGACAACTTACCCAGCGAGTCGGCCTCATGCAGCGTCTTATAGGGTATCATAAAGCCCTTCATGTCGTTCAGATAGCGCGAGCCATGGCGCCCGTAGTGGCTGATGTAGAAAGGAGTATAGCCCTGAGGCGCTGGTGTCAGCTGTGGCAGACCACGCTCTGGATAGAGTGCATAGTTGCCTGCCGCAAAGTTATAGTCGCGCTCAATGAATGAGCGTGCAGACTGGGCAGCCAGCGTAAGGGACAAGAGGCACGATGCCAGCAACAAGAGGAATGACTTATTCTTCATAGGCATCGAGCTTTTTGAGGTAATACTTACGGAAGTCACTCCAACGGTAGTAGGGTGCCTGCTTGGCGGGCAACGGCAACGTTGCCTCGTTCTCGTTGAGCAACACCTTGAAAAGCGGGTTGCGGTCTTTAGGACTCTTACGATAGAGGACAAACTGAATGTTGCTGCCCATGGGGAAGGCACGGAAATTGTGCCAGCCCTGTTCCGCCAGTTGCTCCAGGTCGTCGGTCACCAGACCGAAGCCATTGATGTCAAGGAGACAAATGAGGGGAAGGATGACCGTCTCATGGCCAAAGCGCAGATGAACATTGGTCTTGGGCTGCCGGATACAGCTGTCGGCCTGCTCAATAATCTTTCGCAGCAGGTTACGCTGCAGGTAGGGCATCTTGCTGCCGGTAGCCGGACTGGCACCCCAGCCGATATACCACCAGGCATTGCCAATCTTCCAGATACGGTAGATTTCTTCTGGGGTAAAGATGTCGAGAAGAGTCATCGTCTTGCCCAACTCTACGTTCTGCAGGATGGCAGCGAGAATCAGCAGTTGTTCGCCAAGGTCGTAGCTATTGACATGCTGGCGGACATAGACGCTGTCGTTGAAGAGGGTCTGCATGAGATGACCGACTTCATTGTTGCGAGTCTTGAAGTCATTATAGAGCTGGACAGCCTTCTTGTTCTTACGCAGATTGAAGAGTTCCTTGTCCTGCAGATTGAGATAGGAGACATCACGGTGGGTGGCATCATGATGGATGTTCAACTCAGGATTCAGGCGAACCAGCTGCATCAGGGCATACTCCATTGACAACACACAACGGCCGACACCTGTGCTACGGGCATCAATGTTAGTCTTTCCTTGGAATATCTCCGGGAAACGCTCATACATACGACGGGCAATACCCTCAAGCTGGTGGGCACCCTTCCATGTCAAGTCGCCCCAATGGTTCTCAGCATCCTTGCGGATGACATCCAGACGGTGCAACACATCTTTACCTGTAGCCGTCAACTTACCCAGACTGTCAGCCTTGAGCAGGGTCTGGTAGGGAGTATTATAAAAACTGGGCTTGCTATGGAAACGGGAACCATGACGACCATAGTGGCTAAGATAGAATGGCTTGTACCCACGAGGTGCCGGCGTCAACTTCTGTTGCGTCGGACCTGGATAGGCCATGTAGTTGCTGGCCGAAAGCAGGACATTCTTCTGTATCTCATCATAGGCAGACTGTGCATAAATCGTACTGAAGAGGAACGATATGACAGCCGCCAGTACCCATTTTCTCATAAGGTGTGTCAAAAATTCGTGTGCAAATATACGAAAAAAAAACGAAAGAACATGTGTTATTGACAAAAAAGTTGTATATTTGCAGACAAAAGCGCTTTAAAACCGATAAGATATGGCTAAGAATCAGTTATGGCATGACGACTATTGGCTGCTACTCATGCAGTTATACCTACGGAAGCCCGTAGGAGTGAAGCCTATGTACAGTCGTCAGATGGTGGAGTTGAGTATTGAGCTACACATTGCTCCGCAGCAGCTTTTTGCCAGAATGTGCGAGATTGCCAATCTGGAGACACCCCGCATAGAGCGTATCTGGCAGGAATACAGCCGCAACCCCAAGCGACTGTCACGTGCTGTGCAGTTGCTACGCAACATGATGGGTTTCAACAGTAGCGGTGGCTTCTATGATGGCGTAGAGGTAGAAGAGACTTTTGAACGTGACTTCCGCCCCCTTGCTGAAGAAGAGCGACTGACACCTATCATGCTGATAGTGATTCTTGACCAGTACTTCCGACTGACTCCCGTCACGATGGTGGCAGAGACGCCAGAAGTCAGGCAGCTATCCAGTCTGATGCATATCCCCGTGTCGCTGGTAGTAGACGTGCTGGAGGTCTTCCAGCAATGCGATCCATACCTGAACCGTCGCGACGTCACCATCAGTCCATTGCTGGTACCCTGTCAGCAGATATGGAAGCGCTATGGTAATGTTGACACTCGCCAGCTGGCCTCATACGCAGAACAGCTGAAAGACTACTTCAAATAAACACATGGCACAGGAGCAGATACAGGAACAACGACTGACACAGCAACAGAAGCTGGCGCAGAGCATTACGCAGCAGCAACTGCTGCAAGCGCAGCTGATAGAGTTGCCCGTCACGCAACTCATGGAGCGCATCACCGCTGAGCTGGACGACAACCCTGCCTTGGAACCATCGACAGAAGAACCGGAATATATGGACGGTCCCGAGACAACGGACAGTCCAGAATCCCCAGAAGACAACTACGAACAGGAAGAGCGCCAGTCGGCACTCGACGACGCCCTGGAATCTTTGGGGCGCGACGATGAGGACCTGCCCGTCTATCAGGGTGGTGTATCCAGTCAGGAGGAGCGCGAAGATATTGTCTACGGACAGTCGCAGTCGTTCTACGACCAGCTGATGGAACAGATGAACCTCTTCGACCTCACGGAAGGGGAGCGTAACATCATGGAGTATCTTATCGGCTCGCTCGACGAGGACGGTCTGTTGCGTAAACCGCTACACAGCATTGCCGACGAGCTGGCCATCTATCATAACATTGATGTTACTGAACAGCAAATTGAACAGGTGCTGCTGAAGCTGCAGGACTTTGACCCTGCCGGCATCGGTGCCCGTACATTGCAAGAGTGTCTGCTGCTACAGATTCAGCGTCGTGAGCCGTCGCACCTGAAGGAACTGATGCTGCGAACGATAGAAGACTATTTCGAGCTGTTCACCAAGAAACACTGGAACCGGCTGCAGCAGGTACTTCAACTGACTGACCTACAGAACGAGACACTCATCAAGGAGTTGCGTAAGCTCAACCCCAAGCCAGGAACGGCCATGGGTGAGGTGATGGGGCATAGCATTCAACAGATTACACCCGACTTCATCGTTGACACGCAGGATGACGGAACAGTGACATTTGCCCTCAACACAGGAGATATCCCTGAACTGCATGTGTCGCAGTCGTTCACCGATACCCTCAACGAATACCAGACGAACAAGGAGAACATGAGTCGCCAGATGAAGGAGGCGCTACTCTATACCAAGAAAAAGGTGGATGCCGCACAGGGCTTCATCGAGGCCATCCGGGTGCGTCGCCATACATTGACCATCACCATGCGTGCCATCATCCAGTGGCAGCACCGCTTCTTTGAAGATGGCGACGAGGCATCGCTGCGCCCCATGATTCTGAAAGACATTGCCGAGAAGACGGGACTGGCGCTGAGCACCGTATCGCGTGTCTCCAATTCGAAATATGCACAGACCCGCTGGGGAACGTTCCCTCTGCGCTACTTCTTCAGCGACGGCTACAAGACGGCAGAAGGCGAGGAACTGTCCACAAGAGAAATCAAGATGGCTCTGCGTGACCTCATCGACACAGAGGACAAGCACAAGCCGCTGAGCGATGACACGCTGAAAGACCTGCTGGCGGAAAAAGGCTACCCCATCGCCCGCCGTACGGTAGCGAAATACCGCGAACAGATGGGAATACCGGTGGCGCGACTACGTAGGTAGTTGAAAGCTGAAAATTGAAAATTGAAAGTTGAAAGTTGAGAGAGAAATGAACCGAGAGAAACAAATCATATTGGCAGCACGCATCATGAGCATGCTATTCACCCCATTCTACCTGCCCTTTATTGGACTGGTAGCACTGTTCTCGTTCAGCTACCTGAGCATATTCCCGTGGCTATACAAGCTACAGGTGCTCATCATGGCCTACCTATTCACCATCCTGCTGCCTACGGTGATGATCCGACTGTACCGTCACTATCAGGGATGGAGTCTCATAGAACTGGGACACCGCGAAAGACGTATGGTACCCTACGTCATATCCATCCTCTGCTATTTCACCTGCGTCTACGTGATGGACAGGATGCACATGCCTCACTTCATGGGTGCCATCGTGGTAGCAGGACTACTGGTACAGATTGTCTGCGCACTCATCAACGTGTGGTGGAAGATATCGACACATACCGCCGCCATCGGTGGTGTAGCAGGTGCGTTGTTTGCCTTTGCCGAATACCTGGGCTTCAACCCTGTCTGGTGGCTCTGCCTGGTATTCATCATTGGCGGCATGGTAGGCACCAGTCGCATGATTCTGCGCCAGCACTCGCTGGGACAGGTGGTGGGTGGATTCTGGATAGGGTTCCTCTGCGCAGCGATAGCTATTCTGTTCCTATGAATAAAGTAATATCGTAACATCGTCATAACGTAATAACGAAAAAAATATTAGATATGAAACCAATTGTCAGCATTATCATGGGCAGCACTTCGGATTTGCCCGTTATGGAGAAAGCCTGCAACCTCCTCAACGAGATGCAGGTTCCGTTTGAGGTCAACGCACTCTCTGCACACCGCACACCAGACGCAGTAGAAGACTTTGCCAAAGGTGCCAAGGAGCGTGGGCTGAAAGTGATTATCGCCGCAGCAGGCATGGCGGCAGCCCTGCCTGGCGTCATCGCCGCCTCCACCACCCTACCCGTCATCGGCGTCCCCATCAAGGGCATGCTCGACGGTCTTGACGCCATGCTCTCTATCATCCAGATGCCACCGGGAATTCCCGTAGCTACGGTAGGTGTCAACGGCGCCCAGAATGCCGCCATCCTGGCTTGCGAGATGCTGGCTCTCAGCGACGAGGGTATCGCCCAGCGTCTGGCCGACTACAAGCAAGGGCTGAGAGCAAAGATTGAGAAAGCCAACAAGGACTTAGCAGAGGTACAGTATGAGTACAAGACGAATTAGCAGTGTAGCCCATGTGGGCAATATAGCCATCGGTGGTGACAATCCCATACGTATCCAGTCGATGGCAACAGTAGACACCAACGACACAGAGGGATGTGTTGCACAGGCCAAGCGTATCATTGACGCTGGTGGTGAGATTGTTCGCTTCACCACGCAGGGCACGCGCGAGGCAGAGAATATGAAGAACATCTCTGCCCGTCTGAAGGCTGACGGCTATAACCAACCACTGGTGGCCGACGTGCACTTCACCGCTCATACGGCCGATGTCGCCGCACAATACTGCGAGAAGGTACGCATCAATCCCGGCAACTATGTCGACCCAGGCCGCACCTTCAAGCATCTGGAATATACCGACGAAGAATATCAAGAGGAGCTGAAGAAGATTGAAGCGAAGCTGGTGCCTTTTATCAATATCTGTAAGGAGCACCATACCGCTGTACGCATTGGTGTAAACCACGGCTCACTGTCGGACCGCATCATGTCGCGATATGGTGACACACCAGAGGGCATCGTGGAGAGCTGCATGGAGTTCCTGCGCATCTTCCGTCGTGAGCAATTCAACGACGTGGTCATCAGCATCAAAGCCAGCAACACCGTCGTGATGGTCACCACCGTACGTCTGTTGGTAAAGACAATGGACAAGGAGGACATGCACTACCCCCTGCACCTCGGTGTCACGGAGGCCGGTGAAGGCGAGGACGGCCGCATTAAGAGTGCCGTAGGTATCGGCGCCCTGCTCACCGAAGGCATTGGTGACACCATCCGTGTGTCACTCTCTGAAGAGCCTGAGTGTGAGATTCCGGTAGCTCGCAAACTCGTTGACCTCATCCCTGAATGCATCCGTCTGCGCCAAGAGGCCGAGGCTAGCATCAAAGACGACACAATCACCCTCCATCTTGACAGTGCTTCGCAGTGTGGCTGTGAAGACTGGGAAACCCTCCAACTGAAGGCCGCCATGGCCGTCGGTGCCTTGCTCATCGACCGCAAGGCCACGAAGCTCGTTCTCTGTACCGAGCGTTTTTCCCACTCGGAGCTCCAATCTCTTGCCGACAGCATTCTCCAGGCGGCCCGCATCAAGTTTACCAAGACGGAGTATATCTCATGTCCTGGTTGCGGACGCACGCTGTATAACCTGCAGGAGACCATCGCCAAGATTAAGGCTGCTACCAGTCACCTGGTAGGTCTGAAGATTGGTATCATGGGCTGTATCGTCAACGGTCCTGGCGAAATGGCTGATGCCGACTACGGATATGTCGGTGCCGGTCGTGGCAAGATCAGCCTATATAAACAAAAGGTATGTGTCGAGAAGAACATACCTGAGGAGGAAGCTGTAGAGAAGCTACTGGAGCTTATCAACAGCGATAGGGCACAGAAAGAATAGCGTTATTTCCTGCGGGTCACAAGGGTGAACTGACGGGTTAGCGCCTCTTGCTCACGGTCATGGTGGGCAACAGCGACACGAAGGACGGCTTGGCCGTCCTTCAGTCGTTTATCGGCCAGCACGGTAGCGGTATAGCGCACTCCTGTACCTGGGGCAATGCTCTCGATATGCAGATTGGGCGAGACATGCAGGTGCTTGTTGCCTGTCAGCTCGTTAACCAACGGCTGAACATCATGCAATGTATAGTTTGAGCGGTTCATAATCTCAAAGACCACCTTACACTGTTCACCAGCATGGATGACGCCCTCCTGACGGGTTTCGACAATGCGGACATTGCGCAGCTCAATGGCAGGGCGCAGGCGTTGCAGGTCAGTGACTGAGACCGTCTTCTCTGTAGACGGTGTCTCAGGGAGCTTAGCAGCCTGTTCATCAGTAGGTCCGGAGATGCCGAAGTCTACGCGGTCGTCACCACTATTGCTGCTGTCGTAGCCAGAGTCATCAGCAGGTGGAGGAGTAACAGACACACGATCACTACGGCGTGCTGCTCGCTCACGACGATAATCTTCGTAGCGCTCTGCCTCACGCTGGTCAGCGGCAGCACCGATAGCGGCACCAATTGCAGCGCCACCAGCCATGCCAATGATTGCACCTGCATCACTGCCACGCCAACCACCTGAGAGGCCACCTACTGCGGAGCCCAGAATCGTTCCGAACTGGGCTCCCACATAGGCACCCTGTCCTGTATATGTTCCACAACTGGAAAGCAACAGGGCTAGCAAGGAAAATGCAATTATTGTCTTCTTCATATCTTTATATCATTAAAAGGTTTTCACGTTGCAAAGATACAAAGAATAATAAAAAAGAAATAGGGGATTTCCCGAAATGTGATTAGGAAATCCCCTATTTGTATAGAATCAATCAATATGATTACTCAGCCTTTGCTTCTTCAGCAGCAGGTGCCTCTTCAGCCTTAGGAGCCTCCTCTACTGCGGGAGCAGCTTCAGCAGCCTCAGCCTTGGGAGCAGCCTTGCGTGAACGACGAGTCTTCTTCTCTGCCTTAGCAGTCTTGAGCATGTTCTCATCGAAGTCAACGAGCTCGATGAAAGCGATGTCAGCAGCGTCGCCCTGACGGCTTCCGAGCTTGATGATGCGGGTGTAACCACCGGGACGGTCACCAACCTTCTGTGCAACAGCTCCGAAGAGCTCCTTCAGAGCCTCCTTATTCTGGAGGTAGCTGAATACTACACGACGGCTGTTGGTGCTATCGTCCTTAGAGCGCGTGATGAGCGGCTCAACATATTTCTTGAGTGCCTTTGCCTTGGCGAGGGTCGTAGTGATTCTTTTGTGCATGATCAGCGAGATGGCCATGTTGGCAAGCATGGCACGGCGGTGGGCAGTACGGCCCAGATGATTGAATTTCTTTCCGTGTCTCATTGTTTACTTTTGTTCTTTTGTGGACAGATTATTCTTTGTCCAGTTTGTACTTTGAAATATCAGTTCCAAACGACAGATTCAGACTCTCGAGCAAATCATCAAGCTCAGTGAGCGATTTCTTACCGAAGTTGCGGAACTTGAGAAGGTCGGTCTTGTTGTACTGAACGAGATCACCAAGGGTCTCTACATCAGCAGCCTTCAGACAGTTGAGAGCACGAACCGAGAGGTTCATGTCTACCAACTTAGTCTTCAGCAGCTGGCGCATGTGCAGTACTTCCTCATCGAACTCCTGGTTGCCCTCGACATCATTGTTCTCCAGGGTAATCTTCTCGTCTGAGAAGAGCATGAAGTGGTAGATGAGGATCTTGGCAGCCTCTTTCAGGGCGTCCTTCGGGTGAATGGAACCATCCGTAGTCACCTCCAGCACGAGCTTGTCGTAGTCGGTCTTCTGCTCGACACGGTAGGGCTCTACGCTGTACTTGACGTTGCGGATTGGGGTGTAGATTGAGTCAATAGCTATCACATTGACATCGGTGCAGAACTCGCGATTCTCATCAGCGGGAACATAACCACGGCCTTTGTTGATAGTCAGGTCAATCTGCATCGAAGCTTTGGAATCTAAATGACAAATCACCAAATCGGGATTTAACACTTCAAATCCAGTCAGATACTTGCCTATATCACCGGCTTTAACAACTTGCTTGAACCTTACTTGCTTCAGGTTCAAGATAATGTTGGTAACATCTTCCTTTACACCAGGTACTGATGAGAACTCATGCTCAACACCGCTAATGCGGATGGTGTTGATAGCATAACCCTCAAGTGATGAAAGAAGAATGCGGCGCAGGGCATTACCAATGGTAACGCCGAAGCCGGGCTCCAAGGGACGGAATTCGAACTTGCCGAACTTGTCCGTAGCCTCCAACATTACGACTTTATCAGGTTTTTGAAATGCTAATATCGCCATTAATTTAAATGATTTTAGTTCTTAGAGTACAACTCAACGATTGACTTTCCTTAATGTTCTCGGGAATGTCGGCGCGCTCAGGCATGTGGAGGAACTTACCACCCTTCTGAGCCTCGTCCCACTCGATCCAAGGATACTTAGAGTGGTTGAAACCAGCCAAAGCAGCCTCAATAACTTCGAGAGACTTAGCCTTCTCGCGAACGGCAACAATCATACCAGGCTTTACCTGGAAAGAAGGAATGTTGACAACATTACCATCAACGGTGATGTGCTTGTGACCAACGAGCTGACGGGCAGCAGCGCGGGTGGGAGCAATACCCAGACGGTATACTACGTTGTCAAGGCGGCTCTCAAGCAGCTGGAGCAGCACCTCACCGGTGATACCCTCAGCCTTAGCGGCCTTCTCAAACAGGTTACGGAACTGGCGCTCAAGAACACCATAGGTGTACTTGGCCTTCTGCTTCTCTGCCAACATGACAGCATACTCCGACTGCTTGCGGCGACGGTTGTTGCCATGCTGTCCAGGAGGGAAGTTTCTCCTAGACAAAACTTTGTCCGGGCCGAAGATGGCTTCTCCAAATCGGCGGGCAATTTTTGATTTCGGTCCAATATATCTTGCCATAATCTATAAATAAAAATTATTCTTTTCGATGTTTCGATATCTCGAAGTTTCGGAATATCGACATTAATTATTATACGCGACGACGCTTGGGAGGACGGCAGCCATTGTGTGGCAGTGGTGTAACGTCTACGATCTCAACGACCTCGATGCCAGCACCATGTACGGCACGGATAGCTGACTCACGACCGTTACCGGGACCCTTTACGTATGCCTTTACCTTGCGCAGACCCAGGTCGAAAGCGACCTTAGCGCAATCCTCTGCGGCCATCTGGGCAGCATAAGGAGTGTTCTTCTTAGAACCACGGAAACCCATCTTACCAGCTGAAGACCAAGAAATGATCTGACCCTCGTCGTTGGCAAGTGACACGATAATATTATTAAATGAGCTGTGTACGTGGAGCTGACCGATAGCGGTAACCTTCACGTTACGCTTCTTTGAAGTGACTGTTTTCTTTGCCATAACTTTAAACTTTAAACCTTAAACTTTAAACTTACTTCGTGGCCTTCTTCTTGTTTGCAACAGTCTTCTTCTTACCCTTACGTGTACGAGCATTGTTCTTAGTGCTCTGACCACGTACGGGCAGACCGTTACGATGACGGACTCCACGATAGCAACCAATATCCATCAGTCGCTTGATGTTCAACTGGATCTCGCTACGGAGATCACCTTCTACTTTGAATTCAGCGCCGATAATTTCACGGATCTTGGCAGCCTGGTCGTCACTCCATTCGTTGACCTTCAGGTCGCGGCTCACGCCGGCCTTGTCCAAAATCTTTGCTGAACTACTTCGACCAATACCATAGATATAGGTCAATGCGATTTCGCCACGCTTCTCCTGGGGCAAATCTACTCCAACAATTCTTATTTAACATAAATCTTTAACCCTGACGCATCTTGTACTTGGGGTTCTTCTTGTTGATAACGAACAGACGACCCTTACGACGAACGATCTTGCAGTCGGGGGTACGCTTCTTCAACGATGCTCTTGTCTTCATATTATTTGGTCTCCAAAATTATTTGTATCTAAATACAATACGTCCTTTTGTCAGGTCGTAGGGACTCATCTCTACCTTCACCTTATCACCGGGAAGTATCTTGATGTAGTGCATGCGCATCTTACCCGATATGTGGGCAATGATGGGTACACCATTCTCCAACTCTACGCGGAACATCGCATTAGACAATGCCTCTACGATGGTTCCATCCTGCTCAATAGCGCCTTGTTTTGCCATACTTGCTTAATAACGTTTGCCTTCAATTTGTTCTACTTCTTCGAATGAAGATAATATCTCTGCCTGGCCTTTGCGGACACACAGTGTATGTTCAAAGTGTGCTGCCGGCTTGCCGTCGCGGGTACGAATGGTCCAGCGGTCCTTTCCATCCAGATAGATGTCTCGCTTACCCATGGTAATCATTGGTTCGATAGCGATACACATTCCTGCTTTCAGCATGATGCCATTTCCACGGCGACCGTAGTTAGGCACCTGCGGGTCTTCATGCATCTCGTGACCGATGCCATGACCTGTCAACTCACGGACGATACCATAGCCTTGAGCTTCGCAATAATCTTGCACAGCACTGCTAATATCTCCAAGATGTCGACCTGCTACGGCATTCTCTATACCCTTATAGAGTGACTCCTTCGTGGTGCGGAGCAACGCCTTGACTTCTTCGCTGACCTCGCCGACACAGAATGTGTAGCACGAGTCGCCGCAGAAGCCGTTGAGCAACGTACCGCAGTCGATGGAGATGATGTCGCCGTCCTTGAGGACTGTCTCGTTATTGGGAACGCCGTGAACCACGACATCATTTACCGAGGTGCAGATACTGGCGGGAAACGGCCCTCCATATGGATTGGGGAAACCCTTGAAAGTGGGAATTGCTCCATTGTCGCGAATGAATTCGTCGGCAATCTGATCCAACTGGAGGGTCGTTATACCAGGCTTGATATGTTTTGCTAATTCGCCAAGAGTCTTTCCAACGAGTTGGTTGGCCTGGCGCATCAGCTCTATTTCATCTTCAGTCTTCAGATAGATCTTCATACTGAACCTTAGTAGGCACTCATGCTACGTCCGTGGATGCGGCCTTCGTTAAGCAGACCGTCATAGTGACGCATGAGCAGATGGCTCTCAATCTGCTGGAGTGTGTCAAGCACAACACCAACGAGAATCAGCAGTGACGTACCGCCGAAGAACTGAGAGAAGGCATCCTGCACATTGAGCAGTCCTGCGAGAGCAGGCATGATAGCGATGAAGGCAATGAACAGCGAACCCGGCAGGGTGATGCGTGACATCACCTCGTCGATGAAGTCTGCTGTTGGCTTACCAGGCTTGATGCCAGGGATAAAGCCGTTGTTGCGCTTCATATCTTCAGCCATCTGCGTAGGATTGAGCGTGATAGCAGTATAGAAATAGGTGAATGCGATGATCAGGAATGCGAAGATGATGTTATACGTCCAGCTGTGATGATCGAGCATAGAGCGTACAAACCAACTTGCATTCTCCGGAGCTGCATACTGTACGAAAGCCAACGGAATGAACATCAGTGCCTGAGCAAAGATGATAGGCATCACGTTAGCAGCGAACAGCTTCAGGGGGATATACTGACGGGCACCACCTACCTGCTGGTTGCCAACAACGCGCTTAGCATACTGTACGGGAACCTTGCGGACACCCTGTACCAGTACGATGGCTGCGCATACTACCAAATAGAGAATGATAATCTCAACGAGAAACATCACCAGACCACCACCAGTGATAGCGGTGAAACGTGAGGTAACCTCCTGAATGAACGCCTGAGGCAGGCGTGCAATGATACCGATCATAATAATCAGCGAGATACCATTTCCTATTCCCTTATCTGTAATGCGCTCACCCAGCCAGAGGATGAACATACTGCCGGCAGCCAGAATGATAGTTGCTGGGAATACGAAGATTGACCAGCTGATACCAGGAGCCAGAGCAGCACCGGCCTGCATCTTCAGATTGATGAGATAGCTCGGTGCCTGGAACAGCAGGATAGCTACTGTCAGGTACCGAGTATAAGTCATAATCTTCTTGCGGCCGCTCTCACCCTCACGCTGCATCTTCTGGAAATAAGGTACAGCGACTGCGAGGAGCTGCATGACGATAGAAGCAGAGATGTAGGGCATGATTCCTAACGCAAAGATTGATGCGTTGGAGAATGCACCACCGGAGAACATATCCAGCAGTGACATCAGACCACCGGCAGTCTGTGACTGCAGTTTGTCCAACAGCGCAGGATTGATACCAGGAAGCACTACGAATGAGCCGAAGCGGTAAATGGCTACGAACAGCATCGTGATGAGGATGCGCTGACGCAGGTCCTCAATCTTCCAAATGTTCTTCAGTGTCTCTATTAACTTCTTCATTGTCTTGTTTAGATTATAGTTGCGTTACCACCAACTGCCTTGATAGCTTCCTCGGCAGTCTTTGAGAATGCATTGGCCTCGACGTCAATCTTAGCCTTCAGTTCACCGTTACCAAGAACCTTTACCAGTTCCTTGCCATTGGTCAGGCCGGCAGCAACCAGCTCTGCAACGCCAATCTTGGTGAGGTTCTTCTCCTCTGCCAGCTTCTGCAGAGTAGAAAGGTTTACTGCGAAGTACTCCTTGTGGTTGATGTTCTTGAAACCAGACTTCGGCAGACGACGCTGCAGTGGCATCTGACCACCCTCGAAACCAATCTTCTTCTTGTAACCTGAACGAGCCTTGGCACCCTTGTGACCACGGGTAGAGGTACCACCCAGACCTGAACCAGGTCCACGGCCGATTCTACGACGTGAATGTGTAGAGCCCTCAGCTGGCTTTAAAGTATGTAGTTTCATAATCGTATCTGTTTTAAATTGTCCTTAAATTAATCGATCACTTCCACCAGGTGATGAACCTTGCGGATCATGCCGCGGATAACAGGAGTATCCTCCTTCTCTACTACCTGAGAGATCTTGTGAAGACCCAGGGCATCGAGGGTACGCTTCTGATCTACGGGATAACCGATCTTGCTCTTAATCTGCTTAATCTTAATTGTTGCCATAGTTTACGTCTCCTTGAATTATCCGTTAAATACTTTATCCATACTGATACCACGTGTACCTGCGATAGTGTAGGCATCACGCATCTGGCTCAGAGCGGCGATGGTAGCCTTTACCAGGTTGTGGGGGTTAGAAGAGCCCTTAGACTTAGCGAGGACGTCCTTCACACCAACACTCTCCAGCACGGCACGCATAGCACCACCGGCAACCAGTCCGGTACCGGCAGCTGCCGGACGGAGGAATACCTGAGCGCCACCGAAGTGAGCTTCCATCTCGTGAGGGATAGTACCCTTCAGCACGGGAACCTTAACGAGGTTCTTCTTAGCTGCCTCGACACCCTTGGCGATAGCGGCGGTAACTTCACCAGCCTTGCCAAGACCCCAGCCGATAACACCATTGCCGTCACCGACAACGACGATAGCTGCGAATGTAAAGGTGCGACCACCCTTCGTTACCTTAGTAACACGGTTGATGGCAACCAGTCTGTCTTTCAATTCAACGTCACTATTTACTTTAACTCTGTTCATTGCCATAATCGTTTAAAAATTAAGTCCACCTTTACGAGCTGCATCAGCGAGTGACTTCACACGGCCGTGATACAGATAACCGTTACGGTCGAAGACTACTGACTCTACGCCAGCCTCCTTAGCCTTTGCGGCAATCATCTCACCAACCTTGGCAGCCTGCTCAATCTTTGGCATAGCCTCGAGGCCAGCAGAAGATGCAGATGCAAGTGTTTTACCTTCCAAATCGTTAATCACCTGAACGTAGATCTGCTTGTTGCTGCGGAACACGCTCATGCGGGGACGCTCGGCAGTACCGAATACGCTCTTACGAATTCTATACTTGATCTTAATTCGTCTTTCAATCTTCTTTGTTGTCATAATTCTTTCTTCTTTTAATTGTTATTAGAATTACTTAGCTGAGGCTGACTTACCCGACTTACGACGGATAACCTCACCCTTGAACAAGATACCCTTACCCTTATAAGGCTCCGGCATACGGAAAGAACGAATCTTAGCGCAAATCATACCCAGCAGCTGCTTGTCAGCAGACTCCAGAATGATCTGGGGATTCTGGTTACGCTCCATCTTAGTCTCAACCTTTACCTCCTTAGGAAGCTGGATGAAGATGGGGTGAGTATAACCGAGAGAGAACTCGATGATGTTACCCTGGTTAGAAACACGGTAACCAACACCTACCAGCTCCATCTCCTTCTTATAACCCTCGCTGACACCAACAACCATGTTGTTGACAAGAGCACGATACAGACCATGGAAAGCCTGCTTCTGCTTTACGTTTACGGGGCTGTTCTCATCAATCTCAAATGTTACATGACCATCAGCGATATTCACCTTGATAGAGGGATCTACCTTCTGTGAAAGCTCGCCCTTAGGACCCTTTACTGTAACAACACTGTCCTGACCCTGAGTAACGGTAACACCTGCAGGGATGCTAATTGGCAATTTTCCTATTCTTGACATATTCGAATCCTCCAATTAATAAACGTAGCAAAGCACCTCACCACCAATCTTCAGCTGTGCGGCCTCTTTGTCTGTCATTACACCCTGAGACGTGGATAAGATTGCGATACCCAGTCCGTTAATTACTCTCGGCATGTTCTTGTAACCAGTGTACTTACGAAGACCTGGTGTAGACACGCGCTTCAGGCACTTGATGGCATTTGCCTTTGTGGCAGGGTCATACTTCAAGGCTACCTTGATAGTACCCTGAGGGCCATCCTCCACGAACTTGTAGTTCAGGATGTAACCCTTCTCGAAGAGGATCTTGGTGATCTCTTTCTTCAAGTTAGACGCAGGAACCTCAACAACACGGTGATTAGCCATGATGGCGTTTCTGAGTCTGGTCAGATAATCTGCTATTGGATCTGTCATAAAATAAATTGTTTAATTAATCGGGACTGCCCCGACAATATTAAATAAAAAACTCTCTTTCTCGAATTACCAGCTAGCCTTCTTCACTCCGGGAATCAGACCGCTTGATGCCATCTCACGGAACTGGATACGGCTGAGACCGAACTGACGCATATATCCCTTGGGACGGCCAGTCAGTTTGCAGCGGTTGTGCAGACGGATGGGGTTAGCATTCTTGGGGATAGCCTGCAGGGCACGAGCAGCCTCGTAAGCAGCAGCGGGATCCTCAGATGTTGCGATAATCTTCTTCAGGGCTGCACGCTTTTCAGCGTAACGGGCTACGAGCTTAGCGCGCTTCACCTCACGAGCCTTCATTGATTCTTTTGCCATATCTCTTAATCGTTTTTAGCGTTCTTAAACGGCAGACCAAAGGCCTTCAGCAGAGCATAACCCTCCTCGTCAGTCTGAGCAGACGTTACGAAGGTGATGTTCATACCCTGAATGCGGTCTACGGTATCGATATTGATCTCAGGGAAGATAATCTGCTCCTGGACACCCAGTGTGTAGTTACCACGGCCATCGAACTTGCTCTCAATACCCTTGAAGTCACGGATACGGGGCAGAGCCACGCGAACCAGCTTCTCTAGGAACTCATACATGCGCTCACGACGCAGGGTTACCATGACGCCGATAGGCATCTTCTTACGGAGCTTGAAGTTGGCGATATCCTTCTTTGAGTAGGTAGCGACAGCCTTCTGACCGCAGATGGTAGTGATCTCGTTGATAGCTACGTCGATGATCTTCTTGTCCTGAGTGGCATCACCCAGACCCTGGTTGATGACGATCTTCTTCAGGACGGGAACCTGCATCTTTGAGCTATAGTTGAACTGCTTCTCCAATGCCGGAGCAATCTGCTCGACATAGGTCTTCTTCAATTGTGCTGTATTTGCCATTACTTAATCTCCTCCCCTGACTTTTCTGACTTTTTAGCGATACGAACGACGTTCTTACCCTCGTGCTTGATGCTTACGCGAGTAGCCTTGCCGCTCTTCGGATCGATGAGACTTAAATTAGATATGTGAATAGGAGCCTCCTGCTTCACGATACCACCCTGTGGGTTCTTAGCGCTCGGCTTCGTGCTCTTAGAGACCATGTTCACGCCCTCTACGATAGCACGCTCCTTCTCTACGAGAACCTTGAGCACCTTACCAGTCTTGCCCTTGTCCTCACCGGCCAGAACAACAACTGTATCGTTTTTTCTAATATGTAACTTAGCCATTACTTCTAAACTTTTTATGATTTAAAGAACCTCAGGTGCCAGTGAAACGACCTTCATGTTAACGGCACGAAGCTCACGGGCTACGGGGCCGAAGATACGGCTGCCACGGAGCTCACCAGCGTTGTTCAGCAGTACGCAGGCGTTGTCGTCGAAGCGGATGTAAGAACCATCGGCACGACGGATTTCCTTCTTTGTACGAACAACCAGAGCCTTAGACACTGCACCCTTTTTAACGTCACTTGTGGGGATTGCGTTCTTGATAGCAACGACAATCACGTCACCTACGCTTGCATAACGGCGGCGGGTACCACCCAGCACACGGATGCAGAGAGCCTCGCGTGCACCGCTGTTGTCAGCTACGGTAAGTCTTGTTTCTGTCTGTATCATATTTACTTAGCCTTTTCTACGATTTGTACTAAACGCCATCTCTTAGTCTTAGAGAGGGGGCGGGTCTCCATAATCAGAACGGTATCGCCAACCTGGCACTCGTTCTTCTCATCATGAGCATGGTACTTCTTTGTCTTCTGGACAAACTTACCATAAATAGGGTGCTTCTCCTTGAACTTAGCGGCAATAACAATGGTTTTATCCATCTTGTTGCTGATTACGACACCCTGTCTTGTCTTTCTTAAATTTCTTGTTTCCATCTGGACCATTATTATTTGTTAAGTTCTCTCTGACGGAGTTCAGTCTGCATGCGTGCGATGTCACGACGTGCTGCCTTAATCTGTGATGGATTCTCCATAGGAGTTACTGCGTGGTTCAGCTTCATCTGATTGTACTGGGCAACGGCAGTCTCCAGCTTCTCGGCCAATTCCTTGGTCTCGAGACCTTTAATTTCTGTCATCTTCATAGCTTAAGCGTTTTTATCGTAATCGCGTCTAACAACAAACTTAGTCTTCACGGGCAGCTTCTGGGCACCGAGGCGAAGAGCCTCCTTGGCAACCTCGAAGGGAACACCCTCAACTTCGAAGAGGATACGACCCGGGGTTACAGGTGCTACCCATCCTGCGGGATCACCCTTACCTTTACCCATACGTACGTCAGCAGGCTTACGAGTGATGGGTTTGTCCGGGAAGATGCGAATCCATACCTGACCTTCACGGTTCATATAACGGTTGATGGCAACACGGGCTGCCTCAATCTGGCGGCTGTCAATCCACTTGGCATCCAATGTCTTGATACCGAATGAACCGAACGACAGCGTCGTTCCGCGGTGGGCGTTGCCTTTATTGCCACGTCCGTCCTGCGGTCTTCTATATCTTACTCTTTTGGGTTGTAACATGATAGCTTCTTACTTTAACAGTTAATTACTTTTTCTTGTTGCGGAATCTTCTGCCACCATTGTCACGACCACCATTAGAGCGGGCAGTGCCCTTCTCCTGAGTGAAGTTTGGAGCCAAGTCAACCTTTCCATAAACCTCACCACGGCAGATCCAAACCTTCAGACCCAGCAGGCCAACCTTCGTGAGGGCCTCTGCCTGGCAGTAATCAATGTCAGCACGGAAGGTGTGCAGTGGAGTACGACCTTCCTTGATCATCTCGCTACGTGCGATTTCAGCGCCGTTCAGACGACCTGAGATCTGCACTTTGATACCCTCTGCTCCAGCGCGCATGGTGTTAGCCACAGCCATCTTGATAGCACGGCGGTAAGCAATCTTACCCTCTATCTGGCGAGCGATGTTGTTGGCTACGATGTTTGCATCGAGCTCGGGCTTCTTAACTTCGAAAATATTAATCTGAATCTCCTTGTCGTAGAGTTTCTTCAGCTCTTCCTTGAGCTTGTCGACATCCTGACCACCCTTACCAATGACCAGACCCGGACGGGCTGTGCAGATGGTGATGGTAACCAGCTTCAGTGTGCGCTCGATGACAATCTTCGAGATGCTGGCCTTAGCCAGACGCTCGTTCAGATACTTACGGATTTTCTGGTCCTCTACCAGGTTGTCACCGAAGTTCTTGCCACCGAACCAATTCGAATCCCAACCCTTGATGATACCAAGACGGTTGCTAATAGGATTTACTTTCTGTCCCATACCTTTTCTTAATCATTAGTTTTAGCGTCAACAAACAGAGTAACGTGGTTCGAACGCTTACGGATACGATAGCCACGGCCCTGAGGTGCCGGTCTCATACGTTTCATTGTCACACCCTCGTCGACGAAGACACGGCTAACATACAGTTCACCGTCTTCTGCCTTGCGGTCATTCTTGGCCTCCCAGTTGGCGATAGCCGAGCGGAGAAGCTTCTCTACATTCTCTGAAGCAGCCTTCTTCGAGAAACGCAGCACACCGAGTGCGCGATTAACCTCCATACCGCGGATCATGTCAACGACATAACGCATCTTGCGAGGTGAAGAGGGACAGCCATTCAGCTTTGCAAAGTACTGTGTCTTATTGGCTGCCTTTCTTTTCTCAGCCGCTAATCTTTTTCTTGCTCCCATATTTAATGTTTCATTTTTTAATGTTTAATACCCCTGGAGCTTATTTCTTGTTGCCGGCATGGCCACCGAAACGACGCGTGGGAGAGAACTCACCCAGCTTGTGTCCTACCATGTTCTCGGTAACGTAGACAGGGATAAATTTGTTTCCGTTATGAACTGCAACAGTATGTCCCACGAAATCGGGGGAAATCATTGAAGCTCTGGCCCATGTCTTTACGACAGTCTTCTTACCGCTCTCATTCATGGCGAGAATCTTCTTCTCAAGAGCGACGTTGATGTATGGACCCTTTTTTAATGAACGACTCATAATTTACTCTTTACTTAACTAAGTGATTACTTCTTGTTAGCTCTTTCGATGATGTACTTGTTCGACTGCTTCTTAGGAGCGCGAGTCTTGAGACCCTTAGCGTACAAGCCCTTACGTGAACGAGGATGTCCACCAGACTGACGACCTTCACCACCACCCATTGGGTGATCGTGCGGGTTCATAACAACACCACGGTTGTGAGGACGCTGACCCAACCAGCGTGAGCGACCGGCCTTACCCGACTGCTCCAGAGCGTGGTCAGAGTTACCAACACTACCAATAGTAGCCTTACAAGCTGAGAGTACCTGACGGGTCTCACCTGAAGGGAGCTTAATCACACAGTAGCTTCCCTCACGAGAGGTCAGCTGAGCGAAATTACCAGCCGAACGAACCAGCAGGGCACCCTGTCCGGGACGCAACTCAATGTTGTGAATTACGGTACCCACGGGGATGTTGGCCAGGGGAAGCGCATTACCTACCTCAGGCACTGCGTCTGCGCCAGACATCAGAGTTGCACCAACTTCCAGTCCGTTAGGAGCAATGATATAACGTTTTTCACCATCAGCGTAGTAGAGCAGAGCAATGCGAGCTGAACGGTTAGGATCATACTCGATAGTCTTTACTACAGCTGGAACACCATCCTTCTCTCGCTTGAAGTCGATCAGACGATACTTCTTCTTGTGGCCGCCGCCCATGTAGCGGACAGTCATCTTACCGGTGAACTTTGTGTCTTTGACCCGGTGTAACGGGCTTTAATTTACGTACTGCCATTTTTTATTACTGAATATTGCTATAAAAATCAATGCTGTCGCCCTCCTTAAGAGTAACGATGGCCTTCTTGAACGCATTCTTCTGACCTCTCACGAGACCTGCTTTGGTATAGCGGCTTGAGCGCTTACCGGCATAGCGAAGCGTATTTACATTCTCTACTGTAACGTTGTACATAGCCTCAACCTCCTTGGCGATCTCTACCTTGTTAGCCTCGGGCTTAACAATGAAACCGTACTTGGGCTGAGCCTTCTTCGTTACTTCCTCACCACGGTGAGCACCAGTCTTGGGCTTGTAAGTCTTGTCAACAGAAGTCTTCTCCGTGATGTTGTTCATCTTCTCTGAAATCAGAGGCTTTATAATGAAACTCATAATCTTCTTCAATTTTCAATTATCAATTATCAATTAACCCAGCACTGTGTCGATAGCTTTCAGAGAATTCTCGGTGATGACCATCACATCAGCGTTCAGCACCTTGTAGGTGTTCACGTTAGAAGCGATGATGCACTCAGCCTTCTGCAGGTTGCGAGCTGACAGGTATACATTCTTGTTAGACTCGGGCAGAACCATGAGCAGCTTCTTGCCGTCAACCTTCAGATTCTTTGCAATGCTGATGAACTCCTTAGTCTTAGGAGCATCCATAGCGAAGTCCTCAACAACGATGATAGCATTCTCCTGAGCCTTGTAAGACAGAGCTGACTTGCGGGCCAGAGCCTTTACCTTCTTGTTCAGCTTGAAACCATAGTCACGGGGTGTAGGACCGAATACGCGACCACCACCACGCAGCAGAGGTGAGTTGATATCACCATGGCGAGCGCCACCGCCGCCCTTCTGACGACCGAGCTTGCGGGTAGAACCAGCGTGCTCTGAACGCTCCTTAGCCTTTGCGGTACCCTGACGCTGGTTAGCGAGATACTGCTTTACATCCAGATAAATGACGTGATCGTTGGGTTCAATGCCGAAGATAGACTCGTTCAACGTAACCTTACGTCCGGTCTCCTGACCGTTGATATTCAATACGTTAATTTCCATAGCTTACTTCTCAATTAAAACAGTTGAACCATTGCATCCGGCGCAGCTGCCCTTCACGAGCAGGAGGTTGTGCTCCGGAATTACCTTTAACACTTTCAGGTTCTGCGTTGTCACGCGGTCGCCACCCATCTGGCCACCCATGCGCATACCCTTGAACACCTTGGCGGGATAAGAACAAGCACCGATAGAACCTGGCTTGCGCAGACGGTCGTCCTGACCGTGAGTGCTCTGACCAACACCACCGAAACCGTGGCGCTTAACAACACCCTGGAAACCCTTACCCTTTGAGGTACCTACGATGTCAACGAACTCTGCATCAGCAAAGAGGTCAACAGTAATCACGTCTCCGAGGTTGTGCTCCTCGTCAAACTTGAACTCGGCCAAGTGGGCCTTTGGTGTTGTACCTGCCTTCTTGAAGATACCCATCATTGCTTTGGTGGTGTTCTTCTCTTTCTTATCGCCATAAGCGAGCTGAAGAGCAGCATAACCGTCCTTCTCGACGGTCTTCACCTGAGTAACAACACAAGGACCACATTCGATAACAGTGCACGGTACATTCTTACCGTCGGCACTGAAAACGGAAGTCATTCCGATTTTTCTTCCAATTAATCCTGGCATTTCAGTTTAATAATTTAAAATAATAATGTAATGTTTGAATATATTCTCTTTTTAAGTGCCGCCGTAACTACCGCGCTTGCAAAATACACCTAAAAAGAACCGCACTCACTTCTTCGCAATTGAAGGTTAAGTCGCTCTTTGTCAGCGTATTGTTAGCCTAACGGCCAGCGCAATACTCACTTAAGCGGCTGCAAAGGTACACATTATATATAAAATACACAATAGTAGTACCTGTAAAAATAACATAGTTTAACTAATTTTGCCGTTTTTAACTTTCTTAGTCAGTTAAAATCAGCTCAGCATGCGACAAATCTCCTCCAGGTAGCGTTGGTCTGTCTCGTCGAAGGCAGCCAGTCGCTCACTGTCAATATCCAGCACGGCCGTCACCCTACCCTCTTTGTCAAAAACGGGCACCACAATCTCAGAGCGCGACGCACTACTGCATGCTATATGCCCTGGGAACTGCTCCACGTCGGGCACCACAATCGTCTGCTCGCGCTGCCATGCCGTACCACAGACGCCACGACCGAAAGGGATATGCATACAAGCTACCGGCCCTTGGAAAGGACCCAGTACCAGTTCGTTGCCGACGACACGGTAGAATCCCGTCCACCAGAACTTCATCTCCTGATGGATGGCGGCAGCCACATTACTCATCACTGCCACCTGATCTGTTTCTCCTGCTATCAGCGACCTAATCTGGTCTACCAGCATCTTGTATTGTTCTTCTTTCATGGCTGCAAAGGTAGCACTTTCTTTTCAGCTCTGCAATAGATGCCCTTCTTTTAACACACTTTTCAATAATAGAGCACCCCCGAGCGTAATACACGTTCGGGGGTGTCTATTAGTATTTGTTTATAAGAAAATATTGTCTCCGCCTTCTTCTGTCGGCAGGACGTCGTCTGTGGGAATGAGGTTAAACTCTTCTGTTCCACCGATGTCTGAAAGATTGTCCAAGTCATTGACACTCATTGCCAACATCTGCTGAGCCTGTATCTTGATGATTGCCAGTTCTGGAATAATATATTGTTTCTTCATATCTTCTATTATTATTTAATCACGACCTTGAGCTACGCTCGAGCTCGTTCACGTTCGGACGAACTCGAGCATGGCTCAGTTTGTCACTCACTTAATCACGACCTTTTTACCATTGACAATATACACACCCTTCTTGGCGTTCTCCACCTGCTGACCCTTCATGTTGTAGACACGGTCGTCATCGCCGAAGAGGTCTGCAGCCTGGTAGACGCGACTGATACCTGTAGCCTCGTCGAAGATAAAGATGCGGGCACCAGCCAGACTACCCTCGAAGTAAGCACGGAAGCCCTTCATCGTAGTATTGGCATTACCCTTAGCCAACTGATTTGTCGTTGTAACACCATACTTACCAGTCAAGTCACCAGCAGCGACAGGAGCGTAAGAGCCATGGAAGGTAATGCTATTGTGCCATACCGTTCCGGCTGTCGTGTTCAGATTTGAAATCGTGACATTGTTCACACGGATAGGCCCTGTGATAGCAGCAGGTACGTAAATCAAGTAAGGAGTAGCAGCAGTCATCGACGTGACAGCCTCGAAGTCAATCATGCTGTTGGCATAGTTCTTGAAGTTGAAGACCTTGGTGCCAGCGCCGAACAGCGCCTCGATAGCAGTATTGTCAGCAACGGCGAACGGCAGACAGACGGTGTTCCACCCTGCAGCGAACGTGCGCTGCAGCATAACCGTCTCGTTGGTAACAGCCTCCACAGCATCGTTGCTGTTCTCGCTGAGCGTATAGACCTCAGCGATGGTCAGGCTGACAGGAGTAGTCTGCAGCGTACCGCCAGCATAGGTCACCTTCACATAAGCATTGACAGCATCCAGCGTGCTCTGCGGCTCCCATGTCAGGGTAACGACAGTTGCATTGCTGTTAGCCTCAACAGATGTTACATCTGCCGTAGCATCAACCTTGGCACCAGCGACCCACAGCTCGGCAGTGATATCCTCGTTCTTGCCAGCGTTCTCCTTCAGCGTGACAGTAGCCACGTAGTTGTTCAGACGCTTACCCGTTGTCGGAACGGAAGAAGCAGCCAGCTCCATGTCGTGCTCAGGAATGTTGAGAGCGAAGCCGATGAAGTTGTCGAGGTTCACATAGCGGTTGGCCGTAAACTTCAGATAGTAGTTGCCTGCGGCAGGAGCTACAAACTGGTGTTCAACAGTCTCTGTGCTTGCCGTGACAGTCTCGTAGTCTGTCCAGCTGGTCTTGTCGGTAGAGTACTGAACTGTCATATTCTCGCCATCATACTGCCACTTCGTCTCGTAAGTCAGTACCTGACCAGCGGCAGCTGACAAACGTGGAGTCATCAGCGTGAACTCGCCCTGTACGCCACCAGAGTAAGCCGTCTGGCGGTCGTCGTTCCATGTCCAGCCAGTCTTCTGCCATGAAGCAGGAATTTCAGAAGTGAAGTATTCCTCCCAAACGTTAGCAGCCTCAGAGCGACCTGTCAGAGCGAGCGTAAAGGTAGCAGGCGTGCCGTTCACATCGTAGGTGAATACGAGGTCGCCCGCCTTCTTACCCTGTTCAGCCAGCAGCGTGACGTCGATGTCGAGCGTTCCATTGACAGCAATCGTCTTGTTCACGTTGTTTATCTCCGTTACGCTATAGCCAGCAGGAGCCACGATGCTGGTCAGCACCAGTGCCTTTGTACCCGTATTGCTAATGGTATACTGCTTGGTAGTAGCCTCCTTCACCAGTCCGAAGGCTACATCGTCACCATCAGCCAGGGCAGCACCACCCTTGATGTTCAGTGCAAACTGTGGAGCCTGAGCGTTGACATGGATAGTGATGTCGTTAGCCTCGAGAGTTGCGGTGTTGCTGACCAACTCCTTGGCACGGAACTTGAAGTCGCCGCCCTCGCCAGCACTGATGGTCAGCGTGACAGGTATCACAACACTTGCGTCCTTAGCCAGCACACCAGTAGCAGCAGTCACGTTGTCAGCATCGTTCATCTGGTAAACCTCACCAGCGGCATTGACGATGCTAACCTTCACCTCGTTAGCTGTGAGGTCGCACGTGCTGTTGTTCTGTACAGTCACATTGAACTGAGCCGTAATCTTATTGTTGACATCAGCAGAGAGGTCGCCCTCGCCAACACGGGTAAACGAAGTGATAGCCAGTGTGCGAGTATGCTGAACCTCCACATCAGTGGTCAGCGTCTCGAAGGCTACGCTATTGTCGCTGTAGTAAACCACAATCTTAGCGGCGTAGGTCTTCTCCGTTGCAGGCACATTGCCCGTCAACTCGAAGGTCTTTGAGCCATTCAGGCTGATATCCTGAGCGTCGGAAGTAGCCACCACCGTCTCATCAAAGAACAGCTTCGCATAGACACCCGTCTCGGCAGCACGCAGGCTGTAGACAGTTGCTGTAGCGGTAATGCTTGTCTCAGGCACCTTCGTTGCTGTAGGAATGTTCGAAGCAGAGACATACAGATCGTGCTCAATGCCTGTTACCTTCTTCAGACCCGTCAAGTCGTCGATGTTTGCATTCGAGCTGACGAACTTCACGTAGTAGTTGCCATCGGCAAGAGCATCAAGGCTCTTCGAAACATATTCGTTAGTCAGACCAAACTCTGTAGGCTCGCTCCATGCCTTGCGGTCAGTAGAGGTGTACACCTTCAGCGTTCCCTCATTGCCACTCTGTGCCTTAGCCTTGAAACTCAGCACATTCTTGCCTTCCTCAGCACCATACTGCTCAGTGATGAGTTCCTTCTCGACACCACTATATATATGGGCAGAGCCGTCAACAGTCCAGCCAGCATTGTACCAGCCAGCAGGAGCACTTGCGAAGTCAACATTGATAGCATCAGGATCGATGAGGTTAGCAGTATAGTTGACAGCCACATCGCCTACCCAACTCTCAGAGGTGATAGCCATGCTACCATTCTTCGCACCGTAAGGAGCAGCAAACGGCATGGTAACTGTAATTTCTGCAGTCTTGCCGGCAGGTATAGTCAGCGTGCTACCCTCATAGGTCACGTCCTCACCGATGATAGCGACATTGACATTGCTCTTGGCTACAGTACCAACATAGTCTGCGTTACCATTGTTAGCCAGCGTATAAGTTGCTTCAGCGTCAGCCGTCAGATTGGCATCAGAGATATTGTCTGTTACCTTAGCGAAAGCCACCAGCGGAGCAGTTGTCATGGTGTGGTTAGCTTGAATATTATCTATTCTCAGATATTTGCCACAAAATTCAAAGACGACAGTACCTGTAGGAATTCCTGTAATCTCGAAGGTCTGCATACTTCCTGTGAGCTTGTCCTTAACGGTTTCACCTTCATCCCAAGTTCCAGCATAGTTGCTCCAATCGTATTCAGTCCATGTAACACCACCATTTGTCGTATAGCGTACAGTCAAATCCTTGACGTTTGTAGAACCATATTTCTGAGCATCAAATGACAAGACATCATTTGCATTAGCGATTGCCAGAGGTCTGGTAAAGAGTGAAGAGGCGGTAGTTGTGCTACTATTATTTGCTGTTCCATAAGAAACAGTCCAGTCGTTGCTCGACTTTCTCCAACCTTCAGGGAGCTCATTGTTCTCGAAATCCACATACAACTTAGTATGGTCGCGAGTGCTACCGCTCAGTGTAATAACCTTATCATCAAGACCAGTAGCCGAGATAGTCAGAGTAGCCTCGTGGTCACCCAGATTATCCTTCAGCTGCTTGACAGTGATAGTAGCCTGAGCTCCTGCCTCTATTTCATCGTTACCAGCACCTGTAGCACCAGTAATTTCAGCTGAGTAATGAGCAGCCTGTTCGCCACTAAGTGCAGCAGCCAGTCCCTCCAGTTTGGCTTGACCTTCATTCTTGACTGTCAGCGTCCATACAGCATCAGCCTCGTCGCTAACCATTCCGAAGTTCTTGGTTGCTCCAGCAACATTCTCTCCATCGTAAACCACCATGACAGGCTCCAGAGGTGTTGCCAAGCCATAGATGCGCTGAATCTGGGTATACATGCCGTTAAACTGAACAAGATAGTTACCTGCATTTGCAATGTTGCCATGCAACATAACATAATCTGTGCCAATATTCTCTGCAGAAATGAGGTCTTCCCAATCTGCATTCACATCGTCGGCATCTTTGATTTTCACGCCAAAGGTATAGCTGCTGCTCGAATAGGTTTGTTTAGCAACTACAACCAAAGTTTCGCCAGCAGATGCAACCAACTTAGTTGTCTGAAGCGTATTAGGGGTAGACTTGTAGCCAATCTCTACATATCCATTTGTCGTATTTCTCTCCCAATCATTGGTTGTCCAACCAGCAGGAATGTCATCTGTTGCGAAGTTGAGATTCATCTTGCCCTCTTCTTCAACAACACCACTGGCAGTAACAGTGAAAGTGCCAAGCGTGTTATCGCCACTATCCTTACCAGTTACGACAATGTCGCCGCCACGATAGCCCTTAGTAGCAATAGGCATATTAATTGTCAGCGTTGTGCTTTCACCGGCAGCCAGCGAAGCCTCGCCCAATGCAGCAGTAAATCCTGTGGGCACATTGCCTAAGGTAAGGTTCAGCGTACCTGTACCATCGTTCTTCATGTAGTATACTACTGCTTCGGGAGCTTCAGTCACGAAACCATAGTTGCGTGTTACTGTAGCTGCGGCAGCTTCTGTACACTGAGAATTAGTGTAGTAGCCAAAGGCAGGAGCGTCAGCATTCAGCTTAAAACCTTCGAAATTATCAAGATCGTAATCATCAGACTTGAAACGGAACTTATAATTGCCTGCTTCAAGACCAGTTATAGTTGCAGTAGCAGAATTCCCATTGCTCAGTGTTCCAATAGACGGAGTAGTTGTACACGTTTCCCAATCTCCACCATCCTTTGACATCTGAATCGTAATTGACACTTGATTTGCTGTTGCAGCATAATCAAATGAGAGCGCTCTACTTGGGCCTTCAACTACAAGCGATGGAGTTGTCAAATAATATGAATATTGAGAACGATATTTGCCTTTTGCTACTCCATCTGCAAATGTCCATCCATATAATGTTCCATAATAATTGTAAGATTCAGCTTCCCAACCATCAGGCTGCGTGCCACCGCTAAAGTCTTCACTCCACAAATTATCGCGTGTACCTGTTATTGCAAAAACTATAGGATCTAGTCCTGCATTGCTAGCTGTCAGTGTAATGTTTGCCGTCTTCTCTGCATTCAGGGCATCGCCGTCCCAAACGAAGGTAACAGTAAACTCTCCAGTCTCACCGCCAGCAACGTCGAGAGAAGCTGGCGATACTGTAAAGTCAGTCGTGTTGCTCGATACGATGCTGGTGATGTTCAACGTAGCCTCACCAGTATTAGCAACGGTAAAGGTCTTTGTCTTTGCCTTTCCAACAGTGCCAAACGGAACGCTTGCGTCAACAGCAACATTGTCTAGTTTTACTGTAATTGTAGCAGGAGTAGGTGTAGCATAAGAACCAGTTACAGACAGAACAATTGGTGAAGCTACGTTTGCTTGGCTTACGGTAATGGTTTCTTCGTAACTGCCAACAACGCCCTTCACAAATGTTACTGTAATTACCTTGCTTCCGTCTTTAGCAATGTCGAAGCCAGTCTCTGATACAGTAAAATTGTCAGTATTGCTACTTACAACAGAAACATCCGTCAGTGGATTGTCGCCATCATTAATGATAGTGAAAGTTTTCGTGGTAGTTGTGTTCTTAACAGTACCAAATGCAATCTCTGTGTCACTGACACTCATAGCGTATTCTGCATCCTCTTTCACTTTCAGAGTGTAATCCTGAGCTACGCAATAAGAAGTTGTAGGAGTGGGATCGGCACCAGCAGCAGTTCCCATTGTCTTATGAGAGTCATAATAGGAGTCAGCAGCACAAATACGCATGCGATAATTACCGGCTTCTTGTTCAGAAGGAACGGTAAATGTAGCATTTAGAGTGTTTGGTTTTGCACTAGTAGATTCTCCTGCAAAGACAATCTCACTATCTTCAAATTCATAGTTTTGGTTCCAGTCAACCCAAACAACTGTGCCGTATGTGTAGCCAGTGCTGAATGTTATTGCTACAGTTGCTTCACTGCCAGCTGTCACAGCACCAACTTGGGCCGAATTATTCTGGTAATAGGGAGTCTTAGAAGTGTCATAATTTACAGTTTCCGCACCAGAGCCGTATGTTACATTCGTAATTCCATCGCCATCAACAGAGCTAGGGGTTGGTGTACTGTAAGACAAGTTAAACGAAGTACTTTTCCAAATACTTTCGTTTCCGCCATAAACAGCATTCACTCTTACATTATAAGAATAGCCAACTTCTAAGTTTGTCAAAGAGTAAGACAAGGTTGACGCTCCTAAACCATGAACTTCTGTCCATATTTCTTCAGAGGACTTTTTGTACTCAAGGTTCCAGCCAGTCAGAGTCTCCTCTGTTTCACCAGCGGTCCACGACACTCCGGCAGTATTACCTTTTACTGTAGCAGCTATTGTCGCTGGCTCTACATAAGGAGTAAATACATACTCTTCTGCTTCGAATTCGTCAATTGCGGTTCCGTTTAGAAGGAAAGCCACCATTGTATGTTCAGAACCAAGGTCAACTTGTTGCTTAGCAGCTAACCAATTAGGCCTTGTTGTCGAACCGGATCTAGCCGAAGGAGAAATGGTAGAGCCAATTTGTGTACCAATGGAGTATTCTTCTGTTGATGAGTTATAAGTAACTCGATATAGTTTAACGGTAGTATTGTTTGTGCGAATACCACCAGCATAGAATTTAATCTTTCCTGTGAGCTCGGTAGGTATAATCAAATAAGAGGTACAGCCGTTGTTGTATTGACCAAAAGCAGTATTTGTGCTATTGGCACCGATATTGTAACTTCCACCTGTTCCTAGAATAACATAGTCAAAGCCATTAGGCATATTGTTACTCCAGTAGGATGAATTGGTTACATTCTTCGTTACAATGTTAGTTCCACCTTTAATGAACCAACCGTTCGAAAGCTTTGTGTTATCGTTAGCATCAACAGTAACACTTTCGAAATCTTCCGAAATAGTTCCCGCCCACGCCGGACTGACGCCCACGAGGAGGGTAAAGAGTGTTAGGAGTAGCCATCTACTCCGAGTAAGTGTTGAAATGTGATTCATAAGCTTAAATATTTTGTTTAGTAATTTTTATCTTAAAAGAATGCCAAAAGAGCGCCGAGGGTCCTCGGTAAGAGGGACGCTCGGTGCTCCAAGGCTGGTTTATTTCCTCAGATATTTCTTGCCATTCACGATGACGAGGCCCTTGTAGTTGGCATCTACCTTCTGGCCGCGCAGGTTGTACGCTGCACCCTCGCCTTGGGAGAGGGATGGGGTGAGGTTCTTGATGCCTGTGGGATCAGGATCAGGGTCGATGACGGGCTTCTCGTCCTTGTAGATGACTACGTCGGAGAAGTATGCCCAAAGGGAGATGGCTGTCGTAGAACCGTTGAGCAACACGTGCTCGAAGTTGAAGAAGGCCTTGTCGTCGTCATTGTAGAAGAATATCATGTCTGTCAACTGGTCGTTGGCACCACCGCAGTAGTAGATGTTCTCGCCTGCGTACTGGCCTACATACTGGCCCATGGGGAAGACGTAGTAGACGATGTTGTCCTGCTCGTACTTCGTGCCACGCATCCAAGCATTTCCGCTGAAGGGGTTGGGGAAGTTGAAGCCCACATTGTCGCCGTCGAACTCTACCTCCATATCCTCGGTAGCCTCTTCGCTCTGTTCACCAGCAGCACTGTTATAGTGGAAGGTGTAGCTGATGTGCCATGTCTCCTTGACAGCCGTCGAGGGTGCCAGGGCAAAGCCACAGAAGTTGTCGACACCATTCTGCATCTTCGACGTGAAGCGCAGGCGGTAGGTGCCGTCGACAGGAGCGGTGAAGGACATCGCCTTGACATACTTGTCGCCCTGCTGCTCGTCTTCGGACTTATAGTCGCAGAGGGTGGTCCATGTCTGGTTGTCAGCAGTATACTCCACCAGCAGCGACTCGTCGCTCCAGCGCAGATAGGCATCCCATGTCAGCACGTCGCCAGCCTTAGCCTGCAGACGTGGTGTGGTGAGTGTGCCAGCGGTAGTGCTCTGCGGAGCCAGCGCCATCGTTGTGGTATTGTCGGCAAAGGCAGTGCTTGTGCCAATAGTCCAGCCATTGTTCATCCAACCCTCGGGCAGCTGACCTGCTTCGAAGTCCTCTGTCCACACATTGGGGTCTACAAGAATAGCAGTAGCGTTGATGGTCACATCAGCCAGTCCCTCGTTGGTGGGGTGAATGGTGATGGTGGCCGTCTTCTCGCCATAGTTCTCGCTGAGCACGGGAAGAATGTCAAACGTGGTGCTCTCGCCAGCAGTCAGGCTGAACTCAGACAAAGAGACAGTGAACTGCTCTGCATCCGACGATGTGATGGTACCCGTCAGCGTGCCTGTACCATCGTTGGTGATGGTATAGCTCTTAGCCTCGGGCGCTGCACTCACCTTGCCGAAGGCTGCATCCGTCGTGGGGTTGACCAGCAGCACAGGAGCCTCCAGATTGAGGTGGAAGCCCTCGAAGTCGTCGAGGTCGTAGTCGTCGCTGACGAAGCGGAACTGGTAGTTGCCAGCCTGCAAGCCATCGATGGTGAAGGAGGCGAAGTCGTCCATACGGTCTATCCATCCTGTATTCTTGATTTCGGAGAACTCGCCGCCATCCTTGGAGGCTTCAACCTTCACCTTGACATTGTTAGCCGTGGCCTTATACTGGAAAGTCAGCGCCTCACCATCTGCCACCTTGAGGATGGGAGTGGTCAGATAGCCCACAGTGCCATAGGTATATTTGCCATGCGCCACGCCATCAGCAATGGTCCAGTTGGAGGCATCAGCCTTCCAACCATCGGGCACGCTGCCAGCCTCGAAATCCTCACTCCACACGTTGGGGTCCTTGACATACGCTGACGCACTGATGGCGACAGCATCGCCAGCATTAGGCGTCACGGTGATGGTAGCGCTATGGCTGCCATAAGCCGTCGCACTGAAATGATAGGTAATCGTGAAATTCTCCTCGGCACCTGCTGCTACTGTCAGCGCGGCAGGAGCAACAGTGAACTCCTCGTTATCAGAAACGATGGTTGTCGTCAACTCGGCATTACCCGTATTGCTGACGGTAATGGTCTGCTGAGCATCGGCAACGACCTTGCCAAAGAGCACCTTGGTGAGGTTGATACCCATGATGGGAGCAGGGTCAGGCTCCGGGTCGGGAGTGCCACCACCTTCGCCACCGCCGCCTTCAGCCTCCGTATAGGTCACGTCGTCGATAGCGGCATAGTTCAGCGCGATGGCCAGCTGGGTAGCTTTGGTCAGCGTAAAGGAGTACTTGCTCCACTGGGGAGTCGACGAGGTGCGCAGCGAACCCGTGGTAAAGAGTTGTTCGCCCAGACCAGACGCCGTATACTCATAGACAACGACCTGGCTGGCCTTGTTCTTGTTGTAGGCACGGGCATAGAACTCAAAGGTGCCCTCGACAGTCGTCGTCACCAGATAGTTGTCCGTGTCTGAATAAGACCAGCTGAACACACCCTTGCCTGTGCGGGCACGATCGTCAGCACACTGAGCATCGCCCACCAGAGACCATCCCTCGGGTAATCCGCCGTTGAAATCGGCAGTTTTTGTAGCAGCACTGGTTGTCAGACTGCCTCCGAAGAGTGCAGCCATGACAACCAGTATCATGAATAGTGTTGTTTTAGATTTTCTCATTATTTGGATTTAAAAGTATAGTCGTTACAGTCTTACCTTCACCACCTTGTCGGCCACCTTAATAATATATAAGGTGTTAGACTTCAAAGCGACATCAGCCTGATGGCCTGTCATGCGGCGCGAATAAACGG
Source organism: uncultured Bacteroidales bacterium (assembly GCA_902799355.1). GTDB lineage: Bacteria > Bacteroidota > Bacteroidia > Bacteroidales > Bacteroidaceae > Prevotella. The sequence goes on from CADCAG010000021.1 coordinate 61,713, forward strand.
TGCGGCCGTCCATCGTGCACACAGTCACCTGGTCGCCAGGAGTGGCGTTGGTGATATGGATGCCGTCAGCAGAACCCAGAATCTTCACGTTGGAAGGAGTAGCTGCAGGAACACCCTGTATAGCGGTAGTCTCCTGTTCGAAGGTCACAATCAGGCGGTTGTACTGCACAGCAACGGCAGGAGTCTGCACGAAGTTGTCAGCGTCGGGAGTAAGTTCTGCACCATTGAAGGTGACGCTATGAATCTTCCAGCCAGCAGCAGGCTCCAGATAGTAGGAGTACTGCTTGCCCTCCTCTACGCGCTGCCAGATGCTGCCGTTGTCAGCATGCTGCAAAGCAATGTAGCAACCATCCGTTGGTGCCTTGTCGTTGGGAGTGAGGATGTCGATGTCAGCGCCATCGCTGCAGTCATCGCCTTCTACCCACAAGGCAGAGAATATCCAGCGGTTGGGAATCTTAGCCACGCGGTTAGCCTCGCCTGTGGTGATGTCGACCTCATAGAGAGCAGTATCAAACTTACCGTTGGTGCGCCACTCCCTGTCGGGTAGCGGGCCCCATGAGCCATATTCGTTGATGCCCTTACCACTGTTGTAGTAGCCTACCCAGTACATCTTGTTAGGATTGCTCTTGGCAAAGCAGGCAGCCTGGCGACGATACTGCGAGCTATAGCCCGTAGCACCCACCAGTGGCTCATAGGCTGTGTACTTCTCGTTTGTCTCGGGATCAATCTTCTCGACAGCCTGCGTCTTCATCAGACCAGTAGTCAGGTCGAACTCATAGAGCTGGGCACCCGTCAGGTTGTTGTTGATGTCGCGCTGCTTGCCGTCGTCACCAGGTACGGCACTGCTGCCACCGCTGGTCAGGGCGAAAGCACGGCCCTCGCTATTGATGGCGAAGGTGATGAAGTTATAGTAGTACAGACCCTTGGTGATAGGAGTGACCTTCATGGTGCTCAGATCGACAGTGCAGATAGCATAACCAGCATCTCCATCGGTCATATCATCGTCCTGGTCGGCAAAATAGTCAGGGTCATCGGTAATCTCTGCTGGCAGTTGGTTACCTGTCAGGTAGAACAGTCCGTAGACCTTTCCATCGACAGGGTTGTAGGCCATGCCTGCAGACTCCAGATGGTCGTTCTTGGGACGAATCTCGTTGCTCAGCAGGTTACCGCTGTTGGCATCCCACTTGCAGACACGGAACAGTTCCTCGTCGACAGTCGATGACTCGTCACGAGAGAACACCGTTACCAGCTTGCCATTGACATAGACAGCACCTGAATTGCCATACATCATATTGAAGTTGTTAGCCCAAAGTGCTTTGTTGTTGTCAGTAAACTGGCCACCGCTATAGAAGTCGGCAATGTTGACGGCGGGGTCCTTGACAGGAGTAGAAAGGGTAGAACCATTCCAGTCCATCGAGTAGATACCCTGGTCAACGACGAAGATAGATTTCTGGACAGAGGAGTTGTAGCCTACATAAGTTGACGGCATCTGTTCGCCATCATCATAACGGTTGTCATGGCCGATTCCCTTCAGCACCACGTTCTGGGCACTAAGTTGCATACTTGCTGCCATCGCAGCAGCCATAAAGAGCAGTTTTGTTTTCATTTTTATAGTAAAATTTCGTTTTTAATTCATATTTGTTAGAAATTGAGCCACAAAGGTAACAAACTATTTTTGAAAAATAGGTATAGGACGAGCAGCCGCTCGTCCATATTTGTAAATTAGCACAAAAAATACTGATTTCAACGAGTTTTGGAAGCCGCCAAACGGATATACTCAGAGGGTGTCAGACCTGTTTCGCGCTTAAAGGCATTGATGAAAGCCGTGCGTGACTTAAAGCCAGAAGCAGAGGCAATAGCCTCGATGGTGATGCTGCCCACACGAGCAGGATCCTCCATCCACTGACAGGCTATATGGACGCGGCGGCTGCCCAGCAGATTGCTGAATGCCATGCCGTAGGTCTCGTTGATGACCTGCGAGACATACGTCGTATTGGAGTTGATCATCTTGGCCAGCTTGTTGAGTGTGAAGTCCTGCTGACAGATGATGTCAGGGTTGGCCAGCACCTCCTGGATACGGCCAACGAGTGTCTCACGCTGTTCGTCGTTCAGACTGCTCTTGCTGTAGGCCTTCCGCTGCTCTTGTTCTACTGCCTCGATGCGAATCACCTGGACATTCTTCTCATAGAGGCTGCGGTTACGCTCCCGCAACTGGCGGTTCTTCTGCCACAACAGCAGGGCGGCAATAACGATGACAGCGATGACGATGATGGCGGCCAGCAGGAAGATCTGCTGCAACTGTTGTCGCTGTTCCAGTTCTTGCGTAGCCTCCTCCTGCTTCTTCAGCTCACGGATATAGTTGAGCTCGGCGACATGCGACAGCTGACTGGCATGCGTCTTCTCCATCATCTCCATATAACGCTGGTGATAGCGGTCAGCGAGTTCTGTATTGCCCAAAAGTCGATGCAGTTCAGACAACTGCCTACAAATGGCTGTGGAAAGGTCACTAAGGTCTTTCTCCTCTGTCAGCTGGAGCGCCTTTTCCAGATAGCCAACAGCATCAGCGTGCAGACCTTCGCGCTCGTAGGTAGTGGCTATGCTGACATACGACGCCAGCGAGTCGCGCTCGGGAGTCCATGGCGTCGTGACACACTGCAGCTGTTGCTCAAAGTACTTACGGGCCTTGGCATACTCCCTGCGCTGCATGTGCTGAATGCCCAAATACTGCAGACGGACATACTGTAGGTCGGGGGTACTGTCAGGAATCTCCTTCGAGAACAACACGTAGTACTTCTTCAAGTCCAGCTGATAGTTCTGGTTAGCCAGGTTGAAGAACGACGTCGTCAACAGTTCCCAGTTGCGGGTCTCGACAGCCTTGCCAATACACTTCTCGAAGAGGTCCTGCGCCTGCTGTGCCAACGGCTTCGAACCATAGCTCAGACTATAGTCGTTGAGCAAATCGCCCATGTTAACCATGATGACGGGCAGGAAGTCGTCATACTGTATCTGTTCGCAGAGGTCATAAGCCCTGCTGAAGTAGTCGTAGGCTTCGATATAGTCAAAATAGAAGTATTTGTAGACACAGGCGCAGTTGTTGAGGGCCCTGATGCGCAACTGCTGCTCGTCGTCGCTGTCGGCACGGCGCTCACTGACAATGGTGAAGCATGCCAACGCCTCGGCGGCATTGCGCTGCGAGAAACTGCTACGTCCCTTCTCCATCAGTGCTCCCGACGGCATTTTCAGCAAAGAGTCGTAGCCGCTAAGTGTATCCTTAGCCACCATCATCCGGACTGCTGTCAATAGCAATATGATAACTAACCAGCGTTTGTTTTGTCTCATCACTCAGCTATTTCGTTCTTTACAAAATAGGTCTACGCTGCAAAGATACAACTTTTTCGTGAAAAAAGAAAAAACCTGCAGAGAAAAAACGCTGCAGGTTAATCGTTGTATATAAGGACTGAGCAGGTATTAGACCTTGATCTCAACCTCAACACCGCTGGGATTTTCGAACTTCATCAGCATTGCTTCCGGTTTCTCTATATGGCAGGTCTGCTGGGTACCCTCTATATTGAATGTCAATACAGAATTCTCCGAAGTGACAGAAAGTGAGCACGGTGCACCCTCAACAAGCGGGATACAACTGTTGCTGCCTACTGGGAAGCCACAGCAGACCGGAATTTCCAAATCATGCAGATGAGCTATCAGCATCTGTTCCACACTACCAAACTGCAGGTCGAATCTAATGGAATTGAAAGCTCCGAAGATAATACCCTTCACCCTTTCGAAACTATTCTGCAAGCGTAGCATATAGAACAATCTGTCGATGGAATGCAGCGACTCTTCTACCTCCTCAATAAATAAAATAATGTCTTGATCCTCTGACATCTGGAATTTTGAACCTGAGATTGCAGCATAACTTGAAAGATTTCCTCCCACAAGAATGCCCTCCGCATGACCGCAACGATTATAGGGATTGCCAGGTATAACGTATTGTGGCAATATTCCCATCAGCAGGTTGCGTGTAATGGTGGTGGTTGGTTCTTGTTGGCTAGCAATCTGGAATCCCATTGGACCATGAATACAAAGCGTTCTTGTGGCTGCAATTGCATAAAGCAGCATCGTGATGTCACCATGTCCTATCAGCCATTTGGGATGTTGCCGAAATTTCTCCAAAGGAATTCTGTTTAACAGATGCATGGATCCATACCCCCCTCGTGAACAAAATATTGCTTTGATGGTATCATCCTCTAACGCCCACAACATATCAGCCGCTCGTTCATCCGCTGTTCCCGAAAAGGCATCCACATTCAGACTTGTGGTATGAGGGCCGATAACGGGCTGCAGCCCCCACTCTCTTAACACTTCAGCCGCCTGCATAATAACCATCTCCGGCACCCAATAGGCAGGAGAAACGAGGGCCACCCTATCCCCCGCTTTCAAATATGGTGCAATTATAATCTCTTTATCTTTTTCACCCATTAGTAATAGTAATTGTATAAAAATTTTTGCAAATATAGGAAGAAAAAAACTAACCGCCAAAAAAGATATGCACGCATTTGGGACGAACACCAAATACATGCATACCAAAACGGCATTTCGACCAAAGCTCTATAAATTCAGGCGGTATTCCTGAGGGGTAACACCGTACTGGCGCTTAAACTGTTCACGAAAGTTGGCAGGTGTGAAGCCCACGGCAGTAGCGATGGCAGTGATTGTCATCGAAGTGTTATCGCGAAGCATAGGAAGTGCTTCCTCCATACGGATGTTATTGATATACTGGGGAAATGAGGAACTGCCGACATGCTGTGCCAACAGGTTATTGAGCGTATGACGAGTGATGCGGAAACGTGTACAGATATCCTGTCGTTGAAGTGAGGCATTGGCATAGAGATGTTCCATGCGGATGGCAGTATCAATCGTATCAAAGAGAGCAGAGTTAGTCTCTGATTCCTCTAGTTCCCCTGACTCGCCAACCTCATCGGGTTCTTCCGCCTCATCAGCAGGCGTCACAAGCGGTGTGCCGTTGATCATACGTACCAAGGCATGGTTCTTCTCGCTGATGATCTGGCGCTGACGACGGTAGTAGAACGAAAAGACAACAGCAATCATGAACAACAATACAATGACACAGATGATGATCGATTTGATGCGACTAGCAGACTCGGTCTCCCGAATCTTCAGTTCCTGCTCCTGGGCATGATAGCGGGCGGCATAGTCATGGGCCTCACTGGCATGCAGACTGTCGCTGAGCACCTTTGCCAGATTGGCATGACGGTTCATCAGATTGTAGGCCTCGGCGACATGGCCTTTGGCACGAGCAACGATGGCACGGTCGCGCAGGATTACGGCATAGTCATCATTAATGGTATCGCTACCCATACGACGTACTATCTCATCACTGGTGACCATCGCCTCATCATACATACCCAGAGCCATCTGTGCTGGAATTATCATCCTGCGCGCACTGAATGAATGGCCATAACCGCTCTGGTCAAAACGGGAGAGACATTCACGGGCCTGAGCGGCATCGCCCGTCATGGCATAGGCTCCAGCCAGGAAACCGTTGGCCTGGGCACGGCTGAAGTCAATATAGCGATCGCGGTCAGTAGGCTTGTCGCTCCATGACAGGCGGTAGCTGTCTTCTGCATAGTCCATAGCATGCTGCTCATAATGATCAAGCCGATGGAGAATACGCTGTGCCAAAGGTATCACCTCAGCATAGCGCCCCTGCTCATTCAGTACAGTAATCTTACGTTTCACAGCAATGATGAAGGCATCCATGCGGTCAATACTGCCGGACTCATCAAGCTGACGAATGGCCTCGTCAATTTTCGCCATACCCTCCTCCGGCTGTCCCAGATGAGCCATCACCATACCGATCTCTGCCTCAGTACGCCATTGTTCTGTCTCCTCTCCCTGAAGACGACAGACCTCAGCCTTCTGCGTCGCCCACTTCACATAGCCTTCAAAGTCGGTCTTGGTACGACTGGTGACCATCAGCAGATCAAGAATATTCTCCTGGTCATGCGGTGCATTAATCACGGAATCATGCTGCAGCAGTTGTTCGCAAATCAGGATGGCAGAATCCTGCCGCTGCTTGAGGAGCGACTTGCTATAGATTTTGGCACGGATAAACTGCGCACGGTATTCATTGATATTGCCAAGCAACAAGGCAGAGTCGAGCATCACGATTGCGCGATCCGGATGATAGCCATAAGCCACCAATACGGAGTCTTCCTGATAAGGTGTATCACCCAAATTTAGAATATGTCTTGCTGAATTATTTCTTCCGCAACTGGCAAAAACCAGTATAGAAACAAATAGCAGGACTTGAAGAACATTTCTCATACCTTATATAGAATAGTCTCAGTTTCTTAATCTTCCTCAGTGGAAATGTAAAATGAAGGGATGTCACGGCGAAGAGTCAAAACCCAGCCGTCACCATCAGGCTGGTATTTCGCACGATCAATATGATCGTCCATCAAACATATCATACGATTATCGATGGGGTTACCCGCATGGCGGAGCATCAAGGTAAACCGCTGCTTCGAAACTGTCACCTTGACATCACAAGGACGACCTTTCAGTTCGCCAAGAGCAATCTCAACCAACTGCACAACAATGCGCAGAAGTTCTCGGTTGGATTGTTCTGCAACCACACGCTTCACGAAAGCTATTGTTGTCTCGTTTTTATCTGGTAAATAAACTACTTCATCCATAAACGTTGCAAAATTACGCAAAAGTATCTATTCTGCCAAGAAAAAGATGCACGCATTTGGGCCTTACACTAAACGCGTGCGATATTCCGTAGGAGTCATTCCATAACGACGCTTAAACTGATGACGCAAGTTAGGAGGAGTGAAACCAACTTCAAAAGCAATTTTGGCAATGAACATCTCTGGGTGATGGACTATCAACTCCTGAGCTTCCTCAACACGAATATTATTAATGTACTGAGGGAATGACAATCCACCGGCATACTCGTTCAAGAGGTCATTCAGACGATGGCGACTGATACCAAAACGCTTCATCACGTCTTCACGCATCAGGTCCACATTGGCATAGAGCCGCTCGTTTCGAATAACAGAATCAATTTCCTTAAAAAAATCTTTACCCATGAGATTTATAGTTTCGTGGTGCAAAGGTATGCAAAAAATTATTCAATAGGAATAAAACATATGCACGCATTTGGGATGGAGCCCAAATGAGTGTATCAAAATCAGAAAAAAAACAAGCGACATCCCCGACTGACGGGAATGTCGCTCTATTTTGAGAATAAGATTATACTATACCTTGATCTCAACCTCCACACCGCTGGGGAGCTCGAGCTTCATCAGAGCGTCAACAGTCTTAGCTGTTGAGCTGTAGATGTCGATCAGACGCTTGTAGTCTGACAGCTGGAACTGCTCACGGCTCTTCTTGTTAACGAAGGTAGAGCGGTTCACGGTGTAGATACGCTTGTGTGTGGGAAGGGGAATTGGTCCGCTGATGATGGCACCAGTAGCCTTAACGGCCTTCACAATCTTCTCTGCTGACTTGTCTACGAGTTTGTGGTCGTAGCTCTTCAGCTTGATACGAATTTTCTGACTCATTGTCTTTTAATTATTAATATTTGATATTTAACTTATTTGCTGCCGCTAAAGAGTCATTTGCTCAGCGGCAAGCGTTTCGGGTTGCAAAGGTACACATATTTTATAATATACACAACCACAACACTCCCCCACCTTTAATATTTAAGTTTTTTTAAGTCTTTCGTAATAAGGAAAACCTCACAGAGGCCTGTGCCCCCGTGAGGTTCGTCATAGTATAAGACAAGTCTTATTAGTCTAAGCTGTCATAGTCGAACTCTTCTTCCTCCTCGAAGTTGAAGTCGAAGTCATCAAACATACGTGTCAGCTGGGAATCACCAGGAGCCGGATCGTCAAAGACCTCAGTACCACTTCCTGTCAGAAGATGCTGCTGCATGTTAAGCAACACGACATGGATTTCCGGAATAATATATTCTTTCTTTTTCATTTCTTTGTTACTATTACTTGATTACAGTCTTACGACCATTGTGGATGTACAGACCCTTCTTAACAGGCTTCTCGTTAAGCTTCAGACCATCGATGGTGTACCAGTCGCCGTCTGCTGCATCGTCAGTAATCTGGTCGATGTTTGTAACCTCGCCGTCGCCGAAGTCCATAGTGAAGGCACGTGCGCCGAAGACGTCGTCGGTTACCAGTTGCAGATAAGCACTCTTAGCTCTCAGCGTGTATGCCGCTGCCAATGGATACCAGGCAATGACATCGTTCTGCTTAGATAGAATGAAGTTAGTTTTGCTGCCGTCTGTTGTGTTAACTGATGTTGCTGTGGTCAGACCAACCATCAGGTTACCAGAGAGTGCAGCAGGAGTATAACCACAGAGTACGGGCACGTAGAATGTCTCGTTAGCAGTACCCTTCAGCATCAGACCTTCGCCTGCAGGAGTCTTCTCTGCCTGAGTCATTGTCAGCACACCATTGTGACCAGCAGTGAGCTCGAAGTTGGCAGCGTAGTGAGCCGTCAGATCGCTGACATTCGAGAAGTCAAGCACATTGTCGCTGGCATAGGTCATAATGCCGTGAGCGTTCATGCTAATCTTCTCTGCAAAGCGAATGCGCAGCTGGTTCTTTACTGCGTAGACACTTCCATAGTAAGCAGTCGGATTTGTAGGATCGTAGTTCGTGTCATCACTGTGAACTTCGATAGCCTGACTGCTTGCGGAGAATACACGGAACGGAGAGGTACCTAGGTAAGAGCCTGTATTATCATCGATGATGATAGCAAGGTTCTTCGTGTTGTCATAGTCGAATGGTGTGTCAAGCGTGATGGTGCTCCACTGTCCATGAGTATAGGTCACTTCGCCATCGAATACCTTTACAACACCTTCGTCGGTGACATTAATCCAGTCAGCACTGTTACTGAAGCTACTCTTGTCGGTATTCACCATATAGACAGCAATCTTACGATTGAAGCTAAATGTACCTGCATTGTAGAGATCGATATTCATAATAGTACCCGACTGTCCCATCTCAGCAGCAGTATAAATCTGCTGACACAAAGCATACCTCCAATTAAAACGGCCTGGCAAATTATCGTTTGAGGCAGTACCTGAGCCAATAACCTTTTTGGTCGTAGACTCAAAGCTATAAATATCGCTCCAGTCACTTTCTTCGCCAACACCATAAACGGCCTTAACATGAGCGTAGTACATAGCCTCTGGGGTGAGATTATCCAAGGCAGCAGTTGCTGCATTAACTGTAACGGTCTCAGAGGTTGAGAAGGTGTCATCGGTGCTGTATTCTACAGTCCACTGAGTGGCTATACCATTCTCCTTCCATGTCAGGGTAGCGGAGGTAGCAGAGATATCAGTATAAGCAAGTTCCGTGGGCACTGCATAATATACATTGAAGGTTGCTTCCTTAGTACCAGTATAGTTGCCCTTACCTGTAATGGTCAACGTGTAGTCACCAGCAGCCTGAACGGTGGCAGGATCGGTTACGAAGGTGTAGTCCTTATCGTCACCCATCACTAGGGTTGCTGAACCACGCTTAACGGTAGGAGTAACCTCGATGACATTACCTGTGTAGACCTTGTTGTCTATAGTGATATCGCAACCACTGACATCGAACGGATTAATATTGAAGGTCTTGTTGATAGAACCTGCATAACGACCCGTACCCGTTACAGTGACAGTGTAGTTGCCAGCATTGATACAACCGTCGCTATAGCTGACGGTGTAGTGGGTACCTTCTTGCAATGTCTCAGCACTGAGGGTGACTACAGGCACAGGATGCTGCTCGCTGCCGTTATAGGTCAGGGCGGCGATGTCGGCAATCACGGCACCTGCTGTTGCGAGGTTGGTGATTTCGTTGGCATAGGTACCTGTGATGATTACATCCTCAGTAAAGCCAGTCAGCGCGTGTGTACCATCGATGATACCTGCGTTACTGATTTCACCACTGTTGACAGTGTAACAGTCAAATACCTTGCCTGCAGGAACAGCGTAGTTCAATGTCACTTCTGTGCCGCTCTTGTAGAGGTTTTCTTCGTTCCACACGTAGGTGGGTTCAGCAGGCAGCGTCAGCGTAACGTCTGCGGCAGCAGTAATCTTTACAACCACCTCAGCACCAGCCTGGTCGGTACTTGTAGTTTTACCATCGGCACCCACGCCACCGACAGTAGTTACCGTGTGGTAGTTGTTTGTCAGCGAACCACCCTTTTGTCCTACGATAGAACCAACATATCCCGTAGCACCGCTCACGGCACCAGCATTGAAGTTATCGGATATGCCATTATTATTGTATCCGGCAATACCACCGAGGCATTTGCTGTATGTACCATTACCCGTAATGCTGGCGGTGTTGACACAGTGGGTCAGCGAGCCACTTGAATATCCGGCGATACCACCCATGTCAAAGCCTTGCACGCCGGCAGCTATCTTGAGGGCTCCGCTGACAGTACAGTTGGTGATGGTGCTGTTATTGTTATTGACATAACCGACGATACCACCCACCCACTTTTTAGCAGTGATGTCGCAGTTGTCAATCACAACATTCTTAATCGTTGCGCCAGAGGTATAACCAAACAGTCCCTGGTTTTCTCCGCCGGGATTATTAATTACCAAACCACTGATGGTCTTATTGTCACCGTCGAAGATACCATTGAAACTATAGCTGCTATTTGTACCAATAACCGTATGCTCTTTGGTAAGGGTAATATTTGCAGTCTGCTTGAAGCGCTTGCCAGAGGCATTATGGCCGCTATTGACATAGGCTGCCAAAGTCTGGAGCTCACCCTCGCTGGCAATCACATAGTATTTACCAGTTTCATCGGTTCCGGTCTCAAAGACGTAGCCGTCGAGATCCTCACCATTGATGATGCGGAAGCTGAAGGTCTTAGAACCAGCATAGCTGCCAGCACCGGCAATGGTTGCGGTATAGCTACCGAGTTCTATCAGATTTTCAGCAGCAACAACGACATCACTGCTGTTCTTGAAGGTCACAGTATAGTCGGTACCCACGGTCAGCGTTTCGCCAAGGGTGACGACTGGTGTAACCTCAATGGCGGAACCGGTGTAGGCATACAGTGGTTTGAAACCTGCCACTTCAGCAACGGCATAGTAATTGTTGGCATCGGTAGCTGTGACAGTTGTATAAACATCTGTTGCGGGAGCAACAGCAACAACTTTGATGCCTTGAGCTTCACCATACTGTGTCAGATAGAAACAGTTGGTGTAGATGTTATTGTCTGTCTTATTTCGGTTAAACGTTGCACTGCCCGTTGCGCCCATAGTTATCTCGGCAGGAGCGACCAAGCAATTGTTGAAGGTAATGACGATGCTGGTATTGTCTCTCCATCCTACGAAACCGGCAGAGCAGTTGGCTGATTCGCCCAGCAGACGGCCTGTGAATGCACAATTGTTGAAGGTTACGTTACCTGACTGAATATGTGCAATGAAGCCGCCGTTTGAAGCGTCACCGCTGTAAGAAGTGGTGATGCTGGCGCTGACAGTACAGTTGGAAATGGCGACATCTCCATAGGAATAGCCAGCCACGCCACCGTTTTGCTTACCACTGTTACTGAGGGTTCCGGCAATGATCAGATTCTTGATGGTTGCACCCTTGACATAGCGGAAGGGAGCAGCAATATTCGATGAAGCCGTGATGCCGAGCGTCAGTGTGTGATTGTCGCCGTCGTAAACACCCTGGAAGCTCTTGTTCTCGTTGGAGCCGACCATGTTAGTAACGGTGAGGTCGGCAGTCTGCTTGAAGCGCTTGCTTACAGAAGCATTATTACTGCTAACAACAAATGAGGCAAACTGATTGAAGTCCTCAACAGACTGAATCATATAATAGGTGCCTTCAGCATCCGTACCTGTCTCATAGGTATAGCCGTTCAGCGCCTCACCAGAGGTGATGCGGAAAGCCATGGTGCGTGAGCCAGTGTAGTCGCCCATACCCGTAATAATTAAGGTGTAGCTGCCATTGGCTATCAGCTCTTCAGGAGCAACGGTCTCGTCGCTGCTGTTCTTGATCACTACCGTGTAGTCAGTGTTGGCCTCCAGCGTGGTGCTACCCAGTTTTACAACAGGGGTAACGGCAATGGCTGAACCGGTATGGTAATAGGTGTCGTTGACGCCTGTAATGTCACAAACTGCATAGTAGTTGGTTTCACGAACAGTAACCATTTCGCTCTTGTACACGTCGCTTGCAGGTGCAGCAGTAGCAAGATGGATGCCCTGTGCTTCGCCAAACTGTGTCAGGAAGTAGGTGTTCGTGAACGTGTTTTTACCATTGCGGTTGAAGGTAGCACTGTTAAGCTCGTTCATCGTAATCTCAGTAGGAGCGAACAGACAGTCGGTATAAGAGATGTTACCGTTTGTCCAGCCTACGAAACCACCATTAGCGTAAGCATTGGCTCCGAGCAGCTTACCCGTGAAGACGCAATTAGATATATTCAGTGTAGCAGAGCTCTCGTTCAGAGCTACAAAACCGGCATGGGTACCATCGGCCAACGACTCGAAGGTGCTGGTGATGAAGGCCGAGCTGGTACAATTCTGAATGTTGGTCGTGTTGTAGGTGTGAGCAGCGATGCCGGCTCCAAACTTAGAACTTGTAGTGACAGTACCGGCGATATTGAGGTTTTTGATGGTGGCACCGCTCAAATACTTGAATGGCGCGCAGTTCTCAGTAGTGGCCGTCAGGTTGAGCGTCATGGTATGGCTGTCACCATCGAACACGCCCTTGAAACAGTTGCTGGAGCTATTACCTGCCATGGTGGTGACGGCAATGTCGCTGGTCAGCTTATAGTATTTGTTCAGGAAGGTGCTTCTACCCTCCGTCATATACTGTGCAAAGAGGTTCCAGTCGTCAGCATTCTCGATGAGATAAGGAGCAGCCTCAGAACCATCACCTTTTGCGAAGGTCTGAATGACTTCAAAGTTCTTCGAGTCTGTTCCCGTGTAGTCGTTGATACCTGCTACGGTCAGGGTGTAGTTGCCTGTCGCCTGAATGGGGGCTGGGGTAGAGGCAATGGTATAGTCTGTACCCAGCGTCAGCGTGTTATCAACGCAGGTAACGGTCGGAAGCACAGAGATAACGCTACCATTATATATATAATAGGACTCAATGCCACTGACGGAAACAGGCACCCAGAGATTAACACCCAACACGGTAATGGGCTTTGATATTCCGCTGGCAGGAGCCTCAGCAGTGGCGTAAATACCATAAGAACCATTATTGGCCGTCTTATAGCTGTTGGTGACGGTAACGTCGCCGCCGTACTTTCGGACAAGGTCTAAGTTGGAGGTGTTCTGACTGCCATGCTTCAGATAGACGCAGTTAGTAACGCTTTTCGTACCACCATTATCACCCCATCCGAAGATAGCGCCCTTAGCATTGTTGCCGCCAGTCATGAGACCAGAGTAGATACAGTTCTCAATAGCAATGTCACTGCTCAGGCCGTGACCAAGAATACCGCCGATATGCGTGCCGCCATTGACGGAAGCTGAAACGGTACAGTTCTGAATGAGGTTGTTCGTACCGGTAGAGAAACCTACCAGAGCAGCAGCGTGGATACCGCCAGTCACAGAACCTGCTACCGTCAGGTTCTTGATAGTAGCCCCCTCAATGTAACCGAAGGGGGCAGTACCCGAATGCTCAGTGTCATTGATATTCACATAAAGTGTATGGCCATCGCCATCAAAGATTCCTTTGAAGTGAGCACCATCGACTTCACCAACCTTGGTCGTAATGGGATCTAACTCAGAACCAATGTTAGCGGTCAGCTGGTAAACCTTTCCGTTATCGGCATAAGGAGCCACTGAAGCGTTGATGAGAGCAGCAAAGAGTGTGTAATCGTTCTTAGTCGAAAGCAGATAGGGACTTTCTACAGTGCCTTCGCCTGCAAAGCCTGCTGTTACTGTGAGATTGCGATTAATGGTGCCATAGTAGGGGGCAAGACCTGTAATAGTAACCTCGTAGTCGCCCAATTCCTGAACTGTTGCAGGAACGGTTGTAACACTATAGTGTGTGTCCTTGGTAAGTACAACACCATCGCAAGCTGTAACAGACGGATTGATAGCAATCTGTGAACCCGTGTAAGGGAGATAAGCAGGCATCACAATAGAAGCAAGGGCAAGATTCCTCGCATCAACAAGCTCCACCGTAAGATCAAGGCCAGTATCGTAAACGCTACCGTCCGAACCAAAATAAATCAGCATACTCTGACTGTTGCTCCTCAAAGGACCGACAGTCATCGATCCTTTATATTCTACACCAAGCAGCTTGTCAGTGGTCGTGCCGTTATAAACACGCATGTAGTCACAACAGCTTTCTGTCTTGACTGAGCCGCTTAGCTGGGGCACATAGCCTTCTGGCGCTGTTATGATCAGGTAGCCAGAATAGCTGTGACTATAATAGTCATCCTTGCCTCCGTCGTCATAGACCTTGAAGGTGCCTTTACCTGCCGAGATATCATCGGCTGTGAGAGTAAGCACGGCGGCATTGGCAACAGATGTTGCTGTGCCTTTTGCCGGCATGTTAATGAACCAGCCGCCTGCGCCGTCATCCGACAACGAGACGGGTGTCTGAGCTGCCCATGCGCCCATGGTGCAGAGCATGACGAGGAGTAGCGTCATCGCTGCCCTCGCCAGATGAATTGTTTTTTGTTTCATTTTGTTTGATTGAATCACTATATTTATATATGTAAATAAAAGAAGTATTCTGGAAGTATTTCTCACTCGGGGTTATGAATGTTTCGCCAACATTGAAGGAAGAAGAGAAACACACAGATGGCGATGATTCCCAAGAGAACCATCGTTAAAGGATTCGATAATAGAAAATCTATCATTCCTGACATGTCTGTGATGTGATTAAAATGGTTAAGGTTTATGGTGACCTATGATCTATTGATTTTTCCTGGCGCAAAATTAATAATAATAGGCAAAATAACACATAACAAATTGTACATGTACATAACAAATGAGTGTAAAATTGATAACAATAATTTGTAAGAACATTACAAATTGTACACAGGAGTGTGTAAGAAATGCTGAAAAAAATGCCGATTTCAACGGAAAATCAGCCTTCGTGTACAATTTGTTATGTCTCAAAATGTCGTTTCACATAAAATAATTTCTCCTTTGGCTCCAGGCTCCTTAGAATTTTATATCAGCGAGATTTTCTATCATCTCTCGCAGATGGCGCAGATAATGCAGATTAATTTTCTGAGAAAAAGTTGTGAAAAGTGGAGCGAACCTGCACGGGATAGCTGGAATGCCGATAAACAAAGGGCGGAGAGGCGTGCATGTTTAATTATATTCCACAGCGCAACCTGCACAAAAATTCAGTTTTTCTGACAATACTATTCTGAGCAGCCACTCGTCACAAAAGTGTTTGCATGATTGTACCAGGCTGCAAACAAGTTGTTTTAGGCCTAAAACACTTTGTTTTAGGGCACAAACAAAGTGTTTGTATACATATATATAATTACAAACAGCTTGTAATTCAGTATATTATACTGATATTTGCACAAAATGGCGGTTCAAAAGACCGTTTTGTGCAGGTTTAGTACACGTCTTAAAACAAACCTGCACGGCTTAACACATTCTGTAACTGCGGGTTATGGCGGTTGTGCAGGTTTAGGCAGAAAATTAAAATAATTTGTCAGAAAATAAAATTGGCTTTACACACGAATTCAAAAGATATGACAAAGGCGTCATATCTTTGAATAAAGAGACTAATTAGTAGCGATCTTGGCGCTGCTTGGCACGATAGTAAGCCATGTAGTTGGCGAAGCCTGAGGCAAGGGCGGCAGACTCCTTGGTCTCCTCGGGATGCTCAGCCATATACTGGTCGTAATAGTCCAAGCGGTGGCTGTTAACGTATTTGGCAAAGGAGCCGAAGCGGCGCTGGAAGGTCATGGAGACATAGGTGCGACCCAACTCACAGTGATCCACCACGTCGTCAATCTTCAGGTGGGGATCAAGGAAGGCGCGCTGCTGCACCACATAGGCATTGATCTGCTTGGCAGTCTCATCAATATGCTTCTCGACACAAGAAGGCTCATTGCACTCATCCTCTCCCGCTTCATCCTCTGCAGTAGAAGGCAGTATGTACTTACGACGCCAGGCTGGCATAACGGTAATGAGCAATACGATATTAAACATGGCCAGCAGGAGGTGCAGAATAGCCATTGTCTGACGCGAATCGAGGATATAGGCAGGCCAGAGCAGCGGGGTAAGGACTATCGGATAGAGCACTACCACGCTGGCATATTTGACAGGGAAGTCGTCGGGGTTAGAGTAGTTGGCATCGCGCGACTCACGAATCCAGCGCCATACCTGCCACATGGCCACACAGCAGTAGGCCATCATCAAGATGCTCTCAACGGTAATGGTGTAATGCCAGAAGTTGCCTCCTTCCGTACTCACCAGCTTGAAAGGAAGCCATGCATTGAACACAGGTGTAATCATGGTTCCTATGACGGTGCAGGCGGCCACCCAGCTGAGGGGTTTCCAACGGCTCCACTGCTTGACGGTACCGGTATAGCAAAGCAGCAACATGCCACAATAGAAATAATAGGTGGCAGGGAAGTAACTCTTCATCAGCACCCACGCCTGCTCGTCAGTAGGATTGATGGCGTAGGGCACGAGCACGGTGGCCATGATATAGCACAGGCACTGCAGCTTGCGGTCAGGCCAGATATAGGAATGGCGCTCCTTGGGTTCGTTGCAGGTGTGAAACCAGCGCACAAACGCAAAAGTCCAGCATGTGGTAATGTAAATGGTTGCGGCCAGGCCGTAATAATAGTATTCGTTCATAACAATATGGAGGTTTGGCACTGCAAAAGTACAAAAAAATCCCGAAACCGTGCAAACGATTTCGGGATTTTTTATCATTAATATGGAGAGCAGGAGAACTGCTCCACACTTATTACACGAGAATAGATTACAATGTCTTCATTGTCTTCATCGTAGTGCCACTTACTTGATTACCTGTTTATGTCCGTTGTAGATGTAGACGCCACTCTTGGTAGGAGCATGCTGCAACTTGATGCCCTGCAGCGTGTACCAGCCATCCTGTGGCAGCTGGTCAATCTGCACAAAGCTAATCTTCGTAGGTTCGGCAGGCGAACCACTGATGGCGTTAGCCTCATAGGTCATCACATCGCTCGTAGTAGCAATCATCTCACCACCACGCTCAATGGCGAACGACAGCGGTGTGTTGTTCTCACCCTCAATGCTGAGGTAGAACAGGTTATCGCCGTCTGCTTGCAGCGTCTCACTTCCTACGACCTCGCCGTTGGCATAGGCTACCAGCTGATCACCCTCTTCGAGGTCTACGCCAACAGCCTCAGCCACTACCGTCATGGTCATGGCAAAGCGTGAAGCGTTATGCTTAGTAGAGCCTGTATCGATGAATGTGGCACCAGGTTCATAATAAGGATAGGTGAACGATGTATTGCTGTCCTTCAGACGGTGCAGCATATATCCCTCGCCAGGCTTCATATACTTCAATGAGCCCGACCACTTGCCACCTCCTGCGCCGTCGCTGGCAAAGATGGCAAACTCATGCTGGTTCTTGATGACATCGCCAGGCATGGCCTCATCGTAATACCCAGCCAGAGCGGTGGTGATGGGCAGGTTGACCATTGGCGTATAGCCTATGCTGTTCCATCCCTTCTTGACATCGATGGTGCGGAGTTTCTCACCCCTCAGGCTGGTACCCCAGAGCGACACATCTATGTCTTCCTGAACCTTGATGCGATAGCAATACTTCTGTGACAGTCCGACAGTGCTGATATCCGTACTGGTATTGCTCATCCACTGACCGTTCTTGTAGACCAGCGTCAGGTCTTCCGTGTCCTCGGTAAGGATGTCGCCATCCTTCCATGGGAACATGCCAAGGAAGCTTGACACACGCTGGAGACTGACATTATTGACGTTGAACGATACCCAGTTCCAGCCTCTCTTGAGGTTGATTTCCTGCTCATAGAGGTCATCGGCCATCATCAAGACAGGACTGTCCATCGTACCTACTATAGACTGGTTGACGAAGTTAACCAGCACAGAGGTCGTCAGCTGCATGGTCTTGCCCGTAGCATAGTGCCACAGACGGAAGAACAGCGGTGTAACCACCGTCGTACTGTCATAGACGGTCAGGTAGACCATGCTCTGCCCTGTCTCACTGTCATACTCCACATTGGTGCGACCCATGCAGCGGTTGTTGGCATCGAAGACACCCACGATGTCGCGTGAGTCAGTGACGATGGTATTACCCACATATACCTGTCCCACCACATTCATCGTGTAGCGCATCATTTCGGGATCGACAGTCCAGTCGGGTTTCTCACCCTCGATGACGATATTGATAGCCAGCGGCTCAGAGAGGCCGTTCTCATCCGTCAGATAGATAATCTGGTCATAGGTACCCACATTGACATCCTTGCTGATGGTGAATTCCAAGTTGTCGTTAGACTGGGGCTCCACGATGTCGCTGGTCTTATTGACAGTCATCCAGCGTGGCAGGTTCTCAATAGTGTAGGTATGTGCTGCCCCACCCTCGTTGACGATAATCAGGGTTAGCGTGTGCTCCTCACCAGCCTTCAGCGTCCTGTCATAGCGATTGATCATCCACTTCAATGGGTTGCGGTTGACGAAGAAGGTCTCCGTTACTGGCGACGCCATGAAGTTACCATTCTTGTCGGGGATGTCAGACACCGTCACGGAGATGCTCTTCTTGTTGATGCGAGAATCCAACTCGTCGACATTGACCAGCAGCTGGTTGTTGCGTCCCACGAAGCTGAAATTCAGGTGTTTCAGTTCTACATAGGCCTGTATGGGAGCACCTACCTTCTGGTCCACACGTGACATGACGTAGCTGACAGAATCGACGAAGATAGTGTCATGCTTATCAGTGAGGTTGCCTTTATCGTCAAACTTCTGCACCTTGCTCAGCACAAAGGGTTGCAGCGCCAGATCTCCGGAAGACTGCAGCTCCTGACGCTCGAAGTCGACATAGGTGAGAAGACCCTTCTCCGCACCACCAGGTGACTTGTTGGAATAACGCTTGATGAGCGAGACGGGCAGCGCCTGCTGGAACAGGGCTATGCCGTCGATGTATCCTGTCAGGGCATTATCTTCGAGAAGCTTGGTATTGTCAGAGGCATCCTTCCATACCATGTTGCCAAAGTAGAAGTCGGTACCCGTCATACCTCCCAGGGAATCGGTAGAGAACTGTGCCTTCAGCTCGTTGTCGACATAGATGCTGGCCACCTGGCGCATACGGTTCACCGCCATAGCGTAGTGATGCCATGCGTCGTCGCAGAGATTGTCGCCCAGCTCATACTCACGACCATTGGTACGATATTTCAGTGTATGGTCCTCGAAACCGATGAAGAACTTGTTCTTGGCATCGACATCGGTAGCACGGCCAGAACCGTTAGAGAACAAGGCAGCACTCTCCTCGGCAGTCCTGAACCAGAACATCAGGGTATAGTTCTGCTCGTCGTCGCGCGTAAAGAAGTCGGCCTTTACCTGCACACCCTTCTTCTTCGTAGCGTCCTGTGGGGCTGCATTCTTGTCGAACTTCAATGCCATACCTTCTGGCAGTGTCCATGTAGCTCCCTTGAGCGTCAGGTGGGCACCTTGTGCCAGGTCGGTGGCATAGTCGCCCTTGCCCTCATTCATCGGATAGTAGTCAGTAAGTCCCTTCTCATAACCTGTCAAGAGGTGGTCGGCATAGGCATTCAGCAGGGTGAGGTCTAAGGCACGATGCCATATACGACCCTGCAACATGCGACCCTCGTAATAGGCACGCGGACTGCCTGTCGGAATGGCAGAGCCAAAGACCAGCGGACCATTGCCGCTATAGGTCACGCCCTCCATCACGGCATCCTGATGCTCACTATAGAGGTATAGCTTCTCATTATCGTTGTCCAGCACCAAGGCCACACGCTGGAAAGCAGTGGTCTTCACGATAGAGTCACTCTCCAGCACCTTGTCGTCAACGACTGCACGCAGGTGTTTCTCCTTGGTCAGCCACAGCTGTAGCTGCTTGCCATAGGAACCATGCGAGAAGATGGGCATGTCACGATCTACTTCGTCAGGCTTGATCATCACCTCAATGGTCACATTCTTGTCGGCAAAGTTACGACGCACCTCACTCTGGGCATAGCCTTTTCCGCCAAACCTCAGTGCGGGAGCTTCCTGGATGGCGGACTCGTTGGTCTCGCCCTTCACCTCGAAGTTGGTGGTCTCCTGGAGGTAGTTGTACTCGATATCCTCTGAGAAGCTGAAGATGACATTCTCACCCACGCCAAGAACGGCATCCTTCGGTTCAGGAGTGCCAAAGAGCATCGGACGACGTGTGTCCTTCACGCCGCTAAGCACCTTTGACTCATAGGTCAGGAATGAGTTGCCGTTTCTGCAGAACAGTACGGCTCTCAAATCATAGGCTTTCTCCATGACCGTGCCCTCACCGAAGAAGCGGGTAGTGATATTGCCGTTCTCAGGAATCATCTCCTTGGTACCGCTGGCAGCCGCATAGCGTGTAGAGTCGGCATAGTAGCCGCAGAGGTTCGTCCAGTAGTCGTCACCACGTGTCGACTCCTTATATTGGAACTCGATATGGTCGAAGTTATGCTGGTTCTTGTCGAAGTTACTGATGATGACGGGCAGATACCAACCCTTGTCACCATCCTGCGGGGCGTCGCAGTTCATAATCCACTTGTCGCCAGGGGTGGTGATGGCCACGGCTCCTGCCGTCTGCAGATAGTGTACGTCGAAGGACACCTCCTGGTAGGTATTGACGTCACCCTGTGAGATGATGCCAATCTTCAGTCCTTCATAGTCGAACTTCTCGCCAGCATAGACCTCTAAGGTCTTTTCCGTCACCACGCCAGGCTTGACCTCTACCGTGCGGGAGTTACCCGTCAGTGGCATGCCGTCAATCATCATCTTGGCACCGTCGGGGTTCGAGCGCTCACTCTGGTAGATGTCAAAATAAGCATAGGCAGCTTCGGGCTGTTCACTCTCGTTGGTCAGATAAATCTTGAAGCGGGCAGCCTCGCCGAAGGGCACACCACTGATGCTCTGCTTGTCCATCGTGATGACGGGGTTCTCAATCTTCTTTGTGCGCTCATCCAACATCGTTCCAGGGTTATAGAATTGGGTGACACGCTCACCCTCCCAAGGACGACACGTTGCACCAGCACGGGTGCGATAGACGAAGCTGTGGGCGTAGGTGACATCCTCCAGCTTCATCTCACGCCTCAGATAGTCCTCGTCGTAGTCTACCTGCTCGTAGAAGTTGTCGCTGAGGAATACGTCGTGGACGTCGTAGCCCTCAAGACCAGTGCTGGCGGTCTTCACGCGATAGACGTCGAAGTCCAGGTGACTCCTATTGTCCATACCAATGGTGAAGCCCTCCTTGCGGCTGTACGACTTCGCCTCGGAATGTCTGGGTGTTACACTGAAGTTCACGGCAGGAGTCAAGCTGAGGGAAGTCTGCACACCTATCAACTTGAAATCAATCGATGTGATATTATTTTCATCATCCCTTGTGGTGGCTATATCCTGCGAGCCGCCTTTATCCTGCAATATCTTTGCGAGGAACTTGGCAACGGCAGGTCCTACAGCAGCCACGATGCTGGTAGCACCGTCTTTCAGGAAATTGTCGAAATACTCACTGGTCATCGGCGTGATGGGACTGACATACGAGCTCATCTTCGAGTAGTCGCTCGTAAAGGTCTCACTATAGCTGAGAGAGCTGCCGCCATCAGTGCTGAAGTTCTGCACCAGGTCACGTGCTTCCAGTTTCTCTTTCTCGTTCTGGGCTATCATCTCCATCCACTTTGCGATGATTTCCTTATAGTGATTCACCTCGTCGACAAACTGTTCCTTACTTCCTGAAGGAGTTTTCATATCGTACTCAAAGCCGAAGTTCTCGTCGTCGGGAGTAACCTTCGAATAATAGACGGGCTGACCTGTGGCGTTGGCACGCAGCTGTGCCTCGCTCTCAGTGCCAGTGAACATCAGGGCAAGACACTGGTTCTTCAGCGACGGCAGCAGTTGGGTTAGGATGTATTTCTGTGAGTGTACGAAGTTGGAAGTCACCTTAGGTCCATAGGTAATAACCTCGTCGCGTACCAGGTGTAGCTTGTGACCTTGGTCATCCTGGCCTTGTGCTATCTCGACCATGCGTCCTGCAGCCAACAGACCTTTCGCTTGTGTGAAAGTACTGTCAGGGATGGCACGGATGGCAGTAGCACGCTTTAAGATGATGTTCTGCTCCAAACCAATATACAGGTCGGCATCGGCACCCACCATAGACTTCTCACCACTGGTAGAGATGTCCTCATTAGCTGTCATGGTGTATGTGAAGGCTCGCTGACCACTGCCCGAGAATACCAGGTCGAAGGTCATATCGAACTTGGAGGATGTGGTGTAGTTGAAACCACCTACGATACCACTACCAAAGGGGGCTCCCACGAAACCCTGGAAGCTATTAAAGCCTGTTCCTTCGCTGATGTGCATCGACAAGCCGGCACTCCAGTTCATATCCATCTGGTAGGCATATTTCAATGTTGAGCCCTTGCTGATGGTAGCCTTTGAGGCTCCTCCAGGCGGGTCGCGGAGGATATCAACCAGCTGAGGTACTGAATGGTTGATGATATCCTTGGCACCCTTTATATCTCTAATGTTTAAGATGTACGCGCGAAGCGGTATGGCCTCATAGTGTGTGCCATCCATCTCCAGCGTCATGGTCACTGTGCGCAGGGCATCGACACCTGTCAGCAGATAAGGCAGCTGGGCAGCCGCCAGATTGTAGGTAGCCTCACCCACGCTGTCCAACTCCACGACATCACGATGTATAGAGCTCACCATGCCGTTCTGGATGGTCACTTCTCCACCCGACAGGCGGATGACATCGATGGTGTCGCTCTTCGTATTGTTGTTATAGTAGTAGCGCTCCGTAGCAGAAATCTTCACGGGGTACTTGCGTTCTATGCTGAATACGGGGTAGCCGAAGGTGTACTTGGTCTCCAGGGAGTCTTTCTTGCCCTTGGGCCAGTTGTTCTTCTTGACGGCATAGGCCAGCGCCAGCTTCTGCTTGTCGCCAGTAATGTTCTTGAAGTTGTAGTACTGGTCGCCAAAGAAGTCGAACTTCTCAAAGCCTATCTGCTTGTAGTCGATGACGACAGGCGAATGGTAGATGCGGTTGTACTGGGCATGATAGTTGACGATGGCCTCCGTCACATCCACCTGCTCAGCGTTCTTCCACAGACCCTTGATGGTGTCTGAGTGAGCCGTCAGCGAGTCACTCAGGTCAATGACGTCGCCCACCTGTCCGTCCTGGAACAGCGTGGCATAGCCCTTGGCTGTAATCTGCTGAATCTTCCACTTCACTGGGGGCAGCAAGACTTCATACTCACCAGTATGCACGTCGGGAGTCACCACCTTGCGGTTGATGGTGGTATGTACTGTCGTCTTGTATTCGTACATCTTGTCGTGGGCCTGATGCGTGTACTCCTCGTCAAGTTCTTTCTTGCTTTTATCCTTGATGTCCCACACCAGACGTGAGGCATTGTCGCCCTCCAGAGCCATCACGATTTGCAGGTCGTCGCCGAGGTTGTTCTTCGACAGCGAGTTACCCAGAGGGATGGCGGCCTGCTCCTTACCACCAGCCACACGACCAATCAGCTTCACCTTGGTATCATCGTAGAAATATTTGCTGGCCTGGTCTTCATAGAAAGCACAATTCTTCTTTGTATCGAGCTCGTCGTCAGTCTCGTGGTAGAAACCATCACGGAAGAACACGTGACCGTCCTTCATGGCCTGGATGCTGTCGTGGGCACCCTTCAGCATGTGGAAGGTAAACTTACCCTCGTGGTCGGTGACCACCTTACCCGCAGCATTGTGTACCTCGTAGCCGTCGACCTTGAATGACACGCCCTGCACGGGAATGCTGGTACCTCTATACTGCACATAGCCTGAGAACCTGATACTTGTCTCCAAGACGAACTCCACATTGCTCACCACGTTCTGGCCAGGCAAGGTACCGATGGTGATATTCTTATAGTCACTGAAACCGGGCACGTTGGGTGCTATCCTGTAGTTCGTCTCCGTGGCATCCACATAGGGCAGGTCGCTCATGACGAAGTAACCACTCTCGTCAGTGGGAGCTGTCTTGGTGGTACCGTCAGGCAGCGTGGTCGTGACTTCCTTGCCAGGAATACCCGTGCCGTCCTTGAAGCGGAAGAAGCCCGATATGGTAGCCGTCTGCACACAATGGCCGATGACCTTCTCGGTGTCCTCAAACTTGGTACCCTCGCAGTCGTTCACACCACGCACGTAATACTCATACTGATGAACTGGCGAGGTTTTCTTGTCCTCAAACTGCATCTCCGTCAGATTTTTGGCGATGCACTCATATTCTTCGGCATTCACCTCACGGCGCCATACCTCGTAGTAGTCAACAGGCTCGTCGTCCACATTGGACCATGTGAGCAGCGTGGAGGTCTGCAACTCCCGTATCGTCAGCGACTCCTTGTCGATATGTCCATTATTCTCATGATAGAAGGTAGGCATGTCGGAAGGTGCAGGACTGACGTCAGCCTGTCTTCTGTCCTCGACGCATGGCATCAGCTTGCCATTGCCATCTTTCATCCAGCAGCTACCCAACAGTTCCAGAATCTCATCGTTCGTTCTGCCGCCAAAACGCGTAGCGACTGTCTGGTCGCTATACAGGACGGGGAGTGCCACACCACCCATGTCCTGCCAGTCAGCGCCCAAATTTTCAACGAGGCTCCCTACCGTCATGTTGATAGCATTGTTGCCATTAAGCTCATTCCAGTAGTGGTAGCCCCAGTTGTTAGAACAATTTCCGTTGACACCATAGGGCGTACCGCCATTTTCTGCATTGAAGTTCATCGCCGTATTGGCGAAATTGGCATACGTACCATTCTCTAAACAGTTCTTGATCACGTTCGACGTACCACCGTCTTCCCATCCGATGATGGCGCCAGCAAAAGAAGCTGCTCCACTGGTCGACGTACAGACGATTTCACCATCAAACAGACAGTTGGTGATGGTGTGGTTCGAGGAATGGCCATGACCTATGAAGCCGCCAGCATAGTCATCAGCAATGGTGAGCTTTACTGACACACGACAGTTGCTGATGACATTCGCGCTACTGCCATCATTCTCCGAACTGGCGACAAGGCCTGCCGAGTGCTTGGCACCATTGACAGTACCTGTCACATGGAGGTTCTTGATGGTATAGTTCTTAGCACCAATGAATGGAGCGATAAAAATATCTCCAGGTTTGTCGATGTTCACGTTCAGCGTATGACCATTACCATCGAAGGTACCCTTCCAGTAGACGTTTGATGGCGTGGTGGTGTTAACACTGATGTCAGCAGTCATGATGACGTTGATGAGTGCCTCGCCATTGGCTGACGCTAACGTCGATACAAAGTTGTTCCAGTCGTCAGCAGAGTTGATGTAGAAGACGTCCTTATAGCGCTCTTCAAACAACTCTGTGCAATAGCTGTTGATGACTGTCAAGCCACTCTGTTCCCTGATGCGGGCCCATGTGGCACAGTCACCATACTGGGTACCGATATGCTGGGGAGCAAAGACACAGTTCTCGATAGTCACCAGCTTATTGCTCCATCCTACCATACCGCCGTTGCTGTTGCAGTTCTCACCTTCGAAGCTACCATCGAACTTACAGTTGCGCAGGGTGAGCAAGGCGGCGTAGTTGGCATTACCAACGAAACCACCCATGGTGGCGTCGCCAGTTACCGTGCTGGTGAGGGTTGCTGACACGCGGCTGTTCTCGATGAGTACGGTACAGTCTTCTGTCAGCGTACTAATCATACCTGCCAGGAACTTATTGCTGCTCTTGGAAGAACCCGCCACGTGCAGGTTGCGGAAGGTGGCTGTGGAAGCATAGCCAAACAAGGCCACATTCGGATCGCTGCCAGGGTCAATCGTAGCGGTGATGGTATGACCATTACCGTTGAAGATGCCACGATAGGCCTCTTCCTGCTTCGTGGCGACTCGGGTGCTCACCGCGATGTCAGCCATCAGCATGGCGTTGACATCCTTGCTACCCTTGGCTTCCTTCACGGCATTGGCAAAGGCTTCCCAGTCGTCGGCAGAAGCAATCTTGAAGACCTCGCCCTGAGCCTCGAGGGGCAGTGGCGAAGAACCTCGTTCTACCAAGAATTCTATCTTGAAGTCCACGCACGAGCGAACGAGCGGCAATTCCTTGCTGCACGCCAGCATCTCGTCAGCTGTCAACACGTAGGTGGTAGAGTCTACGGGTTCTTTGGCACTATTGGCTGAACTGACGAGCATACTGTATTTGGCACGACTGTCCCACATGGCGCCGTAGTCGTTGGCATAGTCCCATGTTACCTTCACCGTACGTTCTGTCTCGTCCTGCCACTGGGCGTTGTAGTTGCCTATACGCAACAGGTGTGGGAATTCCAGGTCGTAGGTGACAGCCACTACTGCGGGGTTGTTGCTAAGTCCCCAAAGCTGCTGGGCAGAGGCACGAGCCACCACGTACTTCACCTGCACCATACCCTTGCCTATCAGCTCCTCCGTGAGGTCTTTGACCAGCGTAGAGTCCTTATAAATATAGACAGAGTCGTTATCTTCAAGATCTACTGAACCTATCGTCTTCAAATCTTCATCCTTACCCGTCAGCGAGCGCAGCACAACGAACTGGTCGCCACCTAACGCGTCGTTATACTTCGGATCCTTGGTAGTCCACTGCAACTGGATGGCGCCAGCATCTGCCAACTGCTTGTTCGTCGAGTAGTTCAGCAGCGTTGCATTCAGCTGTCGTGGATTGTGCATCACGGCATCGCTCTTGGGGTCGTAGGTATATTCCAGTTCGTCTATCATCAGGTGCACGCTCATGTGCAACTCGCGATGCGCCTCTGTGGCAGGCACCAGCAGGAAACCTGAATAGCTGTTCTTGGGCAGCGTCAGACGAGGCATATCCTTTTTGTTGCCATTCTCGTCGATGTACCAGTAGTCAATATATTTCACTACCTGGTCGCAAGAGAACGGGATCTTCAGCATACCTTCTTCACCCACTGCCGTACCTGGTACCATGTCGTAGCATTCGAAGCTCGGATCTGTGGAGTACTTCTTGATGTCAGGAACAGCCATGCCGTTAACAATGACCCAGGTACCCATCTTTTCTTCATTCATCTTTCTGACGACTTCGTCCTGGTCGGTGATGACTTCGCTATCATACAGGGCATACCATTTGGTGGCAGAGTAGACGCTCGAACAGCCATTGGGCGCGTGTCCCCAAGTGCACCAATCACCGTCATCGGCATAATAACCTATGTTGTAATGAGTGTTGATAGCACTACCCGCATCGTAGATACGGTGTGCTTCGTAAACAAGTGTATTATCACCTTCATATTCACCCCATCCGAAGAAGGCACCAGCTTTATTCCCATCGCCTTCCATCTCATGACCGTTATGGAGGGAACCATCAAAACGACTGTCCGTAATCTTGATGATGTTCTGTTTGGCATGTCCAATGAATCCACCGCAGAAATTTCCTAAGTCGTCTCCGTAATCGTAGGTGTTGACGTTGACTGAACACCACACCCTCTCAAAAGTGACGTGACAATTTCTATCGTCTTTTCCACAACGGCCTACTATACCTCCGGAGTGTTTGCCGCCATGGACGTTACCCTTGATGTGTAAGTCCTGGAAAGTGGCTTCGGTAGCATAATGGAAAGGAGCGGCTAATTTCTCCCTGTTAGGGTCGTCAATCTCAACGGTCAGCGTATGTCCGTTACCGTTGAAGATACCCCTGAAGTGATGTTTTTCGTCACCTGCCATCGTAGTAATGGTGAAGTCAGCACCCATAATGACGTTGACGTCATCTTCGTTGGCAGAAGCCATAACCATATTCCGGAAGACTTCCCAGTCGGCAGCATTGCGCAACACTTTGTAGTTCATTCCGTCGACTATTACCTCGTCTAATTCGTCACCGATGGCAGCCCATGCCGTAGCAGGCAATATGGCCATCATGACAGGTAACAACACAAGCACCAGTCGGAGCCATGATGCCCTAACCAACTGCTGGATAAAAGAATCTTTATTCATATCATCAATATTTATAGTTGCTTTTAGGTTTCACCGCCAGCAAAACAGATAAGCTGGGGAGGTACACACATAATACGCTTGCAAAGTTGCAAAAAAAAAATAACCTTTGCAACAGTTTGTGCAATTATTTTAAAAAAAAGCACAAAAAAATCTACATTTACATGTAAAATAACGATAAAAAAAGAACCTCCACAGGAAGTTGCTCGCCAACAGACGATGCACTTCGTAGTGAAGGTTCCTTTATGTGGAGTATGAATTTACTCTCGAGAATTATACGAGGTCGGCACGACCCTTAACCTCCTCCAGTACTGCCTTAGCCAAAGCTGAAGACAGAGGAGCGTGGTGGCTGTACTCCATAGAGCTGGTAGCACGACCAGAGGTGATGGTACGCAGAGCGGTTACATAACCGAACATCTCTGACAGGGGCACCTTAGCCTTAACGACACGGGCACCAGAGCGAGCCTCTTCCATACCTTCTACCTGACCACGACGCTTGTTGAGGTCACCGATAACGTCACCCATGTTCTCCTCAGGTGTTACCACCTCGAGCTTCATGATGGGCTCCATCAGTACGGGCTTAGCCTGTGCGCAAACGGCCTTGTAAGCCATCTGAGCGGCGATTTCGAATGACAGCTGGTCAGAGTCAACGGGGTGGAACGAACCATCGACAACGACAACCTTCAGTGAGTCAACAGGATAGCCACCGAGGATACCATTCTTCATAGCAGCCTCAAAACCCTTCTGGATAGAGGGGATGAACTCCTTAGGAATGTTACCACCCTTGACTTCGTTGACAAACTGCAGACCACCGTTCTCCTTGATGTTCCAGTCGTCATCAACAGGACCAACGTTAACGATGATGTCAGCGAACTTACCGCGACCACCCGACTGCTTCTTGTAAACCTCACGGTAACCCATGACAGTCTTGGTGATGGCCTCCTTATAGTTAACCTGGGGCTTACCCTGGTTACACTCTACCTTGAACTCACGCTTCAGACGGTCGATAATGATATCGAGGTGAAGCTCACCCATACCTGAGATAATGGTCTGACCACTCTGCTCGTCGGTACGTACG
>CADCAG010000022.1 GCA_902799355.1 uncultured Bacteroidales bacterium
CGGATGCAAAGGTACGACAAAATTCTGAAACACCAAAACTTTTCACCAACTTTTTTCAAGAAAAATAAAAGTTTTCGCATTTCATGACAATGCGAAAACTCTTACACCTTATTATATATAGGGCTATCAGTCTCTCTTTCCAAAAATGCGCAGCAAATAGATAAACAGGTTAATGAAATCGAGGTACAGTGTCAGTGCTCCAAGCAAGGCAACTTTCTGTGCGCCTTCGCTAGCATCAGGAGCCTGCAAAAGCATCTGTTTAATCTTCTGAGAGTCGTAGGCCGTCAGGCCGACGAAGATTAATACGCCCACATAGCTAATAATGAGATTAAACATCGTGCTCTTGATAAAGACATTGACGACGGTGGCTATAATCAAGCCTATCAATGCCATGAGCAGTATCTTACCCCATGATGACAGGTCTGTTTTCGTGGTATAGCCGACAATGGCCATCGCAGCAAATGTTCCTGCAGTGATGAAAAATACGGTAGAAATAGATGATGCTGTATACAACACGAAAATGTAGGATAGCAGTGCGCCATTGATGACCGAATACAGGACAAACATCAGTGTAGCCGTAGCCAGCGACAGCTTATTGATAGCAGCGCTAACGCCAAAGACCAATGCAAATTCTGCGATAATCAAACCCCAGAAAAGAGCCTGATTGGTATAGATGGCCTGCATGAGACCGGGACTGGTGGCTACACCATAAGCAGTAAAACCGGTAATAGCCAATGCCAGCGTCATCCACACATACACCTTTCTCATGAGTACAGGAAACGCCTGACTGGCCTCCCATAATCGCTCGTTTGCAGAAGAATATTCCTTCAATTCAAAATCTTGATAATTCATTGTCGTTTTCTATTATAAGTTATAATTCGCGGCAAAGATAAACATTATTTCTTCATCGCACAAATCTTTTAGAGTAAAAAGAACAAAAACATGTTAAATAGCCTTTGGCGTCGTACACTCATTCACCAGATAGACGATGCTCATATAAGGTATGCCCGTATTTGTTTCAAGACCAATCTCGCAGGTTCGGCTATTGGAATAGCCCACCTCTATATGGTTAGCCTCAATCTGCGGACGGAGCTTACGAAGGCCATACTTGTTGAGCTCGGGGAAGGTAAAACCTCTATCGCCAGCGAAACCACAACACCCTACCCCTTCGGGAAGGAAGACATTGTTTGAACACATCTTGGCCAGTGCTATCAAATCATCAGCGACACCCATCTGACGGGTAGAACAAGTGAGGTGCAGTGCGATATGACGGTCAATCGGATGGAAGTCGAGACGCGGCACCAGGAATTTCATGATGAATTCGGCGGGCTCATAGAGATGCATTTTATGCATTACCTTACGCATACGATGCAGGCAAGGACTCTGGGCACAGAGTACCGGATAGCGACCTTCATCGGAAGCCTTCCATAAAGCTGCTTCGAGTTCAGCACTCTTGCGGTCAGCGATGTCGAGCATTCCCTTCGACTCCCAAATCTGTCCACAACACATTCGCTCCATACCTTCTGGGAAGATGGTTTCATAACCCGCCTTCGCCATCAGCTGGATGACCTCGTCAACCAGGTCATGAATCTTTCCGCCGTGCTTCGACTGTCCCATGGTCTGATTGATGCATGAGGGGAAATAAACAACTTTAAGCGGCAGATGCTCTTTCTCCTTCTGAGGTATCGACTTCTCAATGATAAACTGCGTAAGGTCGGACTTCTTAGGCTGGCGGTGCTTCTTGGGCATAGCTGTCGTCCATAGCGGCAAGCCCATCTTGTTCATGCCACGAGCGATACCGGTCATGAGCGTGGGACCGAGAGTGACATGTCCCAGATGAGCCACATCGAGTACCACACGCAACCCCGACTTAATGCCCGCCATGTGGTTGGCAGCAAAATCGCCCAACTTATAGCCCATCTTCGAATTGTTCATATCCATCTGACGAATCAGATGCGTCAGCTCACCCGTATTAATCTTCATCGGGCACGAGGTAGAACACAAACCATCCGTTGCACAGGTCTGGTCGCCATAGTACTTATACTGTTTCTTCAACGTCGCCAAACGTTCAGGATTGGAACCCGTCGCAGCAAGATAACGGATTTCACGTTGTACAGCAATACGCATACGGGATGACAACGTCAGGCCACACGACATGCAGTTGACCTCACAGAATCCACACTCGATACATTTGTTGGCACGCTTTACCTGCTCAACGGTCTCTTTAGCAGTCGACAACGACGAATCCATGAGATAATGCCCACCATCCGGTACGCTGTCGAAGTCGTAGTCTAAGACGGGAAGCGGCTTAAGGCACTTGATGAAGCAGTCAGGATCGTCATTGAAGATGACACCTTGGTTCAGCAGGCAATCTGGATCGAAGATTGCTTTCAACTCCTTCATTGCCTCATAAGCCTCATCGCGCCACTCGTATCTTACAAACGGTGCCATGTTACGGCCAGTACCATGCTCAGCTTTCAAAGAACCATCGTACTCCTCAACAACCAGACGCGCCACATCACGCATCATCTCAGCATAGCGTGCCACCTCATGCTCATCGGCAAAGCTCTGATTTAAGATGAAGTGATAGTTTCCCTCAAAGGCATGACCGTAGATGCACGCATCGTCATATCCGTGGTCGGCTATCATCTTCTGCAACTTGACAGTAGCTTCAGGCAACGACTCGATGGGGAACGCCACATCTTCGATGAGACAGGACGTACCAAGAGGACGTGTACCACCTACAGAAGGGAAGATGCCCGAACGGATAGCCCAGTACTTGCCGTAGACCTTCGGATCTTCAGTGAACTCGGCTGGGATATAGAGACGGAATCGCTCTAAGCACGACTTAATCTTCCCAATCTTCTCCAACAGCTGTTCGTGGGTGATGCCCTTTGTTTCGGTAAGGATGGCGGTAAGGTCATGATAGTCACCAGGCAGCACGCCCTCAATCTTACCAGCATCCACATCTTTCTTATATTGCAGGAATACAGGGTCATTAACCGAACTAAGCGACTTGTAGTCAAGCATCTCGGCGCTCTTCACCACCAAGTTCTCGGCACTATACGCCATATCCTCTTCGCCAGCCTTCATCTTCTTCATGGCCACCACCGCCTCACAGCTCTCCTTCATGGAAAGGAAGTACACCATGGCAGAAGCCTTATACGGGTAGTCATGGAGCGTCTTCATTGTCACCTCCGACAAGAAGGCTAACGTACCCTCGCTACCAACCATCGAGTGTGCGATGATGTCGAACGGGTCGTCATAAGCTATCAATGGACGGAGGTTCAAACCCGTCACATTCTTAATACTATATTTATTACATATGCGCGATGCCAATGCCTCATTAGCACGTACCTTGTCACGTAAAGCCTCTATCTTACGCAGGAACTCTGGGTGTGAGCGGGAAAACTGCTCACGGCTCTCCTTGTCACCTGTATCAAGGATGGTACCATCCGTCAGGATGATACGTGCAGAGACGAGCATGCGGTCGCTGTTTGCATGGACGCCACAGTTCATACCCGATGCATTATTGATGACGATACCGCCTACCATCGCACTACCGATAGAGGCAGGATCAGGTGGAAACACACGACCAAAGGGTTTGAGGATTTCGTTGACACGACCACCCACAATACCAGGTTGCAATTTGATGGTATCTTGATTGGGACCTAACTCGTATTTCTCCCAATGCTTACCTGCCACGATAAGCACCGAGTCTGTACAACTCTGTCCCGACAGTGATGTTCCTGCAGCACGGAAAGTATAAGGTATCTTATACTTCTGACACGTCTTGACAATCTTGGAAATCTCCTCCTCGCCATCGCTACGGATGACCACCTTAGGAATCTGGCGATAGAAACTGGCATCAGTACCCCAGCCGAGGGTACGCAACTCGTCGGTGTAAATACGGTCAGAGGGCAGGTACTGCTTGAGCTCTGATAAGAACTGTAGATTCATAGCTTTAGTTTTTTGTTACGTGCATTATTTCTGCAAATATACAAACTTTTTTCGTATTTTATCACTTTTTTCTAAAAAATCATCGTACTATTCAAAATTTTTCGTATATTTGCAACCATACTTATATAATACAAAAACCTATGACAGCATTAATTTCCGTAATCCCTATTTTGTTACTCATTGTGTTGATGATGGGCTTCAAGGTTTCTGGCTACAGAAGTGCCATCGTCACACTCATCGTAACCGTTTTATTAGCCCTTTTTGCCGTTCCTGCTATGGGCATCATTCCAGAGAAATATGCCGATGCCAGCATCATTGGCATCACCTGTTGGTCGGTAGTAGAGGGAGTGTTGAAGGCTTGTTTCCCCATTATCCTCATCATTATCTGTGCCATCTTCAGCTATAACATCCTTTGTGAGACAAAGGAGATTGAGACCATCAAGACACAGTTTATCCAGATGACTTCTGACAAGGGGCTACTGGTACTACTACTGACATGGGGTCTCGGTGGTGTGCTTGAGGGCATGGCTGGATTTGGTACAGCCGTGGCCATTCCTGCCGCCATCCTTATTGGATTGGGGTTCAAGCCTATGTTCTCGGCTGTCATCTGTCTGGTAGCCAACACCGTTGCTGTAGGTTTCGGTGCCGTCGGCCTGCCAGCTACCACGTTGGCCAATCAGGTAGCTGCCAGTGGTACTGCGACACCAGACGAACTCTGCGAGGTGGCCACCTTTATTATATTACAGCTCTCCCTGATGTTCTACATCACGCCATTCCTCATTCTGATGATGACTGACAAGACAAAGATCCTGAAGAATATCACTATCGCGCTATTCATAGGCACCTGCTCTATCACCGTCCAGTTCTGCTGTGCACATTTTATAGGCCCCGAGACGCCAGCCATTCTCGGATCAGTAGCCGCCATCGCTGCCATGCTGCTGTACGACAAGCTTTTCCTGCGTCATGAGGCCGAGAAAGACACGGTACAGGTAGAGCACCACCAGTTTGGCGTTGCCAAAACTCTCAAGGCATGGAGTGTCTATGGCCTTATCATCTTCTTCATCCTCATCTCTAGCAAGATTGTCCCATCTGTCAACGAGGTACTCAACAACACGCTGGTTACCAAGTTCGAGCTACCCGTCATTGGCAATACGTTCAAGTTTGGATGGCTGTCGAATGCCGGTCTGATGATTTTCCTTGGTGCCGTCATCGGTGGACTGATTCAGGGCATGAGCTTCAGGAATCTGATGGTGCTTCTATGCAAGACCACGCTCAACCTGCAAAAGACGGTGGTAACCATCTGCTGTCTGGTAGCTATGGCCATGCTAATGAACAATACCGGCATGACCAACGACATTGCCAAGGGTCTGGTATTGCTGACAGGTGCAGCCTTCCCATTCTTTGCACCGCTCATTGGTTCTATTGGCACCTTTGTCACGGGTAGTGCTACCAATGCCAACATTCTGTTCGGTAAGCTGCAGGCTACTGCCGCCAGTGACCTCGGCTTAGTCCATCAGGGCACATTCTTCGGTGTCTCTGGCAACGAGACCAACTGGCTGGCTGCTGCCAACTGTGCTGGTTCTGAGGGTGGTAAGCTACTGTCACCACAGTCCATCGCCATTGCTACCGCTGCCTGCGACATGGAGGGACAGGATGGCGACATCATGCGTAAGACCATGCCGTTTGCCATCTTCTGGATACTGATGAACGGACTGATGGTATTCCTGGGGTTACACGTGATATAGTTCAGAATTCATGTTCATAGTTAATATATGAAAATAGGATTATTCATTCCCTGCTATGTGGATGCCGTCTATCCAGAAGTGGGTATGGCAACCTATAAGTTGCTCAAACATCTTGGGTTAGACGTTGTTTATCCTGAGAAGCAGACCTGCTGTGGACAGCCGATGGCTAATGCAGGATTCGAGAAACAGGCTATTCCACTGGCAGAAAACTTCGATGATATGTTCAGTGGTTTCGACTATGTGGTTGCGCCCAGCGTCTCATGCACCGCATTTATCCGTTTCAACTACCCACGGTTGCTCAACCACGACTGCGAAACTGCCAAGCGTTGCATGGATGTGGTGGAGTTTCTGCACGACGTGGTGAAGGTAGACAGCCGCTTGGGCACCTTCCCTCATAAGGTGAGCCTCCACAACTCCTGTCACGGTGTACGCGAGTTAGAGCTCTCCTCGCCTTCCGAACAGCATGTGGAGAAATTCAACAAGATAAAAGATCTGCTGGAGTTGGTTGACGGCATAGAGGTCGTAGAGCCTGAGCGTCCCGACGAGTGCTGCGGCTTCGGCGGCATGTTCTCTGTCGAGGAGACCGCTGTGTCGGCACAGATGGGGCGTGACAAGGTGGAACGCCACATGCAGACTGGTGCCGAGTATGTAACAGGGCCCGATTGCTCGTGTCTGATGCACATGGCCGGTGTTGCCAAAAAGCAAGGTCTCAAGATCCAGTTCAAACACGTAGTAGAAATTCTCGCGGCAGGACTGTAAGACGAACACGAATCTCACGAATAACACGAATAATATGAGTACACAGCATAGCAAAGCCGCCAAGGAGTTCCTGAAGAACCAGACCTATGCCCATTGGCACGACGCCACCTTCTGGGCGGTGCGTACCAAACGCGACAACATGGCCTACGGACTGGACGAGTGGGAACAGCTGCGCGAGAAAGCCTCACAGATTAAGCGGCATACTATTACCCACCTCGACGAATACCTCGACCAGTTTGCCACCGCTGCCGAGAAGAACGGCGCTGAGGTACACTGGGCGAAGGACGCTGAGGAGTTCAACGAGATAGTCTATAACATCCTGGAGAGCCACAACGTTAAGAAGATGGTGAAGTCGAAGTCGATGCTCACCGAGGAATGTGGGATGAACCCCTACCTCGAGAAGCGTGGCATCGAAGTGGTGGAGACCGACCTGGGTGAGCGCATCATCCAGCTGAAAGGACAGGCGCCCAGCCACATCGTCATGCCAGCCATCCACCTGAACCACGATGATGTGGGTGAGCTGTTTGAGGAAAAAGGCATCTCTAATGAGAAAGGTAATCACGACCCCACGTTCCTGACCTATCGGGCACGTCTCTCGCTGCGTAACGAGTTCCTCACCGCTGACGCAGGCATGACTGGCGGCAACTTCGGTATTGCAGAGACAGGAGACATCGTGGTATGTACCAATGAAGGTAATGCCGACATGTCTACCTCCTGTCCAAAGCTACACATCGCCGCCATAGGACTGGAGAAAGTCATCCCCAACTACGAGTGTTTAGCGGTCTTCCAGCGCATGCTCTGCCGTGCGGGTACCGGGCAGCCCACCACGACATATACCAGTCACTTCCGCAAGGCTCGGCCGACGGCTCACCACATGCACATCATCCTAGTGGACAACGGTCGTTCGGAATGGATAGCTAATCCAGAGCACTGGGAGTCACTGAAGTGTATCCGCTGTGGTTCATGCATGAACACCTGCCCCGTCTATCGACGTTCGGGAGGATATTCATATAGCTACTTCATCCCCGGCCCCATCGGCATCAACCTCGGCATGCTCCGCGACCCACAGAAGCATAGTGGCAATGTCTCAGCTTGTACGCTATGTCTTAGCTGCCAGACCGTCTGTCCCGTCAAAATCAACCTTGGCGACCAGATATACCAGTGGCGCCAGCAGCTCGACGACTTCGGCACCGCCAATCCACAGAAGAAACTGATGTGCCGTGGCATGTCGGCCATATACAACTCACCAGGCCTCTATAACTTCGGCACCGGCCTCGCGCATTGGGCCAACTTCATCCCCTCTCCCATTATCAACTGCGGCCTCAACCCGTGGGCTGAAGGTCATGAGATGATGAAGTTCCCGAAGAAGCCGTTCCATGAGATGATAAAAGACGTAAAGAAGTGAAAAGACTATGTCAAGTAAAGAAGATATACTGAAGAAATACAGGTCGAACATTCGCGAACAGTTTGACATGCCCGACCTAAGTGACATCCAGGCTGTCACCTACCCCAATCCACTATTGCAGTTTATCAACATGACCAAGAGCGTGGGTGGCAATGCCATCGAAGTAGAAGAATGGTGCGATATTAACAAGCTTATTCGCGAGTTGTTTCCAGATGCCGTAGAGATAGCTTCGAACCTGCCAGGAATTACCATTGCCACACGCAACCCTGACATTGTAGACGATGCCAGCGATCTCAACGGCACCGATGTAGGTATCATTCGGGGTGAGTTCGGCGTGGCAGAAAACGGCTGTGTATGGATTCCGCAGCAGATGAAAGAGAAAGCCGTCTGCTTCATCAGCGAGAACCTCGTCATCTTACTGCCCAAGTCGCAGATTGTCAACAATATGCACGAAGCTTACCGTCGCATCAAGTTCAACGACTACGGCTACGGCACGTTTATCAGCGGACCGTCCAAGACAGCAGACATTGCTCAGGTGCTCGTCATGGGTGCCCAAGCAGCCCGCTCAGCTACCGTCCTACTGATAGATGAGTAGAAAAAAGAGATTTTTTGGGGTGTTTAACTTTTTTCTTCGTACTTTTGCAGCGATATGAAAAGAGTAGTTTGCCACATATTTCTATTATTCCTGTTACTTGTAACAGGTTCCACAGTATTATGGGCTGAAGAGCAGTTGCCGCAAAAGCTACAGAAGCTGACTGACGAAGCCTACCGCTGTTATAGTGCACGCGAGACGGAGAATTTCTTTGAGTCCATCAAGCGAGTTAAGGATGCCACGGAGTTCTCTGACTATCAGGAGACCTACTATCGTGCGTGCAGCTATGAGGCTATCTACATGTTTGAATATGTCGACCGCCAGAAAGGCGTCGAACTGTCGCATGCCATTTATCATCATGCAAAAGATAACAGCAGCGATGTCGGCATGTATTTCGCTACTTTTACGTTGGGCACCATCCGCGAGCAATCGGGCAATAAGGGACTTGCCGAGAAGAGTTTTCTTCAGGCGCTGAAGTTGAAGGAGGAATGTCTGCCTGAAGAGAGTGCAGCGCCCTGTTACCTAGGACTTTGTGAGGTAGCGCTCCAAAGAAAAGACTACGAAGAGGTAAATGCTTATGCCCGTAAAGCGCTCGACGAGCCCAATATTATTCCTATGAACAAGATTACGGCATGGAGTTACAAATGCTTGGCACGATATAACCAAGGTGATAGTTTGGGATTCGAGGAGGCCTATAAGGAGCGTGCACAACTGATAGCAGAACATGGTGGTCAAGGTGGTTTATTTGGTGAACTCATCAACGTCTATCAGGCCAAGAACCGCAAACAATGGACACTGGCGCTGAAACGCACAGACAAGCTGATTCATCAGCAGAACAGGTGTGCACAAAAGGCAACTATCTACGAACAGATGGGCGACCTGAAACAAGCTCTCTATTGGCAGAAAAAAGCCCGCGAAGTGATAGACTCTATCCAGTCATCAGAAGCACGTTTGCAAATGAACGAGTTCGGCGCAGAACTCTCGCTAACCTATGCTGAAAACGATGCCAAGGAACAGATTGAAGGCGAGGAGGTGGACGACATGCACGGCAAGACGCTATTTGTCTATACCGACGGCATCAACGAGGCTGAGAACATCCATAAGGAGCAGTTTGGCGATGACCGTCTGAAAGCCCTGTTGCAGCAGGACTGGGGCGATGCCCGTCAGACGTCAGAACAAATACATAAGGCCGTAGAGGACTTTGTAGGCGGCGCTGAACCCAGCGACGACCTCACAAAGATGTGCATCAAGATGAAGTAAGTAAGTCGTCAGGAACTTTTTTACAAATCCCATTCGTAACGGTCGAAGCAGATGGCACGGCCTCCAAAGCCTTCCTTCTGGAAGACTAGTGTTTCGTTAATAACATTCGTATTTCCCAATGCTGACGTGCCAAACTCGAAATACGGTAGATGGCGGTAGTCACTATTGATGATGCGGTCGTAGATGATGTCAATGGCACCTAACTGTTTCCCTAACGGACTGGCTGAGCTGTATTGAGCACGCGCCACCTGTGCACTGACATATATAACGATACCGGCAAGAATCTCTCCATCCTTTCGGGCTACGTAAAGGACGATATTCTCAGGAAATCGCGAGTGTAGCAATTCAATTTCAGACAACGTATGTACAGGCTTAGAATTGTAGGTGCGTGCAAGGTTGTCGCAGAGCACTTCCCAGAAACCTGCATAGTCATTGCTGACCTCTACGGTAATGCCCGCTTCTACAGCACGTTTCAGAGCACGACGACGCACACGCTCCCAACGGATAGCGTTATGTCGGATGATGACCGTTCCCAAGTCACGTTCCTGCAAGCGGACATCGCATGTACGTACCATGGCATATAGATCCTCCTCAGCAGCCATCTGGTGATACATCCAAGGAATACACTTGTACAGCACGTGGCGGAAGCCCTGGATGCGAAGGTAGTCGTTCAGTTCACGAAAGAGTTCAACAACTGCCGCTGCTGTCGTCTTGCTATCCATCACCAGTCCGCCATAGGTCAGCCCGCGGTGTGTACAGAATACCTCACCTTCAGTATTGGCAGGCATCAAGGCATAAAGGCGCCCTTGTAGATAGAACATTAATGAGTGATCGGCAAAACGGTCGCTATGATAGTCCATGTAGCTACGGTTGAAGAGGAACGTGCCATTCTTCGACTGTGCCACAAACTGATTCCATTCGTCAGCCTTATCTGCTGTATATCGTATGATATCGAACATTACTTGATGAACTCTATGAATTCCTTATATTTTAAATAAATAACGCTATACTAGCTCAATTATTATATCTTGCACCATGCCTTCAGACGAGCATTGACGGGATTGACGAAGAAACGGTGCGTCAGCCAGCTGACCAGAATGACAACACCCAGACAAGCTATGAGCATCACTGGATAAGGCAGCACAACGTCATACTTCGACGCATTGTTCAGCAAGATGGCAAAGAGCAAATGGTGTAACAGATAGGTATCGAGCGTAAGACCTCCAAGCCACACCATGGTGCGTGTCTTCAGAAAACAGCTAAGCCACCCGCCATACTGGTCACCCTGCATGAATATCAGCACGACGGGTATCAGTACGAACCAATGAATGAGTGCCACATGCCACCGCTCATGGAGGGGATAGAGCACGATGGTCAGCACCACCAGCACGGCCAATAGCAATTCTACAGAAGTGGGTCTGCGTAGCCGTCCCCATGCGGGATGTAACTCATAAAGGCGCCAGATCATCATGCCCCAGATGAAGTCGAGCATTCTGACGGGTGGGAAGATATACAGCCAGTAGTTTAGGTCGTCAGTCTGCACGAACGACACATAGCCCACATAGCCTGTCAAAAGCAGGATGGCCGTACGACCCAACGCCTTGTCTCCCATCTTCCCTATCCAACGATATAAGAACGGGAAAAGCAGGAGAAAAAGTAACAGGTCGGAGAGATACCATGAGACGCCATTCATAGAGAAATAATAGTTCGCATCAGGTATCCAGCTCTGTAGCAATAGGGCATTAGGCAGGATGGAGAGGTAGTCGGTGGAGGTCAGCGTGTTATGCCGGATGAGCAATATCGACACCAGGCACAACAGATGAAGGGGATAGAACTTAAAGAAACGTCGCAGCAGATAAGAACCAAAGCGGAAGCTACCGTTCCTGATTTTCGGCCCATAGCTTCTCGACATCACCACACCCGTCATCAGCATGAAGAACATGGGACCGACACCGGTGCTATGACCTTCAATCCCTGCATATGAGAAATGCGCCAACATAACAGTTAGCGAAAACACGATACGCAGGGATTGAAGGGTCTCTATCATCACTTAATGCTCAAACTTGGTATAGGGGTCAGTACCCAGCACGGTCTTTGCCAGGCGCTTAGCCTTGTCGCGCAGTGCATTAACATCGTCGCCTACCTCACCATAGCAGAGGAC
Organism: uncultured Bacteroidales bacterium; assembly: GCA_902799355.1. Taxonomy (GTDB): domain Bacteria; phylum Bacteroidota; class Bacteroidia; order Bacteroidales; family Bacteroidaceae; genus Prevotella. The sequence continues at coordinate 11,883 of CADCAG010000022.1, forward strand.
AACACCCATACGGCGACCCTTGTGAGCTTCGGGCTTACCGAAGATGCGAACACGAGTACGATCCTCTTTAAGAGCATCGACGAAGTTATAATCAAGCAGTGAACGATCAACAGGTGTCTTAGCCTCTGTCGGTGAAAGGATAACAGCCGATGCACCTGCATGCTCCAGATGGATACCAGCAATAGGCAAGCCCAGTACGGCACGCAGATGAAGCTCGAACTCAGAGAGGTTAGTGGTGTGACCAAGTGTTACCATACCCGTATCATGAGGACGTGGAGAGAGCTCAGAGAAGATGACCTCGCCCTGCTTGGTCAGGAAGAACTCAACACCCCAGATGCCAGCACCCGTCAGTGCCTTCGTCACCTTGTCAGCCATGAACTGTGCCTGCTTCAGAGCCTCATCGCTAATCTTATAAGGTTGCCAAGACTCACGGTAGTCGCCAGCCTTCTGCACATGTCCGATAGGGGGACAGAACAGCGTGGGCCAGCCATGCTGCTGGGTAACGGTGAGCAGGGTGAACTCAGAATCGAAGTCGATGAATTCCTCGATAATCACCTCTTTGACATCACCACGAGAGCCCTCCATAGCTTCCTTGAAGGCCTGCTCCAGCTCACCATCATTGTGGACATAGCTCTGACCATGACCAGACGATGACATCAGAGGCTTCACTACACAGGGGAAACCAATCTCGTCGGCAGCCTTCTTGAACTCGTCGAAGGTCTTGGCATAGAAGTACTTGGCGGTACGCAAGCCGAGTTCCTTAGCAGCCAGGTCGCGGATGGCACGACGGTTCATGGTGAAGTTGACGGCACGGGCAGAGGGTACTACCTGGATGCCCTGCTCCTCAAACTTAAACAAGCGCTCCGTACGGATGGCCTCAATCTCAGGCACGATGATGTCGGGCTGGTGCTTCTTGACGACAGCCTCGAGGGCGTCACCGTCCAACATCGAGAATACCTCACGCTCGTCAGCCACCTGCATAGCAGGGGCATTGTCGTAGCGGTCGCAAGCGATGACATACTGGCCAGCACGCATGGCGGCAATAACGAACTCCTTGCCCAGTTCTCCTGAGCCTAAAAGCAAAATCTTTTTCATTATCTGTTAGAATACATTTTCTCGTAATACTTCTGATAGTCTCCTGAGGTGACGTTGTCAAGCCACTCCTGGTTGTCAAGATACCAACGGACAGTCTTCTCGATACCCTCCTCGAACTGCAGTGAGGGTTCCCAACCCAGCTCACGCTGCAGTTTCGACGAATCGATAGCATAGCGCAGGTCATGACCAGCACGGTCCGTAACGAAGGTGATGAGATCCATGTCCTCGCCCTCTTTGCGACCCAGCAGACGGTCGACAGTCTTGATGACCACCTTGATAATATCGATGTTCTTCCATTCGTTGAAACCACCGATATTATAAGTATCAGCAATCTTACCTTCGTGGAAGATAAGGTCGATGGCACGGGCATGGTCCTCAACGAACAACCAGTCGCGCACATTCTCACCCTTACCGTAGACGGGTAGTGGCTTGCGATGACGGATATTGTTGATAAACAACGGTATCAGCTTTTCAGGGAACTGATAGGGGCCATAGTTGTTGGAACAGTTGGTGACAACAATAGGCATGCCATAGGTGTCGTGGAAGGCACGTACAAAGTGGTCGCTTGATGCCTTGGATGCACTGTATGGAGAATGAGGATTGTACTTGGTAGTCTCCAGGAAGAACTTGTCACCATAAGCCAGATGATGCTCAGCTGAAGAGGCCGTCGTGGTGAAAGGAGGCTCGATACCTTCAGGATGAGTCAGCTCCAAAGCACCATACACCTCGTCGGTAGAAATATGGTAGAAACGCTTGCCCTCATACTTCTCAGGCAGTGACTCCCAATAGAGCTTAGCAGCCTGCAGCAGCGACAGCGTACCCATCACGTTGGTCTGGGCAAAGGTGAAGGGATCCTTGATGGAACGGTCCACATGACTCTCGGCAGCCAAGTGAATGATACCATCGACCTTTTTGTCCTGCATCAGCTTGTAAAAGGCATCAAAGTCACAGATGTCCATCTTTACAAACTCGTAGTTGGGTTTGTCCTCGATATCCTTCAGGTTAGCGAGGTTGCCAGCATACGTCAACTTGTCGAGGTTGATGATGTGATACTCGGGATACTTGTTCACAAACAGGCGCACCACATGGCTTCCAATAAAGCCTGCGCCACCAGTAATAACAATCGTTCTCTTCATATTATTTCGTTGTTTCGTTATCTTCCTAATGTTATAACTTCGCAGTCGCTGAATTTATTGCCCTCAACGGTCAGCCTTATCAGCGTGCGCTCCTTATGCCACCCTTGCAAGCCAGCAGCACCAGGATTGATATGCAACATGTTCAGCGTCTTATCAAACTTCACCTTTAGAATATGTGAATGACCTGCAATGAACAGTTGGGGCGGATTGGCATACAGCTGACCACGAACGGAGTAGTCGTAGTTTCCTGGGTAGCCACCGATATGCTTCATCAGCACCTCCACATCTTCGCATTTCCAGCGCAGTATTTCTGGATACATCAATCGGAGGTCACCACCATCACAGTTACCACAGACGGCGCGCAACGGGCGGAATGAAGCCAGTTTCTCTGCTACCTCCAATGAACCGATATCGCCCGCATGCCATATCTCGTCACACGGTTCGAAGTAGTGCAAGTATTTCTCATCCCAATAGCTGTGGGTATCGCTGATGATGCCTATCTTCTTCATAGTCCTAAGCGTTTACGAATGAAATCGGCTATTAGTTTCTCGGTCTCTACTAGTCCTAATAGACTGGAATCTACACATAGATCATAGCTTTCTGCAGCCCCCCACTTTTTACCAGTATAATAGTTATAGTAAGAAGCACGCTTCTCCTCAGCATCGAGGATATAGCGCTTAGCTTGCTGAGGCGTCATCGGACGCTGCACCAACAGTTTATCAATACGACTGCGCATAGAAGCGGTGATAAATACCGTCACTACGTTAGGCATGTCACGTAGCACATAGTCGGCACAACGTCCCACAAAGACACTATTACATTCTTCAGCAGCCTTGCGGATGGCATCGCTTTGGAACTGGAACAGGCTCTCCTGTGAGAAGTTCGACTTATAGAGATTCGCACCACTCAGATGTGTCGCCTGCACATTCAACAGACTACGTAGGAATCCCTTCTTCTCGTCGTTCTGCTCGAAGAATTTCTCGCTGAATCCGCTCTCCTTGGCAGCAAGATTCAGCAGTTCACGGTCATAGTACTTGGCATTAAAGTCCATAGCCAACATACGGGCGATGTCATGGCCTCCACTACCCAACTGTCGACCTACACAGATGATGATGTTCTTCTTGTCGTCCATTATTTCTTAATTATTCACTTTTCACTTTTAACTTCTTCATATACCACCACAATATCGGGAGCGTCATTGCGAATGCGCAGAAGTCGCTAACAGGCATGGCATACCAAACACCATCCAACTTCCAAAACAAGGGGAATATAAATGCCATCGGCAACAGCATAAACAGCTGGCGCGACAGCGACAGAAAGATAGATATCTTCACCTTACCGATACACTGGAAGAAGTTGGTAATAACAGCCTGTGAGCCCACCACGAAGAACACCAGCATATCTATCTTGATACCCTGGGCTGCCAGCTGCATCAGCGTCTCGTCAGTGGTAAAGATACGAGCTATCTCGCGAGGGAAGAGCATCGACAGTGCCCATCCCACCAGCAAAATACCAGTAGCACAGCCAATGGCGATGAACATACAGCGGAACATTCTATCGTATTTCTCAGCACCGTAGTTATACCCGACAATAGGTTGCATGCCCTGACAGGTGCCCATCACAAACATGAAGAACATCATGACCACCGAGTTTGCAATCGAATAGGCTCCTACTGCCATATCGCCACCATAATGCACAAACTGGTTGTTCATGAAGATAACGATAACACACGATGTAGTCTGCATCAAGAACGGTGAGACACCAATAGCAATGATGTTACTCACCAGGTCTTTCTTCAGTTTATAGATACCCCACTTCAGATGTAAGATCTCCTTCTTATCACTAAACAGCCACATCTGCCAGCAGAGTGCCAGTGACTGCGACACAACAGTAGCCAAGGCGGCACCACGAATGCCCCAGCGGAACCACCATACGAAGGCAATGACCAGGGCAATGTTACACGCCACCGTAAACAGTGTGGCATACATCGCATGGCGTGGTTTTCCTGCTGCACGTAGCACGGCATTCATACCGAAATACATATGTGTCACGACGTTACCGATAAGGATAACCTGCATGAATTCGCGAGCATAGGGCAGCGTGACTTCTGACGCGCCAAAGAAGTACAGAATGGGATCCAGGAAGATGAGACACACCGCCATGAACAGCGTACCAATAATCAAGTTGAGTGTCACAGTATTACCCAACAGTTGCTGCGCACGCTTGTAGTTGCGCTGTCCCAAATTCACAGAGATACATGTCGAAGAGCCCACACCGACTGCAGCGCCAAAGGCGGCGCTGAGGTTCATGAAGGGGAAGGTGATGCCAAGACCGGCAATAGCCTCCGGACCTACTACCTGTCCGATGAAGGCACGATCAATGATATTATATAGCGAAGAGGCCGTCATGGCCACAATAGCGGGCATAGCATACTGCATGAGCAGCTGCCCAACAGGCTTCGTTCCTAATTCAAGTGTTGCTTGTTTGTTGTCCATATATAAATAATGTGCAAAATTACTGCTATTTCTTCGAATAGCCAAAATTATCTTCATTTTTCTTTGTATTTTGCTCACTTATTCGTAACTTTGCATTCCCCTAAACGACTACTTTATGAACCGATGGATATGGATATGGGCTTTTTTGCTGACGACAACATGTTTACATGCTGCCAGTCCACATATGGCCGAGCGCGTCAAGTACAAGAACGGTCCATCATTCATCTATCGTCTATATCTTACCGACAAGAAAGGTTCTCCTTACTCACTAACCCACCCAGGTCGCTACTTGTCACGGCGTAGCATCGAGCGACGCAAGCGTCAGCAGCTACCCATTGACAGTACAGACCTCCCCGTGAATCCCCGTTATCTACGCCTTATCGAACAGAAAGACGTCAGCATCATCGGCCAGAGCCGTTGGCAGAATACGGTATTGGTACGTCTGAAGGACAGCACCAAGATTCATCAATTAGAACAGTTGACATGTGTTGCGAACACCAAACTTGTTTGGATAGCTCCCGACTCCGTTACACCGACGGCTCAAAAGACGCCTTATCATGACGACTTTGAAAAGCGCGACAGCATAGGAGGTCTCTACTACGGCAAGAATGATAGTCAGATCAGACTATTACAAGGTCATCGTCTGCACCAGATTGGCTTGGCAGGAAAAAACATGATGATTGCTATTCTTGACGGAGGCTTCAAGAATGTCAACCGTATTCCTGCCTTCCAGCAGATAGACATCTGTGGCTACCAGGACTTTGTCAGTCCTGCTTCTCCCAGCATCTTTGCCGAGACCGACCACGGCACCAAGGTCTTGTCGACCATGGCCATCAACACCCCCTATTTCTATATTGGCACAGCACCCAAAGCATCTTACTGGCTCTTGCGTAGCGAAGACCAGCAGACCGAGCAAGAAGTAGAAGAAGACTATTGGACAATGGCTGCAGAATTTGCCGACTCCGTAGGCTGCGACCTCATTAACTCCTCCTTAGGATATCATGAGTACGACCACCCCTGGATGTCACACCAGCTCCGTCACCTTGACGGACATACAGCTTTTGTTAGCCGTTCAGCAAGTCTCTTGGCCAGCAAAGGCATCATCCTCGTCAATTCAGCAGGTAATTCCGGTATGAGTCCTTGGAAGAAGATAGGTGTGCCCTCCGATGCTGATGACATCCTGACAGTCGGCGCCATCACTGCCGATGAGCCTCGCCATATAGCTCCTTTCAGCTCAGTAGGTCCATCACAGGACGGGCGTATCAAACCAGATGTGATAGCTATTGGTGCGCCGGCATTCTTGGTAAATGGCCGCGGAGTCATCATGGAGGATATGGGTACGTCGTTCTCTGCACCTACCATCTGTGGTTTGGTGGCATGCTTGTGGCAAGGTCTGCCAGAGAAGAGTGCTATTGAAATCATCAATCTTATCCGTCAGAACAGTGACAACTACGACCATCCTGATAACATCTACGGCTATGGTGTGCCAGACTTCTGGCGGGCATATATGAAAGGAAGGGTAAACAGTGAAAAGTGACCTGCGATACACCCTACGCCAGCTGAATCTCATGGTACGTGATGCCATCGAGATGCAGATGCCCGATGAATATTGGGTAGAGTCCGAACTGTCTGAATGCCGTGAACGTGGTGGCCACTGCTATATGGAACTCATCGAGAAGGAAGAACAGACCAACACACCTGTGGCGCGGGCTTCTGCCAAATGCTGGCGACAGACATGGCAGATGCTGCAACCTCACTTTGAACGAGTCACTGGTCAACCGCTACATGCTGGTCTGAAGGTCTTGCTACGCGTCTATGCACAATACCATGAGGCATATGGTTTCTCGTGGATTGTCACCGACATCGACCCTACCTACACCATTGGCGACATGGCACGCAAGCGCCAGGAGATTATCCGACAGTTGAAAGAAGAAGGTGTCTTCGACCTGCAACGCGAGTTGTGCATTCCAATGTTTGCCCAACGGATTGCCGTTATTTCTGCCGCAGGGGCTGCTGGCTATGGCGACTTCTGTCGACAGTTAGAGGACAACGAATATGGCTTGAAGTTTGAGGCCACTCTATTCCCTGCTATCATGCAGGGGGAACAGGTAGAACAAAGCATTATTGATGCACTAGAGAAAATCTATTCAGCCATCAACTCCTATGACGTCGTCGTCATCATTCGTGGTGGCGGTGCCACTGCCGACCTCAGCGGTTTCGACACGTTAGCACTGGCTGAGAACGTGGCTCAGTTCCCATTACCCATCATTACGGGTATTGGTCACGATCGCGACGAAAGCATCCTCGACATGGTATCTAACACACGTGTCAAGACGCCTACGGCAGCTGCAGCCCTGCTCATCGACAACCTGCGACAGGTGTTGACACGTATCGACAATGCTCAACAGCGTATTGCAATGGCTATCAGTCAACGCTTTGCGAGCCAGAAAGAACGCCTCTCCAGTCTGCATACCATCATACCCGTGCTTGCTCAACGCTTGCTGAGTAATGCCAAGCATCACTTGGAACTATTAGAAATGCAGTTGCAGGGTTACGACCCACAACTACTGCTCCGTCGTGGCTATAGCATCACGCTACACAACGGGCATGCTGTACGTGACCCACAAGAGTTGAAGACTGGCGACGAAATTGAAACACGCTTAGAGAAAGGAACAATTGTATCAACAGTAAAAAGGTAAAACTATGAATGAGAATATAAAATACGAAGAGGCTATGGCTCAACTCGAAGCTATTGTGCACAAGATGGAGTCTAACGAGTTAGGTATAGACGAAATCGCTGCGCAGTTGAAAACCGCACAGCGACTTATCAAGTTCTGTCGTGATAAACTCACGAAGACAGAGTCCGAATTATTAAAAGAAGAGACCGAAGCTTAAGGCCTTAAACTGAGGATTCTCAATGACTGTACCGTCAGCAGCGGTAATCTCCTTCTTCTTCAACACACTCATTGGTGAGTACTTGAAGTAAAGGCCAATGCCACCAGATTTTAGGATACCCATGAAATCAACGGTGACAACGTTGTAGTCAAAGCCTTTGGTACTCTTTTCGTAAGAGTCATCGCCATCCTCCCATTCGTTATTGATACGACCACGCAGGTTGAAGTTCACTACAGGTCCTATTGAGAAGCTACTCTTGCTTTTCTTGCCAAACTTCTGGGTGAAGAGGAAAGGAACTGACAGACTGAAGATTCTGATGTGTGAACTCACATCGCTATATTTTTCATTACCTTCATCAACATAGTTGCCAAAAGTCACGATATGGTCTTGGGTCTTTTTTATATAGCCCTTACCTGAATGAGGCAACTCATAGGTGCGCCAGTCGCACCATAGACCGGTAGAGTACGTCTGTGTCTTACCCTTCGGAGTGTAGCAGTAGCGCACACCAGCAAACACTTCCCCAGATCTGAAGACTGCAAAACCATGACCACTGGGTGTATTAGTAGGAGCATTCCAACCAATACCTAAATCAATGACCCACTTGTTATCGTCGTCGGCAACCTTCTTGATGATCTTGGTGCTTGTCTTCGTCTTGTCAATCGCCACTGTTGTCTCATAACGGAAACTTTCGTCATCCTTTTTACCAGCAATTTTAATCTTCTGAACAGAGTCGTTAGTCATCACAGTAACCTTCGTGGGATTGCTGAATGTCACCGTGTCGTTTATCTCTGTGGCGTTAGCAACTGTACTTACTGCCAGTGCCAACAACATAAGATACTTTCTCATTTTCTCTTAATTAATACAAACAATGTCTTTTCTTTTTCGGCTGCAAAGGTATACAAAAATCTGTACATCTTACACTTTTTGCACGAAATTCTTGCATAAATGACAGAATTTGATTACTTTTGCCAGCAATTTGAAATAATGAACAACAAAATAGATAGACCATTATGAAGAATTTAGATTGGGCAAGCTTGTCATTCGGTTACATGAAGACCGACTACAACGTACGTTGTTACTATCGTGACGGTAAGTGGGGCGAGATAGAAGTATGCTCCGACGAGTATCTGAAAATGCACATGGCAGCAACCTGTCTGCACTACGGACAGGAAGCTTTCGAAGGACTAAAAGCTTATCGCTGCAAGGATGGCAAGGTACGCATTTTCCGTGTTGACGAGAATGCCAAGCGTCTGCAAAGCACCTGTCGCGGCATTATGATGCCAGAGGTTTCTACTGAGCTCTTCACCGAGATGGTCAAGAAGGTGGTACGTCTCAACCAGGAGTGGATTCCTACTTACGAGAGCGGTGCTACACTCTATATCCGTCCGCTGCTCATCGGTACCAGCGCTCAGGTAGGTGTACATCCTTCAAAGGAATATTGCTTCCTCATCTTCGTTACTCCAGTAGGACCTTACTTCAAGGGCGGATTCTCTAGCAATCCGTATGTCATCGTTCGCGACTACGACCGCTCTGCTCCTCTTGGAACTGGTAAGTACAAGGTCGGTGGCAACTATGCTGCCTCTCTGTTTGCCAACAACCTGGCTCACGAGAAGGGTTATGCCTGCGAGTTCTATCTCGATGCCAAGGAGAAGAAGTACATCGACGAGTGCGGCGCTGCCAACTTCTTCGGTATCAAGAACAATACCTATATTACCCCAGAGTCAACCTCTATCCTACCCTCTATCACCAACAAGTCGTTGATGCAGGTGGCTGAGGATCTTGGTTTGAAGGTAGAGCGTCGTCCCATCCCTGAGGAAGAACTGGAGACCTTCGAGGAGGCTGGTGCCTGTGGTACAGCAGCCGTCATTTCACCTATTTCTTATATTGACGACCTCGACACTGGCAAGCGTTACTCATTCGGTGACAAGCCCGGTCCCGTATCCAAGAAGCTGTTCGACACCCTGCGTGGCATCCAGTATGGAGAGATTGAGGACAAGCACGGCTGGACAACCGTTGTTATCGAGTAATACATGGGAAAAGGCAAGCTGGCGAAATTCGCCGACATGGAGACTTATGAGAACGTGTTCCAATACCCTTATTCGGTAGTGGAACATGTTCCTTTTGAGATGCAGGGGCATTGGCACGAGCAGTACTTTCATAATGACAACCCGATTGTCTTGGAATTAGGCTGTGGCAAGGGTGAATATACCGTAGGATTGGCAAAAATGTTTCCTGACGTCAACTTTATTGGCGTCGACATCAAAGGTGCCCGCATGTGGACGGGGGCCACACAAGCCATCAAGGAAGGACTGAAGAATGTCGCCTTCCTACGTACTAATATAGAGGTAATAGACCGTTTCTTCTCGCTGGGCGAGGTCAACGAAATTTGGCTCACCTTCTCTGACCCTCAGATGAAAAACCCTCGCAAACGCCTCACTTCTACATGGTTCCTCAACCGCTATCGCCATTTCCTCTCCGACGGAGGATTTATCCACCTGAAGACAGATTCCAACTTCCTCTTCACCTATACCTCCTATCTCGTTGAGGCCAACCACCTGCCCGTACTGGTCAAGACCACCGACCTCTATGCCACAGCTCCCAAAGACAGCGTGGCAGCTAGCATCCAGACTTATTACGAAGGCATGTGGATTGCCCGTGGTCTGAACATCAAGTACCTGAAGTTCTGCCTTCCCCGTGATGGTGAACTCATCGAGCCCGACGTGGAAATCGAACTCGACGACTACCGTTCCTATCACCGCGACAAGCGTAGTCCAAAGGAAAAGGCTAAGTGATTATATGACATTAATAATAAAGCCTCACCAACTTGGTGGGGCTTTATTATTGTATTACTTCTTTGCTTTCTTGTAGGCCTTTTGCTCGGCAGCAGTAGCTAGGCCCGCCTTACAACGGTATTCGAGGCGTGCCAGACGCATCTGCTCCAAGAAGCGCTCGCTGGTATGCAGACGAGCATAAGCAGCAGAGGCTGCCAAGCGACCTGCATCGACGTCACTCTGCCAGTGGGCACCTACAATGACGCGACTCTCACCATACATATAGCCACGGGCCAAGATAGTGTCGGCACGGTCAGGATTAATCTCTGACAGCAACAGGGCGGAGCTCCAGCCTAGGATGGTGTGACCAGAAGGATAGGAACCGTTTTTGCGCAGAGCGGGTTCGTCTTGCGGATAAAGCGTCGGCTCCTGCATACGCATGAAGGGACGGCGACGCATATAGTGTTTCTTGGGCAGCGTACAGATGCTGTCGCAGGTGGCAGTACCGTCACGCAACACCTTATAGATTTCCGGTGTTTCTTCCTTTGAGATCTTCATACCGAAGGGCTCACTGAACTCACGGATGATACAATCTAGACCATATTCAGCATCGCGTATAGCGATGGCAGCACGCTCCTTGTCTCGACGCATCTGCTTACCCCACATATACTGCATGATGTCATAGGTAAAGTGAGCCCCCACAGTGTCAGGAGGAGCAGGACACCACTTCAACATATCGGGCATCTCCTTGGTGGTGAAATACGCTTCAACATCACTCTGTGCCTGTGCACATACAGTAGCCATCAACATGACGGCAATAATCATTAGTTTTTTCATCTTCATAATATCCAATATTTGTTTTCTATTTTTAGAACTTCACTTGCAGGCGGGTTTCAAAGATACTGACTTCATTGTCGGCAAAGTTGCTGCGGTTGGTCACCTTCGTCCATGAGCCACGGACTCGCCATATCATATATTTATTAATGTAGTAATTATAACAGAGCGCCCAGTCATTGAGGTAGCCACCATAGATGCCCGCGCTGGCATCCGATAGCGACGTATAGTTATACTGTAGACATAGTTCCATGTTACCTGCATCAGGTGTGGCAATGCCACCGTCGGCCATGGTATATTTGTAGTGACTACCTTTGAGGAGTCCACGCAGGGTGACGTATGCGCCACTGCCTCGGAAGGCACTCAGTCCATTGTCACGCGATATGTAGTTGTAGAAATACTGTCCTATCACGGCAAATCTTCCAAAAGAGTATAGAATTTCAGGTGAGAATTTGTACATCACCTTAGCATCCGTCACAACAGCCTGCTGTGAGTTTACCTTGGCAACACGAGTAGGCCAGCGCGTATTGAGCGTGAACTGCTTATGACTGAGCGAATCGGTAGCGTCATAGCGGGCACCTTCGATACCACCGCTAACTCCCACATGGAATATCTTCCCAGGCTCTGTGAAAGGATGATAGACCAGACGTGCCATCGCACCCATCGCCTCATCGCCCGTAACATCAGTGGTCTGCTTCATGGCATCAGTTTCTACCACCACACTGGCAGTAGCCAAGAACCTGTCATCCATGTGCTCGAACATCAAACCCATCATGCGGTCGTTATTAAACACAGCATTGCTTTGTGGCTCCTCCATGGTCTCCTTGAACGACGAACTGGTACAACTCTGATAGCCATACTGGTGGATGAAATAGCCACCACGCAGGAAGTTTTGTTTGTTGAGGTCATACTGCAAGAATATATCCTTCATATTCACCTTACCATAGGCAAAACCCATATCAAGCTTTCCTTTCCACTGACCATAAGTAAAACCTACACCTATACGCATATCGGGAGTACCCACTCCACCCTTCAGCCTATCTTCCTGTTGCTGTGCATGGACGTATGCCGCATCAAACAAGATACGCCCTGAAGGTTTTACCTTCAATTCTGGCTCTTGTGCACTGGAACTGATAGCCGTTGCCAATGTCATTATCCACACTACTATCCGTAATTTCATCATGCTTAGATTTTCTAGTTAACGACATAAAATCGAGTGTAAAGGTAGGATATTTTTTGCAAAAAGCAAAACAAATCATAAAATAATTGGTGGGTTCGCTTGTTTTTTAGTAATTTTGCACCCAAAACTGAAATGATAATGGCACTATATCCGAAAATGATTATGGACGCGCTGGCTACGGTGACGTATGCCGGTACGAAGAAAAACTTGGTAGAAAGTGAGATGGTGGCCGACCAGCCAGCCATCAATGGTAATAAAGTAACTGTCGTGCTGGAGTTTCCACGCGACACTGATCCTTTCCTCAAATCGACTGTCAAGGCTGCTGAGGCAGCCATCAAATACCACTGTGGCAAGGACGTAGAGGTAGAGATCCAGACGGAGTTCAAGTCGAAGCCACGCCCTGAGGTAGGTAAGCTATTGCCACAGATAAAGAATATCATCGCCGTGAGCAGTGGCAAGGGTGGCGTGGGCAAGTCTACTGTATCAGCTAATCTCGCTATCGCATTGGCACGTTTGGGCTATAAGGTCGGACTACTGGACACCGATATCTTTGGCCCCTCAATGCCCAAGATGTTCAATGTAGAGGATGCACGTCCCTACGCCGTAGAGGTCGACGGCAGACAACTGATTGAGCCCATCGAGGCTTACGGTGTAAAACTGCTGTCTATCGGTTTCTTCGTTAACCCTGACACTGCTACGCTGTGGCGCGGCGGCATGGCCACTAACGCCCTAAAGCAGTTGATAGCCGACGCTAACTGGGGCGAATTGGACTTCTTTATCCTCGACACTCCTCCTGGAACCTCAGACATTCATCTGACACTGCTGCAGACACTGGCCATCACAGGTGCCGTCATCGTATCAACACCTCAACAGGTGGCACTAGCTGACGCACGTAAGGGTATAGACATGTATCGTAACGAGAAGGTCAACGTACCCATCCTCGGACTCATTGAGAACATGGCATGGTTTACACCAGCCGAACTACCAGAGAACAAATACTACATCTTCGGCAAGGAGGGCTGCAAGCAGTTGGCTGAGGAGATGAACGTACCCCTGCTTGCACAGATTCCACTAGTACAGGGCATCTGCGACAGCGGTGACAAGGGAGAACCTGCTGCGCTAAGCAGCGATACGGCAACAGGTCTGGCATTCATCAACCTGGCACAAGCCGTGGTCACCGTAGTGAATCGTCGCAACAAGGAACAGCCAGCTACCCAAATCGTAGGAGTAAAATAAGGTCAGTTCTTGCTGACCTCATTCGGCACCCAGAACCAGAAGGTAGAACCATGTCCCTCACCTTCTGAGGTAACACCTATGCGACCACCGCACTTGTCGACGATGGCCTTACAGATGGCAAGACCAAGACCAGTGCCTTGTACGAAGTCGTTCAGTTTGACGAAACGCTCAAAGACTGCTGACTGTTTTTCCTTAGGGATACCGGCACCAGTATCTTCACAATAGAAGCAGAGTCCCTCACGACGCTGTCGGTCTATCTCACGCGACTCCTTACGATAGCCTACACGGATATGGCCCTCTTTCGTGTACTTCACAGCATTAGTCACGAAATTGGTGAGCAACTGCTGGAGACGTCCCCTGTCCATCACCACTGGCAACGAGTCGTAAGGGTTGTCTTTCAGGAACTGCACGTTGGTACCTTGTACACGCTGCTCCAATGTCTGGCAAATATCGTCAAAGACAGGAGGCAGGTCAAGAGATACCGGTTCGATGGCAATAGCCTGTCCCATGCTGCTGGCCTCTAGGATGTCGTTGATAAGTCGGAGCAACATGTCGCAGTTGCTACGGATGATACGGATGAACTCACGACGCTCGTCAGGACTGTCAACCATCTGCAATAGGTCGCTGAATCCGACAATGGCATTCAGTGGTGTACGAATCTCATGGGTCATATTAGCCAGGAAGGCACTCTTCAGACGACCAGAGTCGTTGGCACGCTCTGTCTCCTCGCGAAGCTTCTTCTGAGCAAGCATCAGGTCAGTGATGTCACGTACCAATCCGAAATACTCCTTGGGGCGACCATTTTCGTCTAATACAGGGATACCAGAAAGGGCAAACCACGTCAGGGTGTCTGTGACTGGCGTATAGTTGAACTGGTGGATGACGTTGAAAGGTTCACCTTTCATCACCACCTCCCTGAAAATACGCTCGGCTTCTGGACGCTGTCCCTCGTCCATACCTGCCAGATATTCTTCCAAGGTCACCGAATACTCCGTCTGTCGCAAACTACGCGTAAAGCGGATGATACGCTCGTACTGATTGAAGGTCCACACATACATATTACTCTCTTCCAACAGATAGCGCAACTGGCTCTCATAGCGGTTGATGGCATCGTGGGTTTCCTTCAAATGACGCTCATGCTCACGCTGCTTCATATACATGACGCGCTCAGCTGTCACATCACGAGAGGTAATAATATAGTAGACCAGACGACCAGTATCGTCTTTCACAGGCACGATACGTGTCTCAATATACTTGTCTAGACCCCAATCCTGATAGAGCATACGGCCACAGACGTGGAATGTTTCCAAGTTGCTTTGATCTACATATCCCTTCAGGAACGGGTCTTCAAAGATAGAGACTTTGCGGAAATGTTGTTCACGTTCCTCCGTAATCTCCAGCAATTCGCGCATGCGCTGGTTCATATTAATCAAATGGCCTTCGGCATCGTGGAATGACATAGCCATCATGTTAGTCTCAAAGACCTTCATGTACTTGTCAGCCAGTTCCTGGTTACGCTGTTCTTCTTCCAGATCTTTGGTGATATCCTTAACGGTATGTACGATATAACGGGGAACACCATTCTCACGTTCCATGACAGCACCACCGACAAAGGTTCTCCAGCAAGGCTTCTCGCTGGTACCTGTATTATAGCGACGTTGCAGTGTCCACGAGTCACAGTCGCCACGTTTCATGCTATCTATCAGCCCCTTGAACTCGTCGCGTTCATCGGAGGCGATGCGCTCAACAAGCTCTTCAATGGATATACCACTCTTGGGCAACAGGTTGCCATGGATGTTCTTGACATATCCAAGAATGACATCATACTCCAGCACATAGTATTCATCCATGTCGAGTGCTTGAGTCATGATACTGTTCAACTCTGTATTGCGACGCACAGAAGCCCGCACACGCAGGGAGAGTACACGACCAGCAACGAAAACGAGGATACCAGCCAACACAAGCCCCACCAAGATGAAGGGAGCAATCGGTGAAGCGTCGTCGTGGACACGCTCCGGATGGAACCACCTGTCGTAAATGCGCTGCAACTCGCCCGCCTGTTCCAGACGGGTGTATTGGTCATCGATGGCAGCAATAAGGACCTCATCATAACCTATGATATGCAACTCGCCAGGAGGAATATCCTTTACCTCGTCAAGTACAAGACTGTCGAGGGCTAACTCCTGAATCTTTTTCTCAAGAGGTATCTGTCCCCAGATATAATAGTCACTCTGACGGCCTCGTACACGAGTGAGACCTTCCTTTGGCGACAGATACTGGACATCGAACGGTATCGTATCGATTTCACTGACACGCAAGGCAGCATAGTCGTTCTTCTTAACACCAATGCTGATACCACCAGCCATTTGGGTGATACCAGTAAAACGGGGCGCATCAACACGGCGGACAGCACGGATATTATAGTAGTTGACATACTTTTTTGTCTGTACATATGAGCTGTCATTATAGTACTCAGAGAGAGCATGCAACAGGTCGGCATTACGCTTGACAAACATGTCACTGGCCGTCTGCCACTCCTGCATGACAAACTTGTGCGGAATCTCTAAGCGGTTAAGAATATTATCAAGCACCTCGACATTATATCCTGCAGGTTCTCCATCACTATCAAGGAACTCGAAAGGACGGAAGTCCCAGTCACAAGCGACAATCAGCGGATGCTCCTCAGTGAAGTCATAGAAATCTTTGGCAGTTGTCGCCGAGGGCACAGTGACAAAGAATAATGCAAATAATATATATATGATTGAACGTTTCATGATGTAGTTCCTCCCCTCTTCTATTTCCTGACGATTTCAGTACACTTACACGGTATGCTCACCCAAACAATGGTACCCTTGCCTTCTTCTGACTGAAGGCGGATCTTACCACCCATCTGCGTAGTGATATCATGACAGATGGCAAGGCCAAGGCCAGTACCGTGACTTCCTCCAGAAGACACAAAGCGTTCGAAGATCTGCTTCATACGGTCTTCCGAGATGCCACAACCCGTATCCTGGAAAGCCATAGCGACTCCCTCACCCGTGTACTCATAGCTTGCACGAACCATACCTTCTGTGGTATGCGCCGTAGCATTCTCCAGAATCTGGTCAATGACCAGTCCCAGGTTCTGGTCATCAATCTCAACCATCAGCGTCTGATAAGGATTGTCAAAGACTAGTTCGACACCATCATGATGGCCACGATGCCAGATAGACATGCAACGAGCATCGAAGAACTGGGCAAAATCAACGGGTTTCCGCTTGAACTCAATCATGCCGGCATCCAGTCGCGACAGGAACAGAATGTCGTTGATGAGTTTCAGCAGTTGAGAGGAGTTCTCCTTGATTTGTTCGATAAACAACGCCTCGTCTTCAGAGCCGTGGGACAACTCGAAGAGTTCAGCAAAACCGATGACAGAACTGAGCGGTGTACGAATTTCGTAGCTCATATTACGGAGGAAGGCGTTCTTCACCGTTTCTATCTCCTGCGCCTTGGCACTCTCCTGTGCCAGCAGTTCTTCGGTAGCCTTGATTTCACTGATGTCACGACATGCGCCAAAGTACTCTTTGACATGACCCTGATCATCCAAGACGGGGATGAACGACATCAGGATGCTGAGATGCATGCCATTCTTGACACGGATAAGCGTATTGATAGATGCCTTCTGTGGCTGCAGCGTACGGTTATCCATGCTGTTGAGCATGCGCTGGGCTTGACGTTTAGAGTCGTCGGCAGTAAGCGCCAACGCACGTGTCTGGGTCAGCTCACTCTGCTTGTGTCCCACACTGGTATATATTAATAAGGTATGTGTATCGGGCGAATAACGAGCCATGCGCACGCCACCGTTCTGCAACACGTAGTTGATGTTGCGGAAGTAGTTGTTCATCTCTTCGTTGGCATGCTCCTGCAACTCCAGGTTATGCTGCAGGCGCTGATACGATTTAACAACCTCTGTTACGTCACGTCCAGTACCAAACACATCAATCAGATTTCCCTGACTATCGCGCAACGGCATAAGCTGGAGCTCATAGAACATCAGGCGCTTGTGGATTTCCGGATTGAACACACGGTTATCACGGCCTACCTCATAGAGCTTGGTGAAATAGGATGGCTGCAAGGTGTCTAACGAGACATCTTCTCCCAACACATCACGCAGGCTGACACGGTTCTTGATGGCTCCCTCCTTACCACCAGGGAAGGCCTCATTGGCCTTCTCGTTCATGTCATACATATAGCCATTACTGTCGTAGACAATGGTATCTACCATGGCAGAATGGAAGACAGACTGATAGCGCAACATGGTGTCCTTCACCTGATGCTGGCGCTGACGATCGGCGGTGACGTCACAGTAGGTACCAATAATGTCAGAAGGTTGTCCCGTCTTGCCACGTCGTAAAACTGACATAATGACAGACAATATCTGAGGCTCACCGGTCTCCACATGTTTCGAACGTACCTCAATCTTCGTTTTCTCCACTTTGCCTTCAGCAATCTGTAACAGCAGATTGCTAAGCTGTTTTACATCTTCAGCCTGCATACGGTTGAAGAAGATGGTTGGTGGCTGGTTGTCCGCTTCCACCTCACCCTTGTCATTAAACACGGTGACGGTTTTCTTCTCTACATTGAACGTCCACACATGAACATCCCATGTGTTGAGGATATGCGACAGACGGCTATTGCTACGACGAATGGCCTTTGTCATCTTCTCCTCACGGAAACGGTAAAGGGCATAGTAACCCACTGCAGCCATAAATGCCAGAATCATGGCACCAATGACGAACCATATCCATACAGGAATACCAGTGTCCTTGCGTTCAGGATAGAACCACTTATTCTGGATGGGTTGCAACTTATCCTCAGCCTCTAAGCGCGAATAGACTTCATCGATAAGGTCAAGCAGGACGGGATGAGTTGAGAAGAACTTATACTCACCATGCTGCATCTGGACAGGTGTCAACTCCAGATCATCGAAATGCAATGTGCGTATCAGCCATTTCAATGACAGGGTATTCCACACTATCTGTTGACGCGGTGTGTTATGGACATATTGTACTGCATCACGCATGTCACCATAGGGGACAACAAGATCCTCCCAACCATTATCTTTCATCAAGTGGTGGGCAAAGCTGCCTTCATGGACCACAAAATGGTTGTGTTCCAAGTCAGCCTCAGTCTTGATGCGGAGAGGGTCACTCTTGCGACGTAGCACGCTATGGGTAAATATCTGTACCACTGACTTTCCCGTCATTCCGTATTCCCTGTTATAGTCAGCATCCATAGCCAGCATCAGGTCGGCCTCACCATTCTTGACATCCGCCAAAGCCCTTTTCGTAGGCTTCAGCTTGATGACAACGGGAATATCCAGCTCGTCACAGATGAGTTTGATGAGATCAATGTTATAACCCACCGCCTCGCCATTGGCATTGAGGAAGGAATAGGGCCATAGATCCCATGCATCCTCATAGACTAGCGGATGCTCACGGTTGAAGACTACCGTGCTATCACTGTCCTGCGCATGTATCGGCGACAGTACCAGCAAGCAGAGGAAAGCCAACAGAATACGATAATGATTAGTCATGGTTGATCGTTCTTACTTTTTTATTTCGTTACAAGGAATCCACATCCAGAACGTAGAGCCCTGGCCTTGGCCTTCAGACTCCACGCCAATGGATCCATGACAGGCACCAGCAATGGCTTTACAGATAGAGAGTCCTAAACCAGTACCCTGAATATAGTCGTTTAGTTTGAAGAAACGCTCGAAGAGCTTGTCTTGCATCTCCTTGGGAACACCGTCACCAGTATCCTCACAATAAAGATAGAGACCCTCATGGCTTTCGCCATTCTCTTCGCGCCACTCCTTGCGATATCCCACCTTGATATGTCCCTGGTGGGTGTACTTTACCGCATTCGTTACAAAGTTGGTATAGACCTGACGGATTCGCATCTCGTCAACTGCCGTCACAAAGGTCGGATACGGATTTTCCTTGACAAACACCACTGTAGGCTCACGCAGACGTTGCTGTAACTGTTCACAGAGCTCATCGAAGAATTTAGAGAAGTCTATCTCTTCTGCTCTGATTTCCACAGCGCCACTGGTGTCCAGCGAAGCGGCATCCTGAATATCGTTGACCAGACGGAGCAACATGTCGCAGTTGTCCATGATGAGACGAATCATCTCTTGACGCTCCTCTGGAGTAGAGAGCAGTGGCAGTACGTCAGAGAAGCCGACAATGGCATTCAGCGGTGTACGGATTTCATGGGTCATATTAGCCAGGAAGACACTCTTCATACGACCAGAATCGTTGGCACGCTCCGTCTCACGCTTCAGCTGTTCCTGCTTCTCCATGAGCTGGTGGATATTACGCCAGATACCAAAGGCACCTTTCAGATTACCCTGCTTGTCATATTCTGGAATACTATTGATCTGTACCCACTGAGGCTCTACATCTCTCTGAGTCACCCTCGGATGCATGCGTCCCATATAGCTCAGGGGCTTAGCGATAGCCTTGGCAGGATCGTCCAAGGCACGAACGAACTCGTCATCCTGGCTATAGAAGATACTCTGCAACTGCTTCAGCGTAAACTGTCGCTGTACTGTACTCAATCCGCTATAGAACTCAATGATATCTCGATCCAGCGTGATACGCCAAGCCTGCAAGCCACATGTTTCCATCATGTAGCGCAACTCCTTCTCATAGATCTGTATCGACTCGTTGACTTTCTGAATTTCAAGGTCGTTCTTCTTAGCCTGCATATACAGCTGGCGTTCCTCAGAGATGTCACGGGCAGCCACAGAGAGGTAAATCAGCTTGCCTTCTTCGTCATAGATGGGGTGAACGCCGATTTCCAAGTAGATATACATCTCGCGCTCAGGGATGATACTCAGTGAGCAGGCCAGATACTCGTTAGGATGATAGCGGTCAAGCACCTCATTGAAAGGAGCCATATCAAACAGGTTGACTTTCGAGAAGAAAGCATCACCCTCTTCACTGTCGAAGTGGCAGATTTCACGCATCATCTTGTTGGCATCAAGCAGCCAGCCATCAGGAGAGTAGAACGACAGACCCACGATGGAGTCCTCGAAGATCTGCTTGTAGCGCTGAGCCAGCTCCTCCTCTTCCTGCTGTTGCTGAATCATTTCGGTCTCGTCAACCAGCACACTGATAATACCAACGGGCTTACTAATGCCTGGAGCATATTCTGCCACACTGTTATTACGTACATAGAGCCAATGAGGTTCACCAACGCCATAATTGATATCCCATCGATAACCATACTCTACAGACTTCTGCTTACCATCTATCACTTGGTAGACAGTATTCAGTACTCGTTCCACATCTTCTGGATGAATGAATTTTCTGAAGTCCTCAGCCTTCAACTCCGTCTTGACAAACAGGCTGCCTCTCAGTCTCCGAATGATGCCACCAGGAATATCATAGTAGACGACATCGTTGTCGGCAATCTGCAAAGCCTTCTCCATCATCTCATAGGTAGCGGTGGCAGAGGATATACTCTGACGGACACGACGACGCACAAGATGGTTCTGTACCAACACAGCTGCCAATAGCAGCAATACAACAATCAACAGCAATACCGGCCACAGCGATGCGAAAGGAACGGAGAGCAACAGGGGATATGTCATAGTCAGTATAGTCATAGCAGCATGTTTTCTATGGTGTCTGAAGTAATTTCCTCACGGCGTTTTTCTACGGATTGCACCTCGCAGGGAATAGAAACCCAGGCGGTAGTGCCATGATGCAATTTAGAATCCAACTCAATGGTACCTCCCATCTGTCGGACAAGAGCCTGAACAATCGGCAGGTCGAGACCTGTTCCTAATAGCTGGTCGTCGAGCGTGTGTACGAAACGATCGAAGAGGTGTGCCATACCTTCCTCTGGAATGCCGTCACCCGTATCTTCGATGGTAATAAGGAGTTCGCCACGACGATATTCACAACGGGCCTTGGCAAAGCCTTCCTTCAACGTCAGTGCCGACATCCAGCAGAGTTTCTGGATGACCTTTCCTACGTGTTCCTCATCAATATTGACAACCAGACTGTCGTAAGGATTGTCAATGACGGTTTTCACCTGCGGCAAGGCATTACTCCATCCCATCTGACAATGAGCGGCAAAAGTTTTGGCGAAATCGACATACTCCTTATGGTATTCCACCATATTGGCATCCAGGCTGGAGAGCAGCATCACATCGTTGACGAGCGTCAGCATGTTGTTGGAATTGGTCTTGATTTGCTCTACGAAAGCGGGCTCGTCAGCCTCGTCATGTGGTGCAGTAAACAATCCCGCAAAGCCCACCACATTATTCAGCGGTGTACGGATCTCATAGCTCATATTCGAGAGGAACGACTGCTTCAACAGCTCTGTCTCCTGGGCTTTCTTGGTCTCTACGACCAGACGGTTCTCCATCTCTACCATATCCGTCATCTCACGACACAAGCCGTAGTAGCGTTCTACCTTGCCGTTGGCATCAAGCATCGGAACCATGTTGAACAGCAGCCATATCTGGCGACCTTTCTTGTCACGTATCTCTGTCTCGATGTTCACATTTATATTATAAGGTGACAGATGGTCCATGCGGTTCAGCACACTGGAGACAGTACGACGGAAACGTGGTGTAGCCAGACGGATGCATCGCAGCTGGGAGAGTCGCATCTGCGACTGGGTGATATTGTCCGACATCTCCAGCGTAAACGATTTGGGATAGTAGTTCACTATTCGTATATTCGTAATACGCAAAGCATAATTGATGTTGGAGATATAGCTCTTGATACTCTCGTTGATTTTGTGCAGTTTCTCGGCACCCTCCTTTTGACGGTGGTACGATACCACCATTTCCGTAATGTCACGACCAGCCATATAAACACCCACTAGTTTGCCATTGGCATCACGGATGGGGTTGATGGTAGAGTCATAGTACATCTTCTTGTTCGTCAGGCCAAACTCATCCAAATGGTAGATTGGATCCTCGTAGTTTTGGAAGTTCACAATAGAAGAAGAACGGATATTGTTCATCGTCTCAATGTCCACATCGGCAAAGATAGGATTGTTCTTCAGCAGGAATTCGTTTTGGAGCACGAAGTTACGATCAGAAACGCCAAAGGCCTTGCAGGCACGCTCATTGATGTCGCGCAACACACCTTGACCATCATAATACACCACATCAATGAGTGAGGAATTGAATACCGTGTGATAGCGCAACAGCAACTGGTTGACAGACTCCAGACGGCGATATTCCTCAGTTACGTCATGCTGGATACCCAGAATGCTAGTAACGTGGCCATTGACGTCACGACGGTCAACGCTCACCGTCACCTCATAATGGCGAAGGAAAGCATCGTCCTTGGCATTGCTGACCAGCGTCACGACAGCACTATTTCTCTTACCTTCACAGATATCGAAGATGGTGGAGCGCAACGTCTCAAAGTCGTCACGATCGAAGAATTGGGCGAAGTCAATGGGGTTATAGCGCTGTTCAATCGAACCCTCCTCGGAAAGGAAGAGGTAGTGACGGGTAGCTGGCAGATACTTCCAGATGCGCAAGCGTCCAGCAAACAAAACCAGCGCCAGATGGGCATTCTGCTCTTTCTGGCGGGCATTGGCCTCTCTAGTACGCTTCAGGTAGACCCAGTTGTAGGCTACCACAACCAGAATCACCACCACCAAGACAACCACTACGCAGAGCACGTAATGCTGGAGGCTCCATAATGACATTTCACTTGTTAGTTCTAACATTCTTAGGCTAATAGTATCATAGGTTTATGTAGGCAAAGGTATAAAACTTATGGCACTTTACAAAATTTTTTGTGACTTTTTTCATAAAATGCCTTGCATAGTCGGAATTTATGTCGTATCTTTGTGGCAAATATCACATAAACAAGAAAAAAATGATTGACGTAAAACAGACATTATCATCGGCTGAAGAGCGTATGCAGATGGCTGCCATGTTCCTGGAAGAGGAGCTGAGCCATGTTCGCGCAGGCCGTGCCAACGTCGCCATCCTGGATGGTGTACGTGTGGAATCCTATGGTTCTAAAGTTCCCCTGAACCAAGTTGCCAACATCTCAACACCTGATGCACGTACCATTGCCATCAAGCCATGGGACCGCAAGCAGATTCGCGACATTGAGAAGGCCATCATGGACTCTGATGTAGGCATCACCCCTGAGAACAATGGTGAGATTATCCGTCTGGGTATCCCCCAGCCCACCGAGGAGCGTCGCCGTGACCTGGTCAAGCAGTGCAACAAGATTGCCGAGAAGGCCAAGGTGGAGGTGCGCAACGTTCGTGCTGACATCAAGGAGAAGCTGAAGAAGGCCATCAAGGACGGACTCTCTGAGGACTTGGAGAAGGATGCCGAGGCCGACCTGCAGAAGCTGCACGACAAGTACATCAAGAAGCTTGACGAGCTGATGGAGGCCAAGAACAAGGAAATAATGACGGTTTAATTGACAATTGATAATTGACAGTTGACAATTGAAAGGTCTCGTCATTAAGAATACTGGAAGCTGGTACACCGTCCTCACAGACGATGGCCAGCTCCTTGATTGTAAGGTGAAGGGCAATTTCCGCATCAAGGGAATTCGCTCTACGAATCCTGTGGCCGTAGGTGACCGTGTTACAGTTAACGACGAATGCTGGATTACGGAGATAGAGGATCGCAAGAACTATATCATCCGTAAGAGTATTAACCTCTCTAAGCAGAGCCACATCCTGGCTGCTAATGTTGACCAGGCATTGCTCATCGTCACTGTTGCCAAGCCAGAGACCAGCACCACGTTCATCGATCGTTTTCTGGCCTCTGCCGAAGCTTACCGTGTGCCCGTCATCCTTATCTTTAATAAGGTAGACCTGCTCAACGACGATGAGCGCAACTACCAGCAGATGATGGTCAACCTCTACGAGACCATCGGCTATGAGTGTCGCATCGTCTCAGCAGAGACGGGCGAAGGCATCGAGGAGTTACGTCCATTATTGGAGGGAAAGATTACGCTGCTCAGTGGCAATAGCGGTGTGGGCAAGTCGACGCTCATCAACCGCCTCATTCCTCATGCCAACCAGCGCACCGCTGAAATCAGCGATGCCCACCAGACGGGTATGCACACCACCACCTTCTCTGAGATGATAGCGGTCGACGGTTTCCCCGTCAACACCTCTGTCAAGACCCCAACCTGGCTCATCGACACCCCAGGCATCAAGGGATTCGGCACATTTGATATGGAGCGTGAGGAGCTGACCAGCTATTTCAAGGAAATCTTTGAATTCTCCAAGCAGTGTCGTTTCTCTGACTGCACCCACACTCACGAGCCTGGCTGTGCCGTACTGAAAGCCGTCGAAGACCACTATATCGCACAGAGTCGCTACCAGTCGTACCTCTCTATGCTGGACGACAAGGACGAAAACAAATATCGCGAAGCCTATTAAGCCCATGAATCTAAACGACAAGCGTATCGCAGTATTGCTCAGCGGAGGTGTTGACTCCAGCGTGGTGCTCTATGAGTTGGCACGCCAGGGGTTGCATCCTGACTGTTTCTATATCAAGATAGGTCCTGAGGAGGAAGAAGAGTGGGACTGCTCTTCTGAGGAGGACTTGGAGATGGCTACAGCTGTCAGCCATAAGTATGGCTGCAAGCTGGAGGTCATCGACTGCCATCGTGAGTATTGGGATCAGGTGACGCAATACACGATGGATAAGGTACGTGCAGGACTGACGCCCAATCCTGATGTCATGTGCAACCGCCTCATCAAGTTCGGTGCCTTCCATGAGAAGCGCGGCCACGACTACGATCTCATAGCCACAGGGCACTATGCGACGACAGAGGAAGATTGTGTGCTTGGGGAATTCAGTTCCCCAAGAAAGTTAAAATGGCTCTGCACCAGCCCCGACCCCGTAAAGGACCAGACGGACTTCCTGGCACAGATCTACGACTGGCAACTGGAGAAGGCCCTCTTCCCTATTGGTCACATGATGAAGGAAGAGGTGCGCGAGATTGCCGAGCGCGAGCACTTGGTCAATGCCAAGCGCAAAGACTCACAGGGCATCTGCTTCTTGGGCAAGATCAACTACAACGACTACCTGCGTCGCTATCTGGGTGAGTTGCCTGGCGACGTAGTAGAGCTGGAAACGGGAAAACTTATCGGCAAGCACAAGGGCCACTGGTTCCACACCATCGGACAGCGAAAAGGCATGGGACTGGGTGGCGGCCCGTGGTTTGTCGTCAAGAAAGACATCCAGCAGAACATCATCTATGTCTCCCACGGCTACGACCCAGAGACAGCCTATAAGCAGGACTTCCCCATCATGGCGTTCCATAGCATCAACGGACAGCTGCCACCAACAGACATCACGTTGAAGATTCGCCATACCCCAGAGTTCCTGCCTGCCACGTTAGAGCCACAAGGCGACGGACGCTACATGGTCCATGCCGCACAACCCATCCATGGCGTGGCACCTGGTCAGTTCTGTGTAGTCTACGATGCCCACCACCATCGTTGCTATGGCAGTGGTGAAATTACAGTGTGACAACTATTTATAAAAAATTATATTTTTATTCTTTCTCCTTTTGAGTTTTTTCATTACCTTTGCACGTATGAATAACACAAAATGGAGCGAGATAGTCATACTGGTCGATGCAGAGTATGTTGACAAGGTTGCATTCGACTTGACAGTCAACTTTGAGCGCATGCTCGGACGCCGTATTCCACAGGCTGACATGGCCCAGTGGCTGGAGTGTATTGCGCTGGATGGCGGCTTAAGGCCAACAGCAAACAGCCAAAAGCCAACAGCCACCTGCCAGGTGGTGCTGATTCACGACAGGAATCGACAGCAGATGGACAATTTCCAGCCTGGCAAGTTTGCTGACCTTGATGGTAAGGCGTTCAGCGGACAGTTGGGTGAGTTCCTTATCAGCTGTGTACAGGTGGAAGAGATGGTTACCAAGGACGACCTCTACGTCGACTCCTTGCAAATCATTGCCAATGCTGCTGAAGTGAAACGACTGATGGTGGTGGCAGACAGCGACCGTATATATAATAAGGTACGCGAAGCACTGCGTCAGGCCGACCCTGACAAGCACATCACCGTCTTCGCCATGCAACCCATGCCCAATGGCAATTTCCGCCAGGAGATATTGGGCTATTCGCTGATGGCAGCGCTGGGCATTAAATCAGAAGAAATCAATTGTAAATAGAAAAATAGTCAAATGGCAAGAGTATTAATGATTGGCGCTGGTGGCGTCGCAACAGTGGCAGCATTCAAGATTGCTCAGAATGCTGACGTGTTTACTGAGTTTATGATTGCTAGTCGCAGAAAGGCAAAGTGCGACAAGATTGTTGAGGACATCCATAAGGCTGGATACAAGCTGGATATCAAGACAGCACAGGTAGATGCTGACGATGTGGAGCAGCTGAAGGCACTCTTCAACGACTACAAGCCCGAGTTGGTTATCAACCTCGCCCTGCCCTATCAGGACCTGACCATCATGGATGCTTGTCTGGCTTGCGGATGCAGCTATCTGGATACTGCCAACTACGAGCCTAAGGACGAGGCACACTTCGAGTACTCTTGGCAGTGGGCCTATCGTGAGCGCTTCGAGCAGGCTGGCCTCACAGCCATCCTCGGCTGTGGCTTCGACCCAGGTGTCACCTCTATCTATACGGCCTATGCTGCCAAGCACCACTTCAAGGAAATTCAGTACTTGGACATCGTTGACTGCAATGCTGGCGACCACCACAAGGCTTTCGCCACCAACTTCAACCCAGAAATCAACATCCGCGAGATTACCCAGAAGGGACTCTACTGGGAGAATGGCCAGTGGGTAGAGACAGAGCCGCTGGAGATTCACAAAGACCTCACCTACCCCAACATCGGTCCTCGCGACAGCTATCTGTTGCACCACGAGGAGATCGAGTCGTTGGTCATCAACTACCCCACCATCAAGCGTGCCCGCTTCTGGATGACCTTCGGCCAGCAGTATCTGAAGCACCTCGAAGTCATTCAGAACATCGGCATGAGCCGTATCGACGAGGTAGAATACGAGGCTCCGTTGGCTGATGGCAGTGGCGTAGCAAAAGTAAAGATTGTGCCCCTGCAGTTCCTGAAGGCCGTGCTGCCCAATCCACAGGATCTGGGCGAGAACTACGAGGGTCAGACCTCTATCGGCTGCCGCATCCGTGGTATCGGCAACGATGGCAAGGAGCACACCTATTATGTCTATAACAACTGCTCACACCGTGCTGCCTATGAGGAGACGGGCATGCAGGGCGTATCCTACACCACGGGTGTTCCCGCCATGATTGGTGCCATGATGTTCTGCAAGGGTCTGTGGAAGAAGCCAGGCGTTCACAACGTCGAGGAGTTCGACCCCGATCCATTCATGGAGCAGCTCAACAAGCAGGGTCTGCCTTGGTACGAAATCCATGACGGCGACCTTGAACTGTAACGTCGAAACATCGAAATAACGAAATAACAACATAACAATGGCAAAGAAAGAAGAAAACAAAGAGGCATTGACTCCCCAACAGGAGAAGATGAAAGCCCTGATGGCTGCCATGCAGAAGATTGAAAAGGACTTCGGCAAGGGCAGCATCATGAAGATGGGAGATGAGAAAATTGAGAATGTGGAGGTCATTCCCACTGGTTCGATAGGCCTCAACGCTGCATTGGGCGTTGGCGGCTATCCCAAGGGACGCATCATCGAGATCTACGGTCCTGAATCGTCTGGTAAGACCACGCTGGCCATCCACGCCATTGCCGAGTGCCAGAAGAACGGTGGCATTGCAGCCTTCATCGATGCTGAGCATGCCTTCGACCGTTTCTATGCTGAGAAGCTGGGCGTAGACATCGACAACCTCTATATCTCACAGCCCGACAATGGTGAGCAGGCACTGGAGATTGCCGACCAGCTCATCCGTTCGTCAGCCATCGACATCCTGATTGTCGACTCTGTCGCTGCCCTGACTCCCAAGAAGGAGATTGAGGGTGACATGGGCGACTCTGCCGTGGGTCTGCATGCCCGTCTGATGTCACAGGCACTGCGCAAGCTGACAGGTACCATTGCCAAGACCAACACCACCTGCATCTTCATCAACCAGTTGCGCGAGAAGATTGGTGTCATGTTCGGCAATCCTGAGACCACCACGGGTGGTAATGCGCTGAAGTTCTATGCCTCTGTACGTCTGGACATCCGCAAGGTGACAGCCATCAAGGATGGTGATAACATCATTGGCAACCAGGTGCGCGTCAAGGTGGTCAAGAACAAGGTAGCTCCTCCCTTCCGCAAGGCTGAGTTTGAGATTACCTTCGGAGAAGGCATCTCGAAGATTGGCGAGATTGTAGACCTGGGCGTAGAGCATGAAATCATTAAGAAGAGTGGCTCATGGTTCTCTTATGGTGACTCCAAGCTGGCACAGGGTCGCGACGCTGTGAAGGCGCTGCTGAAGGACAACCCCGAGCTCTGCGAGGAGTTGGAGGCCAAGATCATGGAGGTCATCAACGACAA